>JACKAT010000017.1 GCA_020634935.1 Anaerolineales bacterium
CGCGACGTGCCGGATCGCCATCGCAGCATGCGGTTGGTGTTCGACCGCTCCTGGCAGCGGCTGACCGCCGAGGAGCAGTCGCTGTTTAAGACGCTGTCGGTCTTTCGGGGCAGCTTCAGCCATGAGGCGGTGCGGCAAATTACCGGCGCGTCGCTGCGGGTGCTGGCCGGGTTGGTCAACAAATCGCTGTTGACCAGCCGGCCCGAGACCGGACGCTATGAGCTGCACGAACTGCTGCGGCAGTACGCCGGCGAGAAGTTAGCCGCCGATGACCTTGAGCTCAACCTATTGGCTCATCAAGCCCACGCCACCTATTACGCGGCCTTAATGCAGCAAAGCTGGACCGATTTACGCAGCGCCAAACAGCAAACCGCGCTGGCGGCGCTGGAACTGGATATCGAAAATATCCGCACCGCCTGGCGCTACCGGCTGGCCGAAAGAAACAACGCCGAACTGCTCAAGTTTATGGATAGTTTTTGGATGATCCACGACATTCGCGGCTGGCATCAGGCGGCTATCGCCCTTTTTAGAGAAGCCGCCGAGCAAATGCATCTGCTGACCGGCGATGAGGTGGCTTTAGTGGTTCGGGGCAAAGCGTTGGGCTACGAGAGCTACTATACCGGCATCATCGGCAACCCCGAACGCGGGTTAGTCTTGGCCCAAGAAGCGATTGACCTCCTCAGCCCCCTGAACCAACCGGAAGCCTTATCCTACGTGTTTTATTGCGCCGCTTTAAGCAACCTCTATTTAGGCCGGGCGGAGTGGGTCTTTGACGTGGCGGAACAACTGCGTCAGATCTGCCAGAAAACCGGCGACCGCTGGGCCGGCGCGACGGCGCTCAACTTTCTGGCGACGGCCTTGATCACCCAACACCAATACGCCGAGGCCAAACAATTGATTGACCGGGCGTTTGAGATATTTAGTCAAGACATCGGCGAATACTTTGGCCGGAGTTGGGCCGCGCTGATTCAAGGCCGAATAGCCCTGGCCCTGGGCGCTTATGATGAGGCCAAAGTGTACTATCACCGCAGCCTCAGCGCGGCGCAGGTGCTCAACTACCGGCGCACCACCCAGCAGTCGTATGATAATTTGGGCGATGTGGCCTTTCATCAGGGCGAGTTGGCTCAGGCCGAAACCTACTTCCGGCTCAGTCTCGAAGTTTCAGAAGAAACCGGTCAAGCCCGAGAGATGGTGGCCATGCTGTATGATCTGGCCCGGGTTTGGGCAGCGCAGAACCAAAAGAGCGAGGCGGTTGAGTTAGTGGCGGTTGTGCTATGCCACCCGCTTAGCAATTTACCCCTCCTACTGAGAACTGAGGGTACGACGCTCTACGAAACGGCCGAACGGTTTCGGGCCCAGTTAGAAGCGGACCTGGAACCCCAAATCTACCAGGCGGCCTGGGTGAAAGGCCAAGCTCAGCCCATCGAAGCTGTGGTCGCCAGGCTGCTGCGGTAAAAAGAGGCCGAACCGGACAAGAGGTCCCCGCCTGACCCGATCGTATCGACCAACCTGCTAAGGAAAACGCCGTAGGCCGGGGGGCATGGGGGGTAGCTCCCCCCAATTTCTCCCTTTTTCCTTACCGTAAGAACGATGCCTTGCATCGTGGTATGCTGAGTTCGATAATTGGAGCCAAGCATGTCATTTCGCAGCCGGAGGCGGAGAAATCCCTCAGGCATAGCCGTAACGAAGCATTCGCAGGGAATATTTGACGTTGTCGCTTCAAAGTTTCCCAGCCAAACCCCTTTTCACTGTATTATCACAGGGATTTCTCCGCTAGCGCTGCGAAATGACATGGAGAACATGAATGTCCGAACTCAGGTTACCACCCGTTGTCAGTGACTTTCGGGCAACCGGCCCGGTACTTTTGGCCCTAATCCCCACCCCAATGAACCCCCTATATCTAGCGATACCGGCCAACTTGCCGCCTATATCTTGTAGGGCTAACCACCGCCGGTCGGCTCGCCTCCGACAGCTCACGGGAGCGACGCCGTACCTCGATGTGACTTATGGGCAGAGGACCTAAGTACCATTAGGCAAAAAAGAAGGGACTTTTGGCTCTATTCCAGGGATCATTAAGTGTGGTAAGATAGAGGTATAAGAACTCGTAGAGTTGTTTATACGTCTATCTCACCTTAGAAAGGAACCCATTAATGCCAAAACTCAAATACAAAACCTACCCTAATGATTTTATGAACGGCGCTAATCAGTACCGGGCCAACATGATAGCCGATGAGACTATCAGCCTGGACCAGCTTTTCGAGATGATGCGCGCCAACAACCCGGCCCTGACCACTGCCGAGATGCACACCTTCTTTGTTGATTTCAAGCAAGCCGTTATGCGGGCGCTGCTGGACGGCAAACGCATCAACACCGACCTGATGTCCTTTAAGCTGTCGCTGCGCGGCAACTTTGACGGCCCCGATGACTACTACGACTCCAAACGGCACGAACTGGTGATCCTCATCCGGCCTGACAGCGACTTTCAAGACCTGTTCCGCTTACAAGCCACCTTGGAGAAGCAGCGCACCAATCTACGCCAACCGGAGATCACCGGCTACATCAATATGCGCAAAGGCGCTTCCAACGACCTACTGTCGCCCAGCCACACCGCCCGCCTGGAAGGCAACAACCTCGCCTTTGACGAAGACGATCCCCGCCAAGGCGTTTTCTTATTACCCGCCAACGGCAACGTCACCGGCGTCGAAGTCCGCGCTGAGGAAATCAGCCTGGTCATCCCCTCCAAAATCATCTTCCGCGTCCCCGACGACCTGCTCCCCGGCCCCTACCGCATTGAAGTCCGCGCCGTTTTCGGCAAAGAAGACCTGCGCAGCGGGATATTGAATCAAACCTTAACGGTTGAGTAGCGCCTAAAACAAGGAGACAGTCACGTTGGTCAGTGACTGTCTCCTTGTGAACGGTTGGTTTGACTACCGACCAACCAACTACCCCCACACCTCCACCATTCTAATCGATTTTAAACAATTTCTACAGTATACTATAAGTAACCCTGCCCCAGATGAAAGTCGGCTCCACGCCGGGTGTTTGGCCGGCCTGACCGGTCAAACCTAGTCTGCGGAGGGTTATTTTTTGGTAACGCTGGCCATTCAACGACGATTGGGGAAAGGATATGGACGAGTGAAACCTTCAGGCTAAAATGCCTGCCATTGACTGTCTGAGTACAACACAAACACGTCTCCTGTTCCGACCGTCATAATTATTCCATTTTCAAAATTCTGGATTTGGTTGTTCTTCCCATCCAGCTCACCACTCCGTGGCATTCGTACTTCATCTCTAATATTCTTGTTTTCACACCAAACTGTTCTAAATCCGAAATTGAGGTTCAATCCAGTCGCTTCTGGACAGGGATCGGACGTGCCTGGATCCGGGAAACTTTCCCAGCGACCATTGTTGAGAAAAGTATAAATAGTGGGATCCGGAAATTTTCGCCAGGCAAATAATCCTCCGTCAAACATTTGATAAGTGAAATCCGAGGTTGAGTTACTCGTTGGACAACCGAGTTCATCCTCAAGTGATCTCCAAATGTCTTGGAAATATACTGGTGATGTGGGACAAGAAGGTGTAGGCGTTGGCGTACTGGATGGGGAATGAGTGGGAGTCGGCGTAGCCGTCTCAATAATAGTTGGCTCAAACGTTGGCGTCCAGGTTTCCGTAGGAGTTGATACATCTGCAACAGTTGGGGTCCAGGTTGGAGTTGGCGTATCGGTATTAATCAATACGATTTCTTCTACAGGCGTTTCTGTAGCTGTTGGCGTAATTGTTGGTGTAGGGGGGCCAAAGAACGACCCAAACAAATTCGGTCCAAAACTGACAATACCCGTAAGGACAAGTCCGCCTACTACAGTGATTATGATGCCAGCAAAGATGTTGGATATTGACAACGGCCCCGGAGCATCTTTTCTTTCCGGTGATGAAGACGTAGGGGAAACTGCTACCGGCTTGGATCCACCTGGGAACTGCTGCAATTCTGACTGTAGATTTGTTATCTTTGCCTCAATATCTTCAATCTCAAGAACAACTTCAGGCGGCGTATTACTGCCTTTCAATGCCTGTTGTTCTTTGAGCACATTCAACCGACGTTGATAATTTTCAACCTGCCGCTTGATTGACGTCACCTCATCCACTACTCACCTCCAACTCTAAGAACTCTACAAACTCCACAAACTCTACAAACTCCCCAACTCTCACGCCACCAAAGGCCAGCGAGTGTACATCTCCTTGGCCTGCTTCATCAACCGTTGGCGTAAGAAGATGAACTGCTGGCCTTTGATTTGGTTCTTGACCAAAACCCGGCTGATGGCGCTTTGCACCGCCGCTTCGATGTTGCTGCGGTGGGGTTTGGTCCAATCGACCTCTAGGTTGGCCCGGACGGCCTGGACGACCTGCCGCACTAAATCGGCGATCCATTCATCGGTTTGGTGCAGGTTGATCGCCTCGCCCAGAACCAGGACGTCGTAGAAGGCCATCTCTTCTTCGTTGAGTTGTAGGGCGGCTTGGCGCTGCTGTTCGGCCTGCTGCTTGCGGCGGATTTCGCGCATCGCTTCGATGACCTGTTGGGCGGTGATGGCCCGGTTGTTGTATTTGTGCAGCGCCTCTTGCAGCATGGCCTCGAAGGACATGCGCCGGGCCCGGTTGTGGCCGTACTTGGCTCGGATGTCGTCGCTGAGCAGTTTGGCCAGCAGGCGCACCTGTAGATTTTCTTTGGGGGCATCGCCGCGACCGTGGCCCACGGTGAACGACTCGTCCAAAATGGAGACGTCCGGTTTGTCCAGGCCGGCCACGGCGTAGATATCGACCGCCGGGCGAGCCTCCAGGCTCTCATCGACCAGATCGCGCACGGCCTGCTCGAACTGCCGCAGCCGCTGCCCGGCCCCGGGATCGACCTTGCGGAGCTGGCGGCGGATCATCTGGTAAAAGCCCACTTCATCGGCCCGGGCTGTGGCCTGGGGCAGATGTTTGACCAGGCTGTAGGCTTTAGACAGCTTGTACTCTTCCTGCAAGAAGTCATCTTTATGCGGCTCGTCGGCCATCAGGGTGCCGTAGACGAAGCTGTTCAAATCTTCAAGCTGAATGTTGCTCAGGCTGCGCCAGCCGGCGTAGGCAGCGCGGGTTAGGCCCTGCCCGGCCGGATCGGGCATGTTGGCCCGCACGATTTGCAACTGTCGTTCAAAGTAAGCGACAGCCTCGCTCGTCAAATCGTCGGTCAGCGTGCCGCGCCCGCCGCCGCTGCTATATTTTTGGGTGGCCTCTTTCAGCCGGTCGTCGATGCCGATGTAATCGACAATCAGCCCGCCCGGCTTGTTGCTGAAAATGCGGTTGACCCGGGCGATGGCCTGCATCAGGTTGTGGCCCTTCATCAGCTTATCGACATACAGGGTGTTGACGCACGGCGCGTCGAAGCCGGTTAGCCACATATCGCACACAATCACCAGCTTGAGGGGGTCTTCCGGGTCGATGAAGTGCCGCTTAATCTCGTCCCGTCCTGGCTTGGTGGTCAGGAGGCCGGCCTGGCTCCAGGTTTCCGGGTCTTCGGCCAGGTTGCCCGTCATCACCACTTTAACCGGGGGGCAGTCGGCGTGACTGCGCAGGGCGTGGTACAGCCCCACCGCGTTGCGCCGGCTCATACAGACGATCATGGCTTTGCCGAAAAAGGTCTGCTGGCGGCTGTTGAAGTGATCGAGCAGATCGCGGGCCAGAATGTAGAGCCGCTCCTGCGCCCCCGCCGCCTGCTCGATGGCCGACCATTTGGCCTGGGCCAGGGCCAGCGTGTTTTGATCGACGCCGTGGTCGGCGGCCAGGGCATCGACCCGGCTGTCCAGGTTTTCGGCCGTCAGATTGAGTGGGATGTGCCGGGCTTCGTAATAGATCGGCACCACCGCGCCGTCTTCCCGCGCCTGGCGCATATCGTAAACGTGGATGTAGTCGCCGAAGATTTGGATGGTGTTGGCGTCTTCCTGGTCGATGGGTGTGCCGGTAAAGCCCAGGTAGGCCGCGTTGGGCAGCGCCTGGCGCATATTGAGGGCGTAGCCCTGGCTGGTGAAGTAGCCGCCGCCGGCCCGCTTTTTGAGTTCGCTGCTGAAGCCGTATTGGGTGCGGTGGGCTTCGTCGGCCACCACCAGCACGTCGTGCCGGTCGCTCAGGTGGGGGTGGCCGGTTTCGCCCGCCTTTAAGGCGAACTTCTCGATGGTGGTGCAGATGACCTCGCCGCCCTCGGTGCGCAGCTGGGCGCGCAAATCGTCGATGCTGGCCGCCTGCTTGACCTCGCCGATGAGCGGTTGGGCCGCGACCAGGCTGCTGTAAAGCTGATCGTCCAGATCGGTCCGGTCGACCTGGACCACAATCAGTGGGTTCAAATCTTTGGTGCGGCGCAGTTGGCCGATTAAAAAGACCATTTCCAGGCTTTTGCCGGAGCCTTGGGTATGCCACACCACCCCGGCCCGCTTATCCTGGTTGGGCTGCATGGCCCGCCGCGCCTGCTCGACCGCCAGGTTGACTGCGAAGAATTGGTGGTACTTGGCCGCTTTCTTGTCGATGCTTTCATTGTCGCGCAGTTCGTGGACAATGAAGTGGCGCAGGTAGGTGAGCAGCCGCGCTTTGGGGAACAAGCCCTCGATCAGGGTCTTCATCGTGCCGGTCGTGTCCGGTTCGATGTCCGTGCCGTTGATCGATTTCCAGGCAGCGTACCACTCCAGGGGGGCGCTGTGGACGCCGTGCCGGGTGTGGGCTTCGTCGGAAATGACGCAAAAGCCGTTGAAGTAGAACAGTTGGGGGATATGGTGGGTGTAGTGGCGCAGTTGGTTGTGCGCGCCGTCGATATCGGTGTAGGCGTCGTAGGGGTTTTTTAGCTCGAAGACCACCAGCGGCAGCCCGTTGATGTAGACGATGAGATCAGGCCGGCGCACGTTGCCGCGAACGCCGTGAATGGTGAGTTGGTTGACCACCAGAAATTGGTTGTGCAGCGGTTCGTCAAAATCAACCGGGTAGATATGGGCCGCGGCTTCCCGGCCGTCGCTCTCATAGGTGAGCGTGAGACCGCTGCGCAGCATATCCTGAAAGGCCATATTGCGCCGCTCGGTGGTGACGCCGGGCGGGTTGCTGAACGCCGCCACCGCCTGCTCGATCACCGCCGCCGGCAGATCGGCATACCGGCCTTGCAGGAACGCCCGCAACTCATCCACCAGCACCACCGCCTGCGGCGTCGCCCGCGCCACGTCGTCGCCATAGGCGTACTGATAGCCAAGCTGTTTCAGGCGATCAATGGTGGTTTCTTCGAATTGGCTCTCGGTGCCGGTGTTCATGGGTTGGTGCCTTTCGTGTGGGTTACAACAACGGATTAGGAAAGGAACGGATGGTTTTTAATCGGTTGGTTTCTTCATCTGTTGTTGTGTAGTTGCTAGATAACTACAACGGATTGGGAAAGGAACGGATGGTGATAATCCGTTGTTTTCTTCATCCGCTGTTGTTTGGTTGCCAAATAACTACAACGGACTGGGAAAGGAACAGAGTTTTACTCGTCTTATCCGTTTGTTTTCACAATCCGCTGTTGACTTATCGGTGCAACATCAATTTGACCCTTACATTTCTTATTGATTTCACATAACTTATAGGGTATACTATCAATGACCCTGCCCCAGATGAAAGTCGGCTCCATGCCGGGTGTTTGGCCGGCCTGACCGGTCAAACCTAGTCTGCGGAGGGTTATTTTTTTGGCGAAAACGTCCAGGCTAGCTTCTCAACCGTCAACGGATTCGAGTCGCTGTACCAAGTTCCATACGGCTTGTGGCGCTTGTCGTCCAAATCCATAATCAGTCGATAATCTTGAGCCAACAGATCAAAAAAACGCGACTCCCGCTGTTCGTACAGCCGTTGTAGCGCCCACAAGTAGTAATCAATGATTTGTAGGCCGCCCGCTTCATGCGGGTAAGCCGAGGCAATGGTTGTTGGTGTGTCGCCCCGATTACCCCATCTAGCGGCAAAATTTTGCTTGGCAAGTCGAATGGCCCGATCCAAAGCCTCAGAGCGATTCGATGTCCCTCGCCGAGCAAATGTTATCTGGTTGTGATCGGCTTTGTGCAGCATATTCTGAAACAACCGTTTGACCAGACCGTCGTAAACATCGTTGGCATCGAGCTTACGCCGCTGGTAGCGATACAAGGCCTGAGCTTCTCGGATCAGGGTGCTTTTGCTACGGATCGCCACCTGAACCTTGGCTCCTAATTGGGGCAGCAGTTTAAAAACTTCGCGCCGTACCTCCGGCAGGTCGTCTTTAGCATGAAAGGCTAACGCTGTCTTTTTTTGCTCCGGCTGCATCGAAGGGACGCTGGCAAAATAAGGATCGGCCAGCAGTTCCTGGCGCAGCGTCTCTAGCTTGGTCTGCGCTTCAATGGGATCGGCAACATGAGCCACCCCAACCATAAAGAAGTAAGAGACCCCCGTTTGACCCAGCAGCGTCTGCCCTTTCTTATTAAACAAAGTCAAATCGCCGGCTTCATCTACAAAATAGTGGTGGACAAGCGAACTCTGCTCTTCACCCATCTTCTTCACGTCCTCCTAGCAAAAAGACTTTCAACTAGCTCATCGAACATTCTTCAAGCCCCAACTCCGTAAGCGTTACCACCTTAACAACAACGGATTAGGAAGGGAACGGATGGTTTTTAATCCGTTATCCTCTTCATCTGTTGTTGTTTGCTACGACAACAACGGATTGGGAAAGGAACGGATGGTTTTTAATCCGTTGTCTTCTTCATCTGCTGTTGTTTGCTACGACAACAACGGATTAGGAAAGAAACGGATTAACTTTAACTGTCTGTACCCTCACCGCTTTGTCGAACAATGGCTAGCTCCAATTGGGTGCTGTTGAAATTCATTATCAGGCCCAACTGAATGTCTAAAAGCTTTAGTCGAGATTTAAGGGCTAGCTTCATGGCCTCGTCGATATGCTTGACGGCCACGGTCGCCCATAGGACTTTATCTTCAACCAAGATCAGGCGGGTATCTTGCTGGCCTAAACTGTGGCCCTGGTAAGTAATGGGAACTTGCTTGATATAGCTATATCCGATGCCCTGATGCCGTAATTCGATCATCGCCGCCCGCCGATAAACTTGGTGCAGAAACCCTGGCCCCAATTCGGCATGCACGCGATGACCGGCTTCTAACAACGCATTAGTCAGGTCGGCAAAGAGCAGGTCATTCTCTGTGTCGCGTTTCTCCCACTGCCAATCGACCTTTTTATCGCTGACAAAGTTGGGCAAACGCTCTACCTCCAGTGATTTTGCGCCAAAGTTGACCACCAAAGCTAGATCGGCGTCGGTGACTTTGAGATAGGCGATGGCCTGGGCCTGATGAAGCGGAACGATTTCCGGCGCAACTTTAAGTTCGAGCAGAACCAGCCCGTCTTCAAGCCATAAATCCACATAGTAGAGACCGACTTGTCCTTCTCGATAGTACACTTCAAACGCTTTTTCTGTCTGACATTTGATGCCTTTGGCTTCAAGCCCAATAGCGACGGCTTGCTGGTAAAACGTCTCCGGCAGCATCGGGCCAAGTTGGTTATGCACGTCAAAGAGAACGCCACGGATGGTGTAGGTCAGTTCTTTGTGAATGAGTTGGGTCATAGCAAGTTTCCTGTGCGTGTTATATGGATACAACAACGGATGGTGAAAGGAACGGATAGGTGATAATCCGTTCCTTTCCTAATCCGTTGTTGTTCGTTACTACAACAACGGATGGTGAAAACAACGGATGGCTCGACAACAATCCGTTCCTTTCCTAATCCGTTGTTGTTCGTTACTACAACAACGGATGGTGAAAACAACGGATGGCTCGATAACAATCCGTTCCTTTCCTAATCCGTTGTCGTTCGTTACTACAACGGATGGAAACAACGATGGCTCGATAATCCGTCTTAATCCGTTGTCGTTCTTCCAACAACGGATGGAGAAAGAACGGATGGCTCCACCCTAATCCGTTGTTGTTCGTATAACAACGATGGAAAACGATGGCTCCATAACAATCCGTTCCTTTCCTAATCCGTTGTTGTTCGTTACTACAACAACGGATGGAGAAAAAACGGATGGCTCGATAACAATCCGTTCCTTTCCTAATCCGTTGTCGTTCGTTACCAACGGATGAAATGGCGACAACAATCGTTCTGTCGTTCGTTACTACAACAACGGATGGAGAAAACTCTGCAAAAGGAACGGATGGCTCGACAACAATCCGTTCCTTTCCTAATCCGTTGTCGTCACCTCCACCTCCCACTCAACAACCGGGGCAGCAGATAATCGCGGATTTCGGCCAGTTTGCGATTTTCTTGAATGTTGTCAAACCAAGATCCTTACTTGACAGATGAGAGTTTTGGTGTCACAATCAGATTCACAGTTGAATTTTAGCCATAGTTCCAGTTAACGCGATGCATTCTGGTACCTGAAGAAACTGCTGAAGTGTAGTCCACAAATTCTTGATCAAATAGTTGACACAAAACCTGCCCATAGAAATCTTGGGTTTTTGGCTCAACTACCAATATATCTGTTGAGCAGATACCATCGATGGGAACTATTCCTACCTTTCGAAAATAGGGACGCAACTTTCCAAATAAAATCTGCCCCTGTCTCATTAAGTTTTTGTTACTTACACTCTCTCCTGCTTCGCCCCATAGTTCCAATATAAGGCTATTTTGGGGCATGTCACCTAATCCAATATAAGGTGTGGTAGGCTCAATCGTTGTAGGATCAATACTGTCTCTTATATTAGTGGCAATATCACCAAGCTTTCCAACCTCCCACCCCTCCGGGATCAACCCCAACGCACTCTCGACAAACGGGCCGTCCTGGTACGGACCAAAATCGACAAAGTGATGCTTGTACAGTGCCTGGGCCATCGCCTCCAGGGTGCGATTGATGCGCCGATTGGTCTCGATCTTGTCATCCAGCCGGCCCAGGATCTCGGCGATGCGGCGTTGGGTGGGGAGTGGAGGTGGCTTCAAAATTCTTAAACCACGTATATCTTTCATATTAAGATGGGCAACGGTTGAGCCAGTACTGTGAGACAACATTGCCTGCTTCATTTCAGGGGTTAATAGAAGAAAGAGAAGATATCGGGAGTGCAATTTAGTTTCATCGGTACGTATAAGAACAGTGCGTTGACCCTGAACGACTTTCGTATTGGGTGGTACAATACCAACTTCCCCTACTGGCGCTTCGCGAGCCATAATTATGTCACCAGGCTGTGGCTCAATTCTGATTGTCCATTCTTTGTAAGTAGCTGCGGATACACGGTTTGCATTTTCTAAATCCAAACGACCATTTTTTATATCCGTTGTACGGATGCTAGGAATACCCGTTGGTTGAGTAGGGGCCGTTTTATGCAAGCAATCAACAATTGCCTCGCATAGATCGTTTAGAATAACTGTAGTAGAAGAATTACTCACCCCAACCCCTCCCAATCGGCCATGATCACCTTTTGCCGCCACATCAACCGCAGGCCGTAACTAGCTAGTTTTGCTTTGGATGCCCGTAAGGGGTGGGAGACAACAGCGGATGGTGAACGGAACGGATGGTTTATCATCCGTTGTATTCTTAATCCGTTGTTGTGTCTGCGATGACCAGTTACAACAACGGATGGTGAACGGAACGGATAGCTAATAATCCGCTCCTTTCCTGATCCGTTGTTGTCCCTCTGACTACCAGTTACACCAGCGGATAGCCAAAGGAATGGATAGCTAATAATCCGTTTATTTCCTAATCCGTTGTTGTTCCTGCTCCAAACGGCTATTCTTCCCCTCACCCCAACCCCTCCAAATCGGCCCTGATCGCCGCCTGCAATTCATCCGATTGCGCGAACAACTCGACCAGTTCCTCGGTCAGGCGGGGCATCTTCTCCTCAAACGGCTCATCATCTTCATCATCAAGCTGGGTGCCAACGTAGATGCCGGGCGTCAGCTTGTAGTCGTGCTGCTTAACCTCGGCCAGCGGGGCCACCTTGCAGAAGCCGGCTTCTTCCGGTAAAGCGTGGCCGGGCCGGCGGTAGCGCTGGTAGACGTCGCCAATGTGGTCGATCTCGGCCTCGGTCAGGCTGCGCTGGCGGCGGTTGATCATCTCGCCCATCTGCCGGGCGTCGATGAACAGGATCTCCTCGCGGCGCTGGCGGTAACCGTGGGTGCCGCCCCGGTTGCGGCTCAAAAACCAGAGGCAGACCGGGATGCCGGTGCTGGGAAACAGTTTGTCGGGCAGTTGGACAATACAATCGACAAAGCCGCCGTCAACCAGGGCCTGGCGGGTGTGGCGCTCGGCGCTTTGGTTGGTGGTCATGGCCCCGTTGGCCATAACGTAGCCGGCCGTGCCGCCGTCGGCCAGGTGGTGCAGGTAGTGCATCATCCACATATAGTTGGCGTTGCCGTCGGTGATTTGGCCCTTTTGGTAGCCCACGTTCAGCCGGGCATCTTTGGGGTCGATCTTATCCGCGCCCCAACTGCGAATATTGAAAGGCGGATTGGTGATGATATAGTCAGCCTTCAGCCCGGCGTGCTGGTCGTTAAGCAGCGAATTGCCCAGCCGGATGTCGCCGTTGAGGCCGTGCATAATCAGGTTCATCTTGCCCAGCCGCAGGGTGGCCTCGATGCTCTCCTGGCCGTGAAACGACAGCCCGTGGCCGTTGTGGGTAAACTCCTCGGCCTGGATAAACATACCGCCCGACCCGCAGGCCGGATCGAATACGATCCCCTGGCTGGGGGCCAGCATGCGCACCAGCAGCTTAACCACAGCCTGCGGGGTGAAATACTCGCCGCCCCGGTTGCCCTCGGTGCTGGCAAAGTTGGAGATAAAGTACATATAGGTCTGGCCCAGCACGTCGGCTCCGTTGGGCCGGCTGAAGACCTCTTTGGAGAAGAGGTTGATCAGCCCGGCAATCTGATCGACGGTCAGGTTGCTGCGGGCGTAAATCGGCGGCAGCAGCCCGTTGAGCTTGGCGTCGCTCTCTTCCAGGGCTTTCATGGCCTCGTCCAGCTTCAGGGCAATGTTGTCGGCCCGCGCATTACGCCGGATCGTCGCCCAGCGGGCCGCCTCCGGCACAATAAAGACGTTTTGCTTTTCATACTCCGACCGGTCGCTCAGGAAAAAGGCGTCCATGTCCGCATCGCCAGTGAAGTAGGGGCTGCTCGGCTCTTTGAGTTCCAGTGTAAGCTGCTGGTAGCGCTGCTCATAGCGCAGCGACAGGTAGCGCATAAACAAGAGCGGCAGCACGTAATTCTTGTACTCGGCCGGGGCCACGGTTCCCCGCAAGCTCACCGCCGTTTGCCACAGCTCTTTTTCCAAATCGGTGTTGGTCATAGGGCCTCATCGTTGAATGGATTTTGTTGGTTGGTATGAGAATACTCTATTTTGCTGACGGCGGTTGGTGTTGTAAAGCATAACAACAACGGATTGATGAATGGAACGGATTATTGCTCGTCTTATCCGTTTATTTCCTAATCCGCTGTTGTTCCATCCCCGCAACAACGGATTGACGAATGGAACGGATTTTTGCTTGTCTTATCCGTTCCTTTCCTAATCCGTTGTTGTTCCATCCGCGCAACAACGGATTAACGAATGGAACAGATTTTTGCCCATCTTATCCGTTCCTTTCCTAATCCGCTGTCGTTCCATCCGCGCTCATCAGCCACCCCCGGTTGGTCCGACCGGGTAGAGTCTTCTTCATTATAGCCAGCTTCTCTACCCCTGACAACCGGACATAAGTCTTTGCTAACAAAATGAAACAGGTGATCGCTCATACAACCAACAGCTCAATCCGCCATAGGGACGCATTGAAAAACAAGGGTACTGATGGCCGACGATAGACGACCGCCGACCGGCGATTGATGACTAAAGCGCCTTTACCGAATACCATACCTGAATTAAATTCTTGATCTTCATTAGTAACAGGCTTGAGGCACTTAGGTGTTTTTTGGCAAACACCCCGGTCTTTATAAAAATACACCTGGGTGTTGGTAACGAAACGCCTGGGTGTTTGTAGCGATACACCTAGGTGTTGGTAATGAAACACCCTGGTATTTACGTTTCAACACCTGAGTGACAGCCCATGCTCACTAGAGTGACCACACCCGTACACTAGCCTGTTTTTTGGCAAACACCCATGTGTTTACGTTTACACGCCTGGGTGACAAGGCTTGATCACCTAGGTGTTTACGTTTAAACACGAGCGTGATCAAGTTGAGTCACGGTCGTGTTCAAAGTTGAACACGACCGTGTTTTTTGGCAAACACTCAGGTCAAAAAATAAAAACACCTGGGTCTTTCAGAGCAAACACCCAGGTGATGACCGGCGGCTAGCCGCCTCTTAGCCAGCCGGTCGGGTCTCTGGCAAGGGTAAGGCTGAGGCTAAGGCTGCGGCTAAGACCAAACCAACTATCCAACCATCCAACTCTCCAACCAACCTACCAGCCACTATCCACCCAACCGGGCCAAATACTTACCAGTTGTCCAGTTCATAAACCCCTCAGATGTCCGGTGTGTCTGAGGGAGTTTTGTTTTATACTCTCACTAATGGACATGCGATCAATTGGCCCGATAGACCGCCGCTAGCCGACCGTCGACCGCCGAACCATAAGCGCACCGGGTGAAGTCTGGTGGACAACGGTCGGCGATCTGTCGTCAGGCAGCGAAGCCCGGGTCAGATCGAGGGGATGTCCGATAGGCAAGGTTAGACGATGACCGGGTGGTCAACAAGCAGGTATGAGTCAATGGGTACATCCACAATATATTACGTCGAGGTTAGGCAGCAGGGACGCTACGTAGCCTGTCATCTGGTCGAGGCGGCTGAGGCTTTAGCGGCAATCAATATCGTCGAACGGTTTTATGGTGAGCCGGTCATTGTTTTCAAGAACGCTGTTGAAGATAAGGACGGCTGCATCCACCCCTTTACCCAGACGGCCAATTGGCACGGGTACACCTTTGAGGCCTGGGCTGTTGAACCGGCCTCGTCCCCGGCTGACTCCGCAGACGCAGCGCCACAACGGGCCATGATGGTCAGCCTTGTTTAGGGCTTAACCGGAATAAAAATGTCGTAGAGCGACAAAGCTGGCTTTGTCATTCAGACAGGGTCAAAGTAAACTTTGACGCTCCAAGTCTGTATTTTCATTGTTCTACGAACGGCGTAAGTCCTATGTCGCCCGGGCGCTAACGGCCAAGGCAAGTAGTTAAGGCGACGCTGCTTCAATCAGGCGCTTTAATTGTGGGCAGGGTTTGTCTTGTTTTACCTCAATTAAAGATAATGGGCAGATAAACCTTCGTTTCAGCAGGAGAACCAGGAATCTGGAACTTAACGTTATCGATCCAGGCCGTTGACCCGTCGAACAACTCAACCGGCGTGGAAAATTTGAAGGTAAGGGTGGTCACCTCGCCTAAAAACGATCCCGGCAGGGGAATTACGTGACGAATGAAATCGGTATCCTCATTCCCCTCGGCCAGGGTATAGGAGGCGATGGTTTGATCGCCGAGCTGAACGATCAAGGTGTCAGGAGAACCGGAGGGGCCATCCTGGCGGCGCAGGTCGAACTGGAGGGCCGTGGCATCGGTTGGGATATAAAACCGGTTGTGGGTGTGAAAGGTATTACTCCAATCGAGAACCAGGTAAGCATTATTATTTGATCGGTCAAAATGACCCTCTCCCCCGCCGCCGTGGTCGGTCCAACCGGGTTGGGGGCAAGTATTTTCGGTGATATTGCAGAGCAGCGGGCCGGGGTTGTAACGGAGCGTGTTATAATGCTCAAAATCACCATTGGCAATTTCCGAGGGAAGCCAATCCGCGTTCCAGCGGCCGTCGAGAATTTGCTGGTCAGTCAAACCCAATTCGTCTAACCCCGGCAAATTGGGCAGTCCGGTAATAATATCGACGATTTGGGCGTTACTAAATTTATGGTCCTGATCGGTGTAAAAATTAGGCAACAGGCGGGGGGAAGTCTGTTCGACGCGGCTAAAAGCATAGCCGGTTTCGGCAAAATTGGGCGCGGTCACGGGCGACAGACAATCGACCGGGTTGCTGCCATTGACCGTAGCCCGGTAGAAGCAGCGCCAGACATAACCGTGGTCGCCCGATACATCGGTGATGGGATAGTCACCCGGATTGGGTAGTTCATTCAACAAATGGCGGCTGTAGGCGCCGGGGATGGGACGACCATTGGGCGCAGAGAAGAGAATACCAGTGCGGCCGCGAGTTTGGTAGTAAACGTCGGCAAAGGTGACGTTGTTCCATACGGACGCGCCGTAGCCGGCGGGCTGGCCCAAATCAAACAGCCGCTGCGCCCCGTCAAATATAAAGCCTTCATCAAAGTCGTGAGGGTCGAGGTAGGTGACGTGATCGACCGTGATGTTGTAGCGGGCCAGCCGTTCGATCAGTTCGCTGGTGACGGCCGTGCCAAAGCTGTGGCCAATGAAATGAAGCGGCGGATTATTAGCCGCCGCCGGGTCGATCAGATTGATGTCGATCAACAGGCTGAATAAGGCATCACCGGCCGCTTCGCCCCAACCGGTTGAGGCCTCGTTTGACTCGGCGGCCCAGTCGAACAGCAGCACCACCTCGGTCAGCCCTTTTTGGCCCGCCGACGGCGCGTTACAATCGTTGGTACACGTGTCGAAAAAATCATTCCCGTTGCCATCGACATCGTAATCAATATACCAC
The DNA here is from genome assembly GCA_020634935.1 of Anaerolineales bacterium. Lineage (GTDB taxonomy): Bacteria > Chloroflexota > Anaerolineae > 4572-78 > J111 > JAGRBY01. The sequence goes on from JACKAT010000017.1 coordinate 16,689, forward strand.
CCGCCGGCCTGGTTGTGAATGTCAACCGCTAAGGCCGCCATACTGTCGCCGTCGCCGTCGCTCAACTGGCGGCCGTGCGTAACGACGGTCACCCCGCTGATGGTTTTACCCGCCAGCTTATCGCCAATGTCGTCAATGGTAAAAGCGGCAATCGAAATTAGATCAAAGGCCCGGACGCGGTAGCGACCCGTAGCCGGTTCCCAATCCAAAAGATGATTGCTGCCCAGGCTCATCAGTTGGTGTCCCATGCCAATATCGTCCCACTGGCCCTCGGCGACCGGCTGGCCAACCAGCGGATTGCCGCTGCCGGTCACCATAGGATCGTAGCGCCACAGCCGGTAGCGTCCCGTGGCCGGTTCCCAATCCAAAATGCGGCGGTAGCCCAGATAAACCAACTCGTGGCCGGTGCGAATATCGGGCCAGGTCCCTTCAACCACTAACGTACCGGGAAATGGGGTACCCGGTTCGGCCTGGGCCGGATCATACTGCCAAAGCTGGTATTGGCCCGTGGCCGGCTCCCAATCCAAGACCCGATTGTATCCCACATAGATTAAACGACGCTCGGTAGCCGTGGGGCGCAGCGTGCCCGCTTCGCTGGTTTGGAGCGACAGCAATTCGCTGGGCCGGGCCGGATCCAGGTCAAACCGCTGAATCTGATACTGCCCGGTGCGTCTGGCCCAATTTAAAATAAGCGAGTCGCCCAGAAAAGTTAAAGCCTGATCGGAGCCAGCGTCCGCCAGCGATCCGGTGGCGAGTTCCTGGTTGGGAAAGGGGTCGCCGGGGCCGGTAAAAGCGGGATCGAAGCGCCAGAGGCGATACTGGCCGGAGCTGACATCCCGGCTCAGGATGCGGTTCAGGCCAAGGTAAGTCAACTCGGTCGTCGGGTTAAGTTCGACCCAGGTCCCTTCTTTAATGGTCCTGCCGGGAAAAGCCGGGGCTCCGGTTTGGGCTAAAACAGGGGGAGAAAGATAGAACAGCAGCCAGGCCAGTAAAAGGGGCAAGATGTAATCATAACGTCTTAGCGTAAAGCAGCGTTTTATAATCATTCCGTCTCTCCTAAATTTGGGGAGTCGCCCTCTTAAATCTTGGCAGCTTATCTTAAGCAAAATCGGCTACGAATGGCCCGAAGCGACGCCAATCTTTTAGCTTCATTCGTGATAATTCAGGTTAGTTCGTGGCTAAGATTTCTAATGACAGGCTACAGAGCTGAGGGTGACGACTCAAACATTATCGGTGGGGATAAAGCTAGTTGCTGATAGTTGATCGCTTAAATCTTTTTAACCACATCGCCTAGCCGAATAGTACCGGGTTGGACCACCTTAGCATTGATGCCGCGCAGATGCAGTTCCCGGCCCACGGCTGAATTGACAAACTTCATGGCATCCGCGCCAAATCGCTCGACAAACTTCTGGCAGCCGGTGTGGGGCTCCGCCGTCACTTCGATGATCGCCTCACCCATAGCCAGGCGGGTGCCGGGCGGCAGATTGTCGGCGCTCAAATCGAGATCGACAAAAAGTTGATCGCCGGCCAGCGGCCAACGATCTTTGTCCTGAGCCAGCAAGGCAATGACGCGAGAATTCATGACATTAAGCTGCATGTCCGGGTGGGGCGAGCCGTCCGCCGTGCGCGAGCTGCTGCGTTGGCTCCAGCTATCGCCAACCAACCCTACAGCCAGGTCTAGCTCGCCTTCCGCCAGCACTTCTCGTTCGTTGGTTTGAGGCCGGCGCACAATCAGATTCAAGACACCTTCGTTTGGCGGCGACTGGCGAATGTGCTCTAAACCGGCCTCAAGTTCCGGCTTGGTTAGATGTCTAATGGCTATCATGGGGGCTCTCCTTTTTTTGATTAGGCTAGAGTGACAATGGGGCAGGGTGATGCAGCCAGTATACCATAAAAAGGCGGATCACGTCGAGCGAAATCTATGTCCTTTTATAATCCTTCCCGCACCAACGCGCTAAGCCAGGTGACCAGGGCCTCGATGTCATCAAGGTGCGCCGTCTCGAAGGGTGTGTGGGTGTAGCGGGTGGCAAAGGCGACCAGCGCGGTGGGCATGTCGGCCTGCATAAAGGCCGCGCCGTCGCTGCCAAAGGAGCCGAAGACCGCGTGTTGCAGGGGGATGTTGGCCTTGGCGGCGATCTGCTCCAGCCGGGTGGTCAAGGTGTGATCGTAGTGAACCAGCGAGTCTTTATGAATCAAAACCGGCCCGGCCCCCAGCCGCAGCGGCATATCTCGTTCGGCGATGCCGGGAATGTCGCCGGCCATGCCAATCTCAACCACGATGGCGGCGTCGAACGCCTCTCGCGCCGCCAAAGCCTGAGCGCCGATTATGCCGACTTCTTCTTGCACGGTGCAGGCCAGGGTCAAGTTGCAGGCCAGGTCAGCGGGCGATAGGCGGTTCAGCAGTTCGGTCAGGATGGCCAGGCAGACCCGATCGTCGAGCGCCTTGCCGACTACGTGGCGGCCAAACTGCTCGGTGGTGGCGTCCCAGATAATGCGGGTGCCGGGGGTAACGCCTCGGCTTAAGAGTTCGTCGCGGGACAGGCCGGTATCAACCCAAAAATCATTCCAGGTTAGCTCGTGCGGCTCGGGGAGGGCAATCGAGGGCAGGTGGCCGGTGGCGGCGGCGATGACGCCCGGCAGTTCACCGGAGCGGGCCAGCACCCGCACCCGCTGGCCGATGGTGAAGGCGTTGCGGAAGCTGGTGGTCCGCTGCCAGCCCTGGCCATTGGCTAACCACAGAAAGCCGCCGGGATCGATGGCTCGCACCAGGTAGCACAATTCATCGGCGTGAGCGGCCATCAGGATTTTGGGGCCTTGCCCGCCGACCCGCGCCAACACATTGCCGATACGGGTCCGCTCGGTGGCCACGCCCGCCTCTTGCCATAATCGTTCGACGGTGTCGAGTACGAGGCTTTCTTGCCCGACCGGGCCGGTTAGTTCTGTTAATGTTTTGATGAGATTGAACATAGGTATCCTCTTTGGGTCGTTGGGTAATTCGGAGCATCAAAGCTGGCTTTGATCGTGATTGACAAAGCCAGCTTTGTCGCTCCGTTATAGATATAGACTTGAAGCGTCAAAGTTTACTTTGACCTTACCGTAATTGACAAAGCCAGCTTTGTCGCTCCATTATAGATATGACTTGGAGCGTCAAAGTTTACTTTGACCTACCGTAAATGACAAAGCCAGCTTTGTCGCTCCGTTATAGATATGACTTGGAGCGTCAAAGTTTACTTTGACCTTACCGTAATTGACAAAGCCAGCTTTGTCGCTCCGTTATAGATATGACTTGGAGCGTCAAAGTTTACTTTGACCTACCGTAAATGACAAAGCCAGCTTTGTCGCTCCATTATGGATTCAAAAATGGCGTAACGACCGTTTCGTCGTTACGCCATTCATCTTTAAAGACCTTACGATAAGTGTAAGTCTATGGCCTTAGCTGTCAAACACAATCACCGAGCGCAGCGTTTCGCCCCGTTTCATCGCGTCGAAGGCAGCCTCGGTTTCTTCCAAACTGATGGTCCGGCTGACCAGGCCATCGAGATCGAGTTTGCCTTGCTGGTACCAGTCGGCCAAAATGGGGAAGTCGCGAGCCGGGATGCAGTTGCCGTACCAGGATACGGTTAAGCTGCCGCCCAGGTCGAAAAACTGTTGCAGTTCCAAATTAAGCTGGGGGCCGGGACCGGGGACGCCGATTAAAACGCAGGTGCCGGCCAGATCGCGGCAGAAAAGCGCCTGCTCCAGTGTTTTAGATAGCCCAACCGCCTCGAACGAATAGTTGACGCCGTGGCCGCCGGTCAATCGCTTGATCTCGGCTACCGGATCAACTTCGCTGGCATTGACGGTGTGGGTCGCGCCAAATTCTTTGGCCCAGGCCAGCTTTTGCGGATCGAGATCGACGGCGATAATGGTGGTCGCTCCGGCAATTTTCGCGCCCTGAATGACGCTGTCGCCCACGCCGCCGCAGCCAAAAACAGCAACGCTGGTACCCTGCTGGACGTTGGCCGAGTAGAGCGCCGCGCCGACGCCGGTCACCACCCCGCAGCCGATTAGCGATATCGCGGCGGCGGACAGTTCACCATTGTATTTGACGCACTGCACCTCATGGACCAGGGTGTGCGTACAGAAGGTGCCGATGCCCAGCGCCGGATTCAGCCGTTCGCCGTCTTTACCCCACATTTTGTTTTGAGCGTTGAGGCTGGAGGCGCAGTAGTTGGGCTGGCCTTTCAAGCAGAAGCGGCACTCGCCGCAAGGGGCGCGCCAGTTGAGCATCACGTGATCGCCCACTTTGACCCGGGTTACGGCTGAACCCACCTCCTGCACCACCCCGGCCCCCTCGTGGCCGAGCAGGAAGGGAAAGCCATCGGTGCCGTAAGTGCCGGTTTTCAAACCCAAATCGGTGTGGCACACGCCCGAAGCCAGAATGCGGACAACCACATCCCGCGGCCCCGGATCATCGAGCGTGAATTCTTCGATTTCAACCGGAGCATCGGGAATTCGGGCTACTGCGCCACGTGCTTTTATCGTCATAGATATTCCTCCGTAGTAAATGATAACTTATGGGATTTTTATATTTGGGGAAAAACTGCTCCCTTAAAGGGGGTCATGATAAAGATTACCGGCGTCGCCCTCCACTCAACGAGCGCCAACGGTCGGCTAAACTGCGCGACTGCTCGCGCTTGCGAAGCAGGGATTCCGGCGAAGGTCTGGCCCAAGAGGGGGCCGGCACATCATAGTCGAAATCAGGCAAGGTTTTACGCTCGATTTTGTAGCCCAACAGGTACTCAATCCGATAGATCATGGCTTCGTCATCCGGCGTAACCAGGGTGATGGCGTCACCCTCGGCCTCGGCGCGGGCGGTGCGGCCGATGCGGTGGACATAATTTTCCGGATTATCCGGGACATCGTAGTTGATGACGTGGGAGATGCCTTCGACATCCAGCCCGCGAGCGGCGATGTTAGTCGCCACCAAGACCTGATGCTTGCCGGCCCGAAACCCTTCGAGCGCGGAGATACGCTGTCGCTGCTGAAAATCGCCGTGAATACAAGCCACGGAAATCTTAGCTTCGATCAGCTTGCGGGTGACGATATCGGCTTCCTGTTTGGTCGCGGTGAAGACCAGCATACTATGGACATCCATTTGTTCCAATAACGCCAGCAGCAGTTCGGTTTTGAGGTGTTTGGGGACGGGATAAAGCGTTTGCCGGATCGTCTCCGGGGGGGTAGCGATATCGATTTCAATCATCTCAGGGTTCTGTTGGAATTGGCGGGTTAAATTCAACACCTGGGGGGACATTGTCGCGGAAAAAAGCATCGTCTGGCGCTGGCGGGGCATGCTGCTGACAATTTGTTTGATATCAGGTAGAAAGCCCATATCCAGCATGCGGTCGGCCTCATCCAGAATGAGGATCTGTAAATCCTTGAAGTTGACATTCCGGCGGCGCATGTGGTCTTGCAGCCGGCCGGGGGTGGCGATAATAATATCGGCGCCCCGATGCAGCTTATCGATTTGAGGCCGCATTTTAGCGCCGCCGTAAATCGAGACGATTCGTACAGAAGTGCTGCCCGCTAATTTTCTGGCTTCACCGGCCACTTGAATGACCAGTTCACGTGTGGGAGCGAGCACGACAGCGCGAGGGTTTTTTATTTTGCGTTGATCAGACAGCAGTTGATGCAAGGTCGGTAGTAAAAAAGCCGCTGTTTTGCCGGTTCCGGTCTGGGCACAGCCAATAATATCGCGTCCGGCTAAGGCCGGAGGAATCGCCTGGGCCTGAATGGGTGTGGCTTCTTCAAAGCCCATTTTTTCAACAGCCTTAAGCAAGGCTGGGTTTAGATTTAATTGTGAGAACTGCATAAAACTCCTTATACTGAATTATTCAAGTTGGATCAAGATCAAGTAATTTGTAAAAGCTTCTGAAACGTGAAGGCTTCTGAAGCTTAAAAAATACCGCTCCAATCACTTTAATCGGAGCGGTATTTAATGCTTAACCGATTATGTACACCGGTCATTGTACCATTTAAGCAGCTTGATTTCAAGCCTAGACGTCGATCGACGCGCCGGGCGCTAGCGCGTGAACCTTGGTATCGGTTTCAGCCTCGACGCGTTTGGCCCAGGCATCCGCATCTTGGACAATGGGCGGCCAGGTGTTGTAATGGCAAGGAACCGCCACTTTTGGCTTAACCATCTTCACGGCTTCCAGCGCGTCATCCGGCCCCATTGTAAAATTATCACCGATGGGGACCACAAATAGATCGACCCCGCCCCGGCCGTACAGTTCCATTTCCAGGAACAGGGCGGTATCGCAAGCAAAATAGAGCCGCTTGCCTTCGGCGGTAATCAGCAAGCCCGCCGGGTTGCCGCCGTAACTGCCGTCGGGCAGGCCGGAGCCGTGGTGGGCAATGGTTAGCTTCAAATGGCCAAACTCGTGAGTAAAGCCGCCGCCGAGGTGCTGGGGATGGACATTTTCGATGCCTTGTTTTTGCAGCCAACCGACAATTTCAAAGTTAGAAATAACCTTGGCCCCGGTGCGTTTCGCCATAGCGACCAAATCTTCGACATGGTCAAAGTGACCGTGAGAGACGATAATAAAGTCGGGGTTGACCGAGTCGGCCGATATCTGAGTCATGGGGTTACTGGTAAAGAAAGGATCGATCACAATTGTCTTGCCGCCGATTTCCAGGATATAGGTCGCATGCCCTACAAATGTATATTTGATTGCCATTGTTGTTCCTCCTCTTCGACAATCGACTAAAAACTTCTTTGTTGTTAGAGCCGTAGTATACCGATAAAGCCGACCCTTGCCAATTCTTAGACCTATGAGGTTTTTGAAACCTCATAGATCTTGGTCCCTATTCTCGCCGACGCTCGCGCCGACGCCGCCGGCGATCATCACCGCCTTCGTTGCCCGGTGTTTCGGCGCGATTGACTTGAATCCAGGTCAAACAGTTCTCGTCGTGGCCCATCATCACATCAGCGACCATAATCGACTGCTTGATCTCATGCTCGATGGGATTGGTGATAGCCGAGGTCAGCCCATTGGCAATCATCATGGCCAAGAAGTTGCCGTTGAGCGGCCCGCGATTGGGCAATCCAAACGAGACGTTGCTGGCGCCGCAGCAGCTATTGACCCCTAACTCTTCACGCAGGCGGCGCAAAATGGCAAAGACCTGCTGGCCGGCATAGCGCATCGCACCGATGGGCATCACCAGCGGATCGATGATCACATCTTCCTTGGGGATGCCATAATCCATCGCCCGCTCGACAATTTTCTTGGCGACGGCAAAACGAACATTAGGGTCTTCAGAGATGCCTGTTTCATCATTCGAAATACCAATGACCGCCGCGCCGTATTTTTTGACTAGCGGCAGCACCACTTCCAAGCGTTCCTCCTCGCCGGTGACCGAGTTGAGCAAGGCTTTGCCCTGATAAGCGGCCAGCCCGCTTTCCAGCGCGGCCACAATCGAAGAGTCGATCGACAGGGGGACATCGGTGATGCTCTGCACCAGTTTGATGGTTTCGGCCAAAATGGCCGGTTCGTCGGCCAGCGGAATCCCGGCGTTGACATCGAGCATATGGGCTCCGGCTTCCACCTGGGCGTGAGCGTCTTTGATGACGCGCTCGTAGTTACCGGCGGCCATTTCAGCCGCCAACAACTTGCGCCCGGTGGGATTGATCCGTTCACCAATGATGGTAAAAGGCCGCTCCGGCCCAATGATGACCGTTTTCGTTTTTGAACTAATGACAGTTTCCAAGATAAACCTCCTTTGAAAATGGATTTGTAGGACAAACTTAAGTTTGTCCTACGGAATTTTCATTCTCGCTGTCGTCCTGTTAAGGACTGTTCGACTCCTTTGAAAATACCCCTCTCCCCCAACCCCTCTCCTTGAGGGAGAGGGTAATCGCGTCAGCGACGGGGTGAGGGTGCAATACGTTTTCATTGTCGTTGCGGCAGCGCAGCTTCTGTCGCACTCTTGTGCAAATAGGGTTTACCGGACAAATGACAAAGCCAGCTTTGTCGCTCCGGTAATATTAGACGCCGTTGACGCGATTACCGCGACGCGGGCGAACCTTGCTGTCCTGCGCTGGCAGGCCGCCGATACGCGGTCGGGGCAGCAGGCCCGCTTCTGAGATGATTTCGGCAACCAACTCTTCCTGGCGATAGGCCATAACATGGACGCCCGAAACGCCCTCAATTTCTCGCACTTGCTGGATAATCTCCACGCAGATGCGCTTGCCTTCTTCAACCTTTTTCTCTTTGGGCGTTTTACGCAGCCGCTCGATAATCGCATCGGGGATGTGAACGCCCGGCACTTTGGTGCGCATAAATTCCGCCGCCTTTTCCGAACGCAACGGGCCGACCCCCACCAGGAAAAAAGCCTGTTCGTGCAGCCCTAAGTCGCGTACTTTTTGCATAAATTGGCGAAAGCGCGGTACATCAAAGCAGTATTGGCTTTGAATGAAATCGGCTCCAGCCTCGATTTTCTTGGCCAGACGGTATGGCCGCCAGTCGTAGGGCGGGACAAAAGGATTTGAAGCTGCCCCTAAAAAAAGGCGGGGTGGGGTAGTCAGTTTGCGACCGCTGAGAAACATCCCTTGATCCCGCATAATCTTGATCGTGCGCAAAAGCTGAATCGAGTCGAAATCGAACACGCGCTTGGCCTGGGGCTGGTCGCCGGCGGTGACATCGTCGCCGGTCAGGCACAGGACGTTGGAAACGCCCATCGCCGCCGCCCCCAGCACGTCGCCCTGAATGGCGATGCGGTTGCGGTCGCGGCAGGACACCTGAAAGATCGGCGCGTAACCGGCGCGGGTCAGCAAAGCGCAGATGGCCACGCTCGACATGTGGCAGTGTGCGCCGGAGCCATCGGTGGCGTTGATGGCGTCGCATACCTCAGATAGGACCAGCGCCGCTTGATAAACTTCCTCGGGATCGGCGCTGTCGGGTGGGTTTAACTCGGCCGTCACCGCAAATCGGCCGGAACGCAAGACGCGCTCTAAGCGGCCATCTGATTTATATTCATTGTTCATAGGTCCTCACCAGAGGTGGGTAAATGGTCATTAGGAGATTAGAGATTGGAGATTGAGTAAGCGAACAGGCACCCTGTTACCCGTCTCCAGTCTCCAATCTCTAGTAACCCATGACTAACACCTTCACTTCTCAGCTATAGGAATAACTTCTATCTGATCCCAGGCTTTGGGGACAACTTTATCTTGGCCGGTCAGCATGTTGATCCAGGCTGATGAGCCTTCTAACTGACGATTAACCGGCGGCTCGATGAGCAGGATTTCGTCGCCGTAGCGCGGCATCTCTAATGAACGGTTATAGGCTTGCACCCAAACACAGGGTTTATCGGGAAAGACTTCACAGTGGCCGTTGGCGCGCACACCGCCGCACGGCCCGTTGCGGAGGTTTTTGGGGCAGGACATCGAGCAGGTCATACCGGTGGAGTGCAAAATGCATTGGCCGCACATGCGGCAGTCGAAGACGATACGTTTGGTCCATTCTTCCGGCCCGCGCAGCCAGCGGTCCATACGCTCGTAACCCAGCCGGGCAATGAGCGGGTCAAGCCAGGTGAAGACGCGATGCGTCAGCCAGTAGGTTTGCTCTAAAAAGTGAGGATGATTTTGCAGCCATTGTCCAAACTTCATTGTTCGTTCCTTGATTAGTGGGTTGGTCAGATAGTTGGATAGTTTGTGGGTTACAGCCAACTATCTAACTATCAAACTCATAGCTATGGACACCGGTTATTAAATAACCCATCAAAGTTTGACCATGCGGGTCCGCGAGCGGCGGCGACGTCGTCCGTGCTCACCGGCATCATCGTCATCTGATGGCGACGCCGGCAAAATATCGGCCAGATGGGGGAACGTATCGGAGCGATGGGGAAGGTGAATGGCGTTGACAAATTCAGTCTGGAAATCGGGATCGATGGCTGTTTCAATGTAGCGCGTCCAGCGGGCAATCTGCTGGGCTTCGATGCGCTTGTCGCGGTTCAACAGGGCGATCCGCGCGCCATCGCCGGCGGCGTTGCCGACAGGGTAAACGTTCTCCAGAGCGCAGTCGGGGATGAGGCCCAAGATCATGGCGTATTTGGGGTCGATATAGCTGCCAAACGCGCCGGCCAGCAGAATCCGATCAACCGAGGTTAAGCCGGCTCGGTTCATCAGCAGTTTAGCGCCGGCGTAAAGCGCGGCCTTGGCTAACTGAATGTTGCGCACATCATCCTGAGTAACCAGGATAGGCGCGCCGGTGGCCGACTCCTCGGCGGTCGCCAAAATGTAGGAGCCCTTGCGCTCTTCCCAAACGAGGCGATCACTGTCGCAGCGCTGGTTGAAACGGCCATCGGGCCATAGAATCCCGGCCAGAAACATTTCGGCCACAGCTTCGATGATGCCGGAGCCACAAATCCCAATCGCCAGATGACGGGGCTGCGTTTCCGGCGTTGCCTGCGGGCCTCGCTGCCATTCATTAGACCAGCGTTCGTCGCCGATTACGCGGAAGCGGGCGATTTTGGTGTCCGGATCGATGCGAACGCGCTCGATAGCGCCGGGGGCGGCTCGAACGCCATAGGTGATCTGCGCCCCTTCAAAGGCCGGGCCGGTGGGACTGGAGGCGCTGTAGAGCCAATGGCGGTTGCCCAATACGATTTCGGCGTTGGTACCGACATCGACCACCAGCACGTTTTCATCTTGTTGGTAGGGCTGCTCGGCAATCAAAACGGCCACATTATCGGCCCCGACATGACCGGCTTCGGCCGGCAGCACGTGAACGTAAGCCCCAGGATGCAGCCGCAGGTTTAGTTCGCGAGCCTTGATATCCATCGCATCGCGGTTAGCCAGGGCAAACGGCGCGCCGCCCAATTCAATGGGGTTGATGCCTAACAGAATGTGCATCATGGTGGTGTTACCAACCATGACGGCCTCGTGAATATCTCTGGCTTGAATATTAGCCTGACGGGCTACACTGGCAGCCAGCCGATTGAGCGTGTCGATGATGGCCGTGTGCATTTTTTCCAGGCCATCGGTGTTCATCATGGCATAAGAAATGCGGCTCATCAAGTCTTCGCCATACGTGACCTGAGGGTTCATGAACGACTCGGTGGCCAGGATATCACCGGTGCGGAGATCGCACAAGAAGCCGGCCACGGTGGTGCTGCCAATATCGACGGCCAGGCCGTAAATCCCTTCCTGGTAGCCGGGCTGAACATCGATCACTTCTTGATCATGCCAGAGCGTGACCGTGACCGACCAGTTGCATTTGCGGAGCATCGGCTGCAGGCGGCGCAGCACCGGCAGGTCAAGACGGAGATGCTGCAACTGCCACTGATCGGCTAAGGCCGATTGCAAACGGCCCCAATCGCCGCGATGTTCGCCGAGTTCGGCCTGATCGACTTCGACGTACAGTTTGCGGATGGCCGGTTTAATCTCGATGACCCGCTCGGTGGCCGATTTGCGAATGATTTGTTTGTGGGCGCGGCTCTCTTCGGGGACGGTCACCAAGAGATCGCCATAGACGTAGGCCGCACAGGATAGGCGACAATCTTCGCTATGGAGGCGCTTCAGCATTCTTTGCTCTTCTTCACCGGGCGGCGATAGGTGACTTGGGTTGGAAATGATGCCGTGCTTGGGAAAGGCACCGGCTTCAACCTGCACTTTACATTTACCGCAAGTTAAGCGCCCGCCGCAAATGCTCTCAATTTCCACTCCCATCTGGCGCGCCGCCGTCAGAACAGATTGTCCCGGCGTAACTCGCCCTCGACGGCCGGAGGGCATAAAAATAACGGTAGGGTCTTGATTGACCGGATGATTGAGATGATTGTTATTGGACGACATCGGTGTTTTTGAATGTAGTTCCAAAGGTGGCAGTCACTTGAGCATGCTAAATCGACCTATTTGAACGCCCCAGAGGCCAACTTATCGACAATAAGTGACTGTCACCTGGTTTTTTAAATGTAGGGTTAGACCAGTTTGAACATGATCGCTTGAATTTCTTCTTGAAAACTTTTAACGTGCATTTTCGAGAGGCGCTCGGCCTGATCGGCATCACCCGATTTAAGCGCTTCCAAAATAGCCGCGTGTTCTAAGATAGCCCCTCGCATATCTCCCACCTGGGACAGGGCATAATACCACAGCCGCAAACTGAGGGCATACATGGTAATTAGGGTGTTTTTGAGAAATTTGTTATCGGCGGCGTCGTAGATAATTTCGTGACATTTTTGATCAATTCCGATCAAAATATCGTAATTGGCCGTAAATCCTTCACGTAGGATATCTTCAAGCAGCATTTCCATTGCCTGCCAATGTTCGGGTTTGCCGCGTTCAGTGGCCAGGCGGGCAGCCAATCCTTCCATTTCTACCCGCACTTCACACACCCGTAGCAGGTCGGTAACCGCAATTTCGGTTACAAACATGCCGCGTCGGGGCACGATATCAACCAGCTTCTCCAGCGCCAAACGGTGAAGCGCTTCTCGAATGGGGGTGCGGCCCAACTGAAGGTCGGCTTGCAGGTCGATTTCATTGATGACTGCGCCGGGCGGCAACTCTAATGAGACGATTTTTTTCTTAATGCGTTTGTACGCCGTTTGGCTTAAAGAAACGCTGCGACCATTTTCTCTCATCACGATAATGGCTGATATATCACAGATATATTTTAGATGTGAGGTGATGTTACACCACTTTACTATTTTGTCAAGAGGGGAATTAGTCCAACTTATCCCCCCAGAGTTTTGTTATTTATCATCATCAGCAGACTCGTCAATGGGCGATGATTATGGTACACTTAAAGTTGACATAACTTTCTCAAACGTGAGGGAATGGCTATGCCTGTATTAAATTTTTTTCCTCAGATTGATCAATCTTCGGTAGCGATTTTGGGCGCGGCTTTTTTTGTGGTCGTTATCATTAATCTTATTCCGGTGTTGACTTATCCCTTTTATATTTTTTATGTGGCCATTCATGAGTTAGGGCATGTGTTTGCCGCTTTATTAAGTGGAAGGAAAGTTATAGGTTTTTGGGTTTTTTCTAATGCCTCGGGGGTTACAGTATCGGAGAAATATAAATCGAATTTTGATTTGTTCATAGGAGCTACAGCCGGTTATATTGGGCGAACATTGTTTGCTGCCCTATTAATCCTTTTAACAGGTCTACCCCAATTCGCTTCCTATACTTTGATGGGATTAGGCATACTTTTAGTATTACTCATGTTTTTGTACGGCAAACAGACAATCTCCGACACTGGAAATCTTCCACGAGTTACTCTAGTTTCCACTGCCGGAGTTGGAGTAATTCTTATGGGAATTGCATGGATCGCTGACCAAGAATGGTCGCTTTTTACATTGGATATCCTGGCTATAGAAGGAGCTTTTATAGCTCTGCATACGATTACTGATGATTTAGCCGCTCAAATTGAAGTAAAGGGTAGACAACGGAATCTCGATCCAGATCGAGTTGAAGATATTACGGGGTGTTCAGCAAGATTTTGGCAGGTTGCCTGGTCTATCCTCTCGATCATTATTTTAGGCGCGGCTTTTTGGTTCACCTGGCTTCGAAATTGGCCGGCGTAGTACGTCACCACTTTAAACTTTGTAAAAATCAAATTACAACTATAATTAACAGTGGTGCGCGACGCAAATACTGTTATCCTCCCGTCTCTCAGCTTTAACGTTTCAACTCCATAACTCTTTATAGTTTACCGTTCAACAACCATGTTCAGAACGCACTATTTATCCCTACCGCAAATTTACTTTCAAATCTATATTCATAAACATACTCAATGAAGAGGAGCCAAAATGCCAAAGAAGAAGCAGAAATCTAAAAAAGATGACGTGTTAGAGCAAAGCACAAACGGAGCGGTGGCCGTCAAAGAGCATATGGAAGCCACTCCCTCGAAAGAACCCTCAAAGCAATTGAACCGCAAAGAATACGAGAAAGAACTGTATCGGTTACAAACCGAATTAGTCAAATTGCAAGAGTGGATCAAGGACCAGGGGCTGAAGGTGGTGGTCATCTTCGAAGGGCGGGACACCGCCGGTAAGGGGGGAACGATCAAGCGTATAATGGAACGTTTGAATCCCCGGATTGTGCGGGTAGTGGCGCTGGGTGTACCGACTGAAAAAGAAAAGACGCAGTGGTATTTCCAGCGGTACGTCCCGCATCTTCCGGCAGCGGGGGAGATGGTGTTGTTTGATCGCAGTTGGTACAACCGCGCTTTGGTTGAAAGAGTCATGGATTTTTGCACCGAAGAAGAGTACCGCGAGTTTATGCGCTCTTGCCCTTCGTTTGAGCGGATGTTGGTCCGTTCCGGCATCATTCTGATCAAATATTGGCTCTCGGTTAGCGATGTAGTTCAGGAACAACGATTTCAACAGCGTATCCACGATCCCGCTCGCCGCTGGAAATTAAGCCCGATGGATTTGGAGGCCCGAAGTAAATGGGTCGAATACTCCAAAGCCAAAGACCGCATGATGGAGCATACCGACATCAAACAAGCGCCCTGGTTTGTGGTCAATGCCGATGTCAAACGGCACGCCCGCTTGAACATTATGAGCCATCTGCTCAGCAAAATCCCCTATGAGGATTTGACGCCCCCACCCCTGGAATTGCCGCCCCGGCAGAAAAATATAGGCTACGTTCGCCCGCCAATAAATGAACAAACATTTGTACCGGAAGTCTATCCGTAGAGTTTGGGAGTTAATGGAGTTCGTGGAGTTGGTGGAGTTCGTAGAGTTACGAGTTCCAAGAACCACTCCATCAACTCTATTAACTCCATCAACTCTATTAACTCTACGAACTTTATTTCAGGCTGGCCCGCGCTGCTTCAATTTCGATATCCTGTCTGGTTCGATTCAGAAAAATAGAAACATGGCTGTAGCCCGCTTCTTGCAGGATATCGAGGGCTTGCCCATAATTCTCGCCGACCCGTTCCGGTTTGTGGGCGTCCGCGCCGATGACGACGGGAATGTGGCGTTGCCGCATTTCGATTAAGATGGCGAAGCCGGGATTCATCTCCGGCACGCGCTTCTGCAGGCCGGAAGTGTTTAACTCCATCGCGGTTCCCGCTGCGGCAATGCGATCCAGAGCGCGGCGAATATCATCCATAATCCGATCCGGCTGCCATTCGGCCGGATGACTATTTTTGACCAGATCGGGATGGGACAATGTGTCGAACAGCCCCGATTCGGCCGACATGGCTAAATGGTCAAAATAGGTCCGTTGAAAAGCCACGGGATCGCCGTTGAAGTAGAGGGTTTTGTATTCAGAAAGATCAGAGTGAATGGAGCCAAGCACATGGTGGAATTCAGCCCGGTCTAATAATTGCGCCAACCACAGCTCGGCGCCGGGGTAGTAGTCACACTCCATGCCCAGCCGCACGTCAACTCGGCCGGCCCATGCCTGGCGCGCTCGCGCCACCAGCGCCAAATAATCATCAAATTGATCAACATCCATCCGATACTTAGCCCCCCACGCTTCATTGATGGGATTGTGACAGGTAACGATGATACCTTTGAGTCCGCGCTTTTCGGCCACAGCCGCGTAAGCTTCCGGCTCGCCGGTGGCATGTTTACAGAGAGGGGTGTGCATGTGAGACTCGTAGAGGATTGGGTCAGTAAGCATAAAAACTTGTTTCTCCTTTTTGGCAACTGAAACGATTAATAATATGATCAGGTCACTTAATGAATTTTATACCACGGGCACCAGATACCAAAAAACCGTCTTTTTGACTGCATAGCTGAGGCAAATGTAGGGCCAATACCTTGGCAATCTCGGTTCAAGCTATATCATTTTACCGGGAAGCTAACGCCACAAAATTCAGGTAGCAACTGATGAAAGATAAAAATCATGATCTACGAATATCACCAGGGCAATTTTCTAATTAGCACCGACCCTGACCGGTTGGACATCGACACTATCCACAGCTTCTTGGCTCATTCCTATTGGATACAAGATGTACCGAAAGATCTCGTGGCCAAATCGATCGAACACTCGCTCAATTTTGGCGTATTTGATCAAGCGCAGCAAATCGGTTATGCTAATGTGGTCACGGATTTCACCCATTTCGCCTATATCCAAAACGTGTTTGTATTGGAAGCCTACCAGGGCAATGGGCTCGGGCGTTGGTTGATGGAATGTATTGTAGCGGCTTTGCAGTCACAAGGCATCCGGCGCATTATCTTAGTGACCAAAGATGCCCAAACCTTTTACAAAAAATGTGGTTTTGAGTCGCTCAGTAATCAAGACGGCTGGCTGGAAATTTTAACAGAAAGCCCGTGGTCTAAGTCGGAGTGATCAGGAGATTAGAGTAAAGAAGATTGGCGAACCAACTAATTAACCAATTAACAATCAAACCCATTAAGGATATATAGATGCCAATCAATTTTGCGGTGAATTACTCGAAGGAACTGGCCGAACTGGTTCAGGCCGGTCAAGTGAATATCGATTATTTCAAATGTCCGGCCTGGCCGGAATTGGTCGCTGACGCCCAAAAAATTTGTCAAGTGTATGTCCATTTCCCGTGAAATACATATCACCGGCTTGCAAATTGTCGATGCAGTGTGGGCAAGCGTCTTGCGCACAGCCGGTTACACCGAAGAAAAGATCCGGGCTTTGGCCGGAACCAAATTGGATCACCTGCCGCTGATCGATACGGATTGGGCTTTCTGTGAATGGCTGGCACAGCAAATTCGCAGCGGCAACTACGGCGATCCCTGGCTAGTAACGCTCGAATACGGTGGCGCCGGTCGGCGGTGGGCCACGATGACGGATAAAGCCATACTGTGCGAACAAGTGCCGCGCTTATATGACCTGATAAAATATTAAAAACACAATCGAGATATTGACAGGTGGCGATAGACGCTTAGAAAGTTGTCGTCTCAGCGATTTGTTCTACGAAATCTATTTTCAGAGGAGTACGATAGTCTCAGATGAGACGAGACCGGGAATGAAAATATAGGAGCGACAAAGCAAGCTTTGTCATACTGACGGTTAGGTCAAAGTAAACTTTGACGCTCCAGGTCGTTATTTTCAAGGGAGTCTGACAGTCTCAGATGAGACGACACCGACAATGAAAATCGTATTTTTGTTCGTAGTAAGCCCTTTAGGGCTATGTCATCGCTAAAGCGATTACTACGAGCCTTTATTTTCAAGGGAGACTCATGAAATTAAGTCCAATTGCTGTACAACTTTATACGGTACGCGAGGCGTTAGCCAACGATTTTACCGGCGTTGTTAATAAGATTGCCGAATTCGGTTACCTGGGCGTGGAGACCGCCAACTTTCCCGGTACAACGCCGAAACAGGCTGCGCAATTGTTTGAAGATTTGGGCTTAACCGTGTGCAGCGCCCACACCCCGCTGCCGGTTGGCCCCAAAAAGAACGAAGTGTTAGACCTGGCAGCTACGCTCAACTGCTCGCGAATTGTTTGCCCCTCGCTGGATCGTGCCTACTACAGCAGTATCGATCAAATTCACCGGGCTTGCGACCTGATCAATGAAGCCAATCAGGTTGCTATCGACAATGGGCTGAGTCTGGGCGTTCATAATCACTGGTGGGAGTATGAGTCGGTGGAAGATCAGTATCCCTATGAAATTATGATGGAGCGGCTCGATCCCTCGGTTTTTATGGAAATCGATGTCTACTGGGTCAGAGTAGCCGGTTTCAATCCCGTTGAAATTGTTAAAAAGTGGGGCCAACGCGCCCCACTGCTCCATATTAAAGATGGCACTGCTCTGCCGGGGCTTCCGCACTTAGCCGCCGGCGAAGGCATCATCGATATTACGGGGGTGGTTGAGGCCGGCAAAGGGGTAACGGAGTGGCTGATCGTTGAATTGGATGAATGCGATACCGACATGCTGGAGGCAGTAGAAGACAGCTACACTTATATAGTCGGCAGTGGTTTAGCCCGCGGGCGCAAGTTCATTTAATAGGGGGCGAAAGTGGCCAAAATAATCGAAGGCGAGCGTATCGGCGAGCAGGCGGAACTGATGGTGGGCGCGTCCGGCCTTATTTTCGATGCCGACCGCCGGAAAATATTGCTGACCCGCCGCACCGATAACGGTCGCTGGTGTTTACCCGGCGGGCGATTGGAACCGGGCGAAAGCGTCGCCGAAGGCTGCGTCCGCGAGGTGTGGGAAGAGACCGGGTTGCAGGTTGAAATTAAGCGCCTTATCGGCGTTTATACTAACCCGCATCGGGTCATTGAGTACGCCGATGGCAATCGCTACCATCTGATCTCCTTCAGCTTCGAGGCCAAAGCGGTCGGCGGACAATTGGGTTTGAGCAATGAGACGACGGAGTATGGCTATTTTACCCCGGCCGAAATTGAAACGATGGATTTGATGGAGCATCACCGAGAGCGTATCGCCGATGCGCTGGCCGGTCAGTTGGAGACGTTTATTCGTTAAACGAAAAGGAGAGTTTGGGATGCATATCGTCATTACCGGGGGCGCCGGTTTTTTAGGCCGGCAGTTGGCGAAAACACTGCTGGACAAAACGTCACTCACAACCAGTGATGCAATTGAAGTCCAAAAGCTAACGCTCTTTGATGTTGTACCGCCTCAAAATATGCCACCCGATCCACGAGTTGAAATCGTCACCGGCGATATCCGCGATCCGCAGGTTCTGGCAACGTTGATCACCTCAGATGTCGATTTGATTTTTCACCTGGCCGCGGTGGTTAGCGGTGAGGCCGAGGCGAATTTTGAATTGGGCCTGCAAGTGAATCTGGCGGCGACGCAGAATTTGCTGGAACAGTGTCGCCAACTCAACACCCGGCCGCGTCTGGTTTTCACCAGTTCGGTGGCCGTTTTCGGCGGCGACATGCCGGCTGTGCTTCAGGATGACACGACCCCCACACCACAAAGCTCTTACGGTACCCAAAAAGCCGTCGGCGAGCTGCTGGTCAATGATTACAGCCGCCGGGGCTTTATTGACGGCCGGGCGGTTCGACTGCCAACGATTGTGGTTCGACCGGGCCGGCCAAACAAGGCCACTTCGACCTTTGCCAGTTCAATTATCCGCGAACCACTGCAAGGTCAGCCGGCTGTTTGTCCGGTCTCCCCGGAGATGGCTTTGTGGATTATGTCGCCGCGACAGGCGGTCAAGAGTCTTATCCACGCCGCAGCATTACCGGCCGAGACCTGGGGCAGCAGCCGGGTGGCATCGCTGCCGGGGCTGACGGTTTCGGTGCGGGAGATGGTCGATCAATTAAAGACGATTGCGGGTCAGGTTGTGGTCGAGCGAATTGTGTGGCAGCCCGATCCCTTCATCGAGCGGATTGTGGGCAGTTGGCCAATCCGCTTCGCCACCCCCAAAGCTGAGGCGTTGGGCTTCGAAGCGGACCAATCGATTGACGAGATTATTCGGGCTTTTATCGAGGAAGAGTTGGGCGGTAGGTTTGTAGCTTAAACACAAAGGCTATAGAACGGACAGCAGCAGCATTCCCCCACATGCCACCAGTGTACCGACGCCAAAGCCAGCGACAATATCGCCCAGGTAATGCACGCCCACAGCCACACGAGCTACGGCCACGCTGAGGGCTACCGCCAGCAGCACCAGCCCAAGCACAGGATAAAAAAAGATGCTGCTCGTAGCCAGGGCGGCCATCCGGCCGGAATGGCCGGACGGAAAACTGTAAGCATCGTATTGAAAGGTAACAAATTCGCCGGGCGGGCGGGGTCGCTCACGCCGGACGGCGAACTTAACGGCGGTGACGGCCAAAATGGCGGCGGTGACGATAGCGCTGACAATCAAATCGGCCTGTTGGAGATAAGCATCATTCCACAGTAGACTCAACAGGTAAATAATGCCTAGCCCGCCGAATACATACGGACCGTCACCGGCATGCGCCACCGCTCTGGCCCACGGCCACCACTGCGACTCCGGGGATAGGGCGCAGCGTCGGCTAATTTTGTTATCGAGCTGGGACAGTCGCTTTCGCATGAGTTTCTAAAAAAGGCTTTACTCTCTAATGGTTTGGGACTGGCGGCTTTCCAGATAAGCCTTAATGATTTCGTACTGATGAGGTTTATCTAAGTCCATGCCCAATTCGGCGTATTGCGTCGCTACCACCCGCCCAT
Organism: Anaerolineales bacterium; assembly: GCA_020634935.1. Lineage (GTDB taxonomy): Bacteria > Chloroflexota > Anaerolineae > 4572-78 > J111 > JAGRBY01. The sequence goes on from JACKAT010000017.1 coordinate 36,759, forward strand.
CGAGATTGGCCTTGGCCGAAACCTCGATGGCAGCCTCATGAACGGTGAGTCGTCGCAGCAGGAAGCGGATGATAAAACTCCAGCCGATCAACCGAATTTGTTGCAGATAATTCTTGCGTGCGCCGGTGGCGGCTTTGGCTAACTCAATGTTTCCCCTAACAGATGAGACATTAACCATAAAGATATCGCCGCCCGTGTAACGCCCTCCTTTAAAAGGAATGTAGGTCCGGCGGGAAGCCGGAAAACGGCGCTCCATTGTTTTTTCTTCAACCATTGTATAGTAGACTTCAGCTTCTTGCGACCCACACTCTTTCACAAAGCCTTCGACAATGTCTGGCGTAATCAAGGGAATATCGGACGAGAGAAGTAAAAAATTTTTCACGTGGGGGCTTATCTTTTGCAGATAATCCAATCCGGCAAAAACATTGTCAACAATGCCTCCCCTGGCCTTAGTGAAGTGAAGCTGAGGGTAGAGATGATTTAGGTCTTGAGGTTCTAAACCAACCACAATAACATGATCGATGATGGGCGATTGGGCCAACGCGTCGATCACCCAGCAAATCATCGGCTGACCCGCCAAAGGAATAAGCGCTTTTTTGGCAACACCTGTTAAAGCAAACAGCGGGTCCTTGGGTTTCATTGTTCCCCCGGCAGTAATGATGGCATCCATTGCGACTCTCCTGAACCTTTCAATAACTCAATTTTACCACTAGTCCGAAGGGGTTACAAACGGTTTCAGAGACAAAAAAATCCGACCTATTCTCAAGGCCGGACATAGAATTAATGATTTTGTAGCACAAATTACTAACTTGTGCTTCGGATTCACTTTTAAACGGAACAATTTAGCAAATTGTTCTACGTCCTGCGTAAGCCCAATTCTTACTTGCCCAGCGCAGCTAGAATCTCTTCGACGCTGGTCAGTTTGACTCGCGGCCGGCCTTGTTCACTCCCCAAGCTTGTTTCTATCTCGTCGAGCCTGAGCCAATCATCAAAGGAAACGTATTTGGGCTGACGCTCGGCAATGAATTTTTCGACCGCTTCAACTTCGGGGTGGGCCGGAGAAAACGTGTTGCCGTTGGCCGCATCTTCCAACATACCGGTAACCGTTTCAACCGCGTCGGGTTTGTTGGTGCCGATGACTCCGGTGGGGCCGCGTTTGATCCAGCCGGCCGTGTACAACCCCGTCAGCGGTTGTTTCGTCTCCAGGTCGGTGATACGACCGGTTTCATTGTTGATCACGCCCCATCGATCATGAAAGGGGATTTCCGGCAGCGGGATGCCCCGATAGCCAACCGAGCGAAAAACCATCCCAACCGGTATCTCTTCGAACTGGTCGGTTGGCTTGGGCCGGAGCGTTCCATTTTCCGTTTCATACAACTCATTTTTGACCAAGCGCATAGCCTTAACGTTGCCGTCTTCGTCGCCGATCAATTCCACCGGCGAAACCAAAAAACGCAGGATCAATTGGCGCGGTTTGCCGGCTGGCTGGTGTTGGGCGTACTCTTGAATAATCTCGATCTTTTTCGTGGTGGTGCGATCCTGACTTTTGTCCAGGTCACTTTGACTGAGCGGATCGAGGGCGGCTTCGTCAGCCGGTACGGTGATCTCGGTGGCGGCCAATTCACCTAATTCTTTGATTTCCGGGTTGGTGAAAGCCGCCTGGGCGGGACCTCGCCGCCCCAAAATGTAAATGGTTTTGATCTGGCTGTTTTTGAGGGCCTCTAAAGCATAATCGGCGATATCGGTGGTTTCCAACTCTTCCACCGTTTTGCTCAAAATGCGGGCGACATCCATCGCCACGTTGCCAACCCCGACCACGGCTACACTTTCCTGCGACAGATCAAACTCATAGTCCCGGTAGCTGGGATGGCCGTTGTACCAGGCCACAAATTCGGTAGCCGGGTGGCTGTTCTTTAAATCCTCACCGGGAATGCCCATTTTGCGGTCAGATTGGGCGCCGGTGGTAAAGATAACTTGATGGTAAAACTGCTTAAGGTCGTCCAGCGTGATATCTTTGCCGTATTCAACATAGCCAAAGAAGCGAAAATTCGGCTGTTTAGCCGTTCGTTCATAGGCTTTGATAACGGATTTAATCTTTTGATGATCGGGGGCTACACCAAAACGAACCAGGCCGTAGGGGGTCGGCAGCCGGTCATACATATCGACCTTCACGGTTACATCTTTTTGTTTTAATAGGTGATCCGCGGTGTAAAAACCGGTCGGACCAGAACCGATGATCGCAACGCGAAGCGGATTAGCAGCTGTGCCAATCTGGGACATAAACCTCTCTCCTTTGAATTGTTTAATTTAACTAAAGCATATCAAATTAAGCTGCGATTATACAATCCAGCATCCTACTTGGCGCAGAGTATAAAATTATTCCGAAAAATTGTCAATAAGGGTAGAAACGGGGTAAAAATTGGATACAGTTCCCAACCCACAATGGAGATTAGGGATTGGGCGATAAGGAGATTGGACTGGCCTAATCTCCTTATCGCCACAAATGCGAAGTTACTGATAAACAACGCCTCAGCCAGTGTCGTTTTTAGATATTTCTCGACCCAAAATGACTATCGCCTCTGGCCTGTTCGATTAGCCGGAAATACTCAGATATTTTTCACCGCCATCGGGGAAAACCGTGACCACGACGCTGTCTTCAGTCAGCGTTTTGGCCACCTCAAAGGCAGCCCATGCAGCTGCACCGCCGGAATACCCGACAAACAGCCCTTCTTCTTGGGCTAATCGACGGGTCATCCGGTGCGCCTCTTCCGGGAAAGCCTGAATGGAGCAATTGGCCAAAGCGGGATCATAGATACCGGGCACGATGCTGGTTTCCATATGTTTCAGGCCCTCGATAACCGCCAGTTCGTCGGCCGGTTCCACTGAAATAATTTCAATATCCGGGTTGAAGCCTTTCAGCCGGCGGCTGGTCCCCATAAAGGTACCGCTTGTACCCAAACCGGCCACAAAGTGCGTCACCTGACCCTGAGTCTGCTCCCAAATTTCAACGCCGGTAGTGTGGTAGTGCGACTGCCAGTTGACCGGGTTGTTGTACTGGTCGGGCCGGAAGTAACGATCCGGTTGTTCGCTGGCCATGCGCTGGGCCGTTTTGATGGACAGATCGACCCCTTCAAAGGGATCGGTCAGTACCAGAGTCGCGCCGTAAGCCTTGAGAATCTTCTTGCGCTCATCGCTGACGTTGCCGGGCAAAACCAGCGTCACTTTGTAGCCTTTGGCCGCGCCGATCATCGCCAGAGCGATGCCGGTATTACCAGACGTCGCGTCGATGATGGTTTTATCAGGCGTTAGCAGTCCTCGGCGCTCACCGTCTTCGATCATGGCCAGAGCAGGCCGCGCTTTGACCGAACCGCTGGCATTAAACCACTCAGCCTTGGCATAGACCACCACATTGTCGGGCAGCCCCTCCGCCGCGCCAATGCGATGCAGCGGCAGTAGGGGCGTATTGCCAATGCGTGAAGTTAAGGTATCACCTAAGGTACGAATATCCGGGCGGCTTAACGTAAAAACAGGTTTAACGGCTGTATCGTTGATTGTATTTAAAAGGGTCATCTACCTGCTCCTTGAATTACTCCGTATGTTGGGGTGTCCCCCTACATTGTCAGATGCGAGACATTTGCAAAAACTATTGTTAAAAATTGCTTGTCGATGATAAAACCGACAAGCAACATTGCTTCGCCTCGCTCGTTTTTACTTAAGCCAAAGCGGGTTGTTTGACCGCCCCATTCGTGCTAAGGTGCTCAACGCTGGGAATACCGCAAAACTGATTATAGTCGATCAGTTCGGTTACAGTCGGATGCTCGCTGCAGACCGGGCAGTTTTTATCTTTAGTCACTTTCATCTCGCGGAATTCCGCTTCGAGTGCATCGTAGGTGAGCAGCCGGCCGGCCAAAGTGGTGCCTTGGCCTAAAATTAGCTTGATGGCTTCAACCGCTTCCAGGCTGCCGATGATGCCGGGCAGCACCCCAAACACACCACCTTCGGCGCAACTGGGTACTTCGCCGGGTGGGGGTGGATCGGGATAGAGGCAGCGGTAGCACGGCCCGTCGTGGGTGGTATCGAACACGGTGACCTGGCCTTCGAAGCGGAAGATGCTGGCGTCAACCAGCGGTTTGCCCAGAATGACACAGGCATCGTTGACCAGATAGCGCGTCGGGAAGTTGTCCGAGCCGTTGATGACCAGATCGTACTGGCTAATGATGTCGAAGGCATTGTGGCTGGTCAGTTGGGTGCGATGGCCGATGACTTTGACATCGGGGTTAAGTTGAGCGATGGATCGGGCCGCCGACTCCACTTTGGGTTTATCGACATCTTCCAACTTGTGGATAATTTGCCGCTGCAAGTTGCTGGTGTCCACCACATCAAAATCGACAATGCCGATGGTGCCTACGCCGGCGGCGGCCAAATAGATGGCCGTCGGGCTGCCCAGGCCGCCGGCCCCGATGATGAGGACTTTGGAGTCGAGCAGTTTGAGCTGCCCTTCCTCGCCCACTTCAGGCATGATGGTGTGGCGGCTGTAGCGCTGTCGCTGCTCGTTGGTCATAATCCGTGGAACCACAAAATTGTAGCCGCCGTTCTTCCAACTGTTAAACCCACCAGCGACTGACGCGACGTTGGTGTAGCCTAAAGCTTCCAGATCGCGTGCGCCTAGCAAGCTGCGAACCCCACCGGCACAAATCACCGCAATCGGCTGATCCCGATTCGGGGCGTGTCGTTCGATTTGCAGTTCTAAAAAACCGCGCGGTATGTGGATCGAGCCTTTGATATTGCCCTGATCCCACTCTTCCAAACCCCGGATATCGACCAGGGTGACATTTTCGCCACCGTCCATTTTTCGGGCCAACTCATGCACGCTGATCTCTTTGATCTCTCTGCGGAGTTTGGCCATTAGTTGATCACTGGTTAAGTAACTCATTTTAACTCCTCACGATTGCCCGCCGGCCATAGCCGGAATGATTGATACTTCGTCTTTATCGCCAACCGGGGTGTCACCCCCTTGCAGAGTGCGGATCTCCTCATCGTTGACGAAGACATTAACGTAGCGTTTGATCTGGCCGCTGTCATCGCACAGACGGGCTTTGACCCCAGGATATTGGGCCTCCAGACTTTCAATTATTTCGTTAATGTTTGCACCACTGCTCTCTACTTTGCTTTGACCATTTGTGTAGCGCCGTAGAGGGCTGGGAATTCTTACCGTTGCCATTTATCTATACTCTCCTTAATGAGATAATTTACTTTAAAACAAAAAGGCTCACCATAACGATGAGCCTTTCAACTGTTTCATTTGAAAGTTATTTTCTTTGACTTGCGCCTGGCAAGAGATAGCAAAGTTTATTCACTGAGAGTCTCATCGTCCGGAACCACGGCGATGCGGGCTACCGCAGCCAGACCCTCAGCCGTTGAGAGAAAAGCTACCGCGCCCGCCTACTACATGTACAACACGATTTTGAGCTAATCAGTAATTGGTTTGCCATTGTTTTCGACCAAGCGTTTTCTTTATTATACGTCCCTTTAGACGCGCTGACTATAAGATATCTTACCTAGTTTGTCCGTATTCGGCAAATTTGTTAAAAGAAGCCCAGCAGGGTTGGATCTTCCATCATTTCAGGCGTCCATTGCTCGGGGACCACTTCTACTCTGGCTTCACGTTTGGCCGCAAATTCGGTGGTTTCTTTGACTTGCTGAACCAGCCACGGGCCGTAAGGACAGAAAGGGGTGGTGAGCAGCATTTTAACATGAACCGGATCGCTGGCCAAATCAACACTGCGCAGCAGGCCCAACGTGACAATGTCAAGGTGAAGTTCGGGATCGACCACACCCCGTAACGCTTCGCGCACAGTTTCTTCGGTTATTTCGCCGTTTGCACTCGTTGTTTCTTCAGACATAATGCCTCCTAAGGGTTAATCGTCATCTACCGGCGCAATTAAGATATCATCGCCTTCAATTTTTACTTGATAGAGAGGAACAGGAGAAAAGGCCGGCATGGTTTCCTTACCCGTTTTAATGTTAAAACGAGCCCCATGACGCGGGCAAATAATACAATCGCCATCCAACGTCCCCTCAACTAATGGGCCGTCGTCGTGGGTGCAGACATCGGAGATAGCGTAGAATTCGCCCTCCAGATTGAACAGTCCGACATCTTCGTCTTCATACTCTACCAGCATTTTTTCGCCAGGAGCCAAGTCAGACGTCTTGGCAACTTTAATAAAGTTACTCATGGGTGTGGTTTTCTACTCCAAATTTAAGATGAAATTTTGCGGTTAGCGTTACCAATCATCGTCGCTGTCCCACTCGGCTTCGCTCAGTCCATAAACTCCAGCTTTGAGCACCTTCAGGGAAAGCAGCGCGCACTTCAAGCGCGTGGGGCCAATCTGAATGCCTAACGCTTCCAGAATTTGTTCTTTGCCCACCGCTTTGGCTTCATCGACGGTTTTACCCTTGATCATCTCCGTCAGCATGCTGGCGCTGGCCTGGCTAATCGCACAGCCGCGCCCTTTGAAGGCGACCTCGTCGATGACGTTGTTTTCATTCACGTGCAAATCGATCCGCACGACATCGCCACACAGCGGATTGTTTTCCTGATGGCTGTGGGTCGCGTCGTCTAGCGTGCCTGCGTTGCGCGGATTGCGGTAGTGATCAAGAATGTTTTCTCGGTAAAAATCATCCATATCGCCCTGCCTGAAAATAGGTGACGGTCACTTTTTGCAGAACCTGTTTTACATGTAGTGTATTAAGTGACTGTCACCTTAAATCAACTTTATACAGCCTAAGCCAGTAAGTTGAGGCACTTCTCTAAGCCACTTACCAGCCGATCCACATCGGCGGGGATATTGTACACATAAAAACTGGCCCGGGTTGTTGCGGCCAAACCGAATTTGTCGTGCAGCGGCATAGCGCAGTGATGACCGGCCCGCACGGCAATGCCTTCGCTGTCCAAAACAGCCGCAACATCGTGAGGATGGATCTGGCCCAAGGTAAACGCAATTGAACCGCCGCGATTTTCGGGCGTGCATGGGCCGAAAATGTGCAGCCCTTCCACATCTTTGAGTTGCTCCAGGGCATAAGTCACCAGTTCGATTTCATGCTGGCGAACGTTAGCCATGCCCAACTCATTCAGATAATCCACCGCATAGCCCAGACCGATAGCTTCAGCAATGGCGGGGGTACCGGCCTCAAATTTCCAGGGCGGGTCGTTCCAGATGGCCCCTGCAAGCGTAACCTGCTTAATCATATCACCACCGGTCATAAAGGGCGGCATATCGGCCAAAATTTCCTGCCGCGCCCACAAAATCCCGATGCCGGTCGGTCCCAACATCTTATGACCGGAGAAGGCCAAAAAATCACACTTCAGCGCCTGGACGTCAATCGGCAGATGCGGCACCGATTGAGCGCCGTCGAGCAGCACTAACGCGCCCACGGCATGCGCCTTTTCGATGATGTCATCAACCGGCGGAATCGTACCGAGCACGTTACTCATGTGCGTCACCGCCACCAGCTTGACCTGGGGCGACAGCATCGCCTCAAAGGCGGCCATATCCAGATAGCCCTGCTCGGTGACCGGAATGTATTTGACCACGGCCCCGGTTCTGGCCGCAAGCTGCTGCCAAGGGATGAGGTTGGCGTGGTGTTCCATCTCAGTGGTGATGATGACATCGCCGGCTTTGAGATGGGCCTGGCCCCAGGTATAGGCCACCAGATTAATGCTTTCCGTGGCATTCCGGGTATAAATAACTTCGCGCCAATGGTACGCATTGATGAACCGGCCTATTTTTTTGCGGGCCTGTTCATACGCCTCCGAGGCTTGTTCGCTAATTTGGTAGATGCCCCGGTGGACGTTGGCGTTGTACTCGCGGTAGTAGGTGTCCATCGCATCAATCACAACCGCCGGCTTTTGCGAACTGGCCGTGCTGTCGAGGTAGGTCAGCGGTTTGCTGGTGCTGTGTTGATTAAGAATTGGAAAATCTTGGATCACTTTTTTTACATCAAACATCACTCCAGCTCCATTGACACTAAGGGAACTACCATCATTACCGACGACGAGACAGCGATACTATCCGGTATAGCTGCCCAACTTTCACGCCCTCTATGCCAGTAGCCAGGTTAAGGGCATTATAGACGATGGCTCCTATTTGAGCAAAGCCTCTTTAGCAACGGGTTTAGCCCCGTTGGCCCATAAACTCTGGAGCTGCCTTGACAATAGGGTCGATCAAGTCTCTCTTATAGTTGGCCCTATTAGAACAGAGACGACCCGGAGGTCGTCTCTAAGCAAAATGGCAATGTGGCTGCCGGGCAGCCCCGGCGACCTTGCTCAATCGCCGATTTTAGCCGATACGGCCTCAAACAGCTTTTCTTTTACTCGTTTGTTGTACATGCGGTCGAACACTTTATAAAAGAACCCTTCGACCACCATCCGAACGGCGGTGTTGCGCGGAATACCGCGACTCATCAGGTAGAAAACATATTCTTCGACAATCTTGCCGATGGTGGCCCCGTGCGAGGCGCGGACATCGTTAGCATCAATTTCAAGGCTGGGGATCGAGTCGGCCCGGGCGGTATCATCGAGCAACAGGTTTTCGTTTTTCAGGTAAGAGTTAGTTTGCTGGCCGGTGGGATCGATTTTGATCAACCCGGTAAAGACGCTACGGCTGCTGTCTTTGAGCGCCCCATGCAGCAGTAGATCGCCGTTGGTGTAAAGTCCGGTATGGCGGATCAGACAGTCGGTATCAAGGTGCTGCTTGCCTTGCAGGAAGTAGACCCCGTTGAAATCCATGCTGGCCCCGTTGCCGGGCAGCAGGCTGTCAAAATAGGTCTTGGTCAGACGGCCACCAAGCTGGCCGGTTTCCCAAATGACATTGCTATCATTTTGGCCCACCGAGCGTTTGACGTTAAAGTTGTAAACATCCTCGCCCCAACGCTGCACCTCGACGTAGCGAATCTGCGAGTCGGCATTGGCGTAAATTTCAACCACGCCGACATTGAGACCCTGACCATGTTCGCTCAAAGAGATTTCCTCTTCGATGATGGTCGCGCTGGAAGATTGGTCGCCCACAATCAAGGTACGCGGCAAAGAAACGCTGCCCGGGCCATCCAGCACATAGGCGACCTGGAACGGCTCTTCGACCTCAACCCCTTTGGGCAGGTAAAGAAAAACACCGGCCTGCCACAAAGCACTGCTCAAGGCCGCAAACTTGCTGTTTGAAGGCGGCACTGCTTCCGAAGCCAAATATTTTTGAACCAACTCCGGATGTTCGGCCACTGCGGTGGAGAGATCGGTAAAGATGACGCCTTGGCTGGCCACAGCCTCGCTGATTTCCAGATAGACGACCTGGTTGTTAGCAATCACCAATCGACCGGAGGCCGGATAATCGCCTTCCAGAGCGCTTTGCACGGCTTCCGGTAGATCGGCCAACGCTTGGGTAGCCTTAACGGACGACGAACCGTTCAATGCGAATTTATTCCACTTAACCTTCTTGATATTCGTGCGCCGCCAAGCCTCATCGGACGTGGTCGGCATGGGTGTTTCTTCAAAGACGGTCCAGGCGGTTTGCCGCATGGATTTGAGCCAGTCCGGTTCGTTCAATCGAGCCGACAGCGTCTCAACGTCGGCGCGAGAGAAGACTCCGGCGTCGAGGAGGGCATCTTTTTGTTTGGTATTGGTAAGTGCGACTGACATCTTATCCGACAGATCCTTCCATTTCCATTTCGATCAGCCGGTTCATTTCCAGCGCGTACTCCATCGGCAGTTCTTTAACAATCGGCTCGATAAAGCCGCTGACAATCATGTTGGAGGCGGTATCTTCTTCAATGCCGCGGCTCATCAGGTAGAACAACTGCTCTTCCGAAACTTTCGAAACGCTGGCCTCGTGACCAATGCTGACGTTGTTGTTTTCAATTTCGATGTAGGGGAACGTATCGGACGCCGATTGGTCATCCAAAATCAGCGCGTCGCACAAAACGTTGCTCTTGCTGTTGGTGGCGTTGGGGGCGACTTTGATCAAGCCGCGGTAGGTTGTCCGACCGCCGCCCTTACTGATCGATTTGCTGGTGATGACCGAACTGGTGTTGGGCGCGGCGTGAACAATTTTACCGCCGGCGTCTTGCACCTGCCCTTTACCGGCAAAGGCAATCGATAGCACTTCGCCGTGAGCGCCGTCTTCCATCAGCCAGACGGCCGGGTATTTCATGGTCAATTTAGACCCCAGGTTGCCGTCCACCCATTCCATTGTGGCGTTCTTGTAAGCCTGGGCGCGTTTGGTTACCAGGTTGTAGACGTTATGGCTCCAGTTCTGGATGGTGGAGTAGCGGCAGCGGCCGTTTTCTTTGACGATGATTTCGACCACGGCGCTGTGCAGGCTGTCGGTGGAGTAGGTCGGCGCGGTGCAGCCCTCAACGTAATGGACGTAAGCCCCTTCGTCAACGATGATCAGGGTGCGCTCGAACTGGCCCATATTCTGGGCGTTGATGCGGAAATAGGCTTGCAGCGGCAGGTCGATGTGAACCCCCGGCGGCACATAAATAAAGCTGCCGCCTGACCAAACAGAGGTATTGAGCGCGGCGAATTTATTATCTTCGGGCGGAATGACCGTGCCGAAATACTCTTTCACAATTTCGGGATGCTCGCGCAAACTGGCATCCATATCCAGGAAGATCACGCCTTTCGATTCCAGATCCTTGATAATGCTGTGGTAGATCACTTCCGACTCATACTGTGCGCCCACGCCGGCCAAAAACTTCTGCTCGGCTTCGGGGATGCCCAGGCGGTCGAACGTATTTTTGATATCTTCGGGTACATCATCCCACGATTCAAATGCTTTATCGGCGCCGACGGGTTTGATGTAGTAGTAAATATCATCAAAGTTAATCGTGTTCAGCATACCCTGGCCACCCCACTGGGGCATTGGGCGTTCCAGAAAGTGTTTGTAACCGCGCAGCCGGAAATCGGTCATCCAGCCGGGTTCGTTTTTCATTTCGGAAATTTGCTTAACGATGCGTTCGCTTAACCCTTTTTCGGCTTTGAAGGCGTAATTTTCGGGGACGCTAAATCCATATTTATAATCATCAAGATTGACATCAACTGTTGCCGCCATTAATTTCCTCCATTTCCGTTCTGTGTGATACTTTTTACGATGTTATCATAGCCCTCTTCTTCGAGGCGCAAAGCGAGTTCTGGGCCACCTGACAAAATAATTTGGCCATCATACATAATATGAACATAGTCGGGCTTGATGTAATCTAAAATTCGCTGGTAGTGGGTGATAACAATGAAGGCGCGTTCCGAGCTTAACATGGAGTTGACTCCCTCGGAGACAATTCTCAGCGCATCGATATCGAGGCCGGAGTCAGTTTCGTCCAGAATCGCCACTTTGGGTTCGAGCAGGGTCATCTGCAAAATTTCGGCGCGTTTTTTCTCGCCGCCGGAGAACCCTTCATTTAAGTAGCGGCGGGCGAAACTTTTGTCCATTTTGAGCAGGTCCATCTTTTCCAGTAACTTCTTGCGAAACTCGGCGATGGGAATAGGCTTTTTCTTGCCGTCTTCGCCCTCTTCGCCTTTAACGGCGTTGTAAGAGGTGCGCAGGAAGTTGGCCATACTGATACCGGGAATGGCCGTGGGATATTGGAAGCACAAAAACAGGCCCATTTGCGCTCGCTCATCGGGCGACAGTTCTAACAGGTTAACCCCATCCATCCACACTTCACCGCCTTCAACCTCATAAGCCGGGTGACCGGCCAGCGCGTAGGCCGTAGTGCTTTTGCCGGAACCGTTTGGCCCCATGATGGCATGCACTTCACCGGGTTTAACCTCAAGGTTGAGGCCCTTCAAAATGAGTTTGTCATCAATACTCACTTGTAAATCTTTGATAGAAAGAGACGTACTCATATGGTTCTATTACACTCCTAAACTTTATTTGTTGTCGTCAAGATAACGTCATCCATTGTGGCTAGGATCACGTCGAGATGGTTTTCAGAAATCGATGGTATTCTAACATGGCGAAAAGACTTTGTCAACTAATTGGTTATTAAATATTGCAAAGTTAGATTATTTATGTTATACTCTCCCGTGCAGTAGTAGGTCATTTCATCTGTATGCTATTTGAATCCTTAGAGGCTGTTTTAACGGCTAAGATTGGTTCAGTCTATCAATCTGAAACGAGGTCGAAAAAGTCTTATATCAGCCCAATCTTAGGCCATTTCTAGACTGAACCAATCTTTGTAAAAAGCTTCTCAAGACCGAAACTCAAATAAAAGGGATATTAAATCGAGTACCGGGACAATGAAGACGTTATTTGATTTCTATCCTAAATTAGTTGTTGGGAGTATTGGCTAAATGATGAATCGAGAAAGCAGCCCTTTAATACACAAACACATGCCTACGACCAGCCGCCGCATTCTGACGCTGCTCAAGCAGGAAGGCTCTCTCACCGCCGATGAGTTGGCCCGCTACCTGGGCATCAGTTCGGTCGCGGTGCGGCGACACCTGACTAAACTTGAAGCTGATCAATTGGTGACCTACGAGGAAATTCAGCGCGGTATGGGCCGCCCCAGCTTTGTCTATCGTTTGGGCGAAGCTGCCTCTAGCTTTTTTCCCCGACGCTACGAAGAGTTGGCCTCAGACGTCATCGAAACCGTTCAAAACTTGTACGGCAAAGAGGCCGTTAGCGCTATTTTTGAAAAGCGTTCGGAGAATATTATTGGTGAGTATCGCACTTTGGTGAACGGTCATACACTCGATAAACGCTTAGACCAGTTAACCAAACTGCGTGAGGCCGATGGCTATATGTCCAGTTGGGAAGTCGGCCAGAACGGTATTTTTATCCTCAGAGAGTCCAACTGCCCGATCATCCATGTCGCTGAAGAGTGCGGCACGGTCTGCGAATGTGATCAGGTGATTCTGGAACAAGTCCTCAAAGCCGATGTCAAGCGCAAACACCATTTAGTCCACGGTGATGGCGCGTGTGAGTATGAAGTTCGGCCCAGGGATGAATAACCCAGCGTAAAACGAAAATTTGCATTTCAGCCTCTATTGCACTTTAATTCATCTCGAAAATCTATTATTAGGAGCAAATTTGTGGCAGCTGTGACCAAAGCTCAAGTTTTAGAAGCACTCAGTCAGGTGCGTGAGCCGCAACAGAACAAAGATATTGTATCCCTCAATTTGGTTAAAGATATTGAAATTAAGGGATCCGCGGTTAACCTGACCATCACTTTAAACCGAACCATTGCCTCATTTAAAACCCAAATTAAAACCGCTGCGGAAAAAGCTATCTCGGCCATTCCCGGTGTCAACGTGGCTAATGTTAAAATCGACTCGCCGGTATCCGGCGACCCACGTTTGATGAGCCGGGCCGATTTGGGCGTGCGCAACGCTATTGCCGTGGCCTCCGGAAAAGGCGGGGTCGGCAAAAGCACGATGGCCACCAACCTGGCGATCAGCCTGGCCCTCGACGGCGCCCAGGTGGGGTTGCTGGATGTCGATGTCTACGGGCCTAACGTGCCGATCATGATGGGCGTTAGTGACCGGCCGCAGGGCCGCAACAACAAAATTTTGCCGCTGGAAAGCTATGGGGTTAAGTTGATGAGTATGGGCTTTCTGGTCGATCCCAACCAGGCCATTATCTGGCGCGGCCCCATGCTGCATAATGCCATTCGCCAATTTATTGAAGATGTGGAGTGGGGCGAACTCGACTATCTGGTCATCGATTTGCCGCCGGGCACGGGCGACGCCAGTTTGAGTCTGGCCCAAAGCTTGGGGTTAACCGGGGCGGTCATCATCACCACCCCCCAACGCGTGGCTCTAAGCGATGTCATTCGCAGCGTATCAATGTTTGAGCAGCTCAATGTGCCTATCTTTGGCGTGGTTGAAAATATGAGCTACTTTGTCGCGCCTGACACGGGCAAGCGCTATGACATCTTCGGTCACGGCGGTGGCGCCCAAATGGCCAAGGAAGTCAAGGCCGATTTTCTCGGCGAAGTGCCGCTTGAACCGGCCGTCCGCGCCGGCGGCGACGAGGGTGAGCCGATTGTCGTGCGTGATCCGGCGTCGGCGGCGGCCAAAGCTATCCGCGATATTGCACATAAAGTTGCCGCAGCCGTAGAAGCGATAAATCAGGGCAAAAGTGGCGGCGGGTTGCAATCTGACACAATTTTGTCGGTGATTAATTGATGGGCTGAACATATCAAACCAGGCTATAAGAAAGGTAGAGGGTTGATTAAGCCTCTACCTTTTTTGATTCAGTAGGGAGTGTGACGATACTCTAAGGGTAAAAATGTACTGGAGCGACAAGGCTTAATTTTCAAAGGGGGATCAACCATGACGATATTTACCAGTGCAGAGTCGGTCATCCAATACATCGAAACCGAGCAAGCAGGGTTGGTGCGGTTATATCGGAGTGTGCCGGTCACAGCGGTTGAACAGCGAGAACTGTCTAACGGCTGGTCGGTTAAAGATGTGCTGGGGCATTTAGCGGCGTGGGAGCGATACTGCGCCGATTTGTTGGCACAATCCCATGTTTCAAGCGTGCTGCTTCAAATAGAGGTCGATACCGACTCGATGAACCGAGATATTTATGAAGAACGTGAGGAATGGAGTTGGGAAGAAATAGAGTACGATTTCAGAACGACTCATACCGCCCTGTTACAAACTATCCGCAACTTACCGGAAGTTCGACTGACAGATAACGATATTCAAATACTGATTGCGGAGAATACCTGGGAGCATTACGCCGAGCATTGGGACGATATGCAGCGCTGGCACCGGCGGCATACCCGCAACAAATGAGGCTTAATTATTACTCCAACTAATTTGCTCATCCAACCAGGAGCGTTTGCCGTGCTCATTGTAGGGGCGTCGATCTTCGGGGATAAGATATCCGTTATTAAAGGCGATGGTCTGGTGGAGCTTGCCGCTGGCCACGTGCAAAATCCACAACCCCCACTCGTCGCCTCGATTGGAGATAAAGGCCACCCATTCGCCATCGGGCGACCAGGCCGGTAGTCCGTCGATGGCCGGGTCCTCGGTTAATTGCTGCATGTCGCTGCCGTCGCTGTTGACCATAAATAGATCCCAGTTGTTGTTGGGATTAGCCATATACACAATCTTTTCGCCAACCGGCGACCAATCGGGTGATTTGGCCGAACGCTCTTCGAGGATTTGGTAGTAGCCAGACTCGGAACTGTCATATAAATGGCCTCTCCATAAGCCGCAGCTAGTCCCGTACTTATCACAGCTTTCAAAAGCAAATCGCTGACCATCCGGCGCAAAAGTGGGCGATTGACCTTCACGGAACAGGTTGTCTTCGCGTGAGCCATCGCCCCAGGCGGTATATAAACGCCAAATGCGATCACTTTCGCGTTGAGAGGCAAAAATAATCCTGTTTTCAATCGGCGACCAATCGGCTTGTGCATCCTCCCAATAATTAGCAACCGCTGTTTGATCATGGCTTGAAAAATCCGTTGTGAGGATCGTGCGCGGATGCGATTTTTCTTCCCAGGTTCGGACCGCCAGCGGGTATTCATTGTTGGCCATAGGGCTGAGTGCCGGTTCGGAGACATCAATTAAAGGGTACTGCCGCAAATCCTTGCCGTCGGGGCTGATGAAATACGTGCGGAATGCTTCGATGCCGGGGGTTGGGTCATACAGCGCGTAAGCAATCGTTCCGCCCGGAAGTTTCAAAGAGCCAGGATTACCCGCAGGTCTATCTCGCCCCGAATTTATTGAGGAGGAGTAACCATTTTGCTGATCGTTGCCTTCGGTTACAGTCGCCCGTGCAACAGGAGTACTTTTTGCAGTAACAACAGGTCCTCCCAACGCGTTGGGCAAATTTAATGTATCTCCCAGCTTGTTCCGCCCCGATCCCGCTTTAGGAATTTGCGAATTTGGATCCTTAGCAGCGTTATCGATCATAAGAATAGGGGTAGAAACCAACTGAACCGACAGCGGGGCTACCCGGCTGCTCACGTCGGTTGGCAGATTGTAAATTAGAGCAGCGCCCGGAATATACCCTCTAATCACTACAAAGGCGCCAAAAGCCAAAGCCGCCATCAAGGCCATATTACCTACGGCCCCAAAGACCCGAATCGGAGCCACCCAATTTATCCGAAACCAGGGACGCGCCGCCTGTTCTTGGAGCGCCTGTTTTACCTCCATATGTAGTCGAGACGGAGGGGTGGGCTGCCCCAAAGTGAGGCGTAAAACAGGCCCCAATTCACGTCTCAGCCGTTTAGCTTCGTACAAGTGGTCGGTACACAGGGGGCATTCTTGTAAATGGTTCTCGACCTGCAATTGTATTTTGGGTGATAGTTGATTGTCTAGATAAGCTTCAATGAACTTATCAACGTGTCTAATGGGCATTCTGAGCCTCGAGAATTTCCGGCGCTGTAAGTCCTTGGGCGGTCAACATCTCGGCTAGACGGCGCCGAGCATTGTGTAAGCGCGAGTAGACTGTACCTTCCGGACACTCTAGCAAAACGGCGATTTCCACTGCCGGGAGTTCCATATAATAGTGTAACGTCACAACCTCTTTTAAAGGCTCGCTCAGGCCTTGAACCGCATCCCATAACATCCGGCGATATTCACTGCGCAGGGTATGGCTTTCAGGGCCTGGGCGCGTGTCAGGCAGATCCGGCGCGTCCTCTGATTGGCGCAGCCACGGAATCGTCAAAAGTCGTTTTCGACGTAAATGGCTGCGGCAGTAGTTCAGTGCTATCTGGTAAAGCCACGTACCAAAGCTGGCTCTAGCCGGATCAAACCGATGGCGTGCCTTGTAAGCCCGCAAAAATGTTTCTTGCACCACATCTTCGGCAGCCTGTGACTGTTGTAACATCGCCCAACCTAGCCGGTAGATGGCTTGAGCGTGAAGATGATATAATTCGTCAAAGGCATCTTGATCACCAGCTTGCCAGCGAGCGATAATCACATTTTCGTTGACTTCTTTATTGACATCTTTGTTACACATAGGTTATACGCCGTCTACCAGGGATCCTTTAGATTAGTTTGAAAAGACATGCAAAACTGCAACTTTTGTATGTCATCTTAAAAAACGATACCCCTATCATACCACACTTTGCCCTCCCATAGGAAGGTTTAAGCCTTTTTGAATCCAACGCCAAACCAACGATCACACCAACGCTTCCATAATAATGAATGGAAAAAATTGCATTCAAATAAAGGTATTAATACCACTATGTTTGCACTTTTTTAGAAACCAGGTTTTTGAGGCCCAATTGCTGGCCTTTTGGGGCAAAAAGCGCCCTTTTTTAACGCAAAAAACCTGGTTTCTTGCCATAATACTTTTAAGTGCAAAGGTAGTGAATACTTAGAGCCTACTATTCTATACTAAAATTGGCAGAATCCTAATTTGATCGTAAAACATATCGGTATGTAACTGTACATAAAGTTAATTCTCGGGCAAAATAGAAAAAGACCCAGGCAGTTCGCAGCGCAATTTGGTAAATTGTTCCTATTTTTAAGGACAAATTCGAGACACAAACTATGCTTAAAATTATAATGGCCACCATTGCTTTAATTATCAGCTTGAGCTTCGGCTTGATTAATTATCCTTATTCAGCTAAAGCCGACTCCCCGACGCCAGTCCCATCGACTTCGCTTGAGGTTGGTGAGGCCGGAACAAACACAGCCTCTCCGGCCCGGCCGGAGCCGGAAACATACGTCAAAGGCGTGTATATGACTTACTATGCCGTCGGCAGCGACAGTTATCGCCGCCATATTTTCAACTTGCTCGAAACGACCGAACTCAACGCCGTGGTAATCGATATTAAGGGCGATTTCGGCCTGCTCAGTTATCAAAGCGATGTCATTACCGCCACGGCCATCGGCGCGAATGACGCGCCGACCATCACCGATTGGTCAGCCCTCATGCAAGATTTCAAAGCGCGTAACATCTACACCATTGCCCGAATCGTGGTTTTCAAGGACGACTATCTGGCCCACGCTCATCCGGAATGGGCTGTAAAAACTACCGGCGGCCAGCTCTGGCTCGATGGGGAGAATTTGCCGTGGCTCGAAGCCTTTCAGGAAGGGGTATGGGATTACAACATTGCCCTGGCCGTAGAGGCCGCCGAGCGCGGCTTTGATGAAATTCAGTTCGATTACGTCCGTTTTCCAACCGACGGCAATCTGAGCAGCATCAACTATTCACGCGACCACGTAGATGCCGCCGTCCGTACGGCAGCTATCGCCGGTTTTCTAGCCAAGGCCAAAGCCGCCTTGACCCCCTATAAGGTTAAATTGGCCGCCGACGTTTTCGGCTACACCACCTGGAACGAGGGCGATTTCGGGATTGGACAGGATTTGACCCAGATAGCGGCCCATCTCGATGTTCTCTCGCCGATGGTGTATCCGTCCACCTATGGCTACGGGCTGCCCGGCCTGCCCCAGTATAACGATTTGATTGTCGCTCACCCCTATGCCGTGGTCTATGAAAGTATGTTGCGGGCTATGGCCAAAGTGAAGCCAGCCAATCCCTATATTATTTTACGCCCTTGGATTCAGGATTTTCCCGATTACGCCTTCGACCGGCGGACCTATACCCCCACTGAAATTCGTGAGCAGATGTTAGGCGCGTATGACTCCGGCAGCGGCGGCTGGCTGCTGTGGGATCCGCGCGTCGAATATACGGCCGAAGCCCTAGTAACGACCACCTCAGCCACCTACCCCCCCAACGAGCAAGGTGAGATTATGATTCTGCGTTATCGAGACTTTGGCCACACCAACTCAGCTGCCCAGCGCAGCCTGGCCGGCTTTCGCCAGGATTTAGGGCAGTTACGAGCGGCCGGGTTTTATCCGGTCAATTTGCGTGATCTGGCTTTGGGTCAGGCCAAATATCAGCAAGACCTGGCCAAACTGGCTGACGAAGGCTGGCCGACTTTCCAATCGGATGAGCTTCTGACCCAACATTTGAACGGTGTACCCGCCGGCAAACGTCCGGTGGTGCTGACATTCGACGGCTCTCATGAGAGCCAATACCGCCTTTTACCCAACGGCGACATCGATCCCAACACGGCTATGGGGGTGCTCAATGAATTCCACCAACAACACCCGGCCGATTGGCCGCTGCGAGCGACGTTCTTTGTCCAGCCTGAAACGACTCAGCCAGCCTATAAACTCTTCGGCCAGCCTGAATTGGCTGAACAAAAGCTGCAAACGATAATTGAGGCCGGCATGGAGGTAGGGCTTTACCTGCCTGAAATGCCGGAAGCCGACTATCGAGCGACACGCCGCCGGCTCAGTGGGGAAGTGACCCTGGAAGCGCTGCTGCCCGGCTACGAAATCGATTCGCTGGCGGTGGAAAATGTCGACCAGGCGCCGGCGGTAAGCCTGCTGCAAATGGGAGCCTTCAACGGCCGGCGTTACGATTATCCCCTAATTACCATCGTCACCGATGCCCCCACCCCTTCGCCTCGCTCCGCCCAGTTCACCCGGCATCGTATCCCCCGCATTAACGTCGCCGCCGACACGGTGACCACCTGGCTTGACCACTATGCTAATACGCCGGACCGGTATTTTGTCTCGGCCGGAACAATACCGGTCACTTACCCAACCCACTGACGTCCTTCATTAGAAATTCGTAGGGTTAATTTATAGCAGCAGACAACCCCATAAAATCGTAGTAACTACTCAGCAGTCCGGCCATTTCGCGGGGATTTGGGGATTAGGCGATAAATTTTTCACATAAAATCCCCCAATCTCCTAATCTCCGCTAGAAATTTTCGGCTTTTGATGTATCTGCTGAGTAAATACAAATCGTAAATCTACTCGCTGGGGTGAGGATTTGTGGCTAACTAAAAATTAACCACAAAACTTGTCATAAAATTTACAAATTAAGACTCCCATTTTTGAGAGTCTTATGTTATAATCAACTTGACATATTAGCTTTACATATTACAATCGATTAAAAATATTTTGGTTGGTTTGGGGATCGGTTAGTTGTTAGTTAGTTGGTTAGTTTAGTTGGTTAGTTAGCCAGTTGATTAGTTAGTGAAGGGGTTAGATAGTTAGCCAACGGGTTATATGCCTCTCTTATGGGTATCTGATCTTGCGGACAACTTATCATCCTTCAATACTATCAATCAGCTTACCAACCAAGCAGCTCATTAAACCATCAACCTAGCCAACTATTTTTGGAGGAGTAGTTCATGCCAACCAAACGACGCGCATGGGGTTATTTTGGGAGCATTGTCATTGTGTTATTTGCCACAATAGTCACGGCTTGTAGTTCTAATGAAGCGCCACCGGATATTCCCGATGGGATCCGGACACAGCTTTTGGTCAAAGCTCCGGATACCAGCTTGCCATCAGGAACGCCGCTGACGGTGCGCTCTTTGACCGAAGCTAATTCACCCGGTGTGTCGCACGTTGAACTGCATGCGATTCAACTACCTTCAGGAGAACAGGATGTCCTTTTACGCTCAGATGCCCCTCCGTTCGACCAAACGACATTTACTACAATGCAGGAATTTACCCCTATTCAACCAGGACACTATGTCATTAAGGTGGTAGGGTTTAACAAGCTAGGGCAAAAAGCCGAATCAGCTTACATTAGTTTTGACGTGGAATAGAGGGACATTATGGCGGGATTCCTTACAAGATTTAGAGTAGCTCTTATTGTCATCTCGGTTATCATAGGGCTAATACTTGTTATAAGCGCCTGTAACCAGATTAGGCTTGGCGAGGTTGTGACCAGCGGCCAAAACCAAACCAAGATTGTCGCTCCGGTTGAGAGCGGCAGCGGGCAGGCGGCGAACGTTTTTGTCCACAGCCCACTGCAAATTCAGAGTGTATACACCAGCACCACCATTTCACGGGTCGAGTTGTCTGTTCAGCGGGATGCTGAACCGGCTCAGCTCATCCGGGCTGATGTCCCTAAAAACGGGACGGTAACCCAAGCCTGGACCCCCGATCAATCGGGAACTTACCTGATTACCACTGAGGCCTTTAATTCGTCCGGCGGCTCCGAGGCTCGGCTGAGCATTCAGGTTAATGCCCAGCCCACTGACAATATCGTTTCGATTCCGCCGCCAGCCGCCGGGGTGCAAACCGCCGGCTTCCAGGGCCCCACCCCCACGCCAACCGCCAATGTGATCATTGCCCGACCAACCGAAGTGAGGGCCACCCCTATTGCTCAGGGTAATGCCGCGTTTCAGGGCCCCGAGGCTGAAATTGTAGTGCTCGATAATCAAGCCGTGCCTTCATTGACCTCAACCAAGCCCACCACCGTCACCTATCCGCCGCCGCCGCCGGCGCCGGGAGTGCCCTGGGGGCCAACCCAGGATCAACTACCACTCAAGATTCCGCCGGTGTGTGATGCCGCCGAATTCGTTGGCATATATGCCGATACGAGTGGATCAAATGTAAGCGCCTTTGAAAGCACTGCCAATACTCGCCGCGAATTCATTCCCGGGCCGGATGATTTGGCCAAGAAAGTCGCCGGAGGAACGATTGTTCATCGAGCCTGGAAACTTAGAAATATTGGCACGTGTACCTGGGGGCCAGGCTACGAGCTTGCCTTTTATGGTGGTCGCTCGATGGGTTCAGGCGGGGTGGCTTTTGAGTCCACTTTCCCGTCTGACTTAAGGCCGCGCAACCAATTGATCGATACCAACCGGCTGATTTTACCAGAAGGCAAACCCAACCAAATAGCCGTCTTGGAAGTCTTGCTCAACGTTCCGGCTTACCCCGGTATCCACCAGAGCTACTGGCGGATGCGCAACCCGCAGGGAATCTATTTTGGACCAATTATTGGGGTAACGATGGAAGTGGTAAGGGATTGTAACCAAACCTCTGCCGGAGCTAGTAATCGAATTTACGGTGCCCCTGTCGTTACCTTTAGAATTTTAGGGGTTGACGGCAACCTGGTTGGTGAGGATGAAGGCAAACCCGAATCAGGTCCTCTGCCGGCGACAGTGGGGCAGAATTTGACTATCGACTGGAGTGTTTTCAACATTACCAGTTTTCAACTGATTGTCGAAAACCCAACTGGAGATATTGAAGTCATTACCACGACGGATCCCAGAGATCGAGCTAATTTTACACCAACCATCGTTGGTGATTACACTCTAACGTTGTTTGCCGAAAACGGGGTCTGTTTTATTGAACAACAAATCACAGTTCGGGTTAATCCGCCTACCGAAGAACGATTTGTACTGAGCGCCACCTTCAACACTAACGCGCCGGTCGTGGCCCAGACTGATAATATTCGATTCTCATCGGACGTTGCCCCCGGTACGGCAAAGGTTGAGTATGAATACTATGAGGACAACGCCAGTGTTCAAACCGGCGTAAATATCGAAAGTTACGAAGCGGATTGGGTTAGTCCATCACCCTGTCCGGCTCCCGTCTCTTTTATTAATTGTGGAGGCGGTTATTATACGGCCTGGCGCCGCATTGACAATCTTCCGTTGGAAATCAGCGGGACAACCGCCAGCGGCGCGGCTACCTTAGGGTCGCGGTCTCTTCAGGGTAACTTGCCGAGCGAAATTGAGAGTAGCGCTGCAGAGGAGCAACCCCTATCGATTGCTGTGCCGCCCCCAGGCTGCCGTGGGATCAGTAGTCCCGCCAAGCTGTACGGCGCAAAATACATCGGGAACGCTACAACATCCGGCACAACAAGCGGCCGGCAGATCGTTTCTGATAATGTGAAATTTATATGCGCGCCCAGTAACCTGGTAACCAATGGGACCGTTCCCGCACTACCCTAGTTGATCATCAGTACAAACACGATAAAAAGAGCAACCGTCACTTTCAAGTGTTGCTCTTTTTAATTTTTGTGAAGGATTTAGGATAGTTATGAATACAAATAAGATGGGGTATATCTGATTGGATAAAATCAGAACAGCCGCAGTTCCCCGTGACCATAGTTTGACCACTATTCATGTCCAAATTGTCCTGTTATTTGAATTTGCAATAAAATAGGCGAGATTTAGCTCGATAACTATCTTTTAACTAGGAGCTTTTTTCTATGAGCCAAAGCCATCCTTCAGCTTTTAGCTCAGACTACTCACAAGACCCGCAACCGCAGTTACAGATTGTAGTCCATGCCGGACCGCTAGCCGGAAAGGGCTATCCCATCAGAGGGGATGGGATTACCTTTGGCCGTGATCCGGAAAATGATATTTCCTGGGACGACTCACAAGTTTCCCGCAGACATGCCCGGTTGACTCGCCAGAATAATGAACTGGTGCTGGAAGATTTAGGCAGCACCAACGGCACCCTGGTCAACGGCAAACCGATCGACGGCCCCCATGTTTTGCAGCCGGCCGATATCATTAGCATCGGCACCTCCATTTTTGGGGTAAAGGGCTTTTCAGCCCCGAGTACGCTAGGGGTTACTCAAGTATCGCGTGATAGAATGACACTGCCGCCGGCCTTATCCAAGGCCGCCGCATCGCCGCCGCCGGCTCCGGCTCCCCGGCCAGCCGCCGCGCCAGCAGCCCAGCCGCCTCCCAAACAGTGGAATATGGTGGCGATTGGCGGGGTAGCGGTGTTTGTGATAGTCGTGGTGGCCCTGGCGGCGATCACCGCTTTCTTTTTGGTGCGGGGGCAAGATACCGGCGCAACGCAAGTACCCACTGTGGTTATCACCGCCCCACTGGGCGGCAGCGAGGTTCAACTCAACGTGCCTGTCACCGTTCAGGCGACAGCTTCGGACTCGAGCGGCGTTACTCGGCTGGAATTGTGGGTAGACGGCGTCAAAACCGCCGAAGCCGCCAGCCCGGTCTCGCAAGGGCAGCCCACGCTGACCGCTTCGTTGCAATGGGTGCCAACCAGTCTGGGCAACCACACCCTTGAAATAAGAGCGCACAATGCCTCCGGCAACATCAGCGAACCGACCGCGGTTATCGTCAACGCCGTTGAAGATACAGCCGCCGGCACGCCTACACCGACCACTACTCCGGAAACGCCGACCGCGACCGTCTCTACGGCCCCTTCGTTAACCGCTCTGACCGATCTCAATGTCCGCGGCGGGCCTGAAACCTTTTATGACTTACTGGGGCTGCTGCCATCGGGAACTACCGCGGAAATTATTGGTCGAGATGAAACCCGGCAGTGGTGGCAAATTCGATTTGCACCCTCGCCTACCGGCCTCGGCTGGGTGTCGGCCGATCCCGGCTTCTCGAAAACCGTGAATGTCGATAACGTCCCTATCGCCGTAGCGCCGCCGACGCCCACCGGAACCCCAACCGATACCCCGACCACCACCACCACCCCAACCTCGCTGCCCACCTTTACGCCGGCGCCCCCTACCGACATACCGCCAACCGATACCCCGCAGCCGACCAATACCCCGGTCCAAGAGGGAAGCAAAGTTGATTTTGAAGTGTCTCCTAATCGGATTACCGGCGGGGATTGTGTGAATGTCAATTGGACGGTAACCGGGGTACGAGAGGTCTATTATCAGGGCCAAGGGGTCTCCGGGGTGGGTGATCGGATCGAATGCCCGGCGCAAACTACAACCTTCCGGCTGCGGATTATCAGACAAGACGGCTCTGAGCAAGTTGAAGACAGAACCGTCGAAGTCTCTGAACCGGTACATTCGGCCGGGCGGGTGACGCTAGAGCCTGATGACACTATCGATGTTGACGACGGTGATATTCCCGGTGACGATTTCAAATGGAATGTCGATGATGACGTGCGGCGATTTGAAGCGCGGGGCGAGGTTGAAATCTCCATTCGAGGTCCGCATGGCTCGTTGAACGATATTTCGCGTGATGAATGCCGCGACGCCACCTACGGTGACTATGATTATATCGATGCCAGCGATTCGATTGCCGATCCCAACAACGCCCTGCGTGATGGATTTGCCATATGTTATCGCACCGATGATGGACGCATTGGAAAAATGCGCTTCCCTAGATTTAGCACCGGTGATTTAGAAATTGAATGGGCTACCTGGCCGTAATCTGTCCCAGTACGACCAGGCCTGATAGGGTTAATCAAAATTTGGCAGCAAACGTGACTATCAAATGGAAATGCTCGTCAAAGACCCAAACTAACGAAACCCGGTCAGGTCTCTCTGCCCTTTCCGGCTCAAATTGACAATCTGGGTGGTTATTTGTTAATATTGAGCACACCTAGATTTAACATTCATACCGATCTTCTGACAGGAATCCCCGCGTTATCAGGAGGATAACATGACAATGTATGATGATGAACCAACGATGATGGGGTCCGGCCGTCCCTCGGCTATGTTGGTGATTCGCCAAGGCCCGCAAGCGGGTATGAGTTTTCCCTTAACTAGCCAGCAGGCCGTTATTGGCCGGGAAGAAGGTTTGGAAATTGTGCTGCAAGACCCAGAGGCGTCTCGCAGGCACTCGCGGGTATATTGGCAGGCCGGTCGATACATTATCGAAGATATGGGCAGCACTAACGGTACGTTTGTTAACGGCATCCAAATTACCGGCCCGCAATTTCTCAATGCCGGTGATAGTATCGGAGTGGGGCAAACAGCACTGGTATTTCAGGTATCAAGTGCAGGGCAATTGGGTGGGCCGCCCCAATACCAGGCTGCGCCGCCGCCGGTGACCCCCGCCAGTACTCCCGTATCAGCCGGTAGTGAAAATAAATGGACCCAATACGCGCTTTATGGCTGCGGTTGCCTGCTGCTGGTGACCATCTGCGTCTTGTTAGCCATCGCTTTCTTAATTATTCTTTACCCTGATACGCTAGAAGGGCTAACTCAGGTAACTTTTGACGCTTTGATTTTAGCGCAGGCTCATTTAAGTGACATTTATCCTAAAATAATGTAAGCTGCGCCGGCTGAATGGCCCTTGCGGCCATTGTAGCCTGGAATTGACCCGCCAAGCCAAGCGCTTGGCCAAATAAAATCCCAGGCGCGAGAGATGTCCTTTCTAACCGATCCTTTATCTTGGTCAGGCCAGTGATGGAGGATCGGTTTTCTGTTACAAATCGCGGGGATTATCGAGCGGCAACATCACTTCAAAAGTGGTAGCAACGTTAGGCACACTTGAGACTTTAATCTGGCCGTTGTGCCGTTCAACGATGGCGTGAGCCGAGTATAATCCTAAGCCCAGGGCTTTGCCCACGGGTTTGGTGGTAAAAAACGGGCGAAATAGCTGATCCAAATCCTTCTCGGCGATACCAGGCCCGTTATCGGTGATGACTACTTTTACCTCTCGCTCCGAAACCAACCGGGTCGATATTGTAATCTGAGGCTGGCGGGGCAGGTTGCTCATCGCGTCGCGGGCATTGAGCAGCAGATTGATCCAAACCAACTTTAGGTGGCTGACACTGGCCGACAACATCGGTTTGGCCTGGTAATCATTGATAATTTTGATATTAGATTTTTTGAGCGAACGAACCACCAACGCCAACGCCCCCTCGATAGTTTCGACCAGATCTGTCAACACGAAGAAATACCGTTCCTGGTTAGAAAATTCTAACAGGTTGGTAATGATATTTTGAATGCGTTCACCGGCTCTAAGGATACCGGTCGCCATCTCGTACGTCTCTGTATCGGGGGCGTTATCGAGTAAAATGAGCTGGCTGTTGGTCATCGTTACGGTTAAGGGGTTGTTGATCTGATGGGCAACACTCCCGGCCAGTTGACCAACCGCGGCTAAATTGGCCGATCGAAACAGCGAGGCCTGCCAGCGGCGCCGCTCGGAGACATCTTGGGCAAAGACAACCACCTGCTCACTTTGAGCTAGCCGGTTGCGGATGGGATAGATATGGAATTCGCGATCTTTAAGATATAAATTGCTTTCATCTTTGGGCGAGGTCCAGGTGGTTTCCTGGCCGCTGCGCAGCGCTTCTTTAATTTGGGCGATTAACTCCGGCGCATCGTTAGGACCATCGAGCAGCAAATAACTCCTGCCGACCAACTCTTCCGGCTTACCGCCCTGCCGTTCGGCTTCGATTCGATTCAGGGTGCTGATCGACAAATCTTGATCCAAAATGTACAAACCGTCACTGATGCCATCGAAGATAACTTGGAGAGTGTTGTGACTGTGCAGGATTTTTTCGCGGCTCTGAGCCAGGTCGATATAAGCGGACGAGAGATCCTGAAACAAATAGGCATTTTCAATGGCGATAGCGGCCTGGCTACAAAAGATGGTCAACCACTGTTTGAGTTGATTGGAAAAACCGGCCTCTCGCCGGCTAATCAAGGCCAAAACACCGATAAGCTTCTCTCGCGAGATAATCGGGTTGACTTGGACCGATGTTGTCACCGGATTGGACTCGGCCAGCTCATAAGTGAGTCGCTGCGAAATAACCAACTGGGTCAGCGCTGCCTGTTGAACGAGGTTAAAGATCAGCTCGTTATCAATTAATTGTTCATCAGCGGGCAGCGCGTCGGTCTGGCTTTCAGTTAGCTGGCCGCGTTTGTCGGCTAGATAGATTTGGGCCACTTCGGCCTGAGTCATCTGGCGAGCTTTGGCCAAAATGACTCGTTGAGCCGCTGCAAGTTCCAGGGTTTGGATCATCTCCTGAGTGGCTTCGTTGAGGAGCAGGAGTCCGGTTGGAACATCATCAAGAAAGCCGGGAACTTTCTGCTTGAACTGCCGTTCCTCTAAAAGGCGTTTGATCTTGAGTGTCACTTCCTGAGGATCAAGAGGAAGTAAAAGATAATCATGGACGCCCAGGTACAGTTGTTCAATGGCCTGATGGCGTTCTTCAGGAGAGGTTAGGAGAATGATGATGGTTTCCGGGGAACCGGCGTGCAGTTCGACCAATAAATCCGCACTCGAGCGGCCAATATCGAGCAAGACGAGCGAATATAGGTGTGGCTGCAACCGGGCTATAAGTGGCTCAGTTTCCGGTAAAAGCTCAAACTCAAAGGGTAGAGTGGTCAGAATTTTTTGTAGTTCTGAAGCATTTTGGGAAGCAACGGCGATTTTATTCATGAACCTAGACTTTATTACTATAGAAAGTTAGAGTGAACTGCTCTAAGATATCATGACCAGTCTGGTGTTAATGTGTTTGATATTACCACAAAACGGAGCAATTCAAATGTTACCCTCGCTGCCGGTACTCAATAAAGAAGTGGATGTGGATTTTCTGGTTTTTGTTGAAAGATACGCCACTGATTTACTCAAGTGGGATATTCTAACCTTTTTTGGCAAAAATCCCAATACTCGCGCCTCCATCTCAAAAATTGCTAAATATATGGGGCGCAGCACAGCCTCGATCCGCCCTGATTTGGGTGATTTAACCTTATTGGGTATTTTAGAACAGTCACCATCAGATGATCGGGATGAGGTTTCGTTTCAGTTGACCCAATCGCCTCGATTTAGACGATTGACTATCAAATTTGCGGAAAGTCAAGGGGCCAGCCAACCTCTTGGTGAGATTAGCTATTAAACAAATCGGTCTGACGAAGCAGAGGTTGGCCCTAAACTGATTTAGCCACGCAAGCATAATTAAGTACCCGTCACTTAATAATTCGTGAATTTTGAATTTATGTATACTTCCAAATCTGTCCGAATCATGGTAAAATTAAATAGTATTAAATTGTGTTCAAAGGATAATGCGTAAAATTTATGGAAATAACTTGGTACGGACACGCCTGTTTTCGCATAAAAGATCGGACATCGACGGTATTAACCGATCCTTATGATAAATCGTTAGGCCTCTCCCTAAACCGGCCGCGCACAGATATCGTGACCATTAGCCATGACCATCCCCACCATAGTGCGCTTCAGTCAGTCAAACCCGATTTCAAAGTTATCGATGGCCCCGGTGAATACGAAATTGGCGGCACTTTTGTCACCGGAGTTCAACTATATCCCGCCAATAACACCAATGCTGTCGCCAAAAATAATGTGTATGTTATCTATATGGAAAATTTGGCCGTTTGCCATTTGGGTGATATTAGCCACATTCCCTCCCAGAGCCAGGTAGAAGGATTGGGCAGTATCGATATCCTGATGGTGCCAGTTGGGGGCCATAATGCCCTCAATGCGGCTCAAGCAGCCGAAGTCATTAGCTTGATCGAACCCTACATCGTTATCCCCATGCATTACAGCCTGCCTCAACTAACGATCACGCTGGATCCGGTCGGTAAGTTTCTAAAAGAGATGGGCATTGCTAAGTTAGACCCTGAAGGTAGCCTAAAGGTCACCAAAAGCAGCCTTCCTGAAGAGACTCAGATTGTGGTGTTAGAGCCAAAATTTTAGGCAGCCTCCAACATGGATAACGAAAATCTTGGCAGCGATGAACTGACAATCGAGCCGTCGCTGAGTGAAGATAAACAAAATGCGACGCTGGCCCCTATCCCTTCAGCCGGCAGTCCAAACCTGCTGTGGCGCGTCGGAGCAGGGGTTCTGGCGGTGGTCGTAATAGGGGTACTCCTTTTCCCCCTCTTTAACCGCCAAGCCGATCCCCCACCCTCTGATCCAGCGCCAACATCCGCTCAATCAACGGGTAATACATCACCTATCGAAACACCTCTACCAGCGGCCAATAATACCGCCGAGGATCAATTTAGGCTTGGTAATGAATACTATGAGGCCGGCCAGCTAGAAGAGGCGGCTGAAGCTTATCAAAAAGCGATCAAGCTAAACCCTGAATATCAAGGGGCTTACGCCAACTTAGGCGTAACCTACTACCAACTCCAAAAGTTCGATCTGGCGGCTTCGCAGTATGAAAAAGCATTGGAATTAAATCCGGCAGACGGTGAAGTCGCCTATAATTTGGGGGCGCTGTATTTGCAGCAAGCGTTGACAATGAATGCTTCACCGGACCCTGATCTGCTCAACAAGTCGGTAGCTCAGCTACAGCAAGCCCTGGAAATTTCCCCGGAACTGGCCGAACCCCATTTTACTTTGGGGGTAGCCTACTTTTTCCTGGGAGATAAAGAGAAAGCCACCGACGCTTTTGAGACTTATCTTTCAATGTCAGGCGGCAAGGATCCTCTGGCCAAACAGGAAGCTGAGCGCTATCTCCAAGAGCTAGGTCATCAATAATGCCCCTCATCTATACTCTCCATGTGACTAAAGTCACCTAAAACATGTGACTTTCGGGAAAGAGTCATAAGTACCTTTTTACCTAAATTTTACGGACTTTCTTCCCTTCCAACTGCCTCCCTTTTGGTGTATCCTCGTTACTAGGAGGTTAATAACTTTTTGACCGGTAACAGTGGCGGCTGAGGGCAATTGCCCCTCAGAGAGTCATGATATTTTTTATGTTGACTAATTTATCACAAGTTTAATAACTGACTCTCAAATTCTATTTATCCTCAATTAAGCTCCGGTTATCCATTATTAACCCCAATCTCTATTTCTCTTCATAACACCAGGAGTTCTTATTCATGAACAAGATACTGCGAGTGCTTATTACCATTTTTGCCGGATTATTGGCCCTCATCTTATCGCTTAGTTTGTTGACGGTTATGACCGCCTCAGCCAATAATACAGTAAATAATATTGACACAGTCGAATTACCGCCGATGGCTCCTCTCAAAGCCGCAGGCGGCGCTGATAATTTCGGCTACACTTATCAAGACGAAAATGAAACCTTTGGCCCTACTGATGTATTTACCGATATTTCAGGAACAAGCGGGGTCGTCTCCCATACCTTAGGAGGGGATGTTACTACAGACGTTACGATTCCCTTTCTGTTTCAATTTTATGGGGCCATCACAGATACGATTCGCATTGGTAACAATGGGGCTCTACTGGTAGGACCGCCCATATCAGGTGGAAATATCAAGGATAACGCCTGCAATCTGGACGCCTATCCCTATAACATCATTGCCCCCTGGTGGGATGATTGGGGCAACGGTACAATTTATTTGAATACATTCGGCACCGCCCCGAACCGATATGTGATTGTTCAATGGGATAGCATGCTGCACGAAGACTCACTGATCTTTGGGGCGACAACCCCCGTAACCTTCCAAGCTGTTTTATATGAAAGTTCTAATGCCATCCAATTTAGATATGAAAATACCGATACGGGTTCAGCTGCTGTTAGTGATGGGAACAATGGTACGATTGGCATTAAAGGCTATTTTTCAACGGGCATTCTGCAATATAGTACCTGTAATGGCGGCGATCCGATAGCCGGCGGGCCTACCATCCGTTTCTCGCAAAACTCTATCACCATTGTCAAAAATACATTGCCGACTGGCGATCCCCAGAACTTTAATTTTAGCACGACCAGCATCACTGGGACGACCACTTTTAGTTTAACTGACGGTCTAAGCCAAACATTTTACCTCCAGACTGGCAGCTACACGGTGGCCGAAACCTTGCCGACTGACTGGGATATAACGAATCTAAGCTGTGTGGGGGGCGCCAATACCAGTACAAGCGGCGTCACGGCAACGATCACACTGGGTGTAGGTGAAGCGGTGGTTTGTACTTATGAAAATACCAAGCGGGGGTCGATCACCGTTCAAAAAAATGCCACGCCTGACAGTACGCAACCATTCACCTTTACGGGAACCCTCAGCCCTTCATTTATTCTTGATGATGACGGTACACCTGGCAATCCCTATTCCAATACGATCACCTTCCCCAGCCTTCAACCGGGTACGTATACCGCCACCGAAACGTCTGTCGCCGGCTGGAGTCTTACCGGCATTAACTGTACCGGCGGAGATTTCACTCAACCGGGCGGCGGCAGTGCGCGTATTGAACTTGATCCAGGTGAGGACATTAATTGTACTTTTAGCAACACTCAATTGGGGACGTTGATAATTCAAAAAATAACCGATCCGCCGGCTATAACCACTTCGTTTGCTTACACAGCTAGCGCCGGCCTATCGCCAACCACGTTTAATTTAACTGGTGGCTACAGTCAAACCTTCAGTAATATATCACCTGGCAGCTATGCTATCACCGAGACCGTTCCTTCTGGGTGGACGATGAGTTCGTCTTGTGATGATAGTAGCCCTGTCAACAACATATCGATTGCCGCCGGCGAAACCGTTACCTGCGTTTTTACCAACACCGCCGATCCCGGTACCGTCACCGTCCAAAAGGTTACTGTCCCGGCAGCCAGTCCTGAGGTGTTCACCTTTACCACTAATCTGTCCACATCCACTAACTTTACCCTCTCGGATGGCGGCAGCCAAGTTTATAATAAGGTCACCGTGGGCACTTACAGCATCTCAGAAACAGTTCCCACCGGCTGGACGTTAACCTCCAATTGCAGCGACGGCAGCCCGATCAACGCGGTTGACGTGGGGCCGGGCGAAAATATCACCTGCGTCTTTACCAATACCTCCAATCTAGGTACCATTACTGTCCAAAAAGTCACCACACCGTCCACCAGCCTGGCATTCACCTTTACCACCAGCCTATCCCCATCCAACTTTACGCTCTCGAATGGCCAAAGCCAAACATTCACCAATGTCACTTCCGGCAGCAGCTACACCGTAGCCGAAACCACACCAGCCGGTTGGGATCTCACTTCAACCTGCAGCGACGGCAGCCCGATCACCAATATCGCTGTCGCCCCCGGCGAAGATATCACCTGTACCTTCACCAACACCCAGCGCGGCGCGATTATCGTTGACAAAGTAACCGTGCCATCAAGTAACACCACCTCATTCAATTTTGCCTTGACCGGCGGGCCGGACACGATTAACCAGACATTTGCTTTATCACACACAACCACGCCTTACAACAGTGGGAGCATCAAACCCGGCAGCTACAGTTTGTCTGAAACGCCTGTGTCCGGGTGGACAACCGTCGCCGCCTGCGACAACGGCGACAATCCTAAAACAGGCAATATCACCGTCGATGCCGGTGAAACCGTAACGTGTGTCTATACGAATACAAAGCTTTCCACACTCATTGTGCGAAAAGTCACTAATCCCTCCCCCGATCCGACCACAACCTCGTTTAACTTCACCGCCGGCGGTGGTCTGACGCCGCCTACTTTCTCGTTGGCAAATGGAGGCGTTCAAACATTTACCAACCTCATCTCAGGTACATATTCGCTATCGGAGACGGTCCCTTCCGGCTGGTCACTCACCACGGCTTGTGATAACAGCGACCCGATCAGCGCCATCGGGATTGGGTTTGGGGAGACTGTCACCTGCGTTTTTACCAACACCGCCACGCCCGGCTCAATTACGATTATCAAGGATGCGGTGCCTGATAATACCCAGAATTTCAGCTTTATTGGCAATCCATCAATTGGGGCGTTTACCCTGGACGATGGGGCCGATGCTGATGCTTACTCAAACGTTCTCACGTTTTCTAATCTGGCCATCGGGGCGTACACCATCGGTGAGTTAGCTACATCGGGTTGGACCTTAAACAATATCACCTGCGCCGATCCTACCAGCGACACCAGCACCAATCCCAATCAAGGCCAGGCGAACATCGTGCTCAACTCCGGCGAAAATGTCACCTGTACCTTTACCAATACGGCCAACGCCTCTCTTGGCTCAATCACCATTAAGAAAAATGCGGTGCCTGATAACAGCCAGTCGTTTGCCTTCACTGGAAGCTTGGGTAACTTTACCTTAATCGATAACGGCAATCCTTTCAGCAGCACTCTAACTCGGCTTAATCTCAGCCCCGGCAGCTACAGTGTCACTGAAGGGGCGGTATCGGGTTGGAATCTGACCGGCCTGAGCTGTACCGATCCTGACAGCGGCTCATCGACCGCCGGGTCAACCGCCACCATCGACCTTGACTCAGGTGAGAGCATTACCTGTGTCTTTACCAACACCTCCACGGCCAGTTCAATCACCATTATCAAAGATGCCACCCCCGATGACGCTCAAGCGTTCAGTTTTACGGGCGATCTGGGCAATTTCTCCCTGGTCGATAACGGTAATACGCTCAGCAGCACGTTCACTTCGTTCGTATCGCCGGGAACTTACGCGGTAACCGAAGCAGCCACCTCCGGCTGGAATTTATCGAGCCTCAACTGCACCGATCCCGACAGCGGCACCACCACCGCCGGCTCAACCGCTACTATCGACCTCGACACGGGTGAAAATGTGACCTGTACCTTTAATAACAGTCAGTCTACCCCCGGCACCGTGTTCCTACCGATGATCATCAAAGATTATGCGCCGCCGCCTTGCACCGATATCGACCTGGAAGTGACCGGACTGTCAATCAATGCGAGCGTGGTGACAGTGGTGGTGGAAAATACCGGCGCCTGCCCGACCGACAGCGGCTTCTGGGTTGATCTGTATGCCAACCCGCAGACCGAACCGGGTACGCTAGTGGGGGTTACGAATGATCGACGCTGGGATAGCTCACTGGTCAACGCTACCCACGGCATGGGCTGGGAAGTACCCGTCTTGGCTGGCGGCGCCTCGATTACACTGACCTCTGACGGGTCGGTCGGCCCCGGTCCTACCGATAAAGTCTGGCCGCCTGCCGCCGGCGCAACCATCCTGGCCTACGCCGACAGCTTCGACGCCGATGATCCCAACAACCAGACCTTTGTCGAAATTCCGGAAGCGGATGAGACCAATAACCAATCGCCGGCCACAATTACGTTTTCCGGGTTGGGTCAAAGCGCCGCCAGCAGTTCGACGCAAGCCCCCCGGCGAGATATAGATTGACATAACCCCATTGACGTCTTACCGGGTTTATGATACCATTGATTTAACATTCGATTAGCCTTTATAGGTGCGAATAACATGTCTAAATATTTAACAACATTAGCTTTAATAATCACTTTAGTGTGGAGTATGGCCTACGCGACCACCGTTTCTGCCGGTCCACTGCCGCAAGATCCTCGTCCCTCGGATGAGGGAGGTGGTAGTGGCAATGATGGTGATAAGGGTGGCGGCGGTAGCAGCGACGATACCGACGCAGCGACAACCGGTTGCGCTGTCCTGGAAGGGGAAATGATTCATTGGGGGGTCGGGGCGATGGCCGGCATCGGTTCGAAACTCAGTACCGGTAGCTGGGAGGCCGACACGACCAGTTCCAGCAACGGGGCCTATAGTTTTGGCGGCCTTGGCACGGGCATCGCCACTCTGCAAGTGGTCCTGCCCCCGGCTGTGGACGACTCGCTTGATCCGCTTATCCAAAATGCGGGTGTCTACCTCAACTGCGACTACAAGACTATCGCCAACATTGCCGTCCACAGCGGTTCCCGCGTCGATCCGCCGGCCACATTGGAGATGTCCGGCCCATCAGCCCTATCGCCCGGCGCTGAAATCCCGATCAAACTAACTGTCAAAAACAACCTGCCCAACGATATCACCAACGTCGTCGTCACCAGTTTGATGCCGGCCGGTTTAACGGCGACTCAAGTCGAAGCCGCCGCTATCGCCGCTGAAAATCTCAAGATTATCAACGGCGGCGACGATGGCCAGCTTGTGGCGGCCTATCTGGATACGATTCCCTCCGGGGCCGAGCGCAATGTATTTATCACCGTGAAGGCGGCGGATGATCAGCCAAACAGCAGCCAAATTCGGCAAACGGCGACCCTCTTTTACCGGGAAAGCGCCGCCGATCAAGCTTGGCTCGATTTCACCATTGGCACAACTGGCGAACCGGCTCCAGCGGCGCCGGTAGTGGAACCTGCTTCGATCACCCCGACATTGGCGATCGCTGTCGAGGCAATGGTAGTCACGACTACACCCGAACCGACACCCGCCGCCACAGCCGGGCCAACGCCAGATCCAACATCCGAACCGACTGCTGAGGTCGAGAGCGAAGACGATTTCGTTCCCCCCAACGGTCTGCCTGAAACCGGCGACACCGAACCGGAAGTTGTGGCTGAGCCGCCTCCAGATATGCTGCCGGTTACCGGTCAAATCGGGTTGATGGCCCAGATAGAGACGTTTTTACCGCTGGCCGGAGTCAGCTTGACCGTGCTGATTCTGTTCATCTATGGAGTGCGCTCGATTCGCCGCACCGACCTCTAAAGTTGATTAATCCCTCACTCAAGATATAATCACTAAGTGGGCTGCGCTGTGGCGGCAGCCCACTTTTTTATTTAGGCCAGGCTATCTAATGCACTACATCGATCATACCTTATCCAACAATCTGCGCGTCCTCATGGTTCCCTCTCACGCCTTTCAATCGGTGAGTATGGGGATTTTTGTCAAAGTTGGGGCTCGCTATGAACCGGCTAACCTATCGGGCATGTCTCATTTCATCGAGCATATGCTCTTTAAAGGAACCAAAAACAGGCCGTCCGCCCGTCAAATAGCGGAGGCCATCGAAGGGATTGGCGGCGATAGCAATGCCTATACCGGCCCGGAAACGACTGTTTACTATGCCAAGGTCGCAGCCGCTCAGGTTAATGTTGCCATCGATTTCCTGACCGACTTGCTGCGAAACCCGCTCTTTACCGCAGCGGACATCAAAAAAGAGCGTCGGGTCATCGGCGAAGAGATCAACATGGTGTTCGACTCGCCGGATGAGTGGCTCGATGTCGTGATCGATGAGGTGTTGTGGCCCGATCATCCGTTGGGCCAGAGTGTCACCGGAACCACAGCCAGTTTACGCAACATTAATCGCCCGGCTTTGACCTCATTTTTTGAAACCGCTTATCATCCCGGCAACCTCGTGGTCGCATTAGGGGGCGCGTTCGATCCTGAGCAGGTCATCCCGGAAATTGACGCCCGGTTAGGCGACTGGCCGGCCCAAGCACCCCCGCCCTTCGAACCGGCTCCCCCGCCAGCCTCGGATATACGCTATCGGATAGAAGATCGAGCCATCGAACAAGGCCATCTTTGCCTGGCTTTGCCGGGTTTGCCGCGCAACCATCCGGACCGCTACGCCCTGAGTGTACTCAACACCCTGTTGGGCGATGGTATGAGTTCGCGGCTCTTCTTGAGTATTAGAGAAGAAAAAGGGCTGGCCTACGCCGTTGACTCCGGGATTAATCTGCTGCAAGATACCGGTTCGCTCACCATTTACGCTGGAGTCGATCCCCGCCGGGCGGCGGAGGCATTGCAAGCCATTCTGATCGAGTTAAAACAGTTGTGTGATCACCCGATTCCGGCTCAAGAACTGCGTAAGGCTAAAGAATATGTCAAAGGCCGCATGGGGCTTGGCTTGGAAGATACGTACAGTCAGGCCGCATGGGTAGCCTATCAGGCTCTGTATCAAACCGCGATCAAATCACCGGCAGATGCCTTGGCCGCTTACGAAGCCGTAACCGGTGAGGCCATCAGCGCTCTGGTGGAACGATTGATCGCTCCGGGGCGCTATAGTTTGGCCGCCATCGGTCCCTTCGGCCAGGGCGAAGCCTTGATTCGCCTGATAACCGAATAATTAGACTTGCAGAATTATCTCTATTCTGCTATCCTCTCACTGTACAATCTAAATTTTACCCTCGAAGGCCAAAATGCATGGTTAAGTTACTAATGAGTTGGGATATCAAACCTGGTTCGGAAAGCGAATATTTCGAGTTTATCGTTAGGGAATTTATTCCGGGCATGACCAAGCTGGGCATGCAGCCGACCGAAGCCTGGTACACTGTTTTTGGCAGTGGCCCCCAAATTCTCCAGGGCAGCGTCACCGAAGACTTGAAAACAATGCAATCCATTCTTGCCAGCGAGGACTGGCAAAAGTTACAGGGACGATTGTTCGGCTTTGTTAGTAATTTCAACAGCAAAATTGTGCGTGCCACGGGCCGATTTCAACTGCTTTAACTTCCTGGTAAGCCAACATTTAAATAAAGCGTAATCAAGGCCGGTAATTCCCTCTATGACCGCTTGCATCCCCCTGATTTCATGCCATAATGTGCTTACAATTTGACCAATCCATTGACGCCTGACATCTTGAAGCCGTTATTCAATGTACCAACCAACTCTTTTTGATTTTTCACCAAAAGTTTATTCAATTAGCGAGATTAACGCCTATCTCCGTCAAAAGTTTGAGGCCGATCGCCATCTGCAAAACGTTTGGCTAGAGGGCGAAATATCTAACTGGAAACCGGCTGCCTCCGGCCATATCTACTTTACCCTTAAAGATGCCAAAGCGACCATCCGCTGTGTCATTTGGCGCACTACGGTCAGTCAGCTTATATACCGGCCGCAGCGTGAAGGGGAGGCTATTTTGGCCCGTGGTAAAATCTCGGTCTACGAGGCCGGCGGGAATTATCAATTTTATGTCGATGATCTCGAACCGGCCGGTCAGGGCGCCCTGCACGCTGAATTCGAGCGAATTAAAGCTCATCTCGCCGCCGAAGGCTTGTTTGACGCTGATCTGAAAAAACCGCTGCCGGCCTTTCCTAAGCGCATTGGCATCGTTACCTCGCCCGACGCGGCGGCGCTGCGCGATATTCTTAATGTCTTGTGGCGGCGATATCCGCTGGCCCAAGTGATTCTCTCACCGGCCGCAGTACAAGGCGAGGCGGCGCCTCGGCAACTTATTGCTGCGCTAAACCTATTGGCCCAGCAGCCGATCGACGTGATCATTTTGGCCAGAGGCGGCGGCAGTCTAGAAGATTTGTGGGCTTTCAACAATGAAGCCCTGGCCCGGACCATAGTCGCCTGCCCCATTCCCATTGTCACCGGCGTGGGTCACGAAACCGATTTTACCATCGCCGATTTTGTGGCCGATGTGCGCGCCCCCACGCCTTCGGCCGCAGCTGAAATTGTTTCGCCCAACCGCTTTGACTTAGAGCAAAATCTGGCCGGCAATGAGATTGCTTTAACCGATGCCGCCCGGCAAATTATTCACCAGACTCGCACTGATCTCAACCGGCAAACCTGGGCTTTAGAGCGGCTGTCGCCCCAAAACCAGATCAACAACTTCCGGCAGCAGATCGACAGCCTGACTCACCGGGCCAACCGAGCGGTGCGGCATCGACTGGATTTACAACGGCAGCAAATCGCCAGCCTGGCCTCGCGCCTGGAAACATTAAATCCTCAGGCCACCCTCAGCCGAGGTTACGCCATTGTTCAAAAAGATAACACGGTTGTCAGCCAAACCCAACAAGTTGGTCAGGATGACCGGATTGTGGTTAAAGTGAGTGATGGCGAATTCGAAGCCACGGTCCAAACCTCAGGGAGATAGTTTATGTTGAAAGTTTTAGTGACCGGCAGCAGTGGACAGGTTGGCACCAATTTGAGCCTGGCCTTAATGAAAAAAGGTGTTTCGGTTTTGGGTATCGACCGCCGGCCCAATACCTGGACCAACCAAATCCCCTTTCTTCAGCGCGACCTGGCGGCGGAGGGCATGCCGACTCCGTCAGCCTTAAACGCGGCCAAACCGGGCTTCGATCGACCCGATCTGGTGATCAGTTTGGCCGCCAACGCCAAGGTCCACGAATTGGTCATCGATCCCAAACGCGCCCATGAAAATACAACTACGACCTTTAACGTGCTTGAGTTTTGCCGAATACAGCAAGTACCGATCATTTTTAGTAGTTCCAGAGAGGTCTATGGCCGGCCTGACCCGCCGTGCGTCAGCGAAGATGAGGCGAACGTCTATCACATTCTCAGTCCTTATGCCGCTTACAAAATGGCCGATGAGATGCTGATCTACTCTTATGCCCACTGTTACAATCTCAAATATCTCATTTTTCGCTTGAGCAATGTCTATGGCCGGTACGATAGCGATTTACAACGAATGACGCGTGTGATTCATATATTCATCGACCAAATGCTGCACGGCAAACCGATCACCATCTATGGCCGCCACAAATTAATCGATTTCACCTATGTCGATGATTGTGTCAACGGCTTTATGCTGGGCATCGAAAAACTGCTCAACAACGCAGTGGTGAACGAAACTTTTAACCTTAGTTCGGGCAGTCCGGCTACACTGATTCAGTTGGCCAACACCATCGCCGCTAAACTCAATGTTGAACCTGAAATCATTGACCAACCGATTAGACCCGGTGAGATTAACTTTTACGTCGCCGATTTAACAAAGGCCCAAAAACTGTTGGGCTATGAACCCCAAGTAACCTTTGAAGAAGGGATTAAACGGGCTATCGATTGGGTTCTAGAATGGAATAAAACGGTTCAGCCTGAATTGTTAAAAATAGAACACGGTGTTTACTAAGGAACTTATTTCCTCTAGTTGAAGGGGGATATAGTGTGTATGGCGGCGTGTGTATACTTTCCCACCTTATACCGCACCGTGCGAGCAAATTCCAGTTTGACTATTCTATTATTTTTGTATAATTTGGAAGCAACGGCTCATTCGTTGCGGCTTAACCCAGGCTTGGGAAATGTAGGAACAAAAAATGGACAGCAAATCAAACGCCATCGACCAATTATCCTTTGAAGAAGCTTACAGCCGGCTGCAAGAGACAGTCAGGCAGCTTGAAGCCGGCCATCTGCCGTTGGCCGAAGCGATGGCTCTTTACCAGACCGGTATGGATTTGGCGAAACAGTGCGGTTTACAGCTAGACCAAGCCGAACTGACTATCAAAAAATTAACGCCTTCCGGCGATTTGGTCAATTTTGAAGAGATTTAATCAGGCCAAATGATAAAAGCGCTCTTTCGTTTTTGGTTTGTAGTGCCGATCCTACTTCTGGTTGTAGCCATGCAAGTGGGCATGGGCCTGGTTGTGGCCGATAACGCTGCGGCCGTGCCAACGGCCACAGCTACCCTCAGACCTACATTTACCTCGACCCCATTCCCAACAGCTACCCCAACCAGCACCTTACCACCCTCGCCCACTTCCACGCCCGTAGTCCCAACACCAACTCGAGCCACGTCAACGCCCCGGCCGACTCCAACGCTCGCCCCATCCTCGCCTACCATGACGCTGTCACCCACCAACTTACCGCTGTCCGCTGTCACTCCCACCTCACCCGCTATTGAATCGGTGCCAACCAACCCATCACCACCCACTGCTACCGCCGTTCCGGCTGCCCCGCCCGTCCAGATTAGCCGGCCCACGGGTGTTTTCCACGTGCCGATCTTAATGTACCACTATCTTTCAACCCCGCCGGCCGACGCCGATGCCATCCGGATGGATCTGTCGGTGCCGCCCGATCTGTTTGAAAGCCATCTAGCTTACCTGCGTGACGCTGGCTACCAGTCGCTCTCGTTTCAGCAGTTGGCTGACATTACCAGCCGGGGCGAAGCGCTACCCCCCAAACCGATCATCATCACCTTTGACGATGGCTATCGGGACAGCTACCAGTACGCCTTCCCGCTGCTGCAAAAATATGGCTTCACCGCCACCTTTTTTATTTTTACGCAGCCTATCGACACAGCCAATGTCAACTTTCTGAGTTGGGATATGGTCAGAGAGATGCATCAGGCCGGCATGGAATTCGGCTCACACAGCCATACCCACCCCGACTTGCGCCGCCGCACCAACGAATTCTTACATAGCGAAATTGTCACCTCCAAACAACTCATCGAGCAGAACATCGGCGAACCCATATACGCCTTTGCCTACCCTTCCGGCCTGTACGATGACGCAGCTATCGACATGGTCAAATCGGCTGGCTTCTTGATGGCGGTCACCACCGAATGGGGCGGCCGGCATAGTTATGACCGCCGTTTTCTGATGCCGCGCGTCCGTATTCGCGGCAACGACACGGCAGCCATGCTGGCCGAAAAGTTAAAAATAGTCGAATGAGGTAGCTATGACCCCATGAGTTTTGACACCTTTGCTCTGGCTGCCATGGCCTCGGAACTACGCTCGATTGTGCTGGGAGGGCGCGTCCAGCGAGTCGTTCAGATCAACTCTTTGACCTACGGTTTTGAAATTTATGTCCACCCCATTCGCTACTACCTCATCCTGTCCGTCGAACCTCAATCGCCGCGCCTGCACCTAACCGAGAAAAAAGTCCGGCGCGGCACCGGCAACGATACTCCGCTGATGCTCGTTTTACGCAAATATATGCGCGGCGCCGTGCTCAAAGCAGTTGAACAGCCGCCCTACGAACGTATTCTCAACCTCCATTTTGATAACTTCCACGCTGGCCCTACCATGCTGGCTGCGGAAATGCTCGGCCCACGCAGCAACCTGGTGTTGGTCGCGCCCGATCAAACCATTCTCGGTGTAGCCCGCCTGCCTAAAGCCGGCCAGACCCGCCAGCGAACACTGCTGCCCAATCACGTCTACGAACCCCCACCCTCGCAAAATAAACTTACCCCAGCCGAGCTGACCGAATTCAACTTCCGGCAAGAATTAGCCGAAGCCTCGCCCAACCTGGAATTGGCGCGATTATTACCCAATATTTTGGTAGGCGTTAGCCCTCTTTTGGCCCGCGAAATGATCTATCGAGCCACCGGCGATACCAATACCACCGTCAGCCAACTCACCTCACTGACGCCCATCCTTAACACGATGCAGGACTTATTCAACCAGCTTAGGTATGAAATTTGG
Organism: Anaerolineales bacterium; assembly: GCA_020634935.1. Lineage (GTDB taxonomy): Bacteria > Chloroflexota > Anaerolineae > 4572-78 > J111 > JAGRBY01. Next base: position 78,997 of record JACKAT010000017.1, read on the forward strand.
CAGCCAACGCTGGCATTTGATGAGGACGGTTTTGTCGAGGCTTTTGCGGCTTACCCGCTGCATCATTTACCTCAGTCCGAAACCGGCCGGTCGATGTCGGCGGTGGTCGAAAGCTATTTTGCCAAAGCCGCGGCCGGTTATGCTGCGGCTAAAACGCCGCTGGCTGAGGCTATCGCGGCCACCCGCCAAAAATTGGCGCGCCGCCGAGAGCGGCTGGAAGAAGATGCCGCCGCTCAGGCTGATCCTACGCTCTTAAAAGACAAAGGGGAAGCGATTTTAGCCCATGCCTACCAACTTAAAGCCGGCCAGGAGAGCTTGACTGTCAACTGGCCGGGCCGTGACGCGCCGCTCAAAATTGCGCTAGAGGTTTCACTGTCGCCCAGCGCCAACGCCCAAAACTATTTCAATCGCTATCGCAAGGCGCAGCGCGCCTCTGAGGAAATCCCGAATCAGTTGGAGAAAATTTCGTTGGAGGAACAATACCTGGAGCAGTTGGAGCAAGATTTGGACATGGCCGACGACCGGCCGGAGATCGATGCGGTGGCACTGGCCTTGAGTGAGGCCGGTTACTACCGGGCCAGAGCCAGCCGCAAAAAGCAGCAAAAACGTGCCGCGACCCGCTATCTACGGCTGACCGCTCCGGACGGAGCCACCGTCTGGGCTGGCAAAAACGCGCTGCAAAACGCCTATCTGACCTTCACCCGCGCCTCGGCTGATGACCTCTGGCTCCACGCCCGCGACGTTCCCGGCGCCCATGTCGTCATCCCCACCGCCGAGGGGCTGCCCTCCGAAGCAGACGTTTTTTGGGCAGCGAGTGTGGCGGCCTACTATTCCCGCGCCCGGCACGACACCAGCGTGGAGGTTGATGTGACGGTTAAAAAATATGTCCGGGCGATCAAAGGCGCCACGCCTGGCCTGGTCACTTATCGCAACGAGACGACCCTGCGCGTCGCGCCGGAGGAGCCGGAGGAAGATTAAGAGAGATATTTCCACAGATCTAGCTGGAAGGCGGCTTCGCCGCTTCCACATACCGCTTGCGTAGCTCGACCGGCTTGGCCTTGCCGCGTAGTTGCAGATTAAGAATCTCCACAAAGACCGAGAAGCCCATCGCAAAGTAAATGTAGCCTTTCGGAATGTGAAATTCCAACCCCTCAGCCACTAGCGAGAAGCCGATGAGCAGTAAGAAACTAAGAGCCAACATTTTGATCGTCGGATGAGCCTCGACAAATTGGCTGACTGTACCCGCGGCGACCAACATCACCCCTACCGCGATGACTACCGCTGCGATCATCACCGGCAGGTCATCGACCATGCCTACAGCAGTAATGACCGAGTCGAGCGAAAAAACAATATCCAACAGCAAGATCTGAATAATGACGCTGGTAAAGGTCGCGTTAACTTTAGCCGAGTCATGCCCCTCTTCACCTTCCAGTTTGTCGTGAATCTCGAAGGTACTTTTGCCTATGAGGAACAGGCCGCCGGCCAGCAGAATCACACTCCGCCCGGTGATTTCAAACCCAAAAATCTCGAACAGCGGCTCGGTCAGTCCGATAATCCACGACAGCGAAAATAACAGACCAATCCGCACAAACATCGCTAGTGATAGCCCCACAGTGCGTGCTCTAGCCTGCTGATCAGGGGGCAATTTACCAGCCAAAATAGAAATAAAAATGACGTTGTCGATGCCCAGAACAATTTCCAGGCTCGTTAAGGTTAACAACGCAATCCAAATTTCAGGGTTAGTAATCCAGTCCATTAAGTGGTCTCCTTTGAAGGATTAAACAAATGAGGTTGTCTACTCCAAATCAATCAGCAAACTCAGCAAGCTCTCGTTTCGTTCATTCTACAATATCCTGACACTCGGCTGATAGGACATGTTCATCAGATCGCTCAGTTGGCCCTTGCGCTCAGTTAAGTGGCTCAACACTAGCAAGTCAAATAACCTTTAATTCAAACTTCAGGCAGAAAAATTATAACATAGCGTGGTATAATGAAGAAATATTTAGAAGACTCCCCATATTTTGGCTGCCGACCTCAGAATAAAGTTTAGCAAAATTTTGCGATGCGAGTATCGGGAGTAAAATTAATAACGCACTAAAATGGGGCAAATTGATCGATTTCCGATTGTAGATCCTGTCTTATGGGAACTGTGATCAAATATTTTAACAAGGGAGTTAAAAATGAAAGAAGCAAATTTAGATTTACGAATAACCTTAAAAGCCGATGAAACGACCTTACGCCTCATTCGAGACAAACTGACCAGCGGCGATGACGAAGCTCTACAGTTAACCCACCAAATCTCAGACATGGTCAAACAGACACTGATAGCGGCAGGTCTGGCCGATAACTTAAATGTTGAGTTTAATTGTGGATATATCAGTTCATTTCAATCAGCCAGCGGTGGGTTGAGTTATGAAGAGTGGCAGAGCACCGACATTCCGCCGGAGGATATGACCGAACCTCACTCCGCTAAAAAATATAGCTACGCAAGTGAGAAAATTCCATCCGGTGGCCTTGATGCTCAAGAATGGATGGATACCGAAACACCTCCTGAGGATTTAGAGGCGCCAGGCGCCATTGGCTCAGATTAAAAATTACTGTTTCTAAGGAGTCCAACAGTCTCGGTTGAGACGACAGCGAGAATGAAAATTTATTGGAGCGACAAAGCAAGCTTTGTCATCCACGTTGGGGTCAAAGTAAACTTTGACGCTCCAGATCGCTATTTTCAGAGGAGGAATGCATTCTCAAATGTATGACTCCTTGACATTCCAAAGGCTGGCTCGTAACCGATCATGACCAGTCTCATCGTTTCAGCTTTCCGCTTTTTTTCGATCACCACTCGATCTCTGCCTAAATCTCCCCCTGTCGGAAATATTGTTACAGCCAAGAACAAACCTATAACGATGACCAACTCATCACCAAAACAGCGACAAGAGTACCATTGCTAACAATGCCTTAATATGAGAGCATGATTTGGTGGTATATGCCCCATACCTATCCATCTACTAGAGCAATTAAGTTTCGATTTTCAGATTATTCAGACAGAGGAGACCCATCATGACATTCAACCCAGCCGATCATTCTCATCGCCGCTACAATCCGCTCACCGGCGAGTGGATTGTGGTCGCGCCGCACCGTACCAAGCGTCCGTGGCAAGGCCAGATAGAAAAGCCACCCCAAGATACGCGCCCACCGTATGATCCAAAATGTTATCTCTGCCCCGGTAACAAGCGCTCAGAAGGCGCACATAATCCTACCTACCAAAGCACCTTTGTTTTCCAAAATGATTTTTCATCGCTGTTAGCGGATACCCCGGCAGGCGAAATTTCACCCCATCCCTTGCTGAGAGCTAAAAGTGAGCAAGGTGTTTGCCGGGTCATCTGCTTTTCCCCCCGCCATGATCTAACGCTGCCGGAAATGCCGGTGAGTGCCATCCGGCAGGTGGTCGATGTCTGGGCTGGTCAGATTGCTGAGCTGGGGCAAATCTATCGTTGGGTCCAGATTTTTGAAAATAAGGGGGCTATAATGGGCTGCTCGAATCCCCATCCTCACGGGCAAGTCTGGGGCCAACAGTCGCTGCCGAATGAGCCTAAAAAGGAGGACATGCAGCAACAAGCCTATTTTGAAAAACATGGCACACCGCTGCTGCTTGATTATGCTCAGATCGAGCTCGAGCAGTCGGAGCGGGTGATTGTCAAAAATGAGCATTGGTTAGCAGTGGTACCGTATTGGGCTATGTGGCCTTTTGAAACCATACTTTTACCCCAGCGTCACGTGCTGCGCTTAACCGATCTCACAGATTTTGAACGAGATGCCTTGGCGGAAATCCTAAAGCGTCTTCTATCCAAATATGATAACCTTTTCGAGGCTTCTTTCCCTTATTCAATGGGCTGGCACGGCGCGCCCACCGATTCAGAGGATTATCCTTACTGGCAGCTCCATGCCCATTTTTATCCGCCGTTGCTGCGGTCAGCCACTGTGAAAAAATTTATGGTAGGTTATGAAATGCTGGGTGAACCTCAACGGGATTTGACCCCGGAACAAGCGGCTATCCGGTTACAAGATCTGCCGGATAAACATTATAAAGAGGCCAATTAAATCCAATATTTGAATAAAACCCAACGACCTATATAATTTTATAAAAACAATTACGCCTCTTTCTTTACTTGTATTAATGCGTCAGTCAGTCCGATAATTTTTCTGTTACTTTAACAATAGAACTTCAGATCCGAATATAAACAGCCCTAACGCTGGCTGTTTAGTCCTGTAACCATCAGGCGTAAGTAGCTGAGTAATTTGCAGTTGCTGCTTTATTAGTGGGGCTGTCTAATGAAACGGCTAAAACTCTACTACCCCAGGCTTATTTCTGCCTGACCTACTGGGATCTTTAAAGGACGCATCTTATGCCCAATGCTCGTCTAATCATTGCTGATGATGGCATTAGTTCGGAAAATGTAAAGCAAAACCTGGAACAGTTAGGATATCAAGTGCTCGCCTGTGTCACATCCGGGCCAGAAGTTATTAAGCTGGCCGATGACTTACGACCGGATGCCATTTTGCTGAACATAGCGTTAGATCAAGCCGATCCAGAAACCGCAGAAATAATCCTAAGCCAATTTGCTATTCCTGTCATCTACTTAACGACTCAGCTCGATGAGACAACGCTGCACCGTCTTACCCACACAACGGCGACCGGCTGCCTTCTTACCTCATCTCCCATTCAACAATTTCAATTGACGATAGAACTGGCCCTACAACGCCACCAAAAAGGACCCCGATCAAAAAAACCCCATCCCACAGCTCACCAACAAATGGCGGTGGACTCACCACAGCGAAATAACGAACTGATGTTACTCAAACGGGCCAGCCAGGTATTTATTTCCACCCATGATTTGGATCAGGTACTGACAAGTGTACTGCAAGATGTGCAACAGGAACTAAATGTGGTGGCCTGTTCGGCCTGGCTGCTTGATCCGGAAAAAAATGAAGTGATCTGCCGCCAGGTTACCGACCCTCAAAGCGATATGGTTCGAGGCTGGCGCTTACCTGTTGGCGAAGGGTTGGTGGGCCGGGTAGCTCAAACCGGGCAAACCATCATTGCCGCCGATGTCCAAACAGACGCCCGCCATTACAAAGGGGTTGATCAGCAAACAGGGTTAAATCTCCGTTCTATCCTCAGTGTTCCCCTACGTATCAAAGATAAAATCATTGGCGTGATTCAAATTGTTGACGAAACAGTCAATCGTTTTGATCGAACCCATCAAGAATTAGTTGAGTCGTTGGCGGCTACGGCCGCTGTGGCCATCGAAAATGCTCGACTCTATGAAGAGACCAATACACTGCGACTTTTTAATGAAAATATCGTTAATAGTATTGAAGAAGGCATTTTAATTTTAGATGCACAACATCGAATTTCCTTTATCAACCCCAAAGGTTTGCAAATTCTTGGGTATGATCATGATGAACTCATTAGCCAGAATATTTTGGCGCTGATTCATCCTGATTATACCCATAAAGTTTCTTCAGAATTAACCCAGTCCTCCAGGAACAGCTCCACTAAATATGAGACTGTTATCAATACCAAAGACGGCGAAACTGTCCCTATTATATTTAGCGCCCGAGCATTATTCGAGGGCAACAACTTTTTAGGCATTCTAGCTGTATTTATTGATATTTCCCGTCGCAAGAAAACCGACGAACTGCTGCGCAAACTCTCCCGAGCCATCGAGCAAACCGCCGATCACATGATCATTACCAACAGCGCCGGGCTTATAGAGTATGTCAACCCTGCCTTTACTCGACTGACCGGTTTTACCGGCACTGACGTTATTGGCAAAACACCTCGCATTCTAAAATCAGAGCAGCACAGCCCGGAATTTTACCAACGAATGTGGACAACAATTAGCACGGGACAAGTATTTAGGGATATTGTCATCAATAGAAAGAAAAATGGGACATTATTTTACGATGAACAAACCATTACCCCCATCAAAGATACCGAGGGGCGTATTACCCATTTTATTTCGACCGGTAAGGACATTACCGAGCGGCGTTTAGCTGAAGAAACCCTCAAACAAGCCATCGAAGTGCTGCGTCGGCGAAACCGCGAATTAGATGCCCTCAACCGAGCCGGTCGCAAATTAAGTTCCAGTTTAGATGTTGATGAAGTATTACAAACGGTTTTAAAAGAGACACAACATTTACTTGGGGCCGTAGCTAGCTCCATCTGGTTGGTCGATCCTAAAACATCAAAAAATAAAAACGGCTTGGGCGAACTGGTTTGCCGGCAAGCTATCGGCCCGCATCGTGAAACGGTTCAGGGCTGGCGTTTGGCTCCGGGTGAAGGCATTGCCGGTTGGGTAGCCCAAACCGGCGAGAGCCTAATTGTACCGGACCTGGCGGCGGATCAGCGCCACTTTAAGGGTGTTGATCAACGTATCGGCTTAGATCTGCGCTCCCTAATTAGCGTTCCGCTCAAACGGGTTAGTTACGGTGTCATTGGCGTCCTTCATGTATTAGACGAACAAGTTAATCGTTTTAATATCACCGATTTGGTGTTAGTCGAGTCGCTCGCCGTCACGGCGACGGTGGCGATCGAGAATGCGCAACTTTTTGCCCAGGTTCAGCAAGACGCCAAAACTAAAACCGTATTGCTCGATGAAATAAACCATCGGGTCAAAAATAACCTGTCGGCCATTATCGGGCTGCTCTTCGCCGAGCAGAGCCGCGCCCAAGTTGATGACCACGCTTTGTATCAAGCTATTATCAAAGAATTAATTAACCGGGTGCAAAGCCTGGCCACCGTCCACAGCCTGCTGTCGGATGCCGAGTGGGCCCCGCTTGCTCTGGATAAGCTGGCTGAACAGATTATACATTCGGCTCTCCACGCGTTAACGCTTTACCAAAATGTCGCTGTTAAAATTTCGCCTTCACCGGTACAGGTTACACCCGCCCAGGCCCATTATTTAGCAATGGTCTTAAATGAATTGACCACCAACGCCATTAAGCATGGATTCTCGAAAACGACCGGATTACCTCAGATAATGGTCAATATTCGACTGGTAGCCGGCCTGAAACAGAACATTATTGAATTTGAATTCCGAGATAATGGCCCCGGCTATCCAGAGGAAATCTTGCAGGGGCGTCAGGAAGCCCTTAGTGTGGGGTTTGATCTAATCCGAAACATTATTAGGCGCAGCTTACGCGGGAGTTTATCGCTATATAACGATCAAGGGGCAATCGCCGTTATTCAATTTGAACCTTTAACACCTGGTAAACCCGCTCTTCGAGAAAAATAACCTATGAAAAATCAAAGCTATATTGGTGTTTTGATTGCAGAAGATGATTACTTAGTGAGCAAGATGATCCGGGGCAAGCTGGAACAGACCGGCTATATCATCGTTGGGGAGGCTGCTGACGGCCGCCAAGCGGTTGATCTGACGCGCACAGTACAGCCGGATGTCGTTTTGATGGATATTGAAATGCCTCATCTGAACGGTATTGAAGCCGCTGAAGTAATTCAGCAGCACTGTCCTACGCCTGTCGTGATTTTAACCGCTTATGATACGCCAGAATTGATCCTCAGAGCCAGCGAAGCCGGTGTCGGCGCTTATCTGCGAAAACCACCCCATACCAAAGACCTACAAATCGCCATTACGGTAGCGATGGCTCGCTTTGGAGATTTAATGGAATTGGACCGCCTGAACGACGCCCTGGAGCTTCGTAATACAGAGCTGCAAGCCGCCCTGGACCAGATCAAAACATTAAAGGGGTTACTCCCTATTTGCGCCCAATGTAAAAAAATTCGCGATGATGAGGGCTATTGGCACGAAGTTGAAGTGTATATTAGAGAGCATTCCAATGCCGACTTCAGCCACGGTATCTGCCCCTCTTGCTTGAGAACCCTATATCCCGATTTCTATTCGGAAAATAGTTAACCGGTCACATTGGCTAACTGATTTCACCGGCCACCACAGCCGCCGTAGTTAAGGGTAAAACCGCAATCTGAGGCATTAATTCGTAAAATCTAAGCTGAGCCAAATTATGCAGAAACAAGCCGTTCAAATATTCCTGCCAGTGGTTGGTCGCCCGCAGATAGGGTTGAGCCAGTTGGCGGATGGCCAGAATAAGCTCGGCTGCTTTAACTAACTCTGGCTTAGCAATGGCCAATGTCTGGTGATTGAGCGTTTGCCGTAATAAGGCGACTTCAAAATTGATGTACTCTGCCAGACTAAAAGAATCAGCCCATAACTTTGGAGTCCCATTCCGCTCTGGCTTATCACCATTCTGCAAAATGGTTCGTCGAGCTTTACCCAGCACAAACAGCCGCAGGATTGTTTCCAACCTGATAAAATCGAACAGCACATGCCCTTCACGCACATGATCAAAATCAATGAGCCAGGCCCGGCCGGCGTCGTCGATCAGAATATTGCCGGGATGCAGGTCACCGTGGATAATGGCCCGCCGGCCATCGAGCTGTTTGTTGAGCAGACGCGGATAAATGGCCAGCGGATCAGGCAGAGTTAGACCCATTTCGGATATGTAGATCGTGCCATCAGGTCGGCGAGAAAACGCCTGAAAGGTGTCGACAATTCGATCCCCCGCCTGCGCCAGCATATCATCGCGGCGAGCTTTAATTATTCCCAAAATACTGACCTGGTCGCCTTCTTGCAGGTCAGACTGCGGAAAATCGGTTTCCGCTCGAATCCAAATTTTGGGGCCATCCTTAGTGCTGGTTAGTTTGATCTCATCCGGCATCACCTGGGTCACTTTTAGACCGAGGATAGCAATCGGCTCACCGATTTCCAGTTGATGACTCGCATTCAAAATGACCTCAGTGTTGACCAGCCGGTGCGTGGCCTGATTATAACTTTGATGGGGCAATACAGTGGCTTTGGTCAACCGGATATGAGCCGGTAAATGCTGGTCATACTCTTCCGCAAAATTGGTCAGCAAAGGTTCGCTTTGGCCGTACCAGCGATCATCCAGCGGTTCCATTAGCCGGGCCAATACCTGATTGAGCTCGCGAACGGAATGGCCGGCATAATAATCCTCTAAATCTTGCACCGTCCCAAACGGCCGATCCCCGGCAAAGCCATAACTCAATCCCCCTAACTTGCCTAACTCCACCGGTCCACGTTCCAAATTGACGGCAGTGGCCGGGAGACGTCCTTTAACAAACTGCCGGTAGCGGTTGTACTCACGCCGCAGCATCGTTGCCGGGCCAATTTTTATAACTTCACGGGCCAACCCGCGACCGTGATCATCTATCGGTTGGGCTAGGATCACTTCGGTGCCGCTCAGGCCGCCTTGAAACTTCTGGTCAATATGGACCCGGGTGATATTCGCCTGATTACTTTCCGTATACAGCTGCTTGATAATCATACTGTGAAGATCGGAAAGCAAAATACCACCGCTCAACTTGATATCAAAAGGGGTCCGGTTTAGCACTTGGCGCAAGTCGCGCACCAATTGTGAGGCGCTGGCCGGGCGTTTAGTGGGGTCCTTAGCCAGGGCTTGGAGCAAAATATCGCTGGCCAGTTCCGGTAAATCAGGCACAAAATGGACAGGCGGGATTGGCGGATGTTCCAGATGGGCCCGCGGCAGTTGTGTGGCTGTAAACGGCGGGCGGCCGGTGATCATTTCATACAGAACGCAGCCAAAAGAATAAATATCGGCCCGATGGTCAACCAGTTCGCCGTCACCGCGCACTTGCTCCGGGGCCATGTAATCCATTGTCCCGATCAATCGGCCCGTTTGGGTTAATCCCGGCTGGTCCAACAGCCGGACCAGACCAAAGTCAGACAGAAAAACGCCGCCATCGTTACCCAGCATAATATTGGCCGGCTTAATATCCCGATGAATCATTTGGCGCAGGTGAGCGTAATCCAGGGCATCAGCCACTCGCGCCGCAATCCGGATTACCTCGTCCCAGCTTAATGTTCGCTCAGTGGCCCTTAAGTCGTAAAGATACTCCTTAAGATTTTGCCCCTCGATAAACTCCATCACCATATAAGGCCGGCTGTTTTTGATATCGAAATCATAAATTTGCAAAATATGGGGATGGCGCAAAACGGCAATAGTCCGGGCTTCTAATTTGAAGCGCGCGTGAATTTCTTCGTTATCGGAGGTAATGGTGGTACTCAACCGTTTAATTGCCACCGGCCGCCCCAACTGTGGATCAAACCCCCGGTAGATATCCGCCAGATTAGCTTTGCCGATCATCTTTTCGACAATATACCTACCCAAATTTTGCTCGACTTCTTTACCAGGCAAGACCGAAGAGTCTCGCCCTGTTGGCAATGGTTCAAGTAATTCGGGCTTTTTAATAATGATGGGACGTTTGATAATCTGTTCGACCAAATGTTTGAAAGCCTCTTTTTGCGGCGGCGACAGAAAATTAATATACGGCTTCCACACCGAAAGAACCTGCTGCCCTCTACCCACCACATTTTTGTGCAGAACCCGTCGACAAAAAATAGGGGAAAATAAAAGATGTTTATCGGCCACGCAGCAAACCAGTCCTCGTCTGATCAGGCGCGTAAGGTCATGATCGTACCGTTCCAGCAAAGCCCGCAGCCCGATGGCCACCTGTTGGTCAAGCTGGCTTAGCGACAACCAAGTGACAATCATCTGTTCTTGTTCGCCGCAGCAATCAAGCACGTCGGCAAAGTAGGCTTCTGTTTCGCGCTCCAAATCGGCCTCAATTTGAGTAATCGTACTTTCCTCAATAACCTGGCTACTTCTGGCGCGCAGCATTAGCGATCCGGTAAGCTGCACCAAGTACGGATGATTGCCAGCCAAACGGCGCAAATTATCTCGCTCGGTGGCTGAAAAATCAACGTCGTATTGCTCTAAAAGTTCATTAACCTCGGCGTGGCTGAAGGGAAAAAGCGACACTGCTGAAAAAACGTTATCGAACGAAGAGCCGGCAAAGCGAAAATCGGCGCATAGGTGTTTGAGGGGCGTTCGCGTGGCAACAATGAGCGCCAGCCCTCGATCCGGCCGGTTAACCAGCGCCCGGAGATGATACAAAAACTCCGGCGCTTCCCGGTTAAGATGGTCGATCACCGCCTCGAATTCGTCCAACAGCAGCACCACCAACTGCCCGGCTTGAGCAATATCGTCAAAAAAGTTATTAAGATCATAGCTGTCGGGATCAGCCTGGTTCAGTAGGTCCTGCACGTGCCGGCTCAGCAGTTCGTCCCGCTTAAAACTTTGCATCAGATTACGCAGCACGTAACGCCAAAACTTCGCCTCCTGAAACGGGATAATGTTGTGGCAGTCCAGGTAGATAAAATGGCACCAGTCCGGCGATAAGCCCCAGCCGGCTTGAGCTTCCGGCTGGCGTAGATAATGCAGCAGCGATGTTTTGCCCACTCGTGGATCGCCGGAAATAGCCAGGCTGGTCCGAGCCGGATTCGCCAGACTCCCTAAAATGTAATCAACCTCCTGGTAACGACCAATAAATTTAGCAGGTGGCACCGGGGAATTATAAATAAATGGGTTACGCCCTCTCATTGGCTGGCCCAACTTCTCCCTCCGTCATGGGTTTGAAAAACACCTTTTGAAGTGGCAATAAAAATAGTCTGGCTATCGTCTCGGTCAATAGCGATATCCTGGACAAAAGTGCCGGTCCCCACCCCGGCATTCCAGGTATTGAGCGACTGCCAGCTTAATCCGCCGTCGATGCTGCGGAACAACCCTTCACCATCGGTGGGATCGCGGTTGGTGCCGCTGCCGGCGTAAACAACCAGCGGATCATTCGGATCAAAAACGATGGTCGAGAATTTGAGCGTGGGATTGATAGTCGGGATATCCGCCCGAACCCAATCACCGCCCAGGTTAGTGCTTAAGCCCAGCCGGCCTTCATCCGCTCCGGCCAAGATTTTATCTCCGGCGATGGCCAGGCTGTGAATGCTGCGGGCACAAACCCGACAGACCAGCGTCTGCCAGGGGGCCGTCACATCCTGAGTGCCTCGCCAAAAGATTTGATCGCCTTCACCACCCACATACACCCGATTACCTAATGAGGTTTTGGTGGCGGCAATTCCGTAGAAATCAACATTCAGGACCTGCCCCCCTTGCGCCTTATCCAAGGTAATCCAGGTTTGGCCCCCATCGCTACTGTAAACGATACCCTGCGCAGTAACGGCAATGACGATATCAGCGCTATTAGGATCAGTGACGATGTCATAAACTTGGTCTCGGGGCGGGATATAGGCTCTGACCCAGTTTTCGCCGCCATCCTCAGACTTGAGTACCCTGGCAAAAGCGCCGGCATAAATAGTTGATGAATTGGCAGGCGCTATGTGCAGCCCTTGTACCGATGTTTCTTCCCAAACACGCCGCCAATCGACCCCGCCGTTAGTGGACCGGTAGATGCCTTCGGCTTGCAAAACAGCCAAGATTTCCTGACTGTTCTGCGGATTTATTTCCACGCTCAAGCCTTCACCTGCCGGCAGTGGCACCCGTTTCCAAGAAAAGCGGCGAGGTTCACTCGGCTGACCAATGGGTTCGATCTGGCTGATATCGCCAAACTCAGACCGGACCAGGCTAACTTGCCAAAGTATGGCGCGTTCCGGCGGATCAACCTTAAGCAGGAGATCGGAGGGGATATCCCAGACCGTGTTGAGACTCAGATACGTAGACCGGGTTTCCTGGCCGCCACTCATATATTCCATCTCAATGTAATAATATTGGTCCGGTTCAAGATCGACGACCGGTTCCCATTCCAGTTGGTGCGGAAGATCGGCGCCGGCTAAAACTTCGCCGTCGGCAGGCTGAATGATCTTCGGAGACGGGTATGGCGTAGGCGCTAAGGTAGGGGTGATCGTAAAAGTTGGCGATGGCGTTAGGGTGGATGTTTTGGTTGGCGAGGGTGTTCTGGTAGGTGATGCAGTTCGCGTCGGTGTTGGAGTTTTGGTTGGCGTTGGCGGGCTGGTCGCCGATGGCGTAGCGGTAACAACCAACACCACAGGCGTGGGAATTATAGTAGGGCTGAGCGTAGGCGTGGGTGTATCGGTCGGCGGTATAACCATCGCAATAAATGAGGCGAACGTTCCTTCTTCTCTCAGGGCAAAACCTCCAACCAGGCATAACAGTACAATCAAGGAAGATATTATGAGCGCCAGGCTGCTGCGCCGCCGCCAGAACGGCGGTGAAGATGGCGGAGGAATAATCGTCTCCGCGTCGATAAATTTAGCCTCGTTTAACCACTCCTCGGCTTTCTCGGCTTGCCGCCAATTTTTAGCCTGTTTTTGCCGGTTGATGAATGTTAAAACAGCCGGAACCACGGTATGATTCAAACGCTGTTGGGTTTCGTCATCTAATTGAATATGGAGGGTAGCCGGCTGCATCGCCCGCTCATAAATCGGCCGGGCCAATTCAAATTCATTGTCATCGAGAAACTGGCCGCCGTAAACCACCAATTCGCTGGCCAATTCTGACCAAATTTCCGGATTGTCCGGTTGAAGCTGGTGACGCAGTTCACCCGCGTCAACGACCTCTTTTTGGAAGCCCAACCGTCGCTGTCGCTCCTGGTAGGCCCGCAGCCGGCTGTCGACCTCGTTGACCCAAACCGGATCGTCAGCGGAGAACTTTTTAGCAGCCAAATAGTATTGCCCGGCCGTTTCCAAATCGCCCCGTTCTAATAAAATATCGCCATAGGCCACGTGGGTAGCAGCAATAGCCGGATAGTGAGCCAGCTCGACGCCCAACCCTAAGGCTTTATCCCAATTTGACAGCGCATCGTGATAAGCCGTTTGAGCCGTAACCTGATCTTTCAATCCATGCCGGTAGATCTGCCCCAACCCGGCCTTGATCATGGCCAACTGCTGCCAGGCCCCGGCTCCCAGCGGGGTAATTTGCGCTCGTCGCGCTGCGGCGGAGATGGCCTTACTGTAGAATTGCGCAGCCTGCTCAAAAAGCTCCATCTGCTGCGCTTCCCGACGCCAGCCGCCAATGGCTTGCGCTTCATTATTATAATGCTCACCACGAGCCATATAAGAGTCGGCCAGCCAGCCTTGGACAGTGGGATCGTGCGGCAGGAGATCGGCCAAAATATTTAACGCCTGCTCGGCCAAATTCCAGTTGGGCGGCTCGGCCTGCTCCTGCTGCAGCCGAAAACTGTTGAAATCATCCTTGATGCTTTTAGTTAGAAAGCTGTTATCCGCCGGAGCCTCGGCCAGAGCGCGTTTGTAAATAACTTTGGCCTGGAGCAGCCGTTGTTCAAACTCAGCCGGCGACCCGGCTTCACTGTGGATGAAACTGCGCCCCCAAGCCGTTCGAACTTCGGCCAACTGGCGCAATGCCTCAGTTTCATTATCCGCCAGCCGGACCAAAACCTGCATGGCGCTCTCGGCGAGCTGCCATTGAGGCGGCTGCGGCTGAAACCGCCGGAGGCGGTACTGCTTGAAATCTTCCTTGAGTTGGGCCAGTAATGTCTCTTTTTGATCAGGCAAGGCGTCGAGGGCCTGCTGGTAATACGACTCGGCGGCGGCTAACTGAGCCTCACCTTCAGCCACATCGGCCACGGGCTGCTGTAACAGCCAGTTACCGCGCTCCAAATTTAATTCAGCTAGCTGCCAGCCGGTTTCATCATCATGCGGCCGTAACTCGGCCAAAATCTTGACAACCTGTTCAGCTTCAGCCCAATTGGGCGGCTCGCTCTGCTGCTGGGCCAGCCGGTAGGCTCTTAGTTTTTGTTGAATATGGGTTACCAACGGCTCATTGGGTTTCGCTAACACTTGCAAAGCCGATTGGAACGCATTTTTCACCTGCGCCAGGTCAACGGGCAACTGAGCTAAATGCCAATCGGCCTGCGCCACAAATAGGTCGGCCCGAACCTGAGGTACTTCATTCGTATCGGATAGCAGTTCCGCCAGGAAAGCTAGCGCATCTTCCGCCAAACGCCAGCGGGGGGGATCAACTTGCGCTTGCTGCCGGCAGTAATCACCGACGGCCGTCTGGATTACCGCTTCAAATTCCGTTTTTTCGCCGGGCAGCTTATCCAAAGCCTTCCTAAAGGCCTGTTCAGCTTCGGCCAGGTGAGACTCGGCTTCGGCCAGTTCGGCTGTCTGGTGCTTCAGCAGCCCGATCCCCTGCTCCAGATAGGCTTCAACCAGCCACTGCTCAACCTGCCGGTCATCGGGCAACAACTCGATCAGAATCTGCAGCGCCTGTATAACCAGCGGCCAGGCGGGAGGGGTGGCCGCTTGCTGGCGCTGCTGATAGGCTCTGAAATTTTCTTTCAAAGGGGTGACTAAACTACCGGTTTCAGCCAGATCTTTGAGGGCGCGGCGGTAAACCTCGGCCGCTTTTTGCAGCCCATGACGGCTCTGCACCGCCGATTGGTTAGGCTGAGCTAAATACCAATTACCCTGCCTGATCCGCGTTTCGGCCAGCCAGAAATTAGCCTCTTCATCATCCGGCAGCAAACTGACCAGGCTGTTCATAGCCTGCTCCGCCTGTTTCCAATTAGGAGGATCGGTCTGTTCTTGCTGCAATCGATGGCGTTGAAACGAGTTTTTGAGTCGAGCCGCGATTTGGTCGCCGGCCTCGTAAGATAAATCACCGTCTAGTAGAGCACTGTGGGCCAAACGGATAGCCGCCTCGAGATCAGGGATAGCCCGGCTGAGGTGCCAATCTACCTGGGCGGCCCGCGTTTGGGCCAACTCAAAACGGGCATCTTCATCTTGAGGAAACAACCGGTTGAGGATATCCATCGCTCGCTCAACTGGCTTCCAACGGGGTATCTTTTCCTGCTGCTGTCGATACGTGGTAAAAATCGATTTGATATGAGCCGCCATATCTTGCTCAGATGTAGCGTCGGTCAAGGCTCTTTCAAAATTATCCATCGCCGAGTCGAACCGGGCTCGATCCAAATCGAGCTGAGCCAGCTTGAGCCAAATAACAGCCCGCGCTTGCGAAGTCACCTGGTCTGACTCCCGGGCAAACTGCAAAACATAGGTAATATCGTCAACCGCCTGTTCGTAAGCATCCTGGGCTTCATTTAGCCGCCCGGCAGCCAGCAGCCCATCGCCCAAATCCACTTGCGCTTCAGACAACCAGCGGCAAGCAACCATATCATCCTGCCCCACAATCTCTACCAGCGTCTGTATCGCTTTTTTGATCGATGTCCAGGCCTCGATCGTGTTGAGCTTAGACTGGGTTTGCCGGTAGGTTTGAAAACCGGAGTGAATCGTGTGGCGCAGCGATTGATTTTCAGGTGTGGACGTCAAAGCGCGTTGGTAGGGCAGTTTCGCTTCGACAATCTTATGCTGTTCCAGCAAAAATTCTCCCTGCCGGCATAGGCTGTCGATCAAACGGCTCTGGTTTTCGAAATTATCAGGGAACAGTTCCACCAGCAGTTTTAGGGCGGCTTCGGCTTGAGACCAGTTATTTTGCTCTTCCTGCTGCTGGCTGTACCGCAGCACATCATTTTCAATGATCTGGCGCGGGCCATCCACTTCGGCCTCGGTAAGTAACTGCTGATAAATGGCCGCCGCCGCCGCCAGCTCTTGCTGGTCCAAATGCCAGCGGGCTTTACCCAACTGAACCCGCAGCAAGGTTTCCCGGCTGTCCTCGGTTTTCGATATTAAGCGAGCCGCCAGCCGGCTGGCCTGTTCGGCCTCGGTCCAATTGTTGGCCTCTTCCTGGGTTCGGCTGTACTGGTCAAGCTGCTGTTTGATCTGGTTTTCCAGATCACTGTTGTCAAAACTGTATTGCAAGGCTTGTTCGTACAGCGGCGCGGCAGCGACAATCCCTTCGTCCGATAACGCGGCCTCGGCCTGCTGCCGGTACAGTTCGCTCAAGCGCGCGTTGGCCAGCGGATGCTGCGAGTCCAACTCTAAGACGCGCTCATACTCCGACCGAGCCTCGGTCAACTGATCTTCTTCCTCAAGCTGGCGACCATATCGCGCCCGGGCGTCGGCCAGCCCCAGCCGGGCCTCGCGCGCTAACTGCCCGCCAAAGCGTTCAACGTAAGTGAACTCATCGATAGCCTCCAGCAAGTCATCCCGTTTCAACCGCGTCCGGGCCAACCACAGACGCGCATCGACGTAATTGGGGTTGATACTCAGCGCCTTGCTAAAGTTATCGAGCGCCAGCTCCAAATGATCTTCTCGATAAGCGGCCAGGCCGGCTTTGAAAAAATCCTTAGCCGGTTCGGCCATACCGGATCGAATCAACTCGCCGGTCACTTCTTCCAGCGAATGAGCGCGAATGATCCAGCGTCGAACCAACTCCACCGCAAACCGGTAATGTTCATCCAAATCGCGTTTAAGCACTTCCCGATCAACCAACTGATCGGGCAGCAAGCGCAGTTCAAAATCGGGAATTTGCACGCCGCGCGCGTTGCGCTGAGCAATGAGCTGATCTAATGAAGCGCCTTGACCGTTAAATTCCGGCTGGCCCAAGGTATAAAGGGTAAAGCGCTCGATCAGCGAGACCTCTTCCCAAAACCATTCCAGCGCACTTTGCCCGGCATTGACCGCATTATCGATGGCCGCTTCTACATCAGCCTCGGTCACTTGCCAATTGTCGCGCCGTTGAGCCTGGTTAAAAATCTCGTGGCACAGCAGTTGAGTAAAGTAGGGATGCCCGCCAGTTAAGTACCAAATACGCTCAGCGGCCCCATCCTCATAGGTCAGAATATTACGGGCCGGCCGGCGGATAAGTTGGAGCGTAGCCTCTTCGTCCAGCAGCGTAACTTGCCGAGTCAGCGCGCCCCGAAAAACTTGAAGTTGATGAGAGGGCAGTTCTTTCAAGCGGCGGCCGATGACAAACAAAAAAATCACTTGCTTGTTATCGCTCTGGATAATCGGGTTGAGGGCCTGGACAAAAGGCAGAGAGTCCAACTCCATCGTACCGGTTTCCAAACTCAGGACATCAAATTCATCCAGCAGCAGCAGCAGGCGTTTACGCCCCAACTGTTGGATCACTTGCGGCAGAAAATCCGTACGGAAAGCGTCAAGATCGTCAAAATCCGAGCGGTTGGGTTTGGGCAGCTTTAACTGGCCGGCAATCGCCCGGGCCAGGCCGTACAACAAATCGGTGGCCGAGTTGCTCATGCCGCTTTGCAAGTCGAAAAAAACCGCTTCATAATCGGGCTGATTACGGCGTGAAATCTGGTGAAGAATGGAGGTTTTGCCGATGCGTCGCTGACCGTAAAAAATCAGCAAGTTGTGCTGGGACGAAGACAAAGACTCATCAACAAAACGGAGGTCAGCCTCTCGTCCAAAAAACGTGTCAGGTTGCGTTGCCGGAGGGCCGGCAAAATAAGGATTGTGAACTCGTGGCATAGGATTTAAACAGTGCCTCAGACCTTGAGCTTTTTATCAGCAGCGAGTAACCTTCTTGAGTTCAGACAACTCTAAACATCCGGTCAGCCTTTAGCTTTTAGCGTTCAGCCATCAGCTTTAACTCTAATGACAACGGTGAGCCGTTATAACTGGCTCTAACTTAGAGAGTTGCCAGGGTAAGCAAAAAGCGGACAGCCAACAGCTAAAGGCTGAATGTCCCCGATCAGCCGGCAGCACCTACTGGGCCTTCTTTTACAAGGCGTTTAACAAGTGATCCAGGTATATAACGATAAATTTTAGGGGAATCGGTCGAATAAAGGGGAAAACGCTTTATGATCCTGTTAAAGAAAGCGTACGTTTCTGAGGAAGAACCCAGCCTGCTGCACCCACCGATAGAGATGTTCTACCGCCTTACTGTGTCTCCCTAGCACAGTAGAGCAAGTATAGCATAAATAGGTTTTATGCTCAAGAATAGATTAAGATCTCATAATAGGGCTCACCAAAAGCAGGCCGTTAACGATTCGCAAAATTTCAGCTAACCAGTATACTTTAACAAAAATCACCGTCGAGGAGGACTTAATGGCTGAACAACATCCCCAAGTAGATTTTTACAAGGCAACCCCGGTCGCCCAGAAGATGGCGGCAGACTTAGGCATCAATTTAGACGCCATCCAGGGCAGCGGCGATCACGGCAAAATCACCAAAGACGACGTGCAGCGGGCCAGTTCAGCCAACGGCGGCTCTCCGGCGGCCAAAACCGAACCAACTCCCAAAGCCGCCCCTGTCGCCAAACCGGCTCCGGCCCCCGCCGCCGAACCGCCGGCCCCTGCCGCGCCCGTACCGGCGGCTAAACCGGCCCCGGCCGCCCCCGAACCGGCGGCCAAACCGGCCCCCACCCCCGCCGACGATGTATTGGAAAGCATCCCCCTTAAAGGCATCAGAAAAGTCATCGCCCGGCGCATGACCGAAAGCACCCAAGCCACAGCCCGCGTCACCCTGATGACCGAAGTTGACGCCACCGAGTTCGCGGCTCTACGGGAGCAGCTCAAAGCCCAATACGCCGGGCCGTGGGGCTTCGCACCCGGTTACAACGACCTATTGGTCATCATTGTGGCCAACGCGCTGCGCGAATTCCCTTACATGAACGCTCGCTTCTCGCCCGACGGCGAAGCCATCGAACGGCTCAAACCGGTCCACATGGGCATCGCCGTCGATACCGACCGGGGCTTGCTGGTGCCGGTCGTCAAAAACGCCGACAAAAAAGGCTTGCAGGCCATCGGCGCGGAGTTTCGCGAACTGACCAAAAAGGCTCGCTCCGGCAAAGCCGCGCCCGATGAACTTGTCGGCAGCACCTTTTCCATCTCCAGCCTGGGTACCTTCCGGGTCGATGCCTTCACGCCGGTCATCAACCTACCCGAAGCCGCCATTCTGGGCGTCGGCCGCATCAAAGAAAAACCCGTCGTCAAAGACGGCGAAATCGTCATCCGCAAAATGATGACCCTCAGCCTCGTCTTCGACCACCGCCTGACCGACGGCGCTCCCGCCGCCCGCTTCCTCGATTACATCTGCGAGCTTATTGAAGACCCGGCCATGCTGTTTATTGCCCGGCGGTAGGGCGCGGTAACTAATCCAAGTTACCATGTGGCCGAAAAGCCAATATTCCTTACAATCAACGCGCGAAGTAAGGAGCAAGGAGTAAGGAGTAAGTGATTTCGCTCTCCTACTTCTTACTCCCTACTCCTTACTCCCATAATCCTTTGCCGGTCTCACAAAATCGATCACCCCCCCAAGAAAATCATCTCAGCGACTCACATAATCGGTTGTTCGACTCACATAATCGTTGAGTGGTCTTATATAATCGTTGGGTTGACTCACCTAATCATTGGCCCGTCTTATATAATCATTCGCTTGTCTTAGATATCCGTTGGAACGCTTATATAATCGTTCGGTTGTCTTATATAATCGTTGAACTGACTCACCTAATCGTTGGCTTGTCTTATATAATCATTAGCTTGTCTTACAAAATCCGTTGGAATTCTTATATAATCCTGTAACTGACAGCCATAATCCGGGTTTTGAGTCACATAATTCGTTGCAACACGGATACAATCCACCCTCCGCCTAACAAAATTGCGTTATCGTTTCGCGTCCTCCGGCTCATGAACTTCAGAAAAAAGCCACCCTGCGCCGGGTAGAGATGAAGGCAACACATAATCCTCTTTAGTCCCCTAAAATCGTGCCAATTTTCTTCTAACTATTGGCAACTCCACTTGCATTCCCCCCCCAAATTCGTTATCCTTTTTATAGTAGTGCGCAGACACCGATAAATCGTAACTAGACATCTCAATCCCAACAGGAGAAATACCTATGCTCGCTAAAGTGACCAGTTGCGCCGTGGTTGGCCTTGAAGGCGTCCTCATTTCCGTCGAAGTCGATATCGCCCGCGGCCTGCCCTCGATGACCATCGTCGGCCTGCCCGATACCGCCGTGCAGGAGAGCCGCGAGCGCGTTCGAGCCGCCATCAAGAATTCCGGTTTGCCCTTCCCCTCGGCCCGCGTTACCGTCAATCTGGCTCCGGCCGATATCCGCAAGGCCGGCCCGGCCTACGACCTGCCGATAGCCATCGGCATCCTGCTGGCCAATGAGCAGATATTCGGCGATGTCGAGCCAGCCATCATCATGGGCGAACTGTCGCTCGATGGGGGGGTGCGCCACATCAGCGGCGCGCTGCCGATGGCCAACCAGGCCAAAAAAGAAGGCTTCACCACGCTTTTTGTCCCGGCCGAAGATGCACCCCAAGCGGCGCTGATCGACAGCGTCACCGTCTATCCTGTCGAATCACTTCTGGATTTGATCGACCACCTCAGCGGCCACAAAAAGCTGGCCCCGTACGAAATGAAATTCTCGCTTAACGGCAACGGCGCGACGCCGCCCTACGCCAGTGATCTGTCCGAAATCAAGGGTCAAGAACATGTCAAGCGAGCCGTCGAAGTCGCTGCGGCCGGAGCGCACAACTTGCTGATGTCCGGCCCGCCCGGCTCCGGCAAAACCCTCATCGCTCGCTCGATGCCGGGTATTTTGCCTCGCCTCGATATCGACGAAGCCCTTGACGTGACCCGCATCTACTCCGTGGCCGATCAGCTTTCACATGATGAGCCGCTCATTCGCCACCGTCCTTTTCGCGCGCCGCACCACACCGTCAGCTACGCCGGCCTCATCGGCGGCGGGCGCTGGCCTAAACCCGGCGAAATTAGCCTGGCCCATCGCGGCGTCCTCTTCCTCGACGAGCTGCCGGAGTTCGGCACGCGGATGCTGGAGATGCTGCGCCAGCCGCTCGAAGATAAGATCGTGGCCATCAGCCGCTCGGCCGGATCGCTGACCTACCCGGCCAACTTCATCCTGATCGGCTCGATGAACCCCTGCCCCTGCGGCTTCTACACCGATCCCGAAAAGGAGTGTACCTGCTCCGTGTCGATGGTCAAGAGTTATCAGAAAAAAATATCCGGCCCCCTCATGGACCGGATCGATATTCACGTCGAAGTCCCCCGCGTCCCCTTCGACAAACTCAGCAGCCAGCGCACCGGCGAAACCAGCGCCGCCGTCCGCGATCGGGTCGAGGCCGCTCGCACCGTCCAGCGCGATCGCTTCAAAGACACTCCCCTCCAAACCAACGCCGATATGGGCCCCGCCGAAATCCGCCAATTTTGCCCGCTGGATGAGACCAGCACCAACCTGCTTAAAGCGGCCATGCAGCAAATGCAGTTGAGCGCCCGGGCCTATCATCGCATCCTCAAGCTGGCCCGCACCATCGCCGATTTGGTCGGGGCAGAACAGATCCAGACCGCCCACATCGCCGAGGCGATTCAGTATCGGCCTCGGCGGCAGGTTTAGGCGATTAGAAGTAACCTACTAGACTGAACCGTACCTC
>JACKAT010000018.1 GCA_020634935.1 Anaerolineales bacterium
CGAAATCGATCAGTTTGCCTTCGACCCCGTTTTTAGTGGCCCGCCATTTGTTTTCGGCAATTAAGGCCTGGCGGTAGATGCGCCACGATTGATTGGATTTTCTAAGCTGAATCAGTTTGACCACCACCGCTTGAATAACGGCCGCAATGGCAATCACTTCATCGACCTTAGTCGTACAATCGCACATTCTGAATTCAAGCGTGGGAAACTTGGGGTGAGGCCGGATATCCCACCAGATTTTGGTCGGCTCTTCGATGCAGTGAGTTTTGACCAAAATATCGACATACCGTTCGTAATCCTGGGCCGACTCGAAATATTGCGGCAGCCCGGTGCGGGGCAAATCTTCGAAGATGACGCTGCGATAAGATTTTAAGCCGGTCGGGTGGCCTAACCAAAAAGGGGAAGAGGTGGACAGCGCGAAAATGTGAGGGACAAAGTAGGTCATTTGATTCATAACATCAATCCGTAGGTCAGGGTCGGGCATACCGATGTGAACGTGCATCCCGAAGATCAGCAGCCGCCGGGCCAGCATCTGCATATCTTTCTCCAGCCCTTTGTACCGCTCCCGGTCGGTCACAATCTGGTCTTTCCAGCGCGAAAATGGATGCGTGCCGGCGGCCACAATCCGGCGATCGTTCTCGTGAGCGATGTCGCTTACCAGCCGTCGCAAACGGGTAACTTCTTGCCGGGCCTCCCTAACATCGCGACAGACCTGGCTGCCCACTTCTATTTGCGACTGAAGAAACTCTGGCTTGACTTGATCCCGAAAGACGACAGCTCCCTTATCTAACATCTCGGAAATGTATGAAGTTAGATGTCGTGTTTCAGGATCAACAATTTGATATTCTTCTTCGATACCAATCGTAAAATCTTCGAGCTTCACGGCTCTCTCCTCTTAAATAGGTGGTTGGGTAGATGGTCGGTTGGATGGTTCGTTTGTTGGTGGGGTAGATGGTTGGATACAAATTCCTAGCCAACTAACCAACCCGCCAACTGTCCAATTACCCAAAATTGGTTCAGATTTAAACGAACAGAAATTTGGACGCATTATAACACAGGCTAATTAGCCTCCAAATATGTTATAGCCGTGTGAGCCTGAGCGCATTTGCGCCATAATTTCGATTTTATTCTTTCCATGCTACAATCCACACTGCTTCCGCCTTATAATTTTCTCGTAACTGTTCGATAATTTCACATAATGCAGCCTCAGCAGATCCAATTTTGGGCAGGTAAGGAGCCGCCAAAGTTTACTTTGACCGACAAAGCCGAGCTTTGTTGCTCCAGAATTTGGAGGTATTGAGCCTATTTATCATAGAAAAGAGAGATTAGCTGTAACTCCTACCAATCCATGTAAATAAAACCAGATCAAGGAGAACTTACTATGGCAAAAAACCAATATGGCTTAATCGGACTGGCAGTGATGGGCCAGAACCTGGTCCTCAATGCGGCTGACCACGGCTTCAGCGTCTCCGTTTATAATCGCACCGCCTCAAAGACCGACGAATTTATGGCCGGCGAAGCGAAAGACAAATCGATTACCGCCACCTACAGCCTGGAAGAATTTGTGGAAAGTTTGGAGAGACCGCGCACCATCCAGATTATGGTCAAAGCCGGCGCGCCGGTCGATACGGTGATCGATCAGCTTAAACCGCTGCTCGATCAAGGCGACATTATCATCGACGGCGGCAACTCCTTCTTCCCCGACACCGAACGGCGGGCCAAAGACCTGGAAGCCGCCAACCTGCGCTTCATCGGCATGGGCGTCTCCGGCGGCGAGGAAGGGGCGCGGCACGGTCCCAGCTTGATGCCCGGCGGCACCCGCGAAGCCTACGCGATCATCGAGCCGCTGGTCATCGCTATCTCGGCCAAAGCGCCCGCCGACGGCGCGCCCTGCGTATCTTATATCGGGCCGGGCGGCGCGGGCCACTATGTCAAAATGGTCCACAACGGCATCGAGTATGGCGATATGCAGCTCATCGCCGAAAGCTACGCTATTCTCAAGGCCGCGCTCGATCCGTCGCCGGAGGAGTTTCACCAAATCTTTAGCACCTGGAACGCCGGCGAACTATCCTCCTTCCTGATCGAAATCACCGCTGATATCTTCACCAAAATCGATGATGAAACCGGCCAGCCGCTGGTCGATCTGATTTTGGACAAGGCCGGCCAAAAAGGAACTGGCAAATGGACCAGCCAGAACGCGCTCGACATCGGCTCGGCTATTCCGACCATCACCGCGGCGGTCGATGGCCGGATCATCTCGTCGATTAAAGAGGAGCGCGTGGCCGCTTCAAAAATTCTGGCCGGCCCCCAAACCCGCTACGACGGTGACCGGCAGCAGTTGATCAACGCCGTGCGGGCGGCCCTGTATGCCTCGAAAATCTGCTCTTACGCTCAGGGCATGGCGTTGTTGAAAACCGCCTCGGCGGAGTACAATTATAACCTGGATTTGGGCGAAATTGCCCGTATCTGGCGGGCAGGCTGCATTATCCGGGCCGAACTGCTGGACGACATTACCAATGCTTATCGCCGCAATACCAGCTTGCCTAACCTGCTGGTGGATCAGCAATTTAAAGAGGCGGTTGAGAGCCGCCAGGCCGATTGGCGCTTTGCAGTCAAAACGGCTATCGATTTGGGAACCCCGGTTCCAGCCATGAGCGCCTCGCTGGCTTACTTCGATGCCTATCGCTCGGCCCGAGTCTCGGCCAACCTAATTCAGGCGCAGCGAGATTATTTCGGAGCGCACACGTTTGAACGCATCGACCAACCCGGCAGCTTCCATGCCAATTGGATAGGAGAATAGCCCGTGAGCCCAGTTGACTTTAACCGCAGCGGCATCCGGCAAGTGCCTGACCCGTGTGTCGTAGTTATCTTCGGGGCGTCAGGCGATCTCACCCGGCGTAAATTGATGCCATCATTGTTTAGCCTGGTCTGCGAAAAATTGCTACCCGATGAGTTTAGCGTGGTTGGCCTGGCCCGCACCGAAATGGACAACGACGGCTTTCGCCAAAAAATTCACGAAGGCATCGACAGCCACGGCCGGCTAAAACCCAAAGATTGCGACCGCTGGGCTGATTTTGCTCAACACATCCACTATCATCAGGGCGAATACGATGATCCCGCCACGTACGACGGCCTATGCAATCTCTTAGGCCAAATCGATCAAGAAGTAGGCGGCGGCTGCAATATTCTATTCTATCTATCCACGCCGCCGGTGCTATACGCCCCGATCATTAAGCAGTTGGGGCAAGCCGGCCTGGCCGTTGAGCCGGAGGGCCACTGGCGGCGCATCATCATCGAAAAGCCGTTTGGCCATGATTTGGCTTCGGCCACGCAACTCAACCATGACGTTCACCACGTTTTTAACGAGGACCAGGTTTATCGCATCGATCACTACCTGGGCAAAGAGACCGTACAAAACCTGCTGGTTTTCCGCTTTGCCAACGCCATTTTTGAACCCCTCTGGAACCGCAACTACATTGACCACGTCCAAATCACCGTCTCCGAAGAGGTCGGCCTGGGCAGCCGGGCCGGTTATTACGACACCGCTGGCGTCTTGCGCGACATGT
The DNA here is from genome assembly GCA_020634935.1 of Anaerolineales bacterium. Taxonomy (GTDB): domain Bacteria; phylum Chloroflexota; class Anaerolineae; order 4572-78; family J111; genus JAGRBY01. Next base: position 3,567 of record JACKAT010000018.1, read on the forward strand.
TTCAGAATCACCTGCTCCAACTGCTAACCCTGACCGCGATGGAACCTCCCGCCGAATTCAACGCGACCTCCTTACGTGACGAAAAGGTCAAAGTCCTTAAAGCCGTACAGCGGATCGAGCCGGAAGGGGTGGGGGAGTTTACCGTCAGAGGCCAGTACCGGACCTATCGCGACGAAAAGGGGGTGGCCTTCAACACGAACACGGCCACCTTCGCTGCGGCCAGAATGTACATCAACAACTGGCGCTGGCGGAACGTGCCGTTTTTCCTGCGCTCCGGCAAAGCGTTGGCCGGTAAAGTCACGGAAATCGCCGTTCAGTTTCGCCATGTGCCTCACCTAATGTTTCCCTTGGCCCCCGGCGAGGGGCTGCCGGCCAACCGGCTAGGGTTGTGTTTGCAGCCCAACGAAGGCATTCTGCTTCACTTTGAAACCAAATTACCCGGCGCGGGCATGCGCACCCGTTCCGTTGACATGTCGTATCTATACGAGCAAGACTTCGGCGCCAACACGCTGCCCGATGCCTACGAGCGCTTGCTCTTGGATGCCCTGCACGGCGACGCCTCGCTCTTTACCCGCAGCGACGAAATCGAGCTGGCCTGGCGGCTAATCGATCCCATCCTCCAAGGCTGGGACAGCGAACACGCCCCGCCGCTGGCCTTTTACGAAAGCGGCACGTGGGGCCCCAGTAAATCTGATGAATTTATCCGAACTGAAAAGGGACGCAAATGGTTTAGTATTTGTACCGAATGTTAATTATCGACTTCAGATGACAGCCACTGTGTGACTGTCACCTGGTTTAGCCCAATTTCATTTAGAGAGAGGAGGCCCATGAGCCTGCATATATTTGCCATTCAAGACGAATTAAGCGACGCTATCGCTAATTATGTCCAGCACCTATCGGCCCAAGCCATTGACGACCACGGTCAATTTACAGTAGCGTTGTCAGGTGGATCGCTGATTAAACTATTGAGTGCGGAACTGAGCAAAGACCATATCCGGGCGTGGATCAATTGGTCAGCCTGGCACGTTTTCTGGGTCGACGAACGCTGCGTGCCGTTGGACCACCAAGATAGCAACTATGGCCTGGCTAAAGAGCTGCTGTTTGATCACGTTAATATTCCCCCTGAACAAATTTACACCATCAATCCGGAGCTAAGACCAGCCGCCGCCGCCCGAGCCTATGCCAAAACCGTCCAGACTGTTTTACCGCCGGATGAGAATAGGCTGCCCCGGTTTGACTTAGCGCTGTTGGGCGTGGGCGAAGACGGCCACACGGCCTCGCTTTTTCCGGGCCATCATCTGCTCGATGAGACCCGGCTGTGGGTAGCTCCAATTGTGGACTCGCCCAAACCGCCATCAATGCGGATCACACTGACATTGCCGGTCATCAACAATGCCAATTATGTCGCTTTTTTGACAACCGGCGCCAGCAAAGCCAGCGCCGTGTTCCAGGCCATCGAAAACGCGGGATCGGCTTGTCCTGTCCCGGCCGGCCGTGTCCAACCGACCCACGGCCAACTCGACTGGTTTCTCGATGTAGAAGCTGCGGCTAGATTAATCGGTTAAATATGCTTTCATTTCGTATTGGAGCAACAAAGCTTGCTTTGTTAAGCCGATCAATGCAGAGCTTTGATGCCCCAGACCTTTATTTTTAGAGAAGTCAGACAGTCCCTTTTGGGATGACACCGGCAATGAAAACAGTAGAACAAGTCGCTGACTTGTTCTACCCCGGACAAATCGCTAATTTGTCCTACAAAACCTATTTTCAGAGGAGACAATCATGATAGAACGTATAGGAGACCTAACCCATAAAGGCAAACCCGTGACCGTGATCGGTGACAAATTAAGCGTGGGGGATAAAGCCCCCAGTTTTAGCTTAACAGATATCAATTGGTCAACCGTTACCCTTGATGATAGCGCTGGTAAAATCCGTTTGATTAGCGTTGTTCCTTCACTAGACACTGGCACTTGCGATATGCAAACTCGCCGCTTCAATGAAGAGATCGGCATTCTGGGTGATAATGTCGTGGGCTATACCGTTAGCGCTGACCTACCCTATGCCCAAAGTCGCTGGTGCGGCAACGCCGGCGTGAAAAATGTTATCACCCTCTCAGACCATAAGGATATGTCCTTTGGTAACGCCTACGGCACCCATTATAAGGAGAGACGCCTTGAACAGCGCGCCGTTTTCGTGGTAGATGAAGCCGGTGTAGTGCAGTACGCCGAATATGTCCCAGAGATTTCCCAACATCCCGATTATGATGCGGCGCTGGCGGTTTTGAAAAAGCTGGCCGGTTAACTATCGTCACCAACCATCAAAAAGCCCCCTTTCTAATAATAAAGGGGGCTTTTTTAGGTATTAGAGGAGTTATTTTTTAATGGGTTGTCAATTAACGTTTAGCTGTCTCGATTAAATAGATGAAAGCCTATTAATAAGTGCCAAAAGTCTCAACAGAGATGAGGCTATGTTTTAGACCCCGTCATAATATTCCTCAAAAAATTCTTTGATGGCGGTTTCACCATTATCAGCGGCCTGTTCCCACATCTCACGAAATTCTAAGGCTAAGCGTTGGGCTTCTTCCTCACCGTGCGAACTTACATAAAATCGTTTAGTCCATCGGTTGCGCTGGCCATCAGGTCCGAGCGGGCAAAACGCGCCCCAGTATTCCTGTTTTTTGCCGGTCTGCCCATGATAAGCATGGGTACGAAAGACACCAGTGCGGCCGCTGGTATTATTGGCCTGTAGCTTGCCTTTCATCAGGACATAGCGGGGGCAGGGGTGGTCATGCTCGCGCGGTAAATACTCTCGAGTTTGGCGGCATTCGTTCAGATACGCCTGGGCCGCTTCACAGGATTTTTCTGACCCGCCGTATAAATTATCACTGAACAGCTTGGAGTGATATTTTCTCGGCTCGCCGGTAGGAAAGCGAACCTGCCAACCGTGCGTTCCTTTAGTCGGTAAATCCTTAGGTTGATCAATTCTAATAATGTAACCGTATTCTCGGCCGTTATTCTCCATAATTTCCACACTGAAACTAATGAATTAGATGAAACAGATGAAACAAAAGTAATCTATTGATCGCTAATGTAACAGAATAATATACAAACTTCCCGATTTTCTCAAATTTGGGAGTCGGGTAGAGGAGAACGTTTAGCTGTCAGCCGTCAGCCAAAAGAATTTTGGACAGGATTAACAGGATTTACAAGATGCTCAAACGGTATTTTAATCCTGCTAATCTTGTAAATCTTGTCTAATTTTCTGACTCAAAATGTAAAAAGCGGGGTTATAAAATCCTAACCCTATTGGCGGCGACGCAGCACAAACTGGTACCAGAAAAAGCCGGCGATCACCACCAGGCTTAAAATACCCCAGGGTAAATCGCTCCAGCCAAAGTCGCCGGTGTCGTCGCTGGTGGGTTCCAGCAGCGATGGATCAGGCGTGCCGCGCGCGGCCAGCAAAGCAGCCGAGGTCGCATCATAGATCGAGGTCGCCGTCGGTGCGAAGGTGGGTTGCTCCACTGGAAGGGGCGTCGGCGTCGGGGTTATCGTGGCGTCGGGTGTGACCGATGCCGTCGGGGTTGGCGTACCCAGTCCAAAAATCGGTATAGTGGCCGGGTCGCCCTCAAATTCAACAAATTCATCGGCCACCCAGGCTTGGTCATCCGGCCCACCGGCAAATTCAACCAGCCACCAGTCGCCGTCTTCACTAACGGCCAGCACATCAGCGGTTTCCCCCTGATATAGCGCCCCAACCACTTCTCCTTCGAGCGACGGCTCATCGCGAACATTGATGGCGTCCGTGGCTTCAATCGAGCCGGCGACGCGGGGAACGGTTGGTGTGGCCGTGGCAGCTTCTTCCGTCGGTTCATCAGCGGCGGCCTCGTCTTCCGATTCAGCCTCAACCGTCGCTTTCGGTTCAGCTTCAGCCTCATCGGCACTGTCCACCGTGGCTTCAGTTTCGAGCGCAGCCGTCTGCACCTCAACCACAGGTACATCCGCTGCTTCGCCCACAAATCCGACCACTTCGCCGGACACCCAACCCTGACCTTCGAGCGCCGGGGTGAACTCCACCAGCCACCAATTGGCCGCCTCAGTCCGGCCCATAACCGAAGCGGTCTGGCCGGCATCCAGCCGCCCAACCGTCTCGAAATCGGTGCCAGGGCCGCTCCGTACGTTGGTAATGGCCGGCGTTTCGATGTAAGGACCATCAGGCGGCGGCGACTGCGCGGCGGCAACTGCGGCCTGAGCGCTCTTCTCCCCGTCGCTCGCGGATGCGCCGCTGTCCGGGGCCGGTTGCGACGGCACTTGAAGCGGGGCCGGTTCCGGCGGCGGGCTGCCGCGCAGTTCCGTCACCAATTCTCGCATTACATCGAGATAGAGATTACCGTAACTGGCGCTTGGCTCAAGCTGGGTGCCTTCCAGCCACTCGTTAAAACTGGTGATGATCACCATATCGGGCTGGCTGGCCACAGCGCCGCGCCAGGTAGCCCGTAAGTAATCGCCGCCCTGGCGCGACACTGCAAAGGCGTTGCCGCGTGGCAGGTTAGTATCATTGTAGCCGGGCATAGCCGTCGCCACCCACAACCGATCCACCTGGTTTTCGGCCTCATAGCTGCGCACCCGGTCGCCCCAGCGGGCCAGTTGGTCCGCCGGCGAATCGGCCCAGGCAATGTTGTAGAGATGGTGGCCGTCAAAAACCGCTTGGTAAGCCAGATCGGTGCCTTCGGCAATCCAAATGGTGTCATGATTGGGATCGACCTGACCGCGAATACCGGCCCAGGTATCGACTGAGTACTGCTGCTGCCGCCAGAAAAAGATAACCGGTTTGCCCTGATATCTCAGGTAAGCCGGATGCTGAGCATGGGTCGCGATCAGGGTCGCCAGCGCCTGCGAGACCGCGCCGCTGCCGCCCAAAAAAGGACTGGTCACTTCCACATCGACCGCCGCTTTGAAGCCTCGGGCGGCGCTAATATCGAGCAGCGTGCGAAAATTGGTTTCGGTCTGGTTGTTCTCCATCTGCGGCCCGTACCACGACTGCACCAGCGCATCGATGCCCGCGCCCTGCGCTTGCGCCACGTGCCGCTCAATCACCGCCGGATCGGTCGAGTTATACGGCTGGGCCGGCAGATCAACCGATTGGCCGGAACTCCAGGTATTTTGGTCGAACCAGGCGTAATAAAACGCCAGCACCAGCGGCTGTTGAGCCACAACCGGCGGCGTAGCCGGTCCAAGCAGGAAAAGAATGGATAACGAAACCACAGTTAAGATGTATTTCATCAATATCTACTTCCCGATCCAAAGGTCAGGCTCTCGTAAGTCATGAGCCAAAAAGTATAACATGCAAAGATATGAAATGGAAAAGTCATCGCGCTTTCCTTTGCCCAAATTATCGAATCAAGTACACTAAATCCCATAAAATTGACCCATCTCGTGAGCTATGATTAGACGCAGACACAAATATATCTTTTGGGGCGTGATCGCCGCCTGTCTCTTATTGGGGCTGGGCCGCTATCTACTGACCCCGGCCATCCAGGTCTTCGCCGGCGATGTCGTCATCAACGAATTTCTGACCTCCAACGGGTTGGGACTGACCGACGAAGACGGCGACTCGTCTGACTGGATCGAACTGTACAACCGGGGCGATCGGCCCGTCAACCTGTCTGGCTGGTCGCTGACCGACGATCCGGATCGGCCAGAAAAATGGCCTCTGCCCAACATCACCCTGCCCGCCGGCGACTATCTGCTCGTCTTTGCCTCCGGCAAAAACCGGCCCGAAATCCGGCCCGGGGCCTATCTGCATACTAACTTTCGCCTGAGCAGCAACGGCGGGTTTTTAGGCTTGTATCGCATCCTTGACCAACAGTTTATCGATCAGGTCGAACCGGACTACCCGGAGCAGTGGCGCGATGTCTCTTACGGTCGCGCTGAAAACGGCGATATGGTCTATCTCGACCCACCAACCCCTGGCCGCGCCAACACCGAGTCCCAGGGCTGGGCCGGGCAAGTCGCGCCGGTCGCGTTTAGCGTAACTCGGGGTTTTTTCGATTCACCTTTTACCGTTACGCTGACGACCACTACCCCCGGCGCGATGATTCGCTATACTCTCGACGGCAGCGATCCCACTGCGGACGGCGGTTTGCCCTACACCGGGCCGATAGCCATCGACACGACCTCGTTTCTCCGGGCTTTCGCCGCCAAACCGGGGCTGTTGCCCTCGGCGGCTGAAACCCACACCTACCTCTTTCTCGATGACGTCATCCGCCAGCCGGCCACCCCCCCCGGCTTTCCGGCCGGAGCTGATTACGCGATGGACGCCCGCGTGGTCGATGATCCGCGTTACCGCCAAACCATTGAACCGGCTTTGCAGTCGATTCCGACCATTTCGCTGGTATCGGATGTCAAAAACCTCGACATCTATCAAAATCCGGAGGAGCGGGGGGTAGCCTGGGAGCGCCCCATTTCGGTCGAGTTGATCGATCCGGCAGTCGAGCAGCGCAATTTTCAGGTTAACGCCGGCATCCGCATTCAGGGCGGCGTGGGCCGGGTTAAGGTTTACCCCAAACACTCGTTCCGACTCTTTTTCAAACGTGGCTACGGCTCCACCAAATTGGAGCAGCCTTTTTTCGCCGACTCGCCGGTAGAAGCGTTTGACACGCTGGTATTGCGCGGCGGCGTGAATCGGACTTTTGCCGGTTATCCAGGTTTGGGCGATCGGCCGGAAGATTTGCGTCTGACCACCTACACCCGCGACGAGTGGCTGCGGGCCTCGCAGATCGCTATGTCGGGGGTGGGTTCGCATGGCACGTTTGTGCATTTGTACCTCAACGGGCTGTACTGGGGGCTGTACAACGTGGTCGAGCGGCCCGACGCTTCATTCGCCTCGGCCTATTTCGGCGGCGAGCGAGACGACTGGTTTGTGGCCAACCATTCCGGACCGGTCAGCGGCGACAGCCAGCGCTTCGATCAGTTGCACGCGCTGGCACGCGCAGGCCACCTGGCCGATCCTGATAAGTACGCCGCCGTGGCCGCGCTGCTCGACATCGAGCAGTTTGCCGATTACGTTATCCTCAACTTTTACGCCGGCAACACCGACTGGGGCCACAACAACTGGTATGCCGCCGTTCACAATCCGGACGGGCGGGTTAGATACTTTGTCTGGGATGGCGAAAAAACCTGGTTCGACGGCGCGGGCATTTACCTGGGCAAAGAAACGTTCGACGGCCGGCGCAACCTAACCAAACGGCTGGTCGAAGCGCTCATGGAAAATCCCGATTTTCGGCTGACGCTGGCCGACCGCATGTACAAACATCTTTTCAACGACGGCGCATTGACCGACGCCAACGCTGAGGCTCGCTGGCTGGCCATCACCCAGCCTTTGGAGCAAGCCATCAGCGGCGAATCGGCCCGCTGGGGCGATGTCGTGTTCGATCCGCCGCTGACGCAAGCGGATTGGCAAATCGCCCAACAGGATGTGCTCAACCAAATGGACGGCAACGCGGCTAAATTGGTCGATCTGGCACGCCAGGCCGAGTACTATCCCGCCATCGATCCACCCACATTCAACCCGCCCGGTGGCCTGGTAGCCCCTAATTCAGAATTGACCTTGACTCCGCCGCCACCGGGCCAGGGTGATCTCTACTACACCCTCGACGGCTCGGATCCGCGCCAGACGGTCAGCGGGGCGGTGGCTCCCCAGGCTGTTCGCTACGACGCGCCGCTGGTCTTGACTACTACGACCCGCCTCAAGGCCCGCACATTCGACAACGGCACCTGGAGCGCCCTGGCCGAAACCGCCTACCGGGTGATCGACCGGCCTGATCCGCTGCAAATTACCGAACTGATGTATCATCCGCCCGAAGGCGGCGATTATGAATTTTTGGAGTTAAAAAACAACGGCAGCGATGCGGTCAGCCTGGCCAATGCCTCGTTCGAGGGTATTCGCTACACCTTCCCGCCCAACACGCCGTCGCTTTTGCCCGGCGAATTCATCGTGCTGGCCCACAACGCCGCCGCCTTTGCCGAAAAATATCCCGGCGTACCCCTGTTCGGCGCGTACCAGGGCCAGCTTTCCAACGACGGCGAGGCCGTTATTTTGCGTGACTTTCAGGGGGAGGTCATGGCGACCGTCGTCTATGACGATGATCGGGGCTGGCCGGTCAGCCCCGATGGCCGAGGCGACTCGCTGGTGCTGGTCGATCCGGAGGGCGACCCGAACTCGCCGCGCAGTTGGCGGGCCAGCGCTAATCTGGGCGGATCGCCGGGCGAAGATGACCCGCAGACCATGCCGGCCGGTTGGAATCCATAAATGCGCCTCAAACAGTTTAGCCGCTACGAACTTAAATATCTATTGACCCGGCAGCAGTACGATGGCTTTGTCGATATCCTGCCCAACTATCTCGAACCCGACACCAGCGGCGACGCCCACGGGCGCTACACCATCACCAGCCTCTACTACGACTCTGACGATTATCGGGCTTATTGGGACAAAATCGAGGGGCATAAATTTCGGCGCAAGGTGCGCGTCCGGGTCTACGGCCAGCAAACCGTCACCCCCGACACCCGCTGTTTTGTGGAGATCAAGCAACGCATCAACAAAACGCTGCAAAAAAAACGGGTGGTGATGAGCTACGCTTCCGCCGAAGCCTTATGCGGCTTCGGCGAGTCGATTGCCGAAGAAGATGATCTATCGGCCACGGACCGGGACATTGTCAGCGAAATTCGCTACCTGCAAGCCACGCTGCAATTACAGCCGGCCTGCGTGGTGAGTTACGACCGCCGGGCTTTTGATGGCAGCGACTATGAAGACGGTCTACGCATCACCTTCGATACCAATCTCAAAGGCCGCACCCACGATTTGTCGCTGCTGTCCACCGGGACCGCCGCTAATCAGTTCTTTGTGCCGCCCATGTGGTGCGTCATGGAAATCAAAGTCAACTATCGCGTCCCCTACTGGTTGACGGAGATGATCGGCCATCACCGTTTCACCTTGCGACGGATTAGCAAATATTGCGCCGCCTTGGAGCAGTCGAAGTCACTGCTCCAAACCCAGCGAATTATTTTTTGAGGTCATAGAATGGATTTTTCGAGCTTCTTGAACGCTTTGCAAGATAACACCGATGTCTTTAACACCAGCGATATTATGTTCAGCATCATCATCAGTTTTCTGCTGGCGCTAATTATTGCCTATGTTTATAAAATCACCTATAAAGGCGTCTCGTATACCCAATCTTACGTGCATACCCTGATTATGATGACGATGGTGGTGGCGGTGATTATGCTTATCATCGGCTCGAACATCGCCCGCGCCTTTTCGCTGGTCGGGGCGTTATCGATCATTCGTTTTCGGAACGCGGTGAAAGACACCCGCGATGTCGGCTACATCTTCTTTGCGATGGCTATCGGCATGGCGGCCGGAACGCGCTTTTATTTAGTGGCCGCGATCGCTACACTGGTGATCGGTTTTGTCATGTGGGGGCTGACCACGCTCAATATGTTCGCCAAAGATGTTCGGGAGCAAATTCTCAAAATCCGCGTCACACCCGACATGCGGCCGGAGGTGCTTTTTGAACGAGTGTTTGATCGCTATTTGACCCGCTATAACCTGATCGCCACCGAGACGGTTCAGGCCGGCACGCTGGTCGAACTGGTCTACGGCATCGAGCTAAAAAACCAGAACGACGCCCCGGAATTGATTCAGGCTTTGAGTCAGTTAAATAACAACAACAAGGTGGCGCTAGTCACCGGCCATCACGAAGTGGATTTATAAGACCGTCTTATAAACCTTTGACACGGAGCCAACTCCCTGATACCATATTCATTATTCCGAATTGATAAAAAGATCTGTACAAATTCAACTTGCTGTGCTAAAATAGAGACGATTATGTAAAGTAAAGGAAAGAGGACTATGCCGACGCTTGATGATGGCCGTAGAGCCATTGAACAAGGCAACCTCCAGCAGGCTCGACTCATCTTTGAAGCCATTCTGCAAGAGACTCCCCGTTCCGAAGAAGCCTGGCTAGGCTTAGCCGACGTGCTAACCGACAGCGAAGATAAACGAATCTGCTACGAGAATGCCCTTAAAATCAATAAGAACAGCCAAGTCGCCAAAGAAGGGCTGCGCAACCTTGAGCCGAGGGCTAACCCGCTGATTGAGGCTTTAGGCCAGGCGCCGCCCGCTGCCCGTGATGTCGATGAATTTGACGACGACGATGATGATCGGGAGGTGGCCTACGTACCGGAAAGCGCGGTGGAAGCCAGCGACGGCCCGCCGACCGTGGCCTTGGTGGCGATCGGCTTGCTGCTGTCGGTGGTGCTGTTTGCCATCGGCAGTGGGGCGGTGTTCTTTTTGATCACGTCGCTCAACAGTGGATAATCCCAAAGCCCACATGCTTCCGGATTTCCGCTTACGGCAGCGCGAATACCTCCTAGAAATTAGCCGAGCGATGAGCGCTCGGCTCGATCTGTCGTCGCTGCTCAGCCTCATTCTCAAAAGCGCCACTGAAATCATGGCCGGTCAAGCGGGTTTAATCACCTTGCGCTTAGCCGATGGGGCGTATGCCCCTCGCGCCAGCATTGGCTTTCCTGTCCAAGCCGTCCCTCTACTGGAACCCCTCTGGCGAGACCTCGAAGACAAAAGCGTTTCCGAAGAAGATATCTCCCTCCGGTTGGCCATCGCCTCCCGAGCGGCCGGCGTTCCTATGCGCCAGGTCGTGGCCTTGCCGATGGAGATTGGCGATGAAAAAATCGGCTACATCTTCATTTTTCGAGCCAGAGGCGTCGCCTTTAGCGCCAATGATATCCAAATGCTGCGGGCGTTCGCCGATCAGGCTGCCGTGGCCGTCCATAATGCCCGGCTGTACCAACAGGTCAGCGCCGAACGAGAGCGCCTCAACGCCATCATCCAAAACAGCGGCGATGGGGTGATGATGCTCAACGCCTATCGCATTATCCAAACCTGGAACAAAGCCTTGACCAACATGACCGGCATCCCGCCTGAAGAAGCCATCGGCCAACCATGCTACGAAATTTTGAGTTTGTACAACCATCAGGAGCGTAAAATATTTCACCCTCAGCCGGGCGAGCTTTACGTGGAAGGCGCCCACCACCGCGCCGATGGGCTGAAAATCACCCTGTCGATCAACTACGCCCCGCAGTACAACGAAGACAACGACATCATCCAATACATCGCCAACGTGCGCGATATGACGCGCCTGCGCGAAGCCGAAGAGATGAAGCAAACGCTGCTGTCGGTCATCTCCCACGAACTGAAAACGCCGGTCAGCATCATCAAAGGCTATGCCGGAACCTTGGCCCGCGAGGATGCCAATTGGGACAAAAAGACGCTGGCCGACGGTCTGGCCGTTATCGAGGAGGAAGCCGACCGGTTGGATCGGTTGATCAACAACCTGCTTGAAGCCAGCCGCATGCAAGCCGGCGGGTTGAAGCTCAAAGCCAGCTATCTGGACCTGGCCGATATGGCCCGCATCGTGGTTGAGAAATTGCAGGCCACCACCAGTAACCACACTATCACCATTGATATCCCTGACGATTTCCCGCTCATTCGCGGCGACCACGACCGGCTGCGCGAGGTATTAACCAACCTCATCGGCAATGCCATCAAATACAGTCCCGACGGTGGGACGATCACCGTCCGGGGTATGCTCGGCGATAATGACACCGTTCGATTGTCAATTAGCGATGAAGGCATCGGCATTCCCCCCGCCGATCATGACCGCATCTTTGAGCGCTTTTACCGGGTCGATAACCGGCTGGCCCGCCAAACGCCGGGTACGGGCTTAGGCTTGTATCTGGTCAAAGCCGTGGTCGAGGCCCACGGCGGCCGCGTCTGGGTTGAGAGTACCGCCGGTCAAGGTAGTACGTTTTGGATCGAACTGCCAATTGGCGACAATCCCTCTAAATAGATGCGCGGCACCCGAGCCGCCAAGCGCGTGACAATCTCGTAATTGATGGTTTCGGCCCACTCAGCCACTTCCTCAGCCGGAATTTCGGCCTCGCCTTGGCGACCAAACACCACCACTTCATCATCCTGAGTCACTCCATCGACACGGCTCACATCAAGCGAGCTTTGATCCATTGACACCATCCCAATAACCCCCGCTCGTTGGCCGCGAATCAACATCGCCCCCCGGTTGGAGCACAGGCGCGGATAGCCATCGCCATAGCCAACCGGAGCCAAGGCGACCGCTGTTGGTCGAGAGGCCAAAAATGTTCGCCCATAGCCCACGGCGGCCCCGGTGGAGAGAACGCGCAGCCGCGCTACGCGCGTCTTAAGCGTCATCGCCGGCCGCAGGTCGACCGGTAAATCGAGCTTGGTAGACGGCGTCAGGCCATACATGGCCACACCCAACCGGACCAAATGGTAATGAGTTTCCGGCAGTTGTAATCCGGCGGCGCTGTTGGCTAAGTGGTGGAGAGGAATTTCGAGGCCCGCACTCTCTAACGCGCGAACGACGTCCTGATAAACGCGCATCTGCTGCCGGCTGAAGGATGGATCGGGATCATCAGCCATCGCCAGATGAGAAAAAATCCCTTCTATCTTAAGCGAAGAAAATTCAGCCAACGCCCCGGTAAAATCGATCACCTCCTCCGGCAGCAAGCCAAAACGCCCCATGCCCGTATCGATCTTTAGGTGAATCGAAAATTTACGGTTTAACTCACGGGACCGTTTTGCCAAAGCGTTAGCGGTGGCGAGGGTGGTCACAGCCGGTGTTAAATTGTGCGCAACCACCAGTCCGGCCTGACCGGGCGGGCAGTAGCCCAGCACCAACGTCCTGGCCTCGATCCCGGCCTGACGCAGGATTAGCCCCTCCTCGACACGATTTACCGCCAACCATTCAGCTCCGGCTGCCAGCGCCGCCCTGGCCACTTCCACCGCGCCGTGACCATAGGCATTGGCTTTAACCACAGCCATTACCCCAACCGTAGGATCGAGACGGTTTTTAACAGCCTGGACATTATGAGCAATGGCTTTAAGATCGATCTCAGCCCAGGTCAAATATCCATCCAACGATTTATTATCTATCATAAGCCGCTTTTTCTCCCCATATGTTTGATGGTAGCGCAACATTAAACCGTGGAAACACAAAATAGCTCTAATAATCGACCGAATTAACAAGATTTACCTTGATTATGACAAATAAAATCGTGATAATCTTGCCGGAGGTTCTGTCTAATTCTTCTTTACCACGGTTTAGTGCAGTGCGACCTGTTTGATTTTCTAACCGATTTTCTCGTATTTTGACTAGGTGTAAGCCTAGACGTATGACTAGTGCATATTCACAGGTCATGAGCTATAGTATGTACATAAATCGCCTGTGACAATTGTTACAAAAAACTAGACCAATTAAAAACTAAATCTTTATCGACCTTAGCTTGATTTCTCTGATTCATTCCTGCCACTTGTTTTGCTAGCTTTTATGCAGACAATAGAATTTTTTCGTCTGCGGGCATAGCACGCTAACGTGATCGCCATTCTCATTGCTACACCTATACTTCCATACCTTGCTGTTCAATTAATTTAATATCGTTGTTAGGTAAGTTGTCTGCTGACAAATTGGTCAGGTTACACTATTTTTGAGTTCCGGTCATCCGGATAGTTTGGTAAGTTTCGGACGACCATAAAATTTGTGGGTAACGGCCATTACCCATTGGTAATTTTGGCTGATGTCGCCACCTTCAAATGGAGGTTGAGGGTGGCCTCAAACGTCAAATTAGACTTCAACCCAAAAAGGCAGGTGTTTCTCAGTATAATATACATGAAGTCAAATTCGCAGGGAAACTTTTTTGTTATGTAACAGTCTAACACTATCCGCTTGGAAACATTTAACACAAAGGAGATATACAATGAACGACCAAAAAGTAGGTAATCCGGCAGTAGTAGGTTTGGCAGCATTTGGTTTAACCACAATGGTTTTACAATTTCATAATGTGGGTTGGGCTGGAGTTGGCCCAGTAGTTTGGTTGGCGCTGGTTTTCGGCGGCACGGCTCAATTGATCGCTGGTCTGCAGGAAATGAAAACAGGTAATAATTTTGGCTACAGCGCTTTTACCACCTATGGCGCCTTCTGGATTGCTTTAGGTTTGATGCTTCTTGGCAACAATTTTGGAATTTTCGCCGCCAGCACCACCGATGTTGGCTGGTTCTTGGTAGCCTTCACACTCTACACGGTTATTATGTGGATCGGCTCGATGCGCACCAACGGCGCTTTGGCCTTGACCTTTACGCTGTTGTTAGCCGGCTTTATTCTGCTCGATTTGGCCCACTTCGGGTTCCCGCAACTGACCGTCATCGCCGGGTATGAACTGATGGCTTGTGCGCTGAGCGCCTGGTACGTGATGGCTCACATTATTTTCCAAGACCTGTGGGGCTATGATGTCCTACCGGTTGGCAAGCCGTGGATTGAACCGTCCAAGTTCAACCTACCTCTTAAACCGCTTATCCCTTATTTCTGGTAGAAATCAAATAAGCTTTCTTTAGAAATTAACTGAATAAATGCGGAGTGAAAAAAGTAGCTTTTCACTCCGCGTTTTTATTTCCCCCAGCTAAAAAACGGGGATGACGTTACTACGATAGCTGAATTTTGACAAATATCGTATACGATTTTATAGTTACATATATCATTGTATACGATAACACTCTTGTAGGCTAAATGACCATTTCCAAAACGTCGATCAACACCGCTGAACTCATCGCCGGTGCGCTCCGGGCCGACATACTGCAAGGCCGCCTAAAAAGCAGCCAACCCCTGCGGCAAGATGACATCGCCGCTAAATTTGGGGTTAGCAAAATTCCGGTTCGAGAAGCGTTATATCAACTCAAAGCCGAAGGGCTGGTCACGTTTATCCCTAATCGGGGGGCGGCGGTGTCTGAGTTGTCGATCCAAGAGGTAGACGAAATATACGCGATGCGGATTGCCTTGGAAACGGTTGCCCTGCAACGCGCGTTACCCCGGCTAACCATCGCCGACTTAACCCGAGCCGACGATATCTTAATAGCCATTGATCACGAGCAGAATGTCGCTCGCTGGAGCGAACTAAACTGGGAATTTCACGCCACGCTATACGCTCCGGCTTACTTGCCCCGCTTGTTAGATTGGGTTCATACCTTACATGTGAACGTGGCCCGTTATTTGGTAATTTATCTAGCCAGTTTGGACTACCAAACTACCTCCCAACAGGAACACCGCACCATCGTAACGGCCTGCCGCCACGGCGACATCGAAACAGCGACCAAGACATTACAGCTGCATTTGCAATCGGCCTCCCAACAACTCACCACCTTTTTAACGCAGCGGCAGATAAAGTAACAGTCACCTTTTCCGACAACAGCGTTAGTCATAGCCCGGACCAACCGGAACCCAAAAGGTTATTGGATAGGATTAACAAGCTACACCAGATTCTAAATCCTGTTAATCTTGTCTAATTTTCTTTCCCAAAATGCAGCAATTTGGTTACTAAATTATTCTAACACAGGAGTGAATGATGACGAATGAAACTAACCCCTCTTCTTTTGAAGTCCACGACAAAGACGTTTTAGCCAAAGCCCGAGCTGTACTCGATGCCAGCGAGTCACCCCGAGCCTGGGCCAACGCGGTAGTTGATGCCGTCCAACGCAATGATGATTGGCGCGGCCAACGCTGCCTCAACCTGCTGGCCCCGGAGGCGCCGACCAGTCCCACCGTCCGCAAGTTGTTGGCCTCGGAAATTGGCACGCGCGCCGCCGAGGGACATATTGGCCGGGTCAATCGCTGGTTTGCCGGCACGCAGTACATCGATGAGGTTGAAGCCCTCTGCGTCGAACTGTTGAAAACCGCCTTTCGCTGCCGCTATGCCGATCACCGCTTGATGGGCAGTATGTTGGGCAATTTAACCGTCTATCACGCCCTAACCCAACCCGGCGACACGGTGATGACCGCCTCGCAGCCGTTCGGCGGCCACTCCAGCAACCGCCACGACGGCCCGGCCGGTACACGCGGCTTAACCATCATCGATGTGCCGTACAACCCCGAAACGTTGGAGGTCGATTTGCCGGCCTTTACCCAACTGGCCCGCCAAGTGCGACCCAAATTGGTGGTAATGGGCATGTCGATGACCCTCTTCCCCCTGCCCGTCCGCCAGATGAGCGAGGTCATCGCCGAGTGGGGCGGCCAATTCATCTACGATGGCGCTCACCAGGCCGGGTTGATCGCCGGGGGGCAGTTCCAAGACCCGCTGAACGAAGGTGCGGTGATTCTGACCGGCTCGGCCGGCAAAACCTTCAGCGGCCCGCAGAGCGGCATGATCATGTGGAACGACCCCCAACTGACCGAGCCGCTGACCGAAGCGATTTTCCCGGTCCTGGTCGCCACGCACCAGGTCAATCGTGTTGCCGCGCTGGCGGTGGCCGCCGCGGAGATGATCGAGTACGGCCAGCGCTATATGGCCCAGATCGTCAAGAATTCGCAGGCGTTGGGCCGGGCCTTAGCCGAGCACGGAATCTCGATGCTGGGGGCGGATCGGGGTTACAGCCAAACCCATCAGGTTATTGCCAATGTCAAGCCGTTTGGCGGCGGTCTGGACGTGGCCCACCGACTGGCCGAAGCCAACATCATCACCAATAAAAATCTCATTCCCGGCGACGGTCCCGAAGATTGGGATCGCCCCAGTGGTTTGCGTATTGGCACCATCGAAATTACCCGTTTGGGGCTGCGGGAAGCGGATATGGCCACCATCGCCGATTTCATGGCCCGCGTGCTGATCGACGGCGAATCGACCCAAACCGTCGGCCAGGATGTTATCGACTTTCGGCTGCCGCTGCAAACCTTTTACTATAATTTTGATAACGGCTGGCCGGCCTGGGCCAAAGGCGAATAAGACACAGGTGACGGTCACTTGATCAATAACACGCCTCTGATCGAAATTGACTGCTTTGCCCTTTAATAGTGACCGTCACCTTTATGCCGGACGCGCCCTGCTTCGATTGCTTACATTCGCTTAATCGACTATAATACGGCCTTCCAGACCATTTTTGCCACGCAACGAAGCGCTTCATCTACTTTTTCTGACAACAATCCATACAATTAAATACCAAAGACCCCGATTTACATTTTCTTGGTAAGCCTACGACTGAAATCAACTTCAGAAAGAGGTGGTATTATTGGAAATATGTAGATAAAAAAGAACTGAGTAAGTCGTTATCTTAGTGTTAGTAACTAAAGGAGGAAAAGGATGAAAAAAGTTACGATTAGCTTTATTGTGATGTTATTATTGACAGTGGGGCTGGCCGCTTGTGGCGCCGCCGCGCCGAGCGGCGCCACCGACACCATTAAAATCGGCATCAATGCCCCGCTGACCGGCGACATTCCCAAAGTAGGTGAAGGAACCAAGTATGCCGCCGAGATGTGGTTGGAGGACATCAAGGCCGCCGGCGGTCTCGATGTGGGCGGCAAGAAGTACAATGTTGAGTTAGTCATCGAAGATAACGAAGCCAAAGCCGAGTCGGCCACGGCGGTGACCACCAAACTGATTTCGCAAGATGAGGTCTTGGTTATGGTCGGGCCACAATCGTCTAAGCAGGCGGTGCCTGCCGGTGAAGTGGCCAACAACCTGAAAACCCTGATGGTTAGCCCCTGGTCCACCAACCCCAACACCACCCTGGGCCGCCCCTATGTCTTTAGAACGCCCTTCCTCGATCCTTTCCAGGGTCCGGTCTTGGTTAACTTTGCCACCAAAGAATTCGGTGCGACCAAAGCGGCGGTGCTGTATGACGTGGCCAGTGATTACCCCAAAGGTCTGGCCGAGTTCTTCAAATCCGCTTGGGAAAAACTTCACGGTGAAGGTTCGGTGGTGGCGTTTGAAAGCTTTACCACCAACGACACCGACTTTAGCGCCCAGTTGACCAAAATTAAAGACTCCGGGGCCGAGGTTTTGTTCGCGCCCCAATACTACAACGAAGTGGCCCTTATCGTCCAGCAAGCCCGAGAGTTAGGGTATGAAGGCCCCATTTTGGGCAGCGATAGCTGGGGTTCGGCTGAACTGATGAACCTGTGCGGCGATGCCTGTAAAGGGCTTTTCTTCAGCACCCACTACGCCGCCGCCGGGGCCACCGGGGCCACCAAAGCGTTCATCGACCGCTATAACGAAAAGTACGGCTACGTACCCGATGACGTGGGCGCGCTCACCTGGGACACCATGCTCCTGGTCCAAAAAGCCATTCAAGATTGTGGCAAAATCACCGGTGACATTGCCGTCGATCGGCAGTGTGTCCGCGACGCAATGGCGAATATCAAAGACTTTGAAGGCATCACCGGCTCGATGACCTTCACCGAGGAAGGCGACCCCATCAAATGCGCCGTTATCGTCAAAATCAGCGACGCCGGCGAATTTGAATTCTACAAGCAAGTCTGCCCGGAATAGGCTCAATTGAATCACAGGAGGAGATAGGCGATAGAAACAACTATCGTCTAATCTCCTCTTTTTGTATTCACGGAGCGACCAAGCTGGCTTTGTCATACTGATCGTAAGGTCAAAGTAAACTTTGACGCTCCAGCCCTTTTTTCAATGGAGCGACCAAGCTGGCTTTGTCCTTGATGCTCCAAAACCTTTATTTTCAGGGGTACTCTTTATGGCTTTTTTCCTCCAAAACGTCGTCAATGCCTTACAAGCAGGCAGTTTTTACGCGCTCATTGCGTTGGGGTACTCGATGGTGTACGGGGTATTGCTGCTGTTTAACTTTGCCCACGGTGATATCTTTATGGTCGGCGCGTATGTAGGCTTTTTTGTGACCACAGGCGCGCTGCTGCTGGTCTCAACCTTGGGGTTGGTGGCCTTGCCGGGCTGGGTGGTGCTGGTGCTGGTTATCCTGGTGGCGATGTTGATCACCGCCTTTGTCGGGGTGGCCGTGGAGCGCATCGGTTACCGGCCGCTGCGGCAAGCGCCCCGCGCCTCGGCGGCGATCACCGGGTTGATGATCGGCATTATTCTGGAAACCGGCAATCTGGCCCTCCTGGGCGCTACCCGATTGAGTTTTCCCGAACTCATCCAAACCACCACCTACACTGTGGGCGGCGTGACCCTCACCAACAAAAGAATAATGATTGTCGGCGTCGCGCTGCTGCTGATGTTCGCTCTTCATCAATTTGTCCAGCGCACCAAATGGGGCATGGCCATGCGGGCGATGGCCTACGATTTTGGCGTAGTGCCGTTGATGGGCGTGCCGCTTAACTCGATTGCCGCCTTGACCTTTGCCCTCGGTTCGGGTCTAGCGGCGGCGGCCGGCATTCTCTTTAGCGTGGCCTATCCGGTTTTAAACCCGTATATGGGCATTACCGTCGGCTGGAAAGCCTTTGTGGCGGCCATTATCGGCGGGCGAGGCTCAATTTTGGGCGCGGCGCTGGCCGGCTTTCTCCTGGGTTTTATCGAAATCTTTGTGGCGGTCATCTTTGCATCGACCTACCGCGATCTGATTGCCTTTTCGATTATCTTATTGATCTTGATCTTCCGGCCGCACGGTTTCTTTGGCGAGGCGCACACGTCTCGCTTGAGACTTTAAAACTTTCATTATAAGGATCGATATGACAGCTATCAGCAGCAAATTATCGACAGGCAAAAACGATTTGAGCCTCCTTTTCAAGAAGCTCTGGGCGCCGTTTTCGCTAACCCCGATGCTGAGTTGGCTCTGTGGCGCGTTAATTGCCGTTTTGCTTGAACAGACGGTGGGCCTCTACGTTGCCTGGACGCTGGGCCTGCCCAAAATCCCGGTCTTGTTCGGCGTCTTGATTATGCTCGAAACGCCGATCTTGTTTCCCAGCGCGGTTTTGTATGTATTAATCATCTATATTCTGCCGGTGGCGCTTATTGCCTGGCTAACGACATCGCTGGCGAACAACCTGGCCGGCCGGCTGCTCGACCTGCAGTCGTGGCTGGCCGTTTTGGTCCATTTGGCGCTGTTCTACGCCGTCCTGCACCTGTGGGCCGAAATCAACGACTACCGCGTTCTGGTCGTCAGACTGACCCTCATCTCGATTATCTTGACCCTGAGTTTGAACGTGGTCAACGGCTATATGGGCGAGTTCTCCTGTTCTCATCCGGGCTTTATGGCCTTGGGCGCTTACGGCGCTTCCGTTTTTACGCTGGCGCTGTTTACGGATGATCGCACCTTTGGCGCGCCGCTGCTGCCGGCTCAACTGGGCGTGCTGATGTTTCCGCTGAGCCTGATCTTTGGCGGGGTATTAGCCGCGCTGGGCGCTTTGATCATTGCCATCCCTTCATTCAGGACGCGGGGCGACTATCTGGCCATTATCTCACTGGCTTTTATGTTCATCGTCAAAAGTCTCATCGAAAACCTGGATTTTGTAGGCGGGCCGCGCGGCCTGGGCGGCCAGCCCGATTGGGCCAATTTACCGACCGTCTTTGCCTGGACGGCGATTTGCATCTGGATCACCAACAACTTTGTCCGATCCACGCTGGGTAAAGCCCTCAACGCCGTGCGTGACGACGAAACAGCCGCCGATGCCATGACCGTCAACACCCGCCAAACCAAAATGGTCGCCTTTCTCTTCGCGGCGTTTTGGGCCGGGGTGGCCGGAGGGTTGTTTGCCCACGTGCTGCGTTACGTCAACCCCGGCAGCTTTGGTTTGCAAAAGCTGGCCGAGATTCTGGCCATGCTCTACTTTGGCGGCTTGAATTCGGTCGTCGGCTCGATTGTCGGCGCGGTCAGCTTTAATTTGGTCAGCGAAGCGCTCAGACCCCTGGAAATTATGAAGTGGATCATCATCCCCGTTATCTTTATTCTGGTGATGATCTTCCGGCCCACCGGCCTGATCGCCTTTACCGAGTTCAACGTCGTGAACTGGATTAGACCGAAGAACAGGATTGCCGAGTAGTTAATCGAAATTAGGCTGAACCACACCATTTGGAGATTACCATGTCACTGCTTCGCGTTGAGCATATGACCCACTACTTCGGTGGGCTGCGAGCGGTCAACAACTACAATTTGACCGTTGAACCCGGCCAGATCAGGGGCCTGATTGGCCCCAATGGCGCCGGGAAAAGCACCGTCTTCAACCTAATTACCGGCCTGTACAAACCCACCGAAGGCCGTATCCTGCTAGACGGCGAGGATATTGTCGGCCGGCCGCCCTACCAAATCGCGGCGATGGGCTTGGGTCGCACTTTTCAAAACTTGCAGTTGTGGCGGCACATGACCGTGTTAGAGCATATCAAAATGGCTCGCTACTCCAAAATCACCTACGGTCTGATCGGCGCTTTTTTCGGCACCGCCCAACGCCAGCGCGAGGAAGCCGACATCGAAGCCAAAGCCTACAGCCTGTTAGAGTTAGTCGGCATCGGTTATTTGGCCGAGCAAAACGTAACCAACCTGCCTTACGGCGCGCTGCGCCGGGTGGAAATGGCCCGCGCCCTGGCCACCGAGCCGAAAATCCTGTTCCTGGACGAACCCACCGCCGGCATGAACCCGGAAGAGCTGGGCCAGATGATGGAGATCATTCGGCGCGTTCACCGCGAACTCAACCTGGCCATCTTCCTCATCGAGCACCGCATGAAATTTGTGATGGAGTTATGCGATATCGTGCAAACGCTGGTCTTCGGCGAAGTCATCGCCGAAGGTACGCCCGATATTATTCAAAACGATCCCCAGGTGATCGAAGCCTATCTCGGAACGGAGGTCGAGACCTGATGCTGCTGTCGGTTGAAAATCTATGCGTGTCTTATGATAAAATCAGAGCCTTACACAACTTCAGCTTTCACATCGACGAGGGCGAGATTGTCTGTATCATCGGCGCGAACGGGGCCGGCAAAAGCACCACGCTGCGGGCCATCTCCCGTATGGTGCCGGTTGAGGCCGGCTCTAAACTCGAATTTATGGATCACAACCTGCTCGACTACGCCGCCGATAAAGTAGTCAGCCAGTTGGGCATCTCCCACGTGCCTGAGGGGCGGCGCATTTTCGGCAACATGACCGTGATGGAAAACCTCAAGCTGGCCACCTTTTCCCGCAAAGACCCCGACCAGATCGAACGCGATCTGGGCCGCGTCTTCGCCATCTTCCCCCGTCTGGAAGAGCGCAAAACACAAAAAGCCGGCACCATGAGCGGCGGCGAGCAGCAGATGCTGGCCGTGGGCCGCGCCTTTATGAGCGGCCGGCGCATCATGCTGCTCGATGAACCCTCGATGGGGCTGGCTCCCCTGCTGATGCAGAGTATGTTCGATGCCCTCAAGCAGATCAACGAAGAAGGCACGGCCATCCTCCTGGTTGAGCAGAACGCCCGCATGGCCCTCAAGTTCGCCCAACGCGGCTACGTCCTCGAAACCGGCAACCTGGTCCTGGAAGGCGATTCCAAAGACCTACTGGGCAACCCCGAAGTCAAGAAGGCTTATCTGGGCGGGTAATTCTTCATACTGCCTCAAAAAAGTCTGGAGCGTCAAAGTTTACTTTGACTTTACCTTGAATGACAAAGCAAGCTTTGTCGCTCCAATCAATTTTCGTTGTCGTTGCTGGGCCGTAGGCTCTGGCTCACACCTTTATTAATTCCCGACTTAAGTTCATCGCTTATAATAAGATCTCCGGGGTTAAGCTAACCGTAACCGTCTCCTATTTCCCAACCATCATCGTATTTATCAGCATAGAAAGGTATTAGCAGCAAGACCATGAAAAAAAGAATTCTAGGCAACAGCGATCTCAGCATCGCTCCCGTTGTATTTGGCGGCAATGTCCTCGGCTGGACCATTGACGAACAACAGTCGTTTGCAATCTTGGATCAGTTTATCGAGGCAGGCTTTAACGCCATCGATACCGCCGATGTCTATTCCCGCTGGGCCGATGGCCATCAAGGCGGCGAGTCGGAAACCGTGATCGGTAATTGGCTGAAAGCGCGGGGCAATCGGGACGAGATCGTGTTGATAACCAAAGTCGGCTCCGACGTGGGCCAGGGGCATCGCGACCTGACCGAAAAGCATATTCTGCAAGCCGCCGATAAATCGCTGCAACGGCTGCAAACCGATCACATCGACCTGTACTTCACCCATTTTGATGACGACAAAACCCCGGTTGAAGAGACGTTAGGCGCGTATGACAAACTGATCAAAGCCGGCAAAGTCCGCTGGATTGGCGCATCCAACCTCTCGCCGGAGCGGCTGCAAGCCTCGCTGGCGGCCAGCGAGGCCAATGGGCTGCCGCGCTACGAAGTGTTCCAGCCGGAATACAACCTTTACGCCCGCGCAGGATTTGAACAAGGCGTAGCTCCCCTGTGTCGAGAGTACGGCCTGGGGGTTATCACCTACTTCGCTTTGGCCAGCGGCTTTCTGAGCGGGAAATATCGTAGTGAGGCGGATTTGGGTAAAAGCATCCGAGGCGGCGGGGTTAAGAAATTCCTCAATGACCGGGGCATCCGTATCTTGAACGCCCTGGACGAGATGGCCGCCAAGCACAACGCCACCCCGGCCGGCGTGGCCCTGGCCTGGCTCATCAACAGCCCGCTCGTTACCGCGCCTATCGCCAGCGCCACCAAGGTTAGCCATTTGCAATCGTTCATCGAAGCGGCTCAAATGGACTTGAGCGCCGATGATATAACCCGGCTAGATGAGGCGTCCAACTAGCGGTTAAAAGATGGGCCATTAATTAGACTAACCTATCGTAGTCGGCTGGGCTTTTAAGAGAGTCCGACAGTCCTTACAGGACGGCACCGATGATGAAAATATAGGAGCGACAAAGCTGGCTTTGTCATCCAGGCAGGGTCAAAGTAAACTTTGACGCTCCAATTCTGTATTTTCAAGGGAGTGTAACAAAACCTCGGTATAGCGACGACAATGAACATTTACCGGAGCGACAAAGCTGGCTTTGTCATCCACGTTGGGGTCAAAGTAAACTTTGACGCTCCAGTTCTGTATTTTATACGAGGAGCTTCTAAGGTAACTCAAACAACGGGGCCGACATGCGATTCACGCAACTGCGGTCAGGCTCGACGCCGGGATTTCTGATGAACGCATCGGCTGCCTGGATCGCGCACTCATTAGCGCTTAAGAGCGAATGACCGGAGCCGGGTAGTTCAAAGTAGTAGCCATTACTTAGGGTTTCGGCGGTTAACCGGCCCCATTGGGGCGGCGTGACCGGGTCATATTCGCCCACCAAAATCAGGGTGGGGATGTCGCTGATGACGGCGGCATTTTCAATCGACGCGGCGGCGCCGGCGCCCCACATCGCGCAATCATCGAAGGTTTGAGCCGTGGTACTAAATAAACCGTCAAGCGCTTCCTCCGGCAAAGCCGCTTCAGCCAAAGACTCGACATGATCATAATCGCTGAAGGCATACTCATCGCGACAGATGACCGAGGTGTACATGCCCTCGCTATCGGTGCGGTCTTCATCCTCGCTGCCCTCGCTGCCGCCGCCTTGAAACCGGCTGGCCCCGTCGCCGGCAATGTCGGCCACTTCATCATAGAGGTCGTAGCGCCCTTCAGACACCTCGTAAATCATCCACGGTAACAGATAGATCGCCTCTTCGCCGGCAAACAGGGCGCTTTGAATAGTCGCCAGCAGGTCATCGCCGCTAATTTCGGCCTGAGGATCGTTGTTGAGCTGATCGACCGTATCCAGTAAAACCCGCTCTAAATCGGGAAAGTTAGCCTCACATTCGGCATCGTTCTGGCAATCTCTAAACAAAATCTCCATCGCTTCCCAGACGATGACGGTTTCTTCCTCGACGCTGTTGGCGTTGGGCGGAAAGGGCGAGTCCAAAATAACCGAGCGGATGCCGGCGGGATGGTCGCGCATAACCGCCAGCGCTAAACGGGTGCCGTAAGAGACCCCCAAAATATTCCACGAGTCGTAGTTAAGCGCCTGCGCCAGGGCCGCGATATCGGCGGCGTTTTCGGTGGTGTTGTAGGCGGTCAGGTCGATGCCTGCGGCCACTAACCGGTCGTGACAGGCTTGTTCGGCGCTGCCGTCAAAAACTTCATCAAACTCGACTTCGGGGCAATTAAGGCTGGGGATGGAGTAGCCGGTGCCGCGCTGGTCGATAAAAATCAAATCGCGGTCTTGACTAAAGGGGTAAGCCGGCCAGGTATCCGGGTCGCTCATCAGGTCGCTCAAGGCGCTGCCCCCCGGGCCGCCGGCCAGATAGATGATGGGATCGGGCCGGACCTTGGGGCCGGGCGCTTTGAGGATGGCCACCACCAGATCGATGGTGGGGCTGTTGGGCTTGGATCGATTCTCCGGCACGGATAAGATGCCGCACGCTACCGCTAGCTGGCCGGGCATTTCCGGGGAACACGTTATCGTCTCAAATTGAGCGGCGGCTGATGGCTCTCCCGCTGTTTCTTCTCCGTCACTCATCGCCAGCGCGTCATCAGTTGTGACGGGGTTGGTCGAGGCCGGGGAGCGGGAGTTAGGGTCGATGTCCAAGCCGGCTGTGGCGGTTGGGGCGACCGGCAGCGGCGTGGCTGTCGCGACCGGCGGCTGTGTCGCCTCACCTTCAGCGACAGGTTCGGCCTGAGCGGCGGCGGGAGCGGGTTCAGGCGACGCCTCAGCCGTACAGGCGATTAATGATATACTGATGATCAGCAGGACAAATAGGTATTTAAGCATAATGGCTCCTGGTCAATTATATAATAGATATCGATACGATATCAAGAGACCATTACCTCATCATTACCTATTAGAAGTTACGCAGTTCACCAGGTGACAGTCACTTTTTGCCGAAAATGAACGTCCATTTAGCGCAAACAAGTCGATTTATCACGTCTAAGTGACTGTCACCTGGTTCAATACACCCAACTGTGTAAGCCCTAACCTATATTGCCCTGCCCAGATCGTTTTTAAGGGGACCTCAAATGTCTCTAATGATGATGAGCCAACACGTGATTGTTATACGTGCTGGCCGGCTCGTACCAGCGCGGCGTGGGCTGGGCAAACTGCGTCTCGACCCAGGCGACCACGTTGGGCAGGCCGGTCTCGTCCTTGAGGTTGGTAAAGAAGAAGGGGTGATCGCCGCGCACGTGTAGGGTGTCGTGTTCCATCACCGCCAGCGACGCGCCGACCAGCGGGGCCAGATCGATCTTGTTGATGACCAGCAGGTCGGACCGAATGATCCCCGGCCCGCCTTTGCGCGGAATCTTATCCCCGGCCGAAACATCGATGACGTAAATCCAAACATCGACCAGTTCCGGGCTGAACGACGCGCCCAGGTTATCGCCGCCGCTCTCCACAAAGACCAACTGCAACCCCGGCAGGGACATTTGCAGCTCTTCGATCGCCTCCAAATTCATCGAGGCGTCATCGCGAATGGCCGAATGGGGACAGCCGCCCGTCTCGACCCCGCGCACCCGCTCCAGCGGCAGGATGTTCTGGCGCAGTAGAAACTCGGCGTCTTCGCGGGTGTAGATATCGTTGGTGACTACGGCCAGGTTGTATTTGTCGTTTAGCTTCTCGCACAGTTTAGCCACCAGCGCCGTCTTGCCGCTGCCCACCGGCCCGGCAATGCCGACTTTGAAGATTTGATCTAAATTGGTATTAAACATAGTTTCTCCTATGGTAGACGTGTATCGATAGCACAACATTAAACCGTGGAAACGTGAAGGTGACTGAAGATCGACCAAATTAATCGACAGGATTGACACGATTATCACGATTTTATCGGTCATAATTCGGTAAATCGGGTTAATCCTGTCTAAATTTTCTTCACCACGGCTTAGTGCAGAGCTACCAGTGTATCGATATTCAGCAGTTATCTCTTACTAAATCTGATCGTTACTGTTAGATAACGGTAACGGGTTTAGTATAACGGAGTCCAGGCTTTAGTCGGCTAAAGCCGCGACTCCACCGAGTCAACGCCAGATTAAATATCTTGGCATTACCGGTGGCGGGATGGATATCCACCGCCATCGGCTCGATCCGAGGCATTACATATTCTGGCCGACCGCTCGATCAGACTTCCAAACCCGAAAGACCATACGATCGACCGCTCGATCAGACTTTCAAACCCGAAAGGCCATACGATCGAGTGGTCGATCAGACTTTCAAACCCGAAAGGCCATACGATCGAGTGGTCGATCAGACTTCCAAACCCGAAAGGCCATACGATCGAGTGGTCGATCAGACTTCCAAACCCGAAAGGCCATACGATCGAGTGGTCGATCAGACTTCCAAACCCGAAAGGCCATACGATCGAGTGGTCGATCAGACTTCCAAACCCGAAAGACCATACGATCACGTCGCGATCAAAACCGTCCGTCGCCTCCTGCGGTTGGATTCAGTCATCGATCTGAAACCGCCTTAAACTCCACCAACTCCACCAACTCTACGAACTCCACAAACTCTGCGCCGCTTCCTCTCGAATCAGTTCGGAAATGTCCTCTTGATAGGCTTGAAAGCCGGCTGTAGTTTTGATCTTATACGTCCGCTGCAGCGGCAGGTCGATCTTGAACTCTTCTCGGACGGTGCCGGGGTGGGTGGTCAATACGTAGACCCGCTGCGACAAAAACACGGCTTCGGCCACATCGTGGGTGATCATCATAATGCTGGTGCCGGTGCGCTGCCACACTTTGAGCAAAAACTGCTGCATCGACTCCTTGGTCTGCACGTCGAGCGCCCCGAACGGTTCGTCCATCAGCAGGATTTTTGGCTCGCAGACCAGGGCGCGGGCAATGGCCACCCGCTGCTTCATGCCGCCCGACAGCTCTTTAGGATAAGCCGCCGCGAACTTGGTCAGGCCGACCACGTTGAGATATTCGGTCACGCGCTCGGCCCGCTCGGCTTTGGAGAAGCCCTGCAAACGCAGGCCAAATGCGACGTTCTTCTTGACGGTCATCCAGGGGTAGAGGGTATAATGTTGAAAGACCATGCCCCGATCCGGTCCCGGCCCGATAACCGGCGCGCCATCGACCTCGATCACCCCGGCCGTCGGAAAATCCAGCCCGGCCACCAGCCGCAGCAGCGTCGATTTACCGGAGCCGGACGCGCCGACCACGCAGACCAACTCGCCCGTTTCCACGTGCAGGTTGATATCTTTCAAGGCCAACAGCGTGCCTTTCTTGGTGGGGAAGGCTTTGCTGACGTTTTGGAGTTCTAGGTGCATTGTTTACCTTCGCAATTCCGTTGCTGGAGATAGGGGTAAGGGGTAGGGAGTAGGGATTAAGGGCAAGACGCTATACATCAATACGGCAGATGTAAGAACTTCCCCTTACTTCCTACCAACCTGAGATATTTCAAGTCGCGTATGTCATTTCGGAGCCGGAGGCGGAGAAATTCCTCAGACATCCCCATAAAAGAAGCCTTCGCTGGGAAAAAATTAACGTTGTTGCTACAAATTTTTCCAACCGGACACCTTTTCAAACGTATTGTCACAGGGATTTCTCCGCTGCGCTGCGAAATGACATGTGGTACATCTATTTCCGAATTCAGGTTACTAACTTAATGACATTGACTACCTACTACCTACCCCCTACCCCTTGTATTATTAATCAAACGACCACCGGCACGTTGTCCGCAGCAGCCAGCGGAAGAGCAAATCAATGGCAAAGCCGATGACGCCCAGTACAATCAGGTAGGCGAAAATCTGCTCGGTGTGCAGAAACTTCTGGGCCAGCAGAATACGCTTGCCCAGCCCAACCTCGGCCGCCAGCAACTCGGCCACGATGACCAGGTTCCACGAGGCGGCGACGTTGATGCGAAAGGCGTCGATGATGTTCGGCGCGACGTGCGGGGTGATGACTTGCAGCAGGGTTTGCAGCCGGTTGCCGCCCAGCGTATAGGTCGTCTCGATTAACTCTTTGGGAACAAATTTGACCGCGTCCATAATCATCAGCGTGTTGTAAAAGACGGTGCCGATGAAGATGAGGGTAATCTTGGGCGTCTCGTCGATGCCGAGATACAGGATCAAGAGCGGGATGAAGGCCGGCGCGGGCATATAGCGGATGATGCCGATAATCGGCTCAAACAACGCCCGGATGCTGGCAAACGTGC
This sequence comes from Anaerolineales bacterium, assembly GCA_020634935.1. Taxonomy (GTDB): domain Bacteria; phylum Chloroflexota; class Anaerolineae; order 4572-78; family J111; genus JAGRBY01. Next base: position 32,541 of record JACKAT010000018.1, read on the forward strand.
CCATGCCGATGCCCAACGGCACCGACACGACCGCCGCCGCCACAAAGCCGACCGTCACTCGCCAAAAGCTGGCCTGGATATCTTTCGACAGCAGCCCGTCCTGAGCCAGTTCAACCAAGGCCTGCCAGACTTCAGCCGGGGTGGGCAAAAAGACGGGCGCGACCACCCCGGCGTTGGCCAGCAGCCACCAGGCGACGAACGGCAGCGCAATCGAGATCACCACCAGGCTCCAATACAACCCGGGCGGGATATCTTCCTCGATCCGCCAGAAAACGGTCGGCTTCAGGCTGGGCCGTTCGCTTGATTGAGTTTCGGTTTTGGCCTCAAACAAAATGGGTGAGACCGGGTTACTCTTTTGCTGACTCTGCATAGGCTTTGACAAATTGATCGTTGAAAATGGGGCTTAAATCCGGTCCTTCCGGAATAAAGCCGACGCTAACCATAAAGTCGGTCATTTCGACGGCGGCAAACGGCATGTTGACCATACTGTCGCCTTCGCTGAAAGCTTCCAGGTTGTCATCGATAGTGAACATACGGGTGCCTTCGCGGAAGAGTTCGAACTCTTCCAGGCTAACCCCGGCCCGTTCGGCCAGCAGTTCGTCGGCCTTTTCGGGGTTCTCGGCGATAAAGGCCATCACATCGAACCAGGTGTTGACCAGCGCCTGGACATCGTCCGGCCGTTCGTCGATGAGCTTTTGGCTGACCACCAGCAAATCGGGAATAGCGCCGGGGAAGGCTTTGGAACTGAGCAGTTCGTGACTGCCTTCACGCCCCAGCGCGGTCAACCAAAACGGCGGAAACGCGCCCACGCCATCGACGCTGCCGGTGGCAAACGCGGCGGCGGCGGCCCCGGTTTCCAGGTTGACAATCTCGATATCCTCGCGCGATAACTCGGCGTCTTTCAGGGCCAGCGTCAGCAGGAAGTCATCGACCACGCCTTCTTCCAGCGCCACCTTCTTGCCAACCAAATCTTGGATCGTCTGAATATCTTCGGTCACGATGATCTTATCATTCCCGGCCGAGTTGTCGTTAACCAGCACCACCACCTCGCCGTTAACAGCGTCGGCGGCGAACGAGATGGTATCGTTCAGGGTCTGGGTGTTGCCGTCAAGCTGGCCGGCGGCAAAGGCTTCCATCGATTCCAGATAGCCGTCGAACCAGATCAGCTCGACATTAACGCCGTTGGCCTCGAACAGCCCTTCCTTCTCGGCGATGTACCACGGCCACCAGCCGGGCCAACTGCTGTAGCCCAGTTTGATCGGCGGCAGCGCTGCGCCAGACTTGGCCTCCACCGCAGCCTCTTCCGTCGGCGCAGCGGCTTCTTCCGCCGGGGTCTCTTCCGTTGGCGCGGCGGCTTCTTCCGCCGGGGCCTCTTCCGTCGGCGCGGCGGCTTCTTCTTTCGCCGCCGGTTCCGCCGGGGCCGGCGGGGCGCTGCTGCACGCGGCGAACAGCAGGACCACCGCTAGCGATAGGGCTAAAAGTTTAATCAGTTTCATCTCTCTTCTTCTCCTTTTTGATACTAAAACAACGGACGGACGGTAGACATCGTACTAACCTGAGTCCGGAAATAGAGATGTTTCATGTCATTTCGGAGCGTCAGCGGAGAAATCCCTGTGATCATCCAATGAAAAGGGAACTGGCTGGAAAAATTTGAAGCGACAACATCCATTTTTCCCGGCGAAGGCTTCGATTATTGGAATGCCTGAGGGATTTCTCCGCCTCCGGCTACGAAATGACACGCTCGATTTTAATTATCGAACTCAGGTTACTAGGAAACAATCACCGGTTCATCGGGTCGAAACATAACCGGCGTGGTAAGCTGATTTTGAATCCAATCCAGCCAGTCGGGCAGGCCCTCGCCCGTTTCGGCGGACAGCGCGAAGACCGGCACGTTCGGGCAAATCTGCCGGATGTTGGCTTTGAGCTGTTCGATATTTACCTTGAGATAAGGGCCGAGATCGGTTTTGGTGATAACGACGCAGTCCGCCTCATAAAACATGACCGGATATTTGAGCGGCTTGTCTTCGCCTTCGGTCAGGCTGACCAGCACCACGTTGGCGTGCTCGCCCAGCGGGTACTCCGCCGGGCAGATGAGATTGCCCACATTCTCGATGAAGACCAGGTCAAGCGCCGCCAGATCGAGCCGGTCAAGCCCGGCGGCGACCATCTCTGCATCAAGGTGACAAGCCCGGCCCGTGGTGATGGCCACGACCGGCACGCCGTAGGCCCGCAGCCGGTCGGCGTCCAGTTCGGTGGTCATATCCCCTTCCAAGACCGCCGGTCTGACATTAACGTCGAGCGCCCCCAGCGTACTCTCCAGCAGCGTCGTTTTGCCGGTGCCGGGGCTGCTCATCAGGTTGAGACAGCGCACCCCGGCGGCGTCAAAGCGCACCTGGTTCGCGGCGGCCATTTGCTGGTTGCCGTCCATTAAATCGAGGTTCAGGATCGCGCCGATTGGAGTGGAATGATTGTGATTACCGTTTGATGTACACATTGTAGCTCCTCTGTAAATAAGAGATGTAGGACAAACTTAAGTAATTTTCATAACTAACTTGTGAGTTTGAGACCAGGATGAATAGACAGGATTTACAGGATTTCCAAGATTAAAATAAGGAAAAATCATATTAATCCTGTTAATTCTGTCTAAATTAATGTAACAACTTAGAGTTGAAAACTACTTAAGTTTGTCCTACGGCTATTTTCATTGTCGTTGCTGTACCGAGGTTCTGTCGCACTCCCTTGAAAATAGCCCTCACCCCCAACCCCTCTCCCTGAGGGAGAGGGGAGTCGCGCCAGCGACGGGGTGAGGGTAAAACACGATTTTCATTTCCGGTGTCGTCTCAGGTGAGACTGTCAGACTCCCATGAAAATGGGTTTGTAGGACAAACTTAAGTTTGTCCTACGGAATTTTCATTCTCGCTGTCGTCCTGTAAGGACTGTTCGACTCCCATGAAAATAGCCAGTTGTTTGGAGCGTCAAAGTAAACTTTGACCTTGGGGTTAATGACAAAGCCAGCTTTGTCGCTCCATTACATCTTGATGCTTGCCATTTCGTCGGCCCATTCAACCCGCTCGATTTTGAGTTCTCGTCCAGAGCGAATATCGTGCAGCGGGGCCTGGCAGGTGGGGCAGGCGTAGTGCAAGCCGAGATCGGGTTGATAATCTTGAACACAAGCGCGACAGTGCGCTACAAAAGGAATGGGATGGATCACGAGTTCAGCATCTTGTAAGAAAGGCACGCTCAACCGCTGCTGGGCAAAGCTGCGGGTTAGCAAATCCGGCTCGACACAGGTGAAATCGCCCACTTGCAAAATCACCGCCTTGACCTGGCGCGCCTCCTGCGCTTCCGCCCACCACTCTTTCAAGCTGAGGATGAGCGCTTTGGTCATATCCACTTCGTGAGGCATAACGTCTCTTTCTGCGGGAGTGAAGAGATTGGAGATAGGGAGATTAGAGATTGGAGATTAGGAGATTGATGGTCCAAAATCTCCCAACCTCTTAATCGCCTTATCTCCAATTCATCATTCATCCCTCATAATTCATCATTCCTACAACGCCCACGGTTCGGTTGCCGGCTCCGGCTTCAGCCAGGTCGGAGTGGAACGGGGCAGCTTGCCGGCATCGACCAGCGCGGCCAGGGTATCGACGATGACGCGGGTGGCCAGCAGCGCCGTGGTTTCGGCCACATCATACGGCGGCGAAACCTCGACCAACTCCATCGCGCACAAATTGGTCTCACGGGCGACGCGGTTGACAATGTGCAGCGCCTCACGGGGCAGCAAGCCGCCCGGTTCGGGCCAGCCGGTGCCCGGCACAAAACCGGCGTCCACACTGTCGATGTCGAAGCTGAGGTACACCGCCTCCGTTCCTTCGGAGGCGACCTCGATGGCAATGTCGAGCGCTTTGTCCAGCCCCATCTCCATAATATCGGTGATGGTCATGATGGTCGTGCCGCGTTCCCGGCTGATTTTGACGCCCGGACGCGGCACCTGCCAGCCGCCGATGCCAAACTGCACCAGATTCTTGGGCGGCGCGTTGTCGATGTTGGTAGCGTGGAACCAGGGCGTGGTGTGCATGCGCTCGTCCATATCTTTTTCTTGGGTGTCAACGTGGCGGTCAACATGGATAATACCGATGTTGCCGTTCACGTGCGGCGCGATGCCCCGCACGCAGGGGTAGCCGATTGAGTGATCGCCGCCGAGCATGATCGGAAACGCGCCGCTGGCGAATACGTGCGACACGGCCCGGCTGATCTGGTCGAACGCCTTCTCGATGTTGGCCGGGATGACAAAGACATCGCCCAGGTCGCACATGGTCATCTGCTCGCGCAGATCGACGCCCATTTCAAAGTAGTAGGTGCCGTACAGCGCCGAAATTTTGCGGATGCCCTGCGGCCCAAAGCGCGTGCCGGGCCGGTAGGTGGTGCCGGTGTCGAGCGGAATGCCAAAGACAGCCACGTCGTACTGGCCGGCTTTGTGGACATCTTCAACATAAGGCATTTTCAAAAAGGTGTTAATTCCGGCGAAGTGAGGCAGTTCGCCGCGGGCAAAGGTCGAGATGGTCCGGTCTTCGATGCTGGGCGCGGCTTCCAGGCCCAGTTCTTTGTTGCGTTTGACTTCGTTCAGCCAGCCCTGGCTGCTCAGTTCGGCTTCTTTGCGCAGCGCGTCGGCGGCCTGGCTGTTTTCTAACTCCGGACGTAATTTCCCAAAGCGGGGATTTGAGTCGCTCAAAGGTTAACTCCTTGTTTTGCGTATTGGTAATTTTCTGATAAAAACCTTAACTGGTGTCGTGCGTAAATCGTCTTGCTACGGACGACTGGAGCATCAAAGCTGGCTTTGATCGTAGGGGACAAAGCCAGCTTTGTCGCTCCGTCTTATTGGGGACAAAGCCAGCTTTGTCGCTCCGCTTCTCGTTCTAAAACAGAAAATAGCGCTGGGCCAGCGGCAGGATTTCGGCCGGTTCGCAAGTGAGTAGTTCGCCGTCGGCGCGGACTTCGTAGGTTTCGGGATCGACTTCGATGGTGGGGGTGGCGTCGTTGTGGACCATATCGGCTTTGCCGATGGCCCGGCAGTTCTTGACGGCGACGGCCTGCTTTTTCAGCCCAATCTGTTCAGGTACACCCTCATCGAGCGCCGCTTGCGAGATAAACGTGGCGCTGGTGGCCGCCGTGGCGCTGCCAAACGCGCCGAACATGGGCCGGTACCAGACCGGCTGCGGCGTGGGAATGGAGGCGTTGGCGTCGCCCATCACGCTCCAGGCGATGAAACCGCCTTTGACCACCATCTCCGGCTTGACGCCGAACATGGCTGGCTGCCACAGCACCAAATCGGCCAGCTTGCCCGGCTCAATCGAACCAATCTCGTGGCTGATGCCGTGAGCGATGGCCGGGTTGATGGTGTATTTGGCGACGTAGCGTTTGACTCGAAAGTTGTCGTTTTCGGCTGTATCTTCGGGCAGCGCGCCGCGCTGGACCTTCATCTTGTGGGCGGTTTGCCAGGTGCGGATAATCACCTCGCCGACGCGGCCCATCGCCTGCGAGTCGCTGGCGATGATGCTGATGACGCCCAGATCGTGCAGAATATCTTCGGCGGCGATGGTCTCGGCCCGAATACGGCTTTCGGCAAAGGCCACATCTTCCGGCACCTGCGGGTTGAGGTGGTGGCAGACCATCAGCATATCCAAATGCTCGGCGATGGTGTTGACGGTGTAGGGGCGGGTTGGGTTGGTCGATGACGGTAGAATGTACGGGAATGAGGCAATCTTGATAATGTCCGGGGCGTGACCGCCGCCCGCGCCTTCGGTGTGGTAGGTGTGGATGGTCCGGCCGGCGATGGCGGCGATGGTATCTTCGACAAAACCGGCTTCATTTAGCGTATCGGTGTGAATGGCGGCCTGGATATCAAACTGATCGGACACAGTCAAGCAGGTGTTGATCGCGCCGGGGGTGGTACCCCAATCTTCGTGCAGTTTCAGACCCAAAGCGCCAGCCTTGATCTGTTCGATCAAGGGGTCGGCGGTGGCGGCGTTGCCTTTGCCCATAAAACCGAAATTCACGGGAAAGGCTTCGATGGCTTGCAGCATGCGAGCGATATTCCAAGCGCCGGGCGTACAGGTGGTGGCGTTGGTGCCGGTGGCCGGGCCGGTGCCGCCGCCGATCATGGTGGTCAGGCCGCCGTTGAGCGCTTCGTAAATTTGCTGCGGGGCGATGAAGTGAATGTGGCTGTCGATGCCGCCGGCCGTGACAATTTTGTTCTCGCCGGCGATGACTTCCGTGGCCGGACCGACGATGAGTTCCGGATCGACATCGGCCATGGTATCGGGGTTGCCGGCTTTGCCGACTTTGACGATGCGGCCGTCTTTAATGCCGATATCGCCTTTAACGATGCCCCAATGGTCGATGATTATGGCGTTGGTGATGACCACATCCAGCGCGCCGGGCTCGCCCTCGCGCCCCTGGCGGCTGCTCTGGCCCATGCCGTCGCGGATGACTTTGCCGCCGCCAAAAGCGATCTCATCGCCATAGTGGGTGAAATCCTGCTCGATTTCGATGATCAGATCGGTGTCGGCCAGTCGAACTTTATCGCCGGTGGTGGGGCCGTAGAGATCGGCGTAGACATTGCGGGGAATTTGCAGCGTCATGCGCTGGCCTCCTTATCGCCAAAACCGGCGCTTTTAATCTTTTCAATAGCGGCGGTTTGCGTCTGCGGATCGTCCAAACCGCCCTCGACCAAGTCGTTGTGACCGTAAACAATCCGGCTGCCGGCCAGTTCGACCAGGGTGACTTCTTTGGTGTCGCCCGGCTCAAAGCGGACGGCGGTGCCGGCCGGAATATTCAGCCGCATACCGTAAGCCGCAATGCGATTAAAGACCAGGGCGCGATTAACTTCGAAAAAATGAAAATGGCTGCCGACCTGAATGGGCCGGTCGCCGTGATGTTCCACCAGCAGCGTGGTTGTGTTGCGGCCGGCGTTGGCGATAATCGGCCCGGCCGCTTCATTCAAAATGTAGGCTCCCGGCTTCATATCAGCTTCTCCTGAATGGGATCGTGGATGGTGACCAGTTTAGTGCCGTCGGGGAAGGTCGCTTCTACTTGCACTTCGTGAATCATCTCCGCCACACCGTCCATTACCTCGTCTTTGGTTAAAATGGTGGTTCCGTAACTCATTATCTCGGCCACGCTCTTGCCGTCGCGGGCGGCTTCCAACACTTCCGCCGTCAGGATGGCAATCGCTTCGGGATAGTTGAGTTTCAAGCCGCGCGCCTGGCGTTTACGGGCCAGTTCTGAGGCCAGGAAAACCATGAGCCGTTCTTGCTCCCGTTGGGTTAGATGCATCAATCGTCTCCGTTAAATAGGTTTCATCGGACAAACCATCGATTTGTCCGGGGTAGGGCAAATCGATGACTGGCCCTACCCACTCCACAAACGCTAAAAACTGTCAGGATTTATGCAATCATGTCATTTCGAGCGAAGAATAAGCGAGAAATCTCTGAGATGACCGTTTGCAACCGAACGCTGTAGGGGTTTCTTCGCCTTCGGCTACGAAATGACATGAATTCCGGTCAATCCTGACTCTATTTAATAAACAGCATTTCCTGATAGGTCGGCAGCGGCCACAAGTCATCGGCCACAAACGCTTCCAGTTCATCAGCGTATTTGCGGACGGCGAGCATAGCCGGCAAGACGGTGTCGCACATGTATTTGGCGTGGGCTAAGGCATCGTCATCTTCGTGGACTTTGGCGGCTTCCAGATCGGCAATGCTGTCCTGGAGCAGTTTGACCAGCTCCGTCACTTTATCGAGAGTGTTGGTGTCGAACTCGTAGCCGACCGCCTTGAGATTGGCGCAGGTCATGGCCAGTTCGCTTTGGTAGCGAATGGCCGCCGGGAAGATCATCGTCTTGGCGATTTTGACGACCAGGTTAGCTTCGACGTTGACCGTTTTGACGTACTGCTCCAGGGCGACTTCGTAGACGCTTTCTAATTCGTGCTTGGTCAAGACCTCATACTTCTCGAACAACGCGGCGGCTTCATCGGTGACATAGCAGGGCAGCGAATCGGGGGTGGTTTTGAGGTTGGGCAGACCGCGTTCGGCGGCTTCGGCGTGCCATTCGTCCGAGTAGCCGTTGCCGTTGAAAATGACCGCGCCGTGTTTAACCATCACATCTTTGAGCAGCGCCTGAATGGCGAGATTGAGATCGTCGGCTTCTTCGAGCTTGGTGGCGACATAGTCGAGCGACTCGGCCATAATGGTGTTGATGGTCATCATGGCTCCGGCGATGGACTGGCTGGAACCGACGGCGCGGAATTCGAACTTGTTGCCGGTGAAGGCGAAGGGGCTGGTGCGGTTGCGGTCGCCGGCGTGTTTGGGCAGCGGCGGTAAGGTATCGACGCCGACGGTCAAAATACCGGACGGTTTCGATGATTTTGCGCCGCCGTTGTTTTTGAACTGTTCGAAGACATCGTTGAGCTGCTCGCCCAGGAAAATGGAAATGATCGCCGGCGGGGCTTCGTTCGCGCCCAGGCGGTGGTCGTTGCTGGCCGAGGCGATCGAGGCCCGCAGCAGGGTGGCGTATTTATGAACCGCCCGGATAACGGCGGCGCAGAAGACGAGGAACTGGGCGTTGTCGTGCGGCGTATCGCCCGGATCGAGCAGGTTGCCCTGGGTTGAGTTACCCATTGAGAAGTTAACGTGCTTGCCGCTGCCGTTGATGCCGGCAAACGGTTTTTCGTGGAGCAAGCAGGCAAAACCGTACTTGGTGGCCACTTTTTGCAGCACGATCATGATCAACTGCTGGTGATCGGCGGCGACGTTGGCATTTTCGTACACGGGCGCGACCTCGAATTGGGCCGGGGCGACTTCGTTGTGACGGGTTTTGACCGGCACGCCGAGTTTGAACAGTTCGCGCTCGAATTCGTACATACAGGCTTGGACGCGCTCGTTGATCGAGCCGAAGTAGTGATCGTCAAATTCCTGGCCTTTAGGCGGCGGCGCGCCAAACAAGGTGCGGCCGGCGTTGACCAGATCGGGCCGGGCCAGGAAGAAGTTGCGATCAACCAGGAAGTATTCCTGTTCCGCACCGGCGGTGGCCGTTACCAAACTGATTTCTTCGTGGCCGAACAGTTTCAGCACCCGTTGGGCTTGCTTGTTGAGCGCCTGCATCGAGCGCAGCAGCGGCGTTTTCTTATCGAGCGCTTCGCCGGTCCACGAGACAAAGGCGGAGGGGATGGTCAGGGTCAAGCCGTTGGGGTTTTCCATTAAATAGGCCGGGCTGGTCACATCCCAGGCGGTATAGCCGCGCGCTTCGTGAGTCATGCGAATACCGCCGGTGGGGAAGCTGGAGCCGTCCGGTTCCTGCTGGATCAGGGTGTCGCCGGAGAATTCGGAGATGACCCCGCCTTCATCGTTGGGGGAGTAGAAGCTGTCGTTCTTTTCGGCGGTTAAGCCGGTTAGGGGGTAGAAGATGTGGCCGTAGTGGGTGGCCCCTTTCTCCATCGCCCAGGCTTTCATGGCCGAGGCAATGGCATCGGCGGTTGAAATGTCTAAGGGCGTGCCGTCTTTAATGGTTTTCAACAGCGATTTGTAGACGTGCTTGGGCAATCGCTCTTTCATGACCGGCAGGCTAAAAACATGTGCGCCAAAAAGCTCGCCGGTCGGCTCTTCGGTGTAGTTGATTGGGTCGGGCAATTTGTAGGTTACCGTTTGTGAAATTGCCTGCAATCGGGCTACTTTACCACTCATATTAAATATTCCTCCTGGGTTAAATTGAATAGTTTGTTGTTAACGGGACTATCTGTGCTTCCATTATCGGGAGTAGGGAGTAGGGAGTAAGGGTACTTTTTTACTCCACACTCCTTACGCCTCGCTTCTCGCTGTCGAAACACCGTCATTACCTGATCTACTATTAGTTGCTGAGGTCCTGCCCATCGACACCTTCGCACCTATTTTTACTTTCAGGAGACTTTTTGGTGTGGTATAATAAAAAAAGGCAGGACAATAGATAGGACATACCTCTTGGTCTTGGCGGGCCAGGTAAGTCCGTTGTTCTGTTAGCCTGGGGGAGACGCTATCGATGATGGCGTCTCCTTTTTAGTTTAAATCAAAAATGCTCTCCAATACGCACGGCAAAACAGTCCGCATTCGAGAGCATCTCGGCTCCGGTTTATGGTAATGGGTAATTTAGTCCAATCTCTAATTACCCATTACTGTCAATAAAGCGCCATCTCTTGCTTAGATAAATCGTACAACTCTTATTCTGGTCTCTTACACAAAAACCCCTCGACCGGCTACCACAATAAATCTATTGCGGCTCGTCATCGAGGGTTTTTATCAGCATAAAATTGAGCGGAGTATATCACGCGGAAAAAGATTTGTCAATATAGCGCGACAAGGTCCAAATCAGGTAACTACGTATACGCCGGCGGCTCGTCGTGCCAATTCATCGATCTGCTGGATGGTGTAGGTTGTCTTCACTTTGACCAGCAAGCCTTGATCGCACAACGATTGCAGGGTTCGATGCAAATGGCGGAAGCTGGTACCCAGTAAATCGGCGATTTGGGTCAAGTTGCCGGAGAAGACCCACTGCTGGTCTTGGTTCAGCGTGGCCGTGGCCAAAATATAACTGGCCACGCGATTCTCCAGAGGGTGCAGCAAATTCAGGGCGCTGTTTCTAATGACCCGCCCCAACTTGCGACCGAGAGAACGATAGAGTTGTTTCAAAAAAATAGGATCAGCCGCCAGATGGTCGATTACAAACGTGCGCTGCAAACTGAGGCAAAACACATTTGCGTCAAGGCTTCCACGGTGGTGGTGGCTAAGGTTCCGGCCCTGAAAATTTCCGCAGATCGCCGAAGGGTTAGCGGCTCATAGAAACAGAGCAGCAACTGCCGGGCATTGGGCATCGGCAGGAAAACCTTAACCCGGCCTTCGACGAAAAAGTGGAGGTTGTCGATGGGCTGCTCGAGTTCGCAGATGGGCCGCTGCCTTTTGAAGCGGCGGAGGGTGAACTGGATCGAGCCGATCCGGTCGATAAAGTGGTCTATGGTGCCGCTGGTAGTACGATAGTTTCTGTTCCATTGTATGCACCCTCTCTGAATACGTTTCAGACAAACTTAAGTCGGTCTCTACGTAATTTTCTATTATGGGGGTCAGGTCTCATTAGAGACCAGCGGATCTTCTTGAAAATACAGACCAGGAGCGTCAAAGTTTACTTTGATCAGATATTAAATGACAAAGCCAGCTTTGTCGCTCCAGATGCTTTTGGATCAGGATTATGACAGATGTCATAACGGTCATATATGGGATAAAAAGCAGAATGGGTTCATCTAAGAAATCCATTGTATGGATTGTTCTCTCTAAGAAGGTGAACCTATGTATACCATTTTTCGAGTGTAATCGGGCGTTGTTGTTAGCGGTGATGATCTACCTGAACGGTGAGCTGGCGAACCAGATCGCAAACTGTGCGGCCAGCATCTTTGAAAATTCTGACAGGTCTAATCCTGGTCTGGCCTGATTTACTTGACCCAATCAAACTCCGTTTCGGAAAGGAATTCCGCCGGTACCACTCATGGGGCGTTTGGGTTTCTGACCGTGGTCTTTGTGAACGTGGGTTTTATGAATATGGGAGTGTTTGCGGCGCTGCTGGCGTTGGGCCTTTTGGGGGCAAAACCATTTTTCGGCCCCGGTGATCGATCACTTCGGCTGGTTTGGGGCATCTGTGGTGCAGAAATTTGATCGCGAAAACGGGCAGCCCGGCGCTAATTGTGGGCGGCATCGCCGTTATGGCTTTACTTTTAGAAAATGTAGGACAAACTTAAGATTTTAGGATGAATTCGCGTTGATCGCCATTATCTTATCATTACTTTCCGGGTAACTCCGCACCGTTTCGCGGATGGTTAACGCTCAACCGTCCGAACGATCGCGGCTCATTTCAGCCATATTTATAGTAACTATATCTTGGGCTTGATCTGTTCTTGTGCTAATTTTATTTCTCGTGCCGAGACCCTTGGTCGAAGTCTCGACGCTGGTCGGCGGGACAGATTCCGGCCTGGGTTATTGGGGCGGCGGCCTCGGCGTCTTATTTGTTGTCCTATCCACTCGTTACGCCGGAAGATGCCCGCCTTGGCCATGACCTTGTTGATCTGGGGGGCCGATTGGCGCCGGTATTGTAATCGATGTCATCATCCATCAGCAGTTTTCGCCTGGCTTCAGGCTGGCGGTGTTGATTATGGCTTTACCTGTTGAGCAACTTGTTGATCGATAAGCACCAGCAGCTAGGCATAGAAAAAGGTATGAATACACCTTTCTAAGCGGCTGAGTCAATATTACCGCCCGCCTGAAACAGGGTAATTTGCATGCCGTCGGGGTCTTGGAGCCGCACGTTATACCGCCCCACGGGTAATGACGGGGATGCATTCAAGCGTCGCGCCGTGGGCGAAAGTAAGCGGCCCATCGCCGCTGGCAGGCCGGTGACTTGCAGGGCACCGATGGGCTCAAGCAACCGGTTGGCCCGCTTCGAGCTGGTCGATGGTTCCCGGCTTGAGCTTCGTCAAAAATCTCCAGGGTCGCCGGCCCATATCGATACGAGGGCCTGGCCTTGACCAACATTATTCAAATTGGTCGTTCAAGGCCGAGGCCGGCGCAGTAGAATTTACCAAGCGTTCGTAATCATTTGGTGGTGATGGCAACGCGCAACTCGGGATGATCGGTGGAAGTTTTGGTTCTGGTGACATAGGCACATCTCCGAAATATAGTAGTCGGAGCAGCCATTGTCGGTGTCGTCCCGGGGAGACTATCTGACCTCTGAAAATAAGAGCTGTAGGACAAACTTAAGTTTGTCCTACGGATATTTTCATTGTCGGTGCTGTACCGAGGTTCTGTCGCACTCCCTTGAAAATAACGACCTGGAGCGTCAAAGTTTACTTTGACCTGACCGTCAGTATGACAAAGCCAGCTTTGTCGCTCCTATATTTTCATTCCCGGTCTCGTCTCATCTGAGACTGTCAGACTCCTCTGACATTATGAGCGCACGTCTATAATTGACCTTACAAGGCGGCGCCGGCTAACGGCTCTCTCAGCATGATCCAATACTCAGCCCCTATCACCGGCTCAATAAAAGAACCAACCTCCTGATAGCCTAGCCGGTTATAAAAATTCCTATTTCTAGGGGTAAAGGTCTCGGCATAACTGGGGATACGCATTTTATCGGCTTTATCTAAGATGGGCTTAACCAGGGCGCGGCCAAGACCTTGACCTTGAAACTGGGGCGCAATGCCGACAATCGAGAGATACCAACTGCCAGTAGGGACGATATCTTTGGCGCTTTGCGACATAAATTCGATGATGTCGCTATATTTTTTTAGCGTGGGTTCACCCAAATGCTGCCGTATAAAGGCTTTTTTCTCGCGAAGAATCTGTTTAGCCAAAAGGCCATTAATCGGTTTAGACCAAATCGATGCCCCAAAACTTTCTCCATCAGGTAGATATAGTTCGCCATATTTTTGGCCCTCTGTCATCGAGTAATCAAAATAGGTCAGCATGGCTTCGCGACGCGCATCCGGCTCGCCGGCGATGCTGTTTTCCAGCTCGATGTAAAAGGGGTCTTGACGTAGTGAAAGGTATAACGCTTGGCTAATATTTCGGTAGGTAATTTGGTAGGTCATATTTTTGTTGATATGGTTTATTTGGTCTCCATACCAGTTAACAGGGCCGGTAGGAAGCCGCCCACAAACGCATCGCCAAGTCCAACCGTGGTGGCATTTGACTGTTCAACCTGGGCGACCGGTACACAATAGATTTTATTGCCCGGCAGCTTATTTAAGACTTCGGCAAATAGAGCACCCTCTGGGGTGGGCGGGAGACGTTCAATTGTTTGGTGATTTTCTACGGTGAAATCATCGCCATACCGGAAGCGGGTCGTGGCCATCGTCACGCCCCCTTTGAGGGCATTTGAAAAACGTGTGGCATTGTCGCCGTAGGCCAGCGCCCAATACTGGGTATGAACCACAATGACCGGGACAGAAATGAGTTTTTGGAGATCGGCTAAGGCGTCTGTGATCTGAGATGCGTTGAGCAAATCCAGCTTTCTATCGACGTAGTCTTGCAGTTCATCTTCATTGAGGCTGACAATGGTAATATTTTGGGCCAACGTTCGATAAATCAATTGGCTAAAACTGGGATCAAAAAATCCCGCGTCCTCACAATATACGACTATATCTGGGGGAAGTTTGGCCATCATTCTGGAAAGAGAGGCCAGCCGATCGGTCAGGAGGGCCTCGTTTTGCATGGCGTTAAAGCCGGAAATCAACAGTACCCTGGCTGCGGCGATCAGGTCGGCAAAATCCTCATTAAGCTTCATGGTGATATTGTCAGTATCATTATGGTAAATAATTCGATTGGGATGGTCAGTACAGATATCGATATCCCCGGCTTGCACGCAGGTATCTTGGCCAAATTGCACAATTAAATGCGGATATAAGCTGTCTTGGGTATTGCTGTAAACATAAGGGCTATCCTGCGGAATGAGTCTGCGGACATGGTCATTGAGGGTGACCAAATGAAGCGCCGAAGTATAGCCGAGTTTCCGCATGGCGATAGCTGCCCGCACCGACGTCCCCCCGAGCGTGATTTTCTTTTCAAAATTCTGCGAAAAATGCTCGATAATAGCCGACGAGGCGACCGATCGTTCACCGCCGATCCCGGCCTGCAAGAAGCTCAGGATCGAGATTACCAAATCACGCTCGGTGTTGATAACGGTGTTGATGTTTAACTCGTCTTGATGGATATCATACTGGCTAGTCAGGTTGTCGATAACCTGAGAATCCCAAACAATCTCATAATCGACGTTGTTACCAAACCCCAAAGCAATGCTTTCTTTCATAACTCTTTTTCACCCTCTTTCTGCCAAAGGCTAAGCCTGCGATAACGCTAACGGTCTATCAGGAAAACCGTTTGCTTTATCGCAAGCTCCCATTGAACTATGCTTTTGGCTGATGAGCGTACTAATACAGGGCTGCTTTATCTGCGGCAGCAAAAAGGTCTATTTTATAGCGAGCCACTTCTTTCATCGCTGCAATGCAAGGCGGATAAATGGAGTTCGGCTCTCGCAGGGTCGGATTTGATAGCACTTCACGGCACTTCTGATAGAAAGCATCCTTGATATCACTGGAAATATTGATTTTGTTGATGCCCAGTCTAACCGCCATTGCAATTTCTTCGTCAGGATTAGCCGAACCGCCATGCAGTACCAGCGGAATATCGACTCGGGAGGTGATCTCCTTCAGCAAGTCCAGTTTCAATTCGGGCTTCTTATCTTTAGGATAAATACCGTGAGCCGTCCCAATCGCCACCGCCAATGTATCGACGCCGGTGCCCTCGACAAAGGTTTCAACATCATCCGGATTGACATAGATAATTTCTTCGGTGCCGGCTTCCGCTTCAGGGCCGGTGGTGCCGATGGTGCCTAGCTCACCTTCCACCGACACATTGACCGAATGGGCCAGATCCACGACCTGTTTGCTAATGGCGATATTTTGCTCAAGCGGCAACAGAGACGCGTCGATCATCACCGAGGTGAACCCGCACTGGATGGCTTCCATAATCTGCCCCATCGTCGAGCCGTGATCCAAATGGATACAGACCGGAATCGACGTCTTATTTGCCTCTTCGATGGCCGACTTTATAAAGGAAGGTCGAACAAAGGACAACTCATCGGGATGAATGGCCAGAATGACAGGGGAGTTTTTTTCTTGTGAGGCTTCAATTACCCCGGTTAGTAACATATTACTGCTAATGTTAAAAGCCGGCACAGCGAAATGGTGGGTGTGGGCTACCGCCAACAGGTCTTTCATGTTCATTAACATAAAGGTGTATTCTCCATTTTAATAATGATATTTATCTAGAGCGTTTAAGATATGAAAAACAGGTAACTTCCGCAACCTTGAAGTATGGAGATTAAGAGATTAAGTGATAAGGAGATTTTTAAGTCCAATCTCCCCATCGCTAATCTCCAATCTCCTACCCGATCGCGCAAGCTATTTTATGACTGTTTATTAACAAGTTCAAGGCAGGTTTACCCTTTAACGGACCCTGCGGACATTCCGGCGATAAAGTACCGTTGGAAGACCAGGAAAAGGATCAAGACCGGTAACGAGCCAAGCACACTCATCGCCATCATTTGATTCCATTCATAGGAATGCTGCCCCATCAGCAATTGGATGCCGACGGGAACGGTTCGCATGTCGTTCGTTTTGGTCAAGGTGAGCGCGAACAAGAATTCGTTCCAGGCCAGCATGAAGGTGTACACACCGACGGACACAATACCCGGTAAAGAAATCGGTACGAGTACGCGCCATAGCGCAACAAAAGAGGTTCCGCCGTCGATCAAGACGGCTTCGTCAAGGTCTCGGGGTAGCGTATTGAAATATCCGGTCATCATAATAATGGCGTAGGGCAGGGTAAAGACCATATAGGTCAGAATCAAGGCCCAATAGGTATTGTATAGCTTGAGCGCCACGATGAGACCGAAGTAAGGAATCATCAATGTGATGGGCGGCACGGCCTGCACGCCGATAATGATCACATTCAAATGACTCTTAAATTTGAACTTATACCGGCTAAAACTATAACCCCCCAGAATTCCCACAATTAAGGTGAAAATGGTAACCAGGATCGAGACCAAATAGCTGTTGAAAAAGAAACGCAACTGTTCCGGATTGGTCAGAACGGCGCGGTAGGCGTCGAAAGAAAACGATTCTGAAATCAGACGGGGCGGATACGCAAAAATCTCGGTGTTGGACTTAAGCGAGGATGACAGCATCCAGAGCACGGGGAATCCGGCAAAGAGAGCACCTATCAGAAGCGCTACAATCACCAATGCCTTCATCATTACGTTTTGGGTCGATTTCGTCATCAAGTTATTCATCGGTCGCCCTCTGATTTCGCACATAGAATAGGGCCACAATGATCGACAAGGCCAAAATAATGAAGGCATTGGCCGATGCCATAGAAAACTTATAGGAACTGAACGCTAATTTGTACGTAAACGTGCTTAGTACCTCCGTGGCCCGGATCGGGCCACCGCCCGTGGTCATCCAGATCAAGGTAAATTGATGCATCGTCCAGATGAAATCGAGCATGGCCAGACTGATGATAATCGGCTTCAACTGAGGCAGCGTGATATACTGAAAAAGTTGACGGCGATTGGCCCCGTCAATCGTGCCCGCGTCATACAGATCCTTAGGAATTCCCTGGAGACCGGCCAGAAGGCTGACCATATAGAAGGGGTATCCTGACCAAATATTGATAAAAGTAACCGCAGGCAACGCCAACTGCCGGGAACTGAGCCATTCAATTTGTTCACTGGCGAGCCCCACCGAAATTAGCATAAAGTTGATGATCCCGTTTGGATTCAGCATCAGCCGCCATAGAATGGCGATAATCGAGGCGGTGAATACCCACGGTAAGATATAGACCACCCGGAAAAGCGCCCTCATACCCGGACTGATCAGCTCGGTATTCAAAAGCATAGCAAATGATAAGCCCAGAATAAGGTGAGCAATAACGCTGATGATTGTCAGATAGAGCGTATGGCCCAGGGCTTGATGAAAAACGCTATCCGTGATAAGGTCGACATAATTGCTGATGCCCACGAAGGCGGGCGTATCTCTGGTGATGATGACATTGTCCATCAGGGAATAATAGAAGACAATGGCTATAGGAATCAGCGACAACACGGTCAGCAACAGGATTGTCGGTGACAAATAGGCAAAGGGAACAAGCTGTTTGCCCGTTTTATGCCAATTACGAGTTTTTGCCTCTGTCGAGATAGTAATATTCGCCATTAAATGGAGCCTCTTTCTTTTCTAATGGAGGCTGCAAGACGCTAGCGTCTTGCAGCCTCCATGCCGTGACATGGAGTATTAAACTACGGTAATCCTATTGGAAACTCTCCATCCAGGCTGCCTGGGCATTAGCAAGGGCCTCATCCAGGGTCTGACCATCATCCAGGTAGAGTTGGAACTGCTCGTCGTACTGGCGCATCAGTTCTTCGGCCACCGGCAGACCCACGAACTCGTTGGCCAGATAACCATTCTGGAAGACATCGAAGGCGGCGGCAAACGACTCGTCCGTTTCAACGTAGTCAGGGGTGGCGTTGACGTTGCCGGGGAAGGCATGGGCCAGCGATGATAGCTTCGAGTTGGTCTCTTGGCTCATCAGGAACTCGATCAACTTCCAGGCTTCGGCTTGGTGTTCGCTGTTTTCAGCCACGCCGATGCCCCACGAGGCATACGGTAGCCCCCGCGGTCCGGTGTAACCCTCGACGGCCGGCAGGGCGGTGATGGCAAAGTTCAAGTCCGGATTTCGTTCCCGGATCAAGTTGATGTGAGCCAGCGAGTCGACCATCATGCCGACCCGGCCGTTAACGAACTCTTCCACCTTGTCCGGCTCCGCCATCGCGAAGGCGCCGGGAGCGATGACGCCGGCATCATACATGCCTTTGATGAACTCCATGGCGCTGCTCACATCCTCATTGCCGACCAGGTTGGGCTGACCATCGGCCAGCATACTGCCACCCGAGGCCCAGACCCAGGACATCACATCATTCTGAATGCCGTTGGGTTGTTCCACCGACAAGGGCAGCACCCAGCCATAGACGTTGTTTTCGGCGTCGGTCAACTGCTCGGCGGCAGCGGCAAACTCAGCTCGAGTAGAGGGAGGACTGGCTATGCCAGCCTGTTCTAGTAGGTCTAGATTGACAAATACAGGGTAAACGAAATTGGCAACGGGAATCATGTAAGTTGAACCGTCCAATTGAATCTGGGCGGCCAGTTCGCTGTCATCATAACCGGCGTCGCTCATCAAATTGGACAGATTGGCCAGTGCCCCCTGTTTCACAAAGTCATTGACCCAGGCTCCGTCCAGACCAACCACATCGGCCATCGTGCCGGTGGCTGCTCCGGCCACGGTCTGCTGTCGGGTCGCCGCATAGGGAGCGCTGAGTAACTCGACCGTAATGCCGGGGTTTTGAGCTTCAAACTCATCCATCATATCTCTTAATGAGCCTTCGGGCAGTTCCACCCCCCACCACTGGGCGAATTCTAGTGTAACCGGTTCACCCATAGGTTCAGCGGCCTCTTCGGTCGCGGGTTCTTCAGCGGCGGGTTCAGCCGCAGGTTCTTCGGCAGGCTCTTCAGCCGCAGGTTCGGCGGCCTCTTCGGTAGCGGGTTCTTCGGCAGCCTCTTTGACTGCGGGTTCGGCAGCAGGTGGTTCCGGCGTAGCTGGTGCGCCACAACCGGTTGCTATGAAAGCTAACATCACTATTGCCAAGAATAAACTGATAACCCCTTTGTTCATGTGTCTATTCTCCTTTGTAAGCACATCTTGAATATGTTGATTTTGAATGGAATTGGTAAAACGAGTCTATGCCTGCACCATCGTGCATGGCAACTTTCCCTTTCTTTGGACCTACGATACATATGCTTTATCCGCCAGTGTTCATCTCCTCCTTTTCTTTTATTAACTTTCTGAACTTAGTACTTGCGATGCCCGGTGGCCCTATCCGTTTTGGAGACAGCCTGCACCGAAGCATCGGAACGCTCGACGCAGATACCCACATAGAGGGCTTCGGTCAGCGCCAACGTGGCCAAATTAGAGGCCATTCGTTCCTCGCGAAAATGACTGACCCGCGTGGAGGTGAATAAACAATAATCGCCGTAGCGGGTTAGGGGTGAGTCAGAGTGATTGACAATGCAGACCGTACGCGCGCCGCGTTCTTTGGCCAACTCCAAGGCATAGACCGTGTCTTTTGAACTGCCTGTGTGCGAGATACCTATCGCGACATCTTCAGGGGAGGTCAGGCTGGCGTACATTTCCTGCATAGTCGGGTCAACGGAAAAGCGGCTCCGCAGGCCGACCTTCGTCAGGCGGAAATTAAGATCCATCGCCATGGGGATGGAGTTACCGGAGGCAAACAGTTCAATTTGGCGGGCATCGCACAATGCCCGGATGGCTGCTTCAAGCACCGGCATGTCCAGGATACGGATGGTATCCTCCAGCGAACGCAAGCCGGCCGTCATCGCTTTCTGCACCGCGGTGGCCGGCCCGTCGTCCGGCAGCAGATCCTCATGGACGATCGACATCGGCGAGACAATATCTTCGGCCAAACGAATCTTAAGCGCGTGAAAGCCGGAATACCCCAAAGCCTGGGCAAAACGGACAATGCTGGCCTCGCTCACGCCCACCCGCGAACCTAACTCAGTAATCGTTAGGTCGATTGTCTCTTGCGGCGCGTTGAGTATGTACTCGCCCACCTTTTGAGCTGAACCTTTTAGCTGGGGCAGCGCGTCTGAAATCACTGCCAGTGAACCACGATCATTGTTAGTTCTGTTTTTCATTTTTCAAGAATGTGAGAAATTAAGTGATGAAAATTATTTTCATAATTATATCAAATATGAAAATAATTGTCAATACATGTTTTTCTCCGCCAACCGGTCCCAGGAATAAAAAAAGCGGGCTGACAAATAGAGTGTCAACCCGCAAAATAACTACCAAACCTATTTTTAATAAAAACCTGAGCCGTTAACTACCTGCTCCTCAGTCCTCAACTAGAAGAACAGCAACAACACGACGCACATCCCTCCAAAAGCTAGCGCCGATCCCAACGCCCCACCAATGAGGCCTCGCCACCGGCCTGTCCGGTTAAGACGATGGCCAACTATACCCCCTATTAAGCCCCCTACCAGACCGGGAATTAGCCATAATGGCCCCAGATAAGTCAGCTCAAACCCAAAAAGGACGATATAAATGGCGATATTTACAACGACCCCAACTACAACGCCTGTACAGCCTGCTTCTGACATACCATACCCGCATCCAAATATCACTTCCGGCTGACCCTCAACCGTCAGAACGAATTTAAGATGTGGCACGCCAAAAGCCATAACCCCATATCGCTAAAGCCGCCCCTGCCCGTCCCTAAACCGCTAAATAAGTTCGAGCGATGTCATCATTAAATTCGTCGATTGGCCCTTCTTTAACAATGGCCCCCGTCTCCATAATATAAAAATAATCGGCGATTTGCAAGGCGAAATCCAAAAATTGCTCAACCACCAAAATGGCGATCTGGCCTTCCTCTTGCAGTTTGAGAATGACCTCGGCGATTTCCAACATAATCGACGGCTGAATCCCCTCGGTCGGCTCGTCGAGCAGCAGCAGCTTGGGGCGGCGAACCAGGGCGCGGGCGATGGCCAACTGCTGCTGCTGCCCGCCGCTCAAGGTGCCGGCCACCCGCTGGCGCATCTGCTTGAGCACCGGGAACAAGGTGTACATGGCCTCAATCGACTCGGGGACAACTTTTTGGCCCGGCGCCGGCTCAAAGCCCATCAATAAATTTTCATAGACGGTCAAATACGGAAAAATACCGCGCCCCTGCGGCACATAGCCGATCCCGGCCCGCGCTCGCTGGCTGGTGGCCGCCTGGTTCAATTCCTCCCCATCCAGGTTAATCGAGCCGTGTCTGGCCTTGACCACGCCCATGACCGACTTCATAAAGGTGGTTTTGCCCACGCCGTTGCGACCCAGCAGGCAGACCACTTCATCTTCGGCTACTTCCAACGATATGTCGTGGAGAATCAGGCTGTCGCCATAGTAGGTTTGAAGTTGGTTAACTTGCAGCATTGTGCATCCTTTGTCTGTTGTAGCTGATCTGGCGGTCAGCCTGCAGCTTTCAGCAATGTCATTGCGAGCGAAGCGAAGCAATCCCCACTTCCGAATACGGAGACAGCTTCGTCGTTCCTCCTGGCTATGACACATACAAAATAGCTGACCGCTGATAGCTGACCGCTTTTAATGAACCGCCGCCGCTTGCGGTGCCGTTCGCCGCACCGCGACTTGCTTTTTGCTAACTTGCCGAACTTCATCGTGGGCTTTGCCCAAATAAACTTCGATGACCTGTGGATTGTTTTGGATCTCATCCATCGGGCCTTCGCACAAGACGTTGCCCATATGCAGCACGGTCACGGTCCGGGCAAACTTGCGCACAAACTCCATATCGTGCTCCACCACCAGCACCGACCGGTTTTTGATGATGTCCAGCAGCAGCTCCCCGGTACGATCCCGCTCGCGGCGAGTCATGCCTGCCACCGGCTCATCGAGCAGCAGCAGCTTGGGTTTTTGAATCAGCAGCATGCCAATTTCCAACCATTGCTTCTCGCCGTGGGACAGCAGGCCGGCCCGCACGTGGGCTCGATTTTGCAGGCCGATTTCATCCAGCGTTTCGTGCAGCAGATCGCGCTCTTCCGCCGACATCGGCCCAAACAGTTGGGGGGTGTAGTCGCGAAAACCGAGAGCCGCTTCCAAATTCTCGAACACCGACAAACTGCCGAAAATCGACGGCGTTTGGAATTTGCGTCCAATGCCGCACTGCACGATGCGGTGTTCGCCCAGGTGGCTAATGTTTTCGCCATCAAAGAGCACCTCGCCGGCCTGGGGTTTAGTTTTGCCGGTGATGATGTCCAGCATGGTGGTCTTGCCGGCCCCGTTCGGGCCGATGAAAAAGCGCAGTTCGCCCTGCTCCATCGAAAAATCGAGATTGTTCAAGACGGTAAAGCCGTCAAAACTAACGGACACTTTGTTGACTTCTAAGATATTTGTCATAGGATTTGCCTTTACTCAACCACCTCTTGCATCAACCGCCCCGAGCCGGTAACCGGCGCTTCCGGCGCTTCCTCCTCGACCGGGGCGCTGTCGCCGCGAGCGCCCCAACGGGCAAAGGCCATGCGGTAGGTGCCAACCACACCCTGCGGGAACAACAAGACCGCGCCCACAAACAACGCCCCCAGAAAATATTGCCAGACATTGGGAAACTGCTCGCTGAAGGCGCTCTGGCCGGCGTTGACCAGCAGCGCGCCGACCACCGCGCCGACCAGCGTCGCCCGTCCGCCGACAGCCACCCAAATGACCATCATAATCGACGGCACCACATCGAGCGCCGCCGGGGAGATAATGCCGACCTGCGGTACAAATAAAGCGCCGCCAATACTGGCGCACACCGCCGAAATAGCGAAGGTGGTCGTCTTAATCGTGACCGGGCTGTAACCCAGGAACCGGACCCGGGCTTCGTCATCGCGGGTGGCCACCAGCAGCCGGCCAAAACGGGATCGGGTTAAGAGCCGCGCCAAAATATAGATAACCCCCAAGATAATGACCGTACTCAAATAAAGGCCCACCTGCGTTTGCGGGTCGGCCAAACTGTGGCCGAAGATGGTGCTCAAATTGGTGATGCCGTTGGTGCCGCCGGTATAAGGCTGCTGGCCGATTAAAGAAATGCTGACGATCAGGGTTAGGGCCTGAGTAATAATCGAGAAGTAGACGCCCTGGATCCGGCTGCGAAACACAAAGTAGCCCAAGATGGCCGCCACGATCAACGGCCCGATAATCACCATCGCAATGGCAAAAACGGGCGAGGCAAACGGCTGCCAAAACAGGGGCAACTCCTTCATCCCACTCCAAACCATAAAATCGGGCAGCCGCCCGCCGCCGGATTCCAATTTGAGGTGCATGGCAAAAAAGTAGGCCCCCAGTCCGAAAAAGAGACCCTGCCCCAGGCTTAACATGCCACCGTAACCCCAAATCAGGTCCAGCCCGATGGCGACAATGGCAAACGTCAAAAATTTACCCAACAGGTTCAAGCGAAACTCAGACAGAACCATCGGCGCCAGCAGTAAAATCACGCCCCATATAATGAAGGGACCCCAGTCGGTAAGGAAGGTGCGAAATCCATTTTTCTGTGAGGTCATAGCCATATTCCTTATCGCGACCGCTGCGCCACCAGGCCGGTCGGCCGCCACTGTAAGAACGCCACAATCATAACGAACACCAGGGCTTTAGCCACGGTCGCGGTCGTACTAAATTCGATAACCGAGTTAAAGACGCCGATAATCAACGCCGCCATAATGGTCCCCAACAAACTGCCGGTTCCCCCTAAAACCACCACCATAAAGGCATCGACAATATAGTTGGTGCCGAGGGTGGGACCAATCGGCCCGATTAAGGTCAGCACGCAGCCGGCAATCCCGGCCAAGCCGGCCCCCAAGCCAAAAGTCAGCGCATCGACCCGCCGCGAGCGAACGCCGAGCGCCGAGGCCATTTCCCGGTTCTGCATTACCGCTCGCAGCCGGCGGCCGGCGGCCGTCCGGTTCAGGTAAACGTAAATGGCCCAAATCAACACAATCACCAGCGCGATAATGAACAAGCGCTTGTAGGGCAAGATCAAAAGGCCGGCATTCAAGCCGCCGCTCAACCAACTGGGGCTAACCACTTGCACATTGGGCGCGCCAAAGATGCTGCGGGCGGCCTGCTGCAAGACCAACCCCACCCCAAACGTGGCCAGCAGGGTATCCAAAGGGCGGCCGTATAGATAGCGGATGAGGCCGATCTCTAAAATGATGCCCAGAATACCGGTGAAGATAAACGCGGCAAAAATAGCCAAAATGAACCACAGGCCCAACTCAACCCCGCCCAACATATCAGCGAAGGTGTTCTGAAAAACGTACGTTACGTAAGCGCCCACCATGATAAATTCCCCGTGAGCCATATTGATGACTTTCATCAGGCCAAAGGAAAAGGCCAGGCCTAATGAAATCATCAATAAAATCGAACCCAGACTGATACCGTTAAATCCTTGAGCTAACCAACCGACCATGTGCGCTCCTTTTCAATTGACGGCCGACAGATGACTGCCGGCGATATTTAATCGCAGCGACGCTGTGGACAGCGTCGCTGCGATTGATTAAATGTAACACCTGCTATCATGTCATTTCGAGCGACGAAGGAGCGAGAAATCCCCCAGAAGGATATTTCCAATCAGACGCTGTAAGGATTTCTCCGCCGGAGTTTATCCTGAGCCTAGTCGAAGGGGCTACGAAATGACATGTCAAAGCCGTTACCACAGATTACTTGAAGGGCCTACTGCCCGCCCATCGCGGCAGCGAGGTCGGCGGCCCACGGGTAGCCGGTCAGGAAGGGATCGGGTTTGACCGGACCTTCGCTCTCCCAGATGGTGTCGATCAACCCATCCTCACGGATTTTGCCGATGCGGACAGTCTTGTAGGTGTGATGGTTTTCGCCATCGACCTTAATCATGCCTTCCGGGGCGTCAAAGGTGATTTCGTTGTCCAACGCCGCCTGTTTGACCGCATCGACATCGGTTGAACCGGCCGCTTCAACCATCGCTTTCCACAGGTACACCCCAAAGTAACCGGCTTCAATCGGGTCAGCCGTCACCCGGTCTTCGCCATAGGCCGCTTTGTAATCGGCTACGAACTTGTCGTTCTCCGGTGAGTCAATCGTCTGGTAGTAGTTCCAGGCGGTCAGGTGTCCGGCGATGTTCTCCGGCCCGATGCCGCGCACTTCTTCTTCGGCCACACTCACCGACATCACCGGCAAATCTTCGGGCGTGAACCCGGCATCCTTGAACTGCTTGAAGAAGGCCACGTTGCTGTCGCCGTTGAGCGTGTTGAAGATGGCATCCGGTTGAGCCGCCTGAATCTTGCTGATGATCGTGCTGAATTCGGTATCGCCCAAGGGCAGATACTCTTCACCGGCTAAGGTCGCGCCGGCGTCTTCCAATTGCAGTTTGATGATGGTGTTGGAGGTGCGGGGGAAAACATAGTCCGAACCCAGCAGGTAGATGTTGCTATACCCCTGGTCGAGCAGGTACTGTACGCCGGGGATAATTTGCTGGGTCGGTTCCGCCCCGGTGTAGAAGATGTTCGGCGACGATTCCAGTCCTTCGTACTGCACCGGGTAGAACAGCAGCCCGTTCAGGTCTTCAAACACCGGCAGCACCGCTTTGCGGCTGGCGCTGGTCCAGCAGCCGAAAACCACCGCGACTTGGTCTTCCTGGATCAGCTTGCGCGCTTTCTCGGCGAACGTCGGCCAATCGCTCGCGCCGTCTTCGATAATCGGCTCCAATGGCCGGCCCATAATCCCACCGGCGGCGTTGATCTCGTCAATCGCCATCAGGGTGGCGTCTTTGACCGACACTTCGCTAATCGCCATCGTCCCGCTCAATGAGTGCAGGATCCCGACTTTGATCGGCTCGCCGGTGGCTTCGGCCACTTCTTCAGTCGCTTCGGCGGTCGGTTCGGCTTCGGCGACGGCTTCTTCAGTGGCTGCTACTTCCTCAGTCGAGGCTTCAGGTACTTCCAACCCCATCGCGGCAGCGAGGTCGGCGGCCCACGGGTAGCCGGTCAGGAAGGGATCGGGTTTGACCGGACCTTCGCTCTCCCAGATGGTGTCGATCAACCCATCCTCACGGATTTTGCCGATGCGGACAGTCTTGTAGGTGTGATGGTTTTCGCCATCGACCTTAATCATGCCTTCCGGGGCGTCAAAGGTGATTTCGTTGTCCAACGCCGCCTGTTTGACCGCATCGACATCGGTTGAACCGGCCGCTTCAACCATCGCTTTCCACAGGTACACCCCAAAGTAACCGGCTTCAATCGGGTCAGCCGTCACCCGGTCTTCGCCATAGGCCGCTTTGTAATCGGCTACGAACTTGTCGTTCTCCGGTGAGTCAATCGTCTGGTAGTAGTTCCAGGCGGTCAGGTGTCCGGCGATGTTCTCCGGCCCGATGCCGCGCACTTCTTCTTCGGCCACACTCACCGACATCACCGGCAAATCTTCGGGCGTGAACCCGGCATCCTTGAACTGCTTGAAGAAGGCCACGTTGCTGTCGCCGTTGAGCGTGTTGAAGATGGCATCCGGTTGAGCCGCCTGAATCTTGCTGATGATCGTGCTGAATTCGGTATCGCCCAAGGGCAGATACTCTTCACCGGCTAAGGTCGCGCCGGCGTCTTCCAATTGCAGTTTGATGATGGTGTTGGAGGTGCGGGGGAAAACATAGTCCGAACCCAGCAGGTAGATGTTGCTATACCCCTGGTCGAGCAGGTACTGTACGCCGGGGATAATTTGCTGGGTCGGTTCCGCCCCGGTGTAGAAGATGTTCGGCGACGATTCCAGTCCTTCGTACTGCACCGGGTAGAACAGCAGCCCGTTCAGGTCTTCAAACACCGGCAGCACCGCTTTGCGGCTGGCGCTGGTCCAGCAGCCGAAAACCACCGCGACTTGGTCTTCCTGGATCAGCTTGCGCGCTTTCTCGGCGAACGTCGGCCAATCGCTCGCGCCGTCTTCGATAATCGGCTCGATCTGGCGGCCCATAATCCCGCCGGCGGCGTTGATCTCGTTAATCGCCATCAGGGTGGCGTCTTTGACCGACACTTCGCTAATCGCCATCGTCCCGCTCAATGAGTGCAGGATCCCGACTTTGATCGGGCCTTCTTCCGCTTCGGCCACTTCTTCGGCGGGGGCTTCGGCTTCGGTGGCGGCGGCTTCCTCGGCGGTCGGTTCGGCGGTGGCCTCGGCGGCTTCTTCAGCGGCCGGGGCTTCCTTGGCCGGTTCGGGGGCCGGAGCGCCACAAGCGCCCAGGATAAACATCAACAATAACAGGGTAATCGTTAAAAAGGGACCAACTTTCTTTGTCATTATCTTCTCCTCAATAATTAACTATTCGAAAGTTGTCCTGACCTTATTAACCTCCGTGACGCTTGTTGATCGCCGCTTAAATAGCATGGCGATCTCAACAGCGCTGTGGTATAATTAAAAAAGGCAGGACGGTTTCGGACAAACCAAGGGTCTTGGCGGGCCTGGTTATATCCGAGCGTTTTGTCGACCTCTGGGAGGTACCGCGTCTGCGGTATCTCCTTTTCCATTTAATTGACACAAAATTAAATTTCTATAGGGAAATGTGAAGGTAGTCGAGGTTAAGGGGGCAGGCTAATCTTCATCATCTCTCTCCTTCCCGTAAAATTTTTGCCATTGATAAATAAAAACGCCCTCAACCGTGCATCTTAAAGTAAGATCACAGGTGAGAGCGTCGCGGCTGCCCAAATATGTGGTCAAGTTAACTATTCAGGTGACTGGCACTTTTACTCTACGATTAAGCGCCAGTCACCTTATCTGCTGAATAATGGCAGGTCAAGTTAAAAAGATTTAATGTCTACTGGCACAAAAAATGCCCCAGCGACAAGTCATAACGTTAACTGGCTGTTATGACTCGTCGCTGAGGCACTGGTCACATCTAAAAAGTCAGCATTTTGAGACAGAATATCATACCTCCGGGTCTTTGTCAAATGCGGTTGGAGTGTAACTTTGTCGCTTAACTTCAGTCGCTGCCGGGGCTTTACGGCGGGGAGTAGGGGGTAGGTCGTAGGGATTAAGGGAAAAAAAACGCCTACTTCTTATTCAAGATTATGAAGTTAGTGTAACGGAGTCGAGGCTTTAGCCGGAGGTTGGTTTCATTTAGCCGGCTAAAGCCTCGACTCCAGTTAGTTAGTAACCTGAGTTCGATAATTAAAGCCGAGCATGTCATTTCGGAGCCGCAGGCGGAGAAATCCCTCAGACATTCCCATAAATGAAGCCTTTGCTGGGAAAAATGGACGTTGTTGCTTCAAATGGATCCAGCCAGATCGCTTATCATTGTGTTGTCACCGGGATTTCTCCGCTGGCGCTGCGAAATGACACGAAGCCCATCCATTTCCGAACTGAGGTTAGTATAATTTACGCGGCAAAATAGCCGCAGCCTTATACAGCCGGTTTTTGGCGGCCTGCCATAATTCGATGAGCGTGGTTTGCAGGGCGCGTCCGGTACAGCCCAAACCGCGAATCACCAGCCCGTCGCGGGGCAGGGCGCTGACGGCCCAGGCCGTGGCCTGACCCAACCGCGCCGATGACGTCAGGGCCGCCAGCTCCTGTTCAAGCTCGCTCCACACGCTTGCCGGCTGACCGGCTCGACAAATATAGAAAGTGCTAAAGTAGCGATAGGCCCCTAAGCGCACCGTCGAGGTCACCGGCCGGGTACCCGGCTCGAGACGCAGCCGCTCGATGGCGATGGGCCGGCCGCCGGCGGTAATATCGACCGTCATGTCTAACTGCTCGTAAGCAAACAACTCGTCGCGAGTCTCGCGGCCGGGCGCGACGATCTCCCACCAAAACAGGCCGGCGTCGTCGGCCAACTCAATTCGGGTGGCCTGGCGATAGCGCGCTGCGGCAAACGGGATCAGCGGATCGGGCAGGTACTCCAGCAGTCCCCCGGCCTCGACCGTGAAATCGTTAATCTGCACCGCGTCGGGCCGGCCGGAGCGATGGCGATAGACGCGGGTCGCGCCGGGTGTGGTCAACTGCGCCCGAGCGCCGGGGCCGACCGCGGCCGTCACGGTCAGGGCATCGCCGCCCAACACCCCGCCGGACACATTATGCAGGTGCGCCATCGCCGCGCCATCCGGCTGATTAAACCCGCGCACCACCCGCAGCGGCGGCGTCTGCGCCACCACCCGCAACTGGGTCTGCCCGGTTGTCGAGCTAAGATAAAAGTGTAGATTTAAGCGACCGTCGGTGCAGTGCGGTGAAACTGACATTGAATGTGTTTCCTTAATAAGGAGATAAGGAGATTGGAGATTGGAGATTGAGTTTTTCCCCTAATCCCGACTACCTACCCCCTACTTCCTACTCTCTATTACCTACCCCCTACTTCCTATTCCCTACTCCCTGCCCCCTACCCCCTAACTAATAAACAACCGCGTCGGCAGCCCCGGATGCTGCATCGCCGCGACATCGAGCAGCGTGGCGCAGCTATAGGCGGCCGGGCCGTCGAGATCGCCATCCTGGCCCGCCTGCGCGGCGGCGATGAGCGTGGGTTTAAGCTGCCACGATAGTTGGGCGGCCTGACGCTGGCCGAGCGGCAGCAAGCGCTGGCAGGCCGAGATGAGACCGGCCAGATTCTGCTGCAAATAGGCCAGCACCGTCAGCTCCTCGTCGATGCCCAACACCTGCCCCACCAGCCCAAACACGGTGGCGTGATGCAAATCGATCCCGGCCGCCAGGGCCGAGGTTGAGGCCCGGTGCAGCACCGGCGATGGCGGCTCGATGAGCCCGCCGGCCAGGTATAAAAACCGTTTGCCCAGCATGGCGCTGGCCTGCCGGCTCTCGCGGGCCGGTTTCAAAGCGCTCAACCGGCCATTTAGATCGAGCCAGCGCGCCTCGAATGCCCCCTCGTCCGGCCAGGCGGCGGCGCGATAAGCCAGCCGGCCGTACAGCGCTTCCACCGCGCCGGCTTCCATAATATAGTCGCCCAAAAAATCAGCCAACTGCGGCGGGGTCAATCGACCGGCCGCCACCAGGGTTTCCAGCCCAAACGAATGGGCCGTCGAGCCAATCGGCAGGGCGCTGTCGGCCAGTTGTAAGAGTTGCAGATGGTTAAGGTGGGTTTGGGTCATAGACCGAATAATAAACGCGGATGGGTGATTTACCAAATATGGCAACACGGCCATTTGTCCCAGATGCATTTCAGAATTGGGGCAAACCCCGCGTTGAACCACTGAACCACTGACGTGATTGAATTCACTGAAAGGCCACGCCTTGTCCCCATTGGGCCAGGCGACCGTCACTTGAGCGGCCTAAATTGCCAAAATTGGCCGCCAATCGTCGCCCGTTACTAGTAACGGGTCTTCATTGGCCGCCAATCAACGCCTGTTACTAGCAACGGGTCTTCATTGGCCGCCAATCAACGCCTGTTACTAGTAACGGGTCTTCGTTGGCCGCCAATCATCGCCTGTTACTAGCAACGGGTCTTCGTTGGCCGCCAATCATCGCCTGTTACTAGTAACGGGTCTTCGTTGGCCGCCAATCAACGCCTGTTACTAGCAACGGGTCTTCGTTGGCCGCCAATCATCGCCTGTTACTAGCAACGGGTCTTCGTTGGCCGCCAATCAACGCCCGTTACTTGAGACCTATAAGGTTTTGAAAACCTTATAGGTCTGGCCTACCGAACGGGATGGTCGGCAAAGACGTGCTCACGCAAGCCCCAGGTATCGGCGTAGCGGACGTGGTTGATCCAGCCCTGCACCGAGGCGTCGAGTTCGGCAAAGGTGATTTGGCCGGCGGCGTACCGGTCGAGGTTGTCTTTCAACCGTGCGGACGGGATATCTCTGCGCCTTCTCTATGATATCCGCCTCGGCCGGCTAAGCGTACTCAACCGGCACTTCCGGAAGCCTTGGCCTCTGCTAAAAGAGGGCGGCTCGCTCCGGTGGAAACCACCGTCGCCGTTGGAATAAATGGAGGAGTGGGCCGACACACCCGAAAACCGTTGTTGTTGTTACGGTTGTTTGGGTTGTTGTTGTTGCGATACGCCGCGCGCGCGTTGTTTTGATTGTTGTTCCAGGAGCCGCCGCGCACCACCCGCCGAGCTGCCTCACAGAGAACCCCACAGCGTTGTTTCGCTGCGGGGGTATTATACTCACCGGTAATGATTTGGGCCAAGACCGGAGAGGTCAGAAATAGAACCGCCAAGACGCCAGGTCGCCAAGCTTTCTTTCATTAAATTTTCTTGGCGGTCTTGGCGTCTTAGCGGTTCCTGATTGCCCTGTATTGATGTTGCACCGATAAAACAACAACGGATTGTGGAAAGCAACGGATAAGACGAGCCAAAATCCGTTTCTTTCGTCAATCCGTTGTTGTCTATTTTGAGGCCAAGACCTATAAGGTTTTGAAAACCTTATAGGTCTCGATCAAAAAAATCGATTCGCCTCCGGCGAAAGGGGCTAGCGCTACGCGCTTGCGGCTTCGCCGCACCGCCCCAAGCAGTGATCAGCGAATCATAAAGAAGGGGGCCGACACACCCGAAAACCGTAGCTGCTGCTACGGTAGCTCGGGAAGCTGAAGTAGCGAAACGCCGCGCGCGCGATGCTTTGAATGTAGAACCAGGAGCCGCCGCGCACCACCCGCCGCGCGCTAGAACGCATGTTTTCTTGGGCCGCGTCCGGGGCCGGCTGCTCATAATCAGTTAGACACCATTCCCAAACGTTGCCGCTCATCTCTTCCACGCCGTACGAACTGACTCCCTCCGGGAAAAGGCCAACGGCGCTGGTTTGCCCAAGGCCGGTTGCAGATGTGTTCCCTTTCGCCGCGTCAAACTTACCCACATAAGGATATTCGCGCCCATCCGAACCGCGGGCCGCTTTTTCCCACTCGAATTCTGTCGGCAAGCGCACGGCCCAGGCCGTGATGTCGTCCAGATCATAGCCGCCGCCTAAACGCCACGAGAGCCAGCGGCAGAAGGCAATGGCGTCGTACCAACTGACCCGCTCGCGGGGATGGTTCCAAAATTTAAATCGCTGGTCGCCCGGGTTGCTCTGATTCTCATGCCGATATTTGTCGTCGGCCAGACCAGCCCACCAACGCGGGTCTTTAAAACCCTCACGGTCATCAATGAAAGTCTGGAACTGGGCGTAGGTGATCGGGTAGCGGCTGATCTCGAACGGGGATAGGCCGGGGTGTTTTTCATCTTGATAGGTCCACGGGCCGTCATCGGGGATTAGCACCCAGTCGATGTCGGGCAACATAATGCCATTACGTATAATTGTACCGCCCCCTGTTCTTGGATCATGCCCGGCGATTTGACGGCCGTACTCAGCCCGTTCTTTTGGACTGTAACGGGCAATCCGACGCACAAATGCCTGAGTAACGGCGTTATTACCAGACTTACCCAATTCATCGAGCGCTTGCTGAGCGGGTTTAGCCACGGATGAATCGATATCAAGAGCAAGTTTGGCTAACTGGTCGATGACCCGCGCTCGGGGCAGTTGGAGCAAAGCTTGGACGGCGCTGCGGCGGTCTTGGACATTATCGGAGTCGACCAGCAATTCCGATTTGGCCTGGATGATTCGCTCGGTTTCCGGGTCTACTTGACGGCCCTCTTGGACACACCACCAGGCCAGCCAGGGGTTGATCTCGGCCACTTTCTGAGCCAAGGTGTTGGGGTTGTCGGTCATTCCGGCCAATTGAATAAAGGTTTCGGCCCACCAAGCCTCAGCCGCCCGGTCTAAAATACTCACTTCTGGTTTTGCCACTAAGCGTTGCCACCAAGACAGCGGCGGCTTATTAATAGTTTGCTCGACCGTCGCTTTGATGGCGCGAGCGGCAAAATGTTCCTGGACTGTTTGGTGCGGGGCAAAGCGGATGATATCTTCGCCTTGCAATAATCCGTTGACCAACAATGCCTCCAGGATTGGTTCGTCGGAAATAACGGCTTGCACTTGTTGGCGCGTCCAGGATACGGCTTCGTCCCGGTGCATGGCCAGCGCCAGCGCCTCGAGCGCCCGCAGCCGTTTAGCTTTGGAGACGGCTTTATTCAGCTTACGGTCATCGTCGCGCCGCAGCATGCGGATAATAAAATTGGCATATAGTTCCCCGCGATTTCCCGGAATACGGCCGCGGGTTTCCAGCCACGCCTCCTTGATTAACCACAGCAGCAGCGGCGTTGAGGCCAGGCCGCGCATGCGGTCATCCAGGCGTCGCCAAAGGGCTGCGGCTTCGCTCTGCTCAAGATGGGCCGCTAAATAGGTTTGAGCCTGGGTCTCGGTGATCGCCTGGATAACGACCGTTTCGGCGTCGAAACTACCCCAGTGCAGGTCGCGCCAGCCCTCATCCTGGATACGGCTGGTAACCACCATCGGATGGCTCGGATAGGTTAACGACATCTGTCTTATTTCATGGATAACCGCCTCGCGATGTTGGGGCCGCACTTCGTTTAAACCATCCAGCAGCAGATAAAACGTAAAGGGCATGTCATGGAGAAAACGCTCGGTATCCGGGGTGGATTGCAGCGTATCGCGGAGCGATTGCTCATCGCTTTCCAACAGCTTGAGCCGCACCCATTCCAGTAACGCCGCTCCCTCATATTCACGCAGGTTGATGATCACCGGCACAATCGGCGGGTCGTTGCCGGCCAACTCCCAAGCGAGGCGCTCCAAGGCGACGCTTTTGCCCATACCCGGTTCACCCAGGACGATGGTCCGCTTGCCGCGCCACAAACGATACAGTAGGTTTTCGCTCCGGCCCCGGTTAAGCCCTTCGTCATAAGGACTGGCGTGAATGGGCAGTAACTTGGCTTGCTCTTGAATGTAATGATCCAATCCCCACGGCGCTTCGGCCAGGCGGGCAATCAGTTTTTGACAATAGCCGGGTAAGCCGGCCTGGGGACTGGGTAAATCGGCCAGCAGTTCAGGCAGGGCTACGTCATAACCAACTCTAAAATCCCGATACTGAATGCCAGCCAATAACCGCTTATAGGTCTTTTGATCATCGGGGGACTTCAAGTTTTTAACGATCAATGGAATGATAGGCTTAGCAAATTCCCTGGCCTTCTGTACTTCGAGCGCTACCCACTCAGACTTCATCGCGTTGGGGGTCACTACGACCAGGATCACGGCTGAGGCGTGAATCCCATCGAC
The DNA here is from genome assembly GCA_020634935.1 of Anaerolineales bacterium. GTDB lineage: Bacteria > Chloroflexota > Anaerolineae > 4572-78 > J111 > JAGRBY01. The sequence continues at coordinate 66,883 of JACKAT010000018.1, forward strand.
AATCGACTGTCGCCAGACCTCGCCGCCTCGAATCCCGGCAAAATCGAGCCAGACGATGTGGCCCCGCCGCCGCAAATCCTCGCCCAGACGATCAACAAACGGCCGGTCTTCGTGAGCGTACGATATGAAGATGTGATCGCGCAGGCGCGGGTTGGGTGAGGGAGGAGGTAGGGTGGGGCTATCTTTTTCATATCCCTTAGGGCTAGATTCTTTAATTAAGTCCAGAAGTCTCTCAAAGCGGTCTTTTCGTTCAGCGTATTCAATCAGCCGATCTATAACCTGATCTTTGCCCATCCCTTGAGACAATTGCTCATAGACCGGTCTAAAATCAGGCTCATCATAGCATAGGCGGCGAAGTTCTCCATCAGTAAAACTCTTTGTGAGTAGGGTCCGGATATTCTTGATATTAAACTTCTGGGCATTGGATTGCTTTTCGGACATCTGGGTATGTCGTGTCTCCTACGAAAACCCTCGTTGAAGGGGGATAGGTCTGTCACTGCATTATCTTTTTATATGAACGGAATTATGGCAAGAAGATGACCGGTAGGACAGAGGATGAAATCGTAGCGTTCGAGGTCGAGTGAGGAGAAGTCGTTTCAAGGCCGGAAAACTACTTTTATTGTACCCGATGTCGGCTCGGAATGACAAGTGACGGTAGCTGGGGCATTTCAGCCGTGGGGCGAGATAGAAACACTGAGACACTGAATAGAATGATTTCATTGAATTTTGGCCTAAGACTCTAGGTTCCGCCTGAGGTTGGATTGATTTAAATAGTATCTAACCAAGCCACTTCTGACCAAAAAAGCAAGAAGTGGAGCCGGAAATCTAAACGCAAGGGGCGCAAATGACGCAAAAGTCGCCAACGCTTTTTATATTTCCTTTTGCGTCTCTTGCGCCTATAGCGTCTTTAGCGTTAAATCCTGTTTGGTTCCGGCTCGTCCGGGATATGACTTACGCAGTTGGGGGTATCGAACCAGGTGACAGTCACTTAGACGTGATAAATCGACTTGTTTGGGCTAACCGGACGTTTATTTTTGGCAAAAAGTGACTGTCACCTTTTGAACTGCGTAACTCATATCCGGCGCATGGAGTCTCAGGGACTTCATTATCCATCAGTGCTTTAGTATTTCAAATGATTTGGAAACAAAACCTCAAACCATCTATCCAACCAGCCAACTACCCAACCAACCCAATCGGTGTTATAATCGCAGCTCCACACTACAGCGACACCTGTAGGGTAAGTCGCTGACTTGCCCCAGCCTCGGACAAATCAGCGATTTGTCCTACAAATATGAGTTACGCAGTTCAAAGGGTGACAGTCACTTGGGTGTGATAAATCGACTTGTTTGGGCTAAACAAACATTCATTTTCAGCAAAAAGTGACTGTCACCTTGTCCGTTACACCCAACTGCATAAGTCCTAACAAAATCTTTTTACAGAGGAGATAGCGATGGCCCAAGATAGAGTAGCTTTATATTTACAGGACGCCCACGACTTGCGCGAGGGGATGAAGCTGGCCCAATATGCCGAGAAGAACAACTTCGAGGCGGTTTGGCAGGCCGAGAGCCGGCTGGTGCGCGATGCCATTGTGCCGATGGCGGCCTTCGCGGCGGTGACCGAGCGGATTAAGGTCGGGTCCGGCGTGATCAACAACTGGACGCGGAACATCGGCCTGCTGGCAGCGACGTTTTTGACGCTGGATGACTTAGCGCCCGACCGCATTATCTGCGGTATCGGGGCCTGGTGGGATCCGCTGGCGGCCAACGTCGGCATCGAGCGGCGCAAACCGATGCTGGCGATGCGCGAAACCATCGAGGTCATGCGAAAGCTCTTGAATATGGAAAATGTGACCTATGAGGGCGAGTTTCATAAGGTCAAAGGCATCGAACTGGATGTGGTCCACGGCCGGCGCGAACCGCGCCACGTGCCGATTATGATCGGCGCGACCGGGCCGAAGATGATGGAGATGACCGGCGCAATTGCCGACGGCGCGGTGCTGAACTACTGCGTGCCGCCTGAATATAATGAAGCTGCCTTAAACCAGCTTAAAAAAGGGGCCGAGAGCGCCGGGCGAACGCTGGATGACATTGACCGGCCGCAACTGGTGGTCTGTTCGGTTGATAATGATAAAGCCAAAGCGTTGGACGGCGCGCGCTGGCTGCTAACCCAATATATCGCCCAACAGCCCCACATTACCAAAGCCAGCAACACGCCCCAGGAAACCGTGCAGCAAATCCAATCGATTTTGGGCTGGCCGGCCACCAAAGAGCAGATTAAAGAGGCTATGAAGCTGGTGCCTGATGAACTGGTCCAGCACATCACCGCCAGCGGCACGCCAGAAGAGGTTAAGGCCAAGGTGCGCCAATATGTGGCTAACGGCTGCACCTGCCCCATTCTGTATCCGTTAGGCGACCCGTATTTGATGATTGAGGTTTTCTCGGATGGATACGGCAGCAATTGATAATGGATAATTGACAATTGACAATTGTTTGACAGTAATCGAAAAGTGTGTTAATTTCCTCACAAAGTGAATTCATCGAGCCGGGAAGCTCTCAGATTATGCTGATCATCAAGCGATAGTCTGGGAGCTTTTTTATTTTTATCGATACAGGTGTCTGGCACTTTGGCTCAAATCGAGAACGCGGTGAGGAATACAACGCTAGAATTACGGCGATAAAGTGCCAGTCACCTGGCCTGCTGAATGTTTTTTGTCAAACTAATCAAATTGTTATATCTTACGCTATTCGTAACTGCTTAGGCATGTCATTTCGTAGCCGAAGGCGGAGAAATCCCTACAGCATCAGGTTGCAACCATCCTTCTGGGGATTTCTCGCTCCTTCGTCGCTCGAAATGACATGAGGACAGAGTAGTTACCGCTATTCACCTTCGCAAAGAGACCTGTATGAAGCCTTCACTGTTCAAACGTGTTCAACTTGAGCGGATTATTGATGCCCTGCTGCCCCTGATTGCGGTCATTGGCGCGTTGCTGGTTGGCGCGGTGGTGCTGGTGCTGCTCGACACCGACCCGGTCGAAGCTTACACGGCCATGTTTAGCGGCGCGTTCGCCAATAAAAACGGGCTGGCTGACACTATGGTCAAGGCTATCCCGCTGCTGCTGGTCGGCCTGGGGATTGTCATTGCCTTCCGGGCCAGCGTTATCAACATTGGGGCCGAGGGACAGTTGATTGTCGGGGCGCTAATTACCACTTACCTGGCCGTGGCCTTGGGCGATAGCTGGCCCAACTACCTGGTTATTAGCCTGTGTCTCGTCGCCGGAACCCTTATGGGCGCACTGTGGGCCAGTATCCCCGGCTATTTGAAAGCCTACCTCAACGTCAACGAAATTCTCAGCACCATTATGATGAACCAAATCGCCATCCAAATCGGCTTTTTCCTGCTGCGCGGCCCGATGATCGATCCCAAAGAGGTCGAGGCCGGCACCAACATCCCCCACTCGGCCCGGCTGCCGCGCCCAACCGACCTACCCCGCTTCACCGATGTCGCCGGCTGGTTCGGCTTCACCGATTCGGCCAAGGATTTGAATTTGACCGGCTTCTGGGGCGAACTCTACGGGCTGCTGGTTGAACCGACGCGCTTGCACACCGGGCTGTTCATCGCCATCCTCATGGCCATTCTCGTTTACGTCTTCCTGTGGCGAACGACCATCGGCTACCGTATCCGGGCGGTGGGGTTGAACCCGGCGGCGGCCCGGTACGCCGGCATCCAGGTACGGCGCACCGTTATTTTGTCGATGGGCCTCAGCGGCGCGTTTGCCGGCCTGGCCGGGGCGGTGGAAATTTTAGGGCTGCACCACCGCATGTTCGAGCCGCTGTCGGTCTCGGCCGGCTACGGGTTTTCCGGCATTGTGGTGGCGCTGTTTGGCAAACTACACCCAATTGGGGCCATCCCGGCCTCGATTCTGTTTGGCGGGCTGCTGGTGGGCGGTGATAAAATGCAGCGGGCGGTGCAAGTGCCGCAGGTCTTTGTCACCGCGCTGCTGGGCTTGATTGTGCTGTTTGTGGTGAGCAGTGAAATTTGGTCTCGACGCCGCGCCAAACGCCGGGTGGCGGCGCCAACAACGGCGGAGGAGAACGAATGAACGAAGGTCTGAGCATTTTAGCCATTATCGTCGGCATTGCCCACTCCGGCATCCGGCTGGCCACCCCTTACCTGTACGCCGCCATCGGCGAAACCTTTGCCCAGCGCTCCGGTGTGTTGAATCTGGGGGTTGAGGGCATTATGCTGATGGGCGCTTTCGGCGGCTTTTATGTGACCTTTGTGACCGGCAACGTGATTTTGGGCCTGCTGGCCGCGGCTCTGGTTGGCGCGATAATGGGCCTGATTATGGCCTTTATTAGCGTTACCCTCAATGCGGAACAAGGCATCAGCGGCATTGGTCTTTACTTACTGGGCTTGGGCGCGTCGAGCCTGCTCTTTAAAACGCTGCTGGGGACGGTAGAAGGGGTTGACGGCTTTTCAGAGCTTAAGTTTTGCCTGGCCAGCGTTGGCATCGCCTCGAATTTTTGTTTGAGTGACATTCCCGTTTTTGGCGAAATTTTTCTCAGTCACAGTGTTATTGTTTACGGCGCGTTCGCGCTGGTGCCGGTAGCCTGGTGGGTGCTCAACAAAACCACCTGGGGTTTGAGCATCCGGGCCGTGGGCCAAAATCCCCAAGCAGCCGACTCGTTGGGTGTGAGTGTGGCCCGGGTCCGCTATATGACCGTCACCTTTGGCGGGCTGCTGGCCGGCATTGCCGGAGCGTCGCTGTCGATTTCGCTGCTGAATATCTTTCAAGAAGGGATGACCAACGGTCAGGGCTTTATCGCGGTGGCGCTGGTTTATTTCGGCAGTTGGACGCCGGTTGGCGTGCTGCTGGGGGCGCTGCTGTTTAGTTTGGTCAACGCCTTGCAGCTTTGGGTGCAGGTGCTGGGTCTTAACATCCCCTCTGACGTAGCGGTTATGATGCCGTATTTGTTGACTATTCTGGCCCTGGCCTTTCCGTTCAAACGGGCGTTACAACCAGCGGCGCTCACCAAACCTTTTGAACGAGGCGAAAATTAAGGTTTTACCCCGTAACATAAACGTAGTATAATCGTTACCTAATAGTAGGGTAACTATAGAGTTAGCGGTTCTTAGCGCATTATATAGAAACTAAGTGCCGTAACGACAAAAAAATTTACCGGAGCGACAAAGCTGGCTTTGTCATCCACGATGGGGTCAAAGTAAACTTTGACGCTCCAGACCATTATTTTCACGATGGGGTCAAAGTAAACTTTGACGCTCCAGAGTATTATTTTCAAGGGGGTGATGCCTAAATCGTAACAAACAACGCTTTTTGCTTTCAATAACAACCTATAACTACCATCTAAATGTTTAATATAAAAATTTTGCATTAACGCTTTGTCTATGGAGGAGAATGAAACAATGCGTAACAAGTTGTACCTATTAACTATCCTGCTTATCATTGCTATGCTAGCCGCAGCTTGCGGTGGGGCAACCCCTGAGCCGGCGGCGCCGGCCGCCGCCCCGGCCACCGAGGAACCGGCCGCCGCTGAAGCCCCGGCCACCGAAGAGGCCATGGCCGAAGCCCCGGCCACCGAAGAAGCCATGGCCGCAGAACCCGCCGCGCCCGCCGAGGAAGACCCCCTCGGGACCGTCGTCATTCCCGCCGGCGACCCCATCCGCCTCGCTTCCGCGCTCGTCATCGCCGGCCCCAACGAAACCCTCGGCACCGACTCCCAAACCGGCATCGAAGTCGCCATCAAAGAACGCGGCGATGTCGCCGGCCATCCCGTCGAACTCGTCCCCGAGGATGACGGCTGCTCCGCCGAAGGCGGCCAAACCGCCGCCACCAAGATTGCCTCCGATGACTCCATCGTCGCCGTGGTCGGCCACAGCTGCTCCTCGTCCTGTACCCCCGCCGCTCCCATCTACAACGATGCCGGCCTGACCATGATTTCACCCTCCTGCACCGCCCCCGCTCTGACCGGCGATGGCCACGTGCCTAGCTTCCTGCGCACCGCCCACAACGACAACGTCCAGGGTCGGGTTATGGCCGAATTCGTCTTCAATGAACTCGGCTTGACCACCGCCGCCACCATCCACGACGGCTCGCCCTACGCCGAACAACTCCAACAAGTCTTCGCCGACACCTTCACCCAACTCGGCGGCACCATCACCGCCCAAGAAGCGGTCAACGTCGGCGACACCGATATGCGCCCCGTCCTGACCTCCATCGCCACCGCCTCGCCCGAATTCCTGTACTATCCGGTCTTCATCGCCGAAGGCGGCTTCATCACCAGCCAAGCCAAAGAAGTGGCCGGCCTGGAAGCCACCGTCCTGGCCGGAGCCGATGGTATGATTTCGCCCGACTTTGTGGCCGCCGCCGGCGAAGCCTCCGAAGGCATGTACGTTAGCGGTCCCAACCTGACCTTCAGCGGGGCCACCTACGACCAATTCCTGGCCGACTATGTCGATATCCTCGGTCAAGAGCCGGTCAGCGCCTTCCACGCCCACGCCTTTGATGCCACCAACATGATTTTCGACGCCATTGAAAAAGTAGCCACGACCGATGCCGACGGCAACACGGTCATCGGCAAGCAAGCCCTGCGCGATGCCTTGTACGCCACCTCCGGTTTAGAAGGCATCACCGGCACCATCACCTGCCACGAAAACGGCGACTGCGCCGACCCGGAAATTGTGGTCAGCCAAATCCAAGGCGGCGAGTATGTGCCGGTCTTTGGCGGCGCCATGGCCCCTGAAGCCGAAGCCACCGAAGAAGCCATGCCAGCCGAAGCCACTGAAGAAGCTATGGCCGCCGAAGCCACCGAAGAAGCCATGGCCGGAGGCGACGCCATGAGCCTCGACATTGAGCCGGTGCGGATCGCCGTGGTGATGCCCAGCACCACCACCGACCTGGCCTGGAGCCAGGCGCTCTACGACGCCTTACTCGAAATTCAGGCTGCCGCCGGCGGGGAAGGTGTGGTCGAGATTGCTGTAACCGAGAATATGTTCAATGTGACCGATGCCGCCGCGGCCTTACGCGACTACGCGGATGGCGGCTACGACATCGTCATTGCCCACGGCACCCAATACGGCAGCTCGATGTTTGAAATCGCCCCCGACTTCCCCGACACCACCTTTGCCTGGGGAACCGCCACCGATACCGGTGAAAGCGAAGGGCTAACCAACGTCTTCGCCTACGAAGCCCGCGCTGAGCAAGGCGGTTACGTTAACGGCGTGTTGGCGGCTACCATGTCCAAATCCGGGGTCATCGGCGTAGTTGGCCCGGTTGAAGCCGGCGACGCCAAGCTTTATATCGACGGCTTCAAAGCCGGCGCTGAAGCCACCAACCCGGATGTTACCGTCAACATCTCCTACACCGGCTCCTTTGGCGACACCGCTTTGGCCGCCGAAGCCGCCCGGACCCACATCAACGCCGGGGCTGACATCTTAACCGGTTCGGCCCAGCAAGTTGTCGGCGCTATCGGGGTGGCCGAAGAGGAAGGCGTACCCTGGATGGGGACGCAATCCGACCAAAGCCCGCTGGCGCCTGATATCGTGGTGGCCACTCAGCTCTACGACTGGACCGATGTGCTGGTTGACATCATCAAGAAGCACCAAGCCGGTGAACTGGGCGGTACGGCTTACGCCCTAACCCTGGAAAACGGCGGCCTAAAAATGGTCTATAATGAGGACATTGCCGGCGCCGACGCGATCAAAGCCGCGATGGATGCCGACGCCGCTATCACTGCCGGTGAGATCACGGTTACGGTTGAGTAGATAAGTTGGCAGGAGATTGGAGGCCCCTGCTCTTTTTCCCCTCCAATCTCCTCTGAAAATAAAAACTTGGAGCGTCAAAGTTTACTTTGATCTCTGGAGCGTCAAAGTTTACTTTGACCTCTGGAGCGTCAAAGTTTACTTTGACCTCTGGAGCGTCAAAGTTTACTTTGACCTCAACATGAATGACAAAGCAAGCTTTGTCGCTCCAATACATTTTCATTGGTAATTGGTTATTGGTCATTAGGGTGAATCGCTAACGACCAATCATGAACTACCAAGCAAATTGTAGGTGACCGATGACACAAACCAATCTCCTGCCCTCCGGCTTGCCGCGTATCGACTCGATGGAGATGCGCGGTATCGTCAAACGATTTCCTGGCGTTTTAGCCAACGATCACGTCAACTTCGATGTCAAAGCCGGCGAAATTCACGCGTTGCTCGGCGAAAACGGCGCGGGTAAAAGCACGTTAATGAAAATTTTGTACGGCTTGTACCAGCCGGATGAAGGCGAAATTTTGCTCAACGGCCAGCCGATTCAGATCAACTCGCCGTCCGACTCCATCCGGCACGGTATCGGGATGATTCACCAGCACTTTATGCTGGTCGATTCGCTGACGGTGGCCGAAAATGTGGCTTTGGGCTTAAAATCAAAGCGCGAACCTCGCCTGGATTTGAACGAGGTCCGCACCCGAATTCGAGAATTGGCCGACAGTTACGGGTTACAAGTTGATCCCGATGCCATCGTATCGCGTCTGGCGGTCGGCCAGCAGCAGCGGGTGGAAATTATCAAGGCGCTCTACCGGGGCGCGGCCCTGCTGGTGCTCGATGAACCGACCGCGGTTTTAACGCCGCAGGAGGTTGATGATCTCTTTGTCATTTTCAAACAAATGGCCCAAGATGGTCACGCCCTTATTTTTATTTCGCACAAACTTCATGAAATATATGCGTTGACCCATCGGGTGACCGTGCTGCGCGATGGCCAGATGGTCGGCACCCGGCCCACCGTCGAGGTAACGAAAGAAGATTTGGCCGGCATGATGGTTGGCCGTGAGGTGCTGCTGGAGCGGGTCCGGCCGCCGGCCACGTTGGGCGAAGTGCGGATGAAATTAAACCACGTCAACGCCATAAACGACCACCACACCCCGGTTCTGCGCGATGTCAGTTTTGAGGTTCGCAGCGGCGAGATTGTGGGTGTGGCCGGGGTATCGGGTAATGGGCAAAAACAGTTAGCCGATGCCATCGCCGGCCTCCATGCGGTATCCGGTGGACAGATAACGCTGGAAGGGAAAGAGGTGACCCACCTTAGCCCCGCCGAAATGATCGATGCCGGGCTGTCGTACATTCCTGAAGAACGAATGCACGATGGCGCGATCAAAGATTTCACTGTCGAGGAAAACCTGATTCTGCAAGATCATATCCGCCCCCCCTACACCAAGGGTATTTTTCTCGACTTCAAATACATCGCCCGGCATGCCCAAGAGATGATTAACAGCTTTAATGTCAAAACGCCCAGTAAGGATACACCCCTTAAAAATTTATCCGGTGGTAACATCCAAAAACTGATTCTGGCCCGCGAATTAGCCCGCCAGCCTCGGGTGTTAATTGCCGCCCAACCCACGCGGGGGGTTGATATCGGGGCCACGGAATATATCCACAACCAACTGCTTCAACAGCGAGCCGAGGGGTTAGCCACCCTGCTGATTTCGGAAGATTTAGATGAAGTGCGTGCATTATCAGACCGGATCATGGTGATGTATGGCGGCGAGGTTATGGGTATTGTGGATAATAGTACGACAACTGTTGCAGAGCTAGGTCTAATGATGGCCGGCGAAAAACAGACTGCCTCATAGTGCCCTTAAAATAGGGTGAGATTTACTCTACGAATTGACAACTTTACCAAACTATGTTACGCTTGGGGGCGCTAATTTAATAAAGCTTGGCCGCGAAGCCCTCGACGATGAATGGTCTATCAAAATGTTCGAGGGTTTTCTAGTTTTTTATAACCATTAGGAGAAGAAGGAGGTTATAGATTATCGAGACCATTTTCGACCTAGCATCAAATCCCCTTGCTACTATATAAGCAAACCAACGACCGAATATAAATTTAATAATTTGGAGGAGTATATATATTATGAAGAAGGTTTTAAAGACCGTTAGTCTGGTGTCTCTGCTGGGCTTAATTGCTATTTTAGTGCCTACCTTTGCCTTAGCCCAAGACCCAACCGCCGAACCAACCATGGAAGGCACGATGGAAGCGACCATGGAAGCCACGATGGAACCGACGATGGAAGCGACGATGGAAGCCACCATGGAACCGACGATGGAAGCCACGATGGAAGCCACGATGGAAGCCACGATGGAAGCCACGATGGAAGCCACGATGGAACCGACGGTTGAAGGCACCGTGGAAGCTATGCCGGCCGACGCCGGCGGCGTTGTGTGCGATACTGATGTTATCGTCCAAGCCGATGACTGGCTGTCAAAACTGGCCGAGAAGTTCCTGGGCGATGTTCTGGCTTATCAGGTCATTGCTGATGCCACCAATGCCAAAGCCGCCGTTGACAGCAGCTACGCCACCATCGACAACGTTGATATCATCGAAATCGGCTGGAAACTGTGCGTCCCGGCCTCAACCACCGAAGAAATGATGATGGAAGCCACCGCCGAGCCGACTGAAGAAATGATGATGGAAGCCACAATGGAAGCGACCATGGAACCAACCATGGAAGCGACTATGGAAGCGACTATGGAAGCGACGATGGAACCAACCATGGAAGCGACCATGGAACCGACCATGGAAGCCACGATGGAACCGACTGTCGAACCAACGGCTGAACCATAAATCAGCGAATACGATTCTGAACGATCAGGAGCCAAAAATAATATTTTTGGCTCCTGATCAGTGAACTTAAGTTCGTCAATTAGTTGAACAGGTAGCTAAAAACCGACTACCCCCTATCTACCTAAGCCACTACTTAGCCAACCCATTAGCCAAACCAACCCAACTAACTATTAATCTAACCATTTTTCGCAGTAGAAAGCCTTAAAAGGAGAAAGCCTATATGAACCTTTTGAACAAAGTTGTAATAACCTCAGCCTTATTTATTTTATTACTCCTGATGCCTTCCATGGCGCTAGCTCAAGATCCTACCGCCGAGCCCACCGAAGAAGCGATGATGGCAGCCACCGCGGAACCGACTGAAGAAATGATGATGGAAGCCACCGCGGAACCAACCGAGGAAATCATGATGGAAGCCACCGAAGAGGCTATGGAAGAATCGATGGCCGACGATGCCGGCGGCATTACCTGTGAGTCGGACGTTATTGTTCAGGCTGACGACTGGCTGTCGAAAATTGCCGAAAAAGCCTTTGGCGATGTCCTAACCTATCCGGCCATTGCTGAAGCCTCCACGGCCAAAGCAGCGGTTGACAGCAGCTACTCGGCCATCGAGGATGTCAATGTCATCGAGCCGGGCTGGAAGCTGTGCATTCCCAGCGCCACCTACGCTGAAAGTGTTTTAGGCCTGGCCCCGGAAACAACCGAAGCCGCCAGCGCTGACACGATTCAGATCCCTACCATTGAAGAAGGCAAAACGAACGTGGCCTTTGTGTATGTTGGCCCCATCGGCGATGGCGGCTGGACTTATGCCCACAACCAAGGTCGCCTCTACCTGGAGAAGGCTCTGGGTGACACCGTTAATACCGCCTACCTGGAAAGCGTCCCTGAAGGCGCTGACGCCGAACGGGTTATTCGCAACCTGGCCCGCCAGGGATTTGATGTCATCATCACCACCTCCTTCGGTTATATGGACCCGACTGCCGTTGTGGCTGAAGAATTCCCCGATACTGCTTTCATTCACGTAACGGGCCAAAAGAAAAATGCCACCAACTTTGGTAACGTTATGGGCTCTATGGAACAAATGAAATATCTGGCCGGGATGATTGCCGGGGCGAAAGCCGCTCAAGACGGTTCTAACCGCGTCGGGATTATTGCGCCGTTCCCCATTGCCGAAGTTATCCGCTTGTCAAACGCGGCTGCTTTAGGCATGAAACGCACCTGTCCCGACTGCGTGATGGATATCCGCTGGATCTTCACCTGGTTCGACCCCGTCCTGGAACGCGAAGCGGCTGAGTCGATGCTGGATGCGGGCGCAACAGTGATTATTACCGGGTCTGATACCCCCGGCCCGGTCCAAGCCGCCGGTGAACGTGGTCTAACGGGTATCGCCTATGACAGCGAAAACGCCTGCTTTGGCCTGGAAGCATACTGTTTAACCGTACCCTACTGGAACTGGGGGCCGATTTACACCGATATCGTCAAAGGTGTGCAGGATGGCACCTGGGTTCCCGAAGACTACTACGGCTCGGCCGCCGACGGTATGCTGGGCCTTTATGGCTTTATGGAAGGCCAAGAACCTTATCCCAGTGTCCCTGAATCGGTTATTCCTGATGTTCAAGGCCTGCTGGGCCAAATGCAAGCCGACGAGTTTACCCGCTTCGATATCTTCACCGGACCGATCAACGACAACCAGGGTAACGAAGTGATCCCGGCCGGGGTTAGTTTAACCCAGTCTGATCTGGAAGGGTTATCCGAAGGCTACATGTCAGCCTTCGACATTACCGGACGCGAGCCCTGCACCATTTGTATGGACTTCCTGGTGGATGGGTTTGACCCGGCTGCTGAAATTCCTCCGCTGAACTAAGGTTGGCGGCAGCGTGATTTTCTAGTATACTTGGGCGCGGAATGAAGAGTTCCGCGCCCTTCTTATTTAATCACTCCTACGATATCTCATGAAACAAACTATAACCAAACTTTACCAATATAATTATTGGGCCAATCATCTTATTTTAGCCAAAGCTGCCCAGGTGACAGAGGCACAATTCACCACGCCAACCGGCTTTAGCGCCGGCAGTTTGCGCAGGACGCTGGTTCATACTCTGGGGGCCGAATACATCTGGCGCTCTCGCTGCCAGTTAGGAGTGTCGCCCTCAGCGATGCTCCAAGAAGCCGATTTTCCAACCTTGGCTTCAATTACCAGCCGCTGGCAAGAAGAAGAAACCGCAATGCTGGCCTATGTTGAGTCGTTGACCGATGATGACCTGGGCCAAACTATCGCCTATACCAACATATCGGGGACAACGTCTTATGAGACCCAATTGGGTGATATTTTGCACCACCTGGCTTTGCATGGAATGCAGCATCGCAGCGAGATGGCCGCCATACTGACCAGCTATGGGCAGTCGCCCGGCGACATCGATTTTATTGTATTTTTGAGGAGGACATCCTCGTGAAAAACAGCCCTTACGCCCTCGAAATGCAAGGGGTCCCTTACGCCCTCGAAATGCGAGGGATTACCAAACGCTTTCCCGGCGTGCTGGCCAACGATAACGTCAATTTCGCTGTCAAACGGGGCGAGATTCACGCCTTGCTCGGCGAAAACGGCGCCGGGAAGAGCACCCTAATGAATATGGTCAATGGCCTCTACCGGCCTGACGAAGGCCAAATCTTGCTCGACGGTAAGTCGATCAAGTTTAGCTCCCCGCGCGACGCCATTGATAACGGCGTCGGAATGGTTCACCAGCACTTTATGCTGGTTCCCACTCAAACCGTCTCCGAAAACCTCATCCTAGGCCAAAAAACACCCCGCTTCTATATCAACTACAAAAAACTGGAACAGGACATCGCCGATCTGTCCCAAAAATTCGGTCTGGCCGTGGAGCCAAACGCCAAGATTTGGCAGTTGTCGGTAGGCGAGCAGCAGCGCGTTGAGATCCTCAAGATGCTCTACCAGGGCGCCAAGCTGCTGATTATGGACGAACCGACGGCTGTACTCACCCCGCAGGAAGTTACCGATCTGTTCAAAACCCTGCGCGAGATGACGGCGACGGGCCACACCATTATTTTTATCAGCCACAAACTGGATGAAGTAGTCGAGATCGCCGACCGGGTGACGGTGCTGCGGCGCGGTCGCGTGGAGTCGACCGTTGACGGGAAATCGACCAGCAAAGCGGAACTGGCCCGACTGATGGTGGGGCGGGAGGTGCTGTTTAGAATTCAGAAGAAACCGGCCAACCCCACCGCCGCCGCCCTGGTGATCGACCATGTCTCGTGTGAAAATGACCGGGGGCTGCCGTCGCTGCGCGATTTATCGCTGACGGTGCGGTCCGGCGAAGTGGTCGGCATCGCCGGCGTGGCCGGCAACGGTCAAACCGAGCTGGCCCAGGTGATCGCCGGCCTGCGGCAGGCCACCAGCGGCGCCGTCATCGTCCAGGGGCAAAATGTCACCAACCAACCCGCCACGGCCACCATCGACCAGGGATTGGCCTATATTCCAGCCGACCGTAACGGCGTTGGTTCCTCGCCCAATTTGAATCTGGCCGACAACCTCATTCTCAAATCATACCGCCAGCCGCCGATAGGGCAGGGCTGGCGCATCGATTTGCGGCTGGTACGCGCTCAGGCCGAGCAGTTGATCGAGCAATTTGATGTCAAAACGCCCAACGTCGATCTGCCGGCCCGGCTGCTGTCGGGCGGGAATTTGCAGAAATTGATTTTGGCCCGGGAAATTTCGCGCCAGCCCAAGGTGATTATCGCCGTTTATCCGGTGCGAGGGCTGGATGTGGGAGCCATCGAGTCGATCCACCAAATGCTCATCGACGAGCGGGATCGCGGCGCGGGAATTTTACTCATCTCCGAAGATTTGGATGAACTGCTGTCGTTGTCGGATCGAATTGTGGTGTTATTTGAAGGGCAAATTGTCGGTGAAGTACCGCCCGATGATGACCTGATCAATGAGATCGGGCTGATGATGGCCGGCACAAAAGTGGAGCAGAGCCATGCAACTTAAAATAGAACCCAGATTGGAAACGCCACGCTGGCTCCCTATCGTCAGCATTATCCTGGCCTTAATCCTGGCCCTCATGATTGGCGCGATTCCGCTGGCTTATGGCGGCCTCGATCCCATTGTGGCCTACACCCAGATGTTTCGCACCGGCTTCTTTGAAACTTACTCTTTTTCCGACACCATCGTTAAAGCCACGCCGCTCATTTTGGCCGGACTAGGGGTAACTATCGCCTTCCGCATGCGGCTGTGGAATATTGGGGCGGAAGGGCAGCTTTTCCTGGGAGCGTGGGCCGCTACCGGTGTGGCGCTTTTCTGGCTGCCGCCCACCACCCCGAAAGTGGTGATGCTGGCCGCGATGACCTTGGCCGGTTTTGCCGCCGGAGCGGTGTGGGGCGCTATTCCGGGCGTCCTTAAAGCCAAACTGGGAGTGAACGAGATTATCTCATCGTTGATGTTGACCTATGTCGCGGTTGAATTCAACAACTACTTTGTCTACGGCCCGTGGGCGGCGGGCGGATTCGGCCTGACCGCGCCGTTCCCGCGCACCGCCTGGTTTCCCCGCCTGACCGACTTCGGCGATATCGTTCCGGCCTTTCGGGGCCTGACTGCCCATTTGGGCATCCTGTATGGCATCATCGCCGCCGTGATCCTGTTTATCATTTTCAAGTACAGCAAGTGGGGCTACGAGTTGAAGGTCATCGGCGATAACCCGGACGCGGCCCGGTACGCCGGGATGAATTTGGCCCGCACCATTATCCTGACGATGATTGTGTCTGGCGGGTTGGCCGGGCTGGCCGGGATGTCGGAGGTGGCCGGGGTGGTCCATCGCTTACAGGAAAATTTTTCGCCGGGCTACGGCTTCACCGCGATTATTGTAGCCTGGCTGGCGCGGTTGAACCCGCTGGCGGTGATTGTGGTTGGCTATTTGTTCGGCGGCCTGCTGGTCGGCGGCGACGCCATTCAGCCGGCCGGGATTCCGCTGCTGATCCAGGGCATTATTCTCTTCTGTGTTATCAGCGCCGACACCTTTACGCGTTATCGTATTCGGCTGGTCCAACCGGCCGCGACGACGGCGCTAACTGAAGAAACCGTAACCTCGGAGGGTTAGAGAGTGGAACTTGCATTTCTGATTAACATTATCGAGGCCGGGCTGCGCACCGGCACCCCGCTGCTGTTTGCCACATTGGGCGAACTGATTACCGAACGAGCCGGGGTTTTGAATCTGGGCGTTGAAGGGATGATGCTGGTCGGGGCGCTGGCCGGATTTGCCGTGGCCTACGGCACCGGCAATCCCTGGATCGGCGTGCTGGTGGCGATGCTGGCCGGCGGGGTCATTAGCCTGCTCCACGCGTTCGTCTCGATCACCCTGCGCGGCGATCAGGTGGTTAGCGGGCTGGCATTAACCTTTGTGGGGACAGGCTTGACCTCGGTGCTGGGTGCGCCGTATGTCCAAGTGCGCGATGTGCCGCGTCTGCCGGTGCTGCCGGTGCCTTTTCTGTACGACATTCCCTTAATTGGACCGAGCATTCTATGGCCGCTGTTCGGCGAAAAACAGAATGTCATCTTCTTCATCGGTCTGCTGCTGGTTCCGGCGGTCTGGTTCTGGATCGAACGGACGCGGCCGGGCTTGCAACTTCGCGCCATCGGCGAGAAGCCGGCGGCGGCCGATGCGGTCGGCGTGAATGTGGGGGCGCTGCGTTACTTCTATGTGTTTGTCGGCGGCCTTTTTGCCGGTTTGGCCGGAGCCTCGCTGTCACTGGCGATTACGCCGCTGTGGATCAATGAGATGACAGCCGGGCAGGGCTGGATTGCGGTTGGGTTGGTGATTTTTGCCGGTTGGAATCCGTGGCGGGCGTTGATGGGGGCCTATATTTTTGGAGCGCTGCGCCGTTTGCCGCTCGATTTGCAGGCGATTGCCTGGCTGCCGTTTGCCAGCAATCCTATTCTAGGCGTTTGGCTGAACATGATTCCCTACCTGTTCACGATTCTGGCCCTGGTCTTTTCGTCGCGTGAGGCGATCCGCAAGCGGTTAGGCGCGCCGGCGGCGCTAGGTATTCCGTATGTCCGGGGCGAGCGGGGCGCGTAGGAAGTTCGGGAGTTCATAGAGTTCATAGAGTTCATAGAGTTTGTAGAGTTTGTAGAGTTTAAGGTCTTGGTGAACTTTTGCTCTTGAAGTGATGAGGCTTTGATTAGGGTTTCGAATAGATGTTGCTGAGTAGGGTCAGTGGCGGCGGTTAGTTCGGGGTGCCATTGCACGGCGACGAGCCAGGGGTGAGCCGGCATTTCAATCGCTTCGATGACGCCGTCCGGGGCATAGGCCGCCACTTTTAAGCCGGGAGCGGCCGCCGCACGGCCTGATGATGCCAGGAAGCGACGGTGACTTCCGTCTGGCCTATAATTCGAACCAGTTTAGAATCCGGCTCAATGCGGGATTAAGATTGGAATACCGCCAGCGCGACGAACCGCATCGACGTATTCCATTGCCAGCTTGAAGTTGCGCCGCTTGTCGCGGGCGCAGGTTGTAATGCCGATGACGGGGAGTTCCTTCATCAGGGTATACCTCATCTGAAAATTAAGGTGGGGAGCATCAAGGCTTAACTTTGATCATGTTTGACAAAGCAAGCTTTGTCGCTCCATTGCGTTTGACAAAGCAAGCTTTGTCGCTCCGCTGCATTTGACAAAGCCGGCTTTGTCGCTCCGCTGCAATTTTTGTTGTCGTTGCTAACGGCAAATTAACACCGGCTGCTTCGTCCGGCTGAGCAGTTCATCAACCGAGTCGCCCAGCAGCAATCCTTTGACCGGCTTCTGGCTGTAACCGCCCATAATAATCAGATCAGCCGCTTGCTCTTCAACTGTTTCTAAAATCGCTTTGGCCACGACCCCATTTTTCCGTACAAATTGCGGCTGCACGCCGCGCTTATCTAAATAGGCTTTGGCTTCGTCTTCTAGCGACTGATCGGTCATATTCCTGTCGGTCACAGTTAAGACCACTAACGGCATTTGCCACTGACCGGCTAAATAGGAGGCGATAAAAAGGGCCTCCTGGGCCTTGGGACGGCCATCGTAAACCAAAAGCGCCTTGGTAAAGCGAGACGGCTGGTCGGGTACGGCCAACACCGGGCGGGCGCTGCGCTGAACCAGGGTGCGGAACCCTGAGTGCAAACGTGTCACGAGGTTAGTCCCGGGAGGCTTGAGCAGCGGCGCAACCACGATATCGGCCAGCGTAGACCGTTCGCACAGTTTATCGACGGGCTGGCCTGTTTCAATTGACAATTTACCGTTGATACCTACTGCCCGGCATTTTACGGTGAATTCACCCTGAAGGAACTGTGAGGTTATATTTGATCGCTCGGCCTCAGAATCGACGACATGCAGCCCTCGCAGCCGGCCTCGTTCTCGCCGGACAATTTCCAAACTTTGCTCGAGCGCTTGCCGGCCATAATCGTCCTCAGTAATGGCGACTAAGACATTGAAAAATAAACAGCGATGCGCCGGTCCGGCCGACTTTTCTTTTTGCCACGCGCCGGTTTGGGTGAGGTTGGAGGCCAGTGGTGAAGGGGTCACTCGATCTTTTAACCGTTGGATCCGTTGAGCCGCTCCCTTCAACTCTGCCTGCTGCTGGACGGTGAAATCATGCAGGGCGGTGCCAATGCCCACATCCCAGGCGGAGGTCTGTTTCAATTCGGCGCGATGCTCAAAGGCCCACACGTAGAGATCCGCCTCGGTGCGACCGGGAAAGTCGCGCAGTAAGTCGCGATCACGAATGAGTTGGGCCACGCCGGAGTAAACGCCATCGAACCATAACACCGCCGCCTCTTCGAACGAAACCGGCTGGTCCGACGCTCCGGCAGTCAGGTAGCAGTGAGCCTCGATCTGCGCTTCCAAAAGCCAATATTTGCCCGGTACGGTGAGTTGCAAATTAGCTTCGGGCCGGTTCAGATCCAAGTGCGAGCGAGCCAGAAAATTGGCATACTCGACTTTCAATATTAATTCGTCCGGCCTGTCGTCCGGCGAAAGCACGACCTTTGTCTGAAGTTCTGTCACTCTGGCCCGGATATGAGTCGCACCCATCCTGAGGGCAATCGACACCCGATGATTACCATCGGCGACAAAGTACACATCCCCAATCTGATAAACACCAATGGGCGGGATATTCGCGATGCCTTTTTCTTGAATGTAGGTCTGGACTTGCGCCCATCTGACTTGATCGCTGCTGCGCAGGGGCAAGAAGGTTCGAGTGAAATCCTCGTAGCGACCACAGCTACCCACGATCGCTTCAAGGGGAATTTCTTGGATCCCTTTTTCCACTATGTTAGTGGATTTCAACCTTTGACTAACGTCATTAAATGATAACAACTTGGTCGATTGGCCTGTAAAACGGGCCATGATCGCCTGGATCGTGGCTTGACGTCGCGCTTGATGAAAATCTTGAACAGCCGGGGATAGCGTTTTATTCATGGTGCTCCTCCTACCTTGTGCTATTTATCGATAACTCATAATAACAAATTCGGCGGAGTTTGTCTGTCCCACGATCTGAACAATCTTGTCATGCAAACTGAACAAAAAGGAAGATCGAGTAAACAACGACCATGATGATCAATGCAGCGCATCCAATTTCGGCAAGAGAACGACGCTCTCCTGCTCGTTCGGATCGGTGCGGGCAATGACAGCGGTGCAGGTTTCGGTTTGGCTGGGGTTGTAAGGCAAATGAGGCACACCGGCCGGGATATAGACGTACTCTCCGACCCTGCACACCATATGGTCCTCCAGATTCTCGCCGTACCACATACATCCTTCACCGGATAAAACGTAAATAGCCGTTTCGTGATTTTCATGGAGGTGGGCTTTAGCCCGGCCGCCCGGCGGAATGGTCAGCAGATGCATGCAGATGCCGCGAGCGCCGGTATTCTCGGCGGAGATGCCGGCAAAGTAGGTAAAAGCCTGCTTCCCGGTGTAGGTTTCGCCCGGCTGGATCAGCTTACAAGTGGGTTTTGATTGGTTATCCATCATTTTACTCCTTGAAAGGGTTCGTAGGATAAATCGCTGATTTGTCCGGATTGGACAAGTCAGTGACTTGTTCTACTGTTTTTATTGACGGGGTTGACAAAGCCAGCTTTGTTGCTCCTGTTGTTATAGCGCGATGCCGGCCTGTTGCCTAATCGGAGTTATCTCGATTCACGTCCACTTTAAACAGCGTCAAACTATCGCCCTCGCCATCGAGTAGGGGGAGCCGGGCAAAGTCATCGAGATTGTACCAGCCGATCCGCATTTCGTATGTTCCCGGGGGTAAATCCGCCGGAATATCGAGCAGGCGGGCATCAATAAGCGTGTTACCGGGCTGCCAATAGCGGGTGGGAAAATACGGGGGGCCATCGAAGCCAGCGGCTTGGATTTGCGTAGTGGGGTCGATCAGGTGGATAAATAGATTGAGATTTTGATCGGGCGGCAGTAAAGTTTCCCAATAGAAGGTAATGGGAACCCGGGTTCCCGTCTTTATGGGTGTTTCGTGAATCCAGTCATAGCCGACTAACCGAATTTGTCCGCCAAAGTCGATCTCCAGAGGATGGGCTGGATGCAATTCCGGCCACTGGTGGGGGAGGAGTGGCACGCCGTCTACAATGGGCTCGACGACCTCACCTACACTGTTGATGGCCGATTTTGCCAACCGTGCCGGATCATCAAAATCGAAAATACCCAGCGCCAGGCGAGTCGCTATTGGGGCTTCGGTATCCGGCGGAATAAAAACGTAATAGGTATCGCGTAAGACCTGGTCTGGCGATAGCATCGAGGTCGGCCATTTGCCGCCATCGGGATAAGTGTTAGCCTGACCGATCGACTCACCGTCAGTGTTGAGGACGTGAACAAAAGCGCTGTAATTTTGGTCGATCGGGCGCACGGCTTGCCAGTATAGTGTCACCGGCAGCCACTCTCCCGGTTTGATGGAAGGACGGTCGATAGTGTAGCCGATGAGACGCAGGGAATCGGCATAAAGCCAATCGAGGTAGGTGATGTCGTCCGACTGTACGTCACTTTCGGCGAGCAAGGGGGTCTTGGCATAAGCCGCTTGAATGTACCGAAATGGCGCGATAATCGAGAGGGACAAAAGCATCGCAACTAAAAGGGAGGGCAGCAGTAAACTGAGTAGGATGGAGGACGTGGGACGTAGCACGTGGGGACGAAGACTGGCGGCAAACTGTCCTAATTCAGCCAGCCCCCACGCGGTTAAAATGCCCAACGCCGGCAACGTTGGAAACAATAATCGCCCCCACGAGGCCGGGGTGATCTGCATCCAGCGCAGAAGAGCGGCAAATACTATGAAAGTCCAAAGGGCTAGGAGACAAAGAATGATGAGGGGCGAGGGACGAGCGCTGACGGCTGACGGCTGATGGCTGATGGCTGACCGCGTTGAACTAACAAAACGGATTACGCCAACGATAATTCCGACCAGGACGATATATTTGATCCAGCGCAGGATGTCATAGAGCCACGGTTCCAATAAAATTTGACCGGCGCCAAAAGCTGCCCAAAAGGAGAGTTCCAGCCCGACGAGTTCGGTGCGCCATAAGTCGGCCAGGGTGGGTCGAGGATCGAGCGCGCCGCCGCGATAGAGCAGATGCGCCGCGAGGCCGGTCGGATCGCCGTAGAGCCGCCAGTTGCGCCAATACCACCAACCGGCCAGTAGCAAAATCAAACCGCCGATAATCGCGCCGAACCTGAGTAAATCCACCCAGGCGCGGCGACGGTAGGCATCGTATAGAATGACTAAGCCGGTCACCGGCCAGAGATAGAGCATGCTCAGTTTGGTGATGGCGCCCAAGCCCAAGATGACGCCTAAAAACATCGCAGCGCGGATTGAGCCGCCCCGTTTGATGATCATCGCCAGCACTACCAATGCCGCCGCGGCCAAGGTCACGCTCAGGCTGTCGTTGGTGATGGCCGAACTGACGTGTAGAAATTGGGGGATAAAGGCGACGAGGGCGGCGGAAAGAAGACAAAGTATGAAGGATGAATTATGAATTATGAATGGTGAAACCTGATTACTAATGTCTGATTGTTGACTGTTAACCGCTTGTGATTGTAAAGCGTCATCGATAAAGATGATTCTGGCCAGAAAGTAGGTGAGCGCGACGGTGGCGACTCCGGCCAGGAGGGACAACCAGCGAGCCATATGGGCGGCTAAGATAACGGGGTTGGTGCTCCAGGTTTCGCCGGGGGAGTGAAGATAGAGATTGTTGTTGCCGCGCTCGCGCCAGACGAAGGAACGATCATCGACGTAGTGCGGATTGCGCGGCGGCTCTTCAAAGTGGCTCAAATCGAGCCAGGATGTGGCCGCCGCCGCCAAAAGATGATATAACGGCGGCTGCGTGCCTTCTTGATCCCACGGTTTGTAAACGCCTTCGCGCACCACCGGCAGACGGCGCTGAGTCTGGATATATTGAATTACGGCAAAATGTTTAAGCTCGTCCGGTTTTTCAAAGATGGGTACGGTAAAATCATACAGTAATCCCAGGATAGTGAAGGCGACGAGTATAATGATCAGACCATACCGCTCAAGACGATGGCCGACGGTTGATCGCTGACGGTTGACGGCTAAAGAGTGCGGACTAACAGCTGATGGCTGATCGCTAGTTTTACTGACTTGGTTCATAACCTCGAATTATACCACAGCCGAACAGCTTTGACGCCTCGGAAGGTGTGAATATAATGTTCTTTTGCGGCATAAACGTTAAATTTTGAGGAGAACGATGAAACTAATCCTTGTATGGACCAGTCTAATCATGGCCCTATCCCTAACCGCTTGCGGCGGAGCCCCCCCCACCCCTGAGCCGCTGCCGCCGACCGAAGCGGTCGCCAGCGTCCTGACCGAACCCGACCAAGCCACTCAAGAGGCCGAGCAAGTTGCTGCTCCTACCCCAACCGATGAGTCAATTCAACCGGCTGAACCAACTGCAACCAATACACCTGTCTCAACGCCAACACTCGAACCAACGGCAACGCCTGTGCCGGCCACACCTACCCCGTCCCCTATTCCTGACCCAATGATCAAAGTCGATGAGGCGCTTGGCAATCAGGTTAATGTGCGCAGCGGTCCGGGGACCGTCTACCCGGTTGTGACTCAATTTGCACCCGGCCAGGAAGCAATGGTCTTGGGTCGCAATGAGGATGGCAGTTGGTGGCAGATCAGCCTGCCGGAGGCGGCTACCGGCTGGATTTTTGGCGAGCTAGTCACATTTATCGGCGATGACGGCAGTATCGCTGTGGCCGAAGCGCCGCCGCCACCCCCAACAGCGACGCCCGCCCCCGAAGCGGTAGCCGAGGCGAATCCAGAAGAAGCTCCGGCCGGAACCGAGGGCGCCGAGGAAGTCAATGACAATGAGAGTCTGTCACCGGAGCAATTGGAGGATCAACTTCGCTGCGGGAAGGATTTCTGCGTGACGTATCAGGACATGTTACCGATTTGGGAAAACGGCGGCTGTGTGGGCAATCACAGTATTTATATCACCGTGCTGCAAGGACCGCCGCCGGGCGTGCCAATGGATGGTGTTGTTATCGGTGATACCTACAATAATGTTGAGGTCGCCTCCGGCAGTCATGGGCCGGGCCACACCGAAATTACGCTGTGGAACAACAGTATGACCCTTTACGCCAAGCGTCACATCGACGGGACGCCGTATACCAGTGAAGAAAGCTTCAACTTCACCGCCGCTGATGAGTTGATTCCGGCTGAAGTATTAGCTGCCAAGGGTTACTGTGACGGCAGTGTCGAAACATGCCGCTGGGCGCAGAACCATAACCAGGTTTGCCGGGGGCATTACTCGTGGCGGGTGACGTTCCACAAGTTTGATTAGAGTTTTTGGAGTTTATAGAGTTGGTGGAGTTAATGGAGTTGGTGGAGTTGATGTGACACATCAACTCCACCAACTCACCAACTCTACGAACTCCACGAACTTTATGTGGTTAATTGGGTCCTAAATCGCTCATATTGGGCGGAGTTTTCTTGCTCGACGCGCTGCAATAAGGTTTCGAAGGCTAAATTTCGCTCACAGTACTCGATCAGCCGTTGAATTTTGGCGGTCCGGCTCATGCCCTGACTGAAGCTGTCGCGAACATCGCGGTAGTAATCGAAACAGAAAATGTCAAAGGTTTCGTCATCGAACACGGCGGTCAATAATCGACGAATAGCCGGAACGTTATAGTTGACGGCTGGTATGACGGGGCCGGGTGAGGGGACTATCGGAGTAGGTGTGGGCGTCGCAGACGGGGCCGAACCAGGCGACGGGGCCGGTTTCTTGGCCTGCATTTCCGCGACTTTTTGAACCGCTTCGGCAATATAAAGAAAAGCTTCATCTTGATCCGGCCAGGTGGTAACCGGTTTAGCATTTTTGGGCAGCGCTTGCAGCTTGCTAAACGGGGCATTTTGCCAGCGGGTTGGCCGCAGAATGACCGGGATGACAATAGACTCTTTAGCGTCGTGACGGGCCAGCGCGCGCTTCATCTCGACATCGTAGCAATAGTCTGAGGCGATAAAATCAGGGCTAACTAACAATAGAATTATGTCGGCCTTATTGAGATTATCATCGATCGCGTCGGCCCACTCGCTGCCGGCGGTAATATCGCGATCGTACCAGTCAGAGATAACGCCTTGCCGCCGCATAATCGAGAGATGCTTGGCTAATTCATCCCGCAAGGCTTCATCTTCATGCGCATAAGAGAAAAATAGGCTTATAGGTCTAGACATCATAGTTCCTTTTTGAGAGGGATTGGTTTGGCCGACATTGGCCTCTGGTTTGGGCTGAGTGGTTGGCTGAGCCGATACGGCAGTAGGCTCCGATGCGAGCAGATTCTCCGGCATCTCCGGCCAGAGTTTGGGCAGCGCTTCAACGGAAATAGCCAGACCCCGTTCCCCTTGCCCCTGCCGATGGCTGACCACACCTAGCACGGTACCACTGGCCTGATCGAGCACCGGTGACCCGCTGTAGCCGGGTTGAAGTTGGTAATCATCTTCAATCTTCAAATCCCAAGCCCGGACTCGATCCGCTTGACCGCGTATAGCCAAAGCAACCGTCTGTCCTAAGACCCCTTGCAGGGGGCGCACCAGAAAATGGCTGCCGAACTTTTGAAAGCCGGCGGTCAGGAAGCGGCTGTCTTTATCGCCCGTCGGCTGCAAAGGCAACGGAAGTTTATCAACACGGCTTGGCACCCGCAGTACCGCTAAATCCAGTTCTGCGGCTGAACCGTAAGCCATAACTACCGCCGGAGCGCCTTCTACATCGATGGCGCTCTCTCCACCCACATCATCGACCACGTGGGCGCAGGTGAGTAGATAAGCCATCTCCTCATCTTGATAAATGACAAAGCCGGTGCCAAAGCGACTATTGCCGGGGTCGGCCCCGGTGATTAAGACCACCGAGTTTTGTAAATCAACGGCCACTTAACTACTCCTTGGGTTTCAGCGACAACTTTACCTTCAGGTTTGCTCCCGCTGAAGATTTAGTCACGTAGAGATTACCTTCTCCTTCAAAGCTCAAACCCAGTTCAATCTCCGCCCGCTCAATATCCATATCCTGGCTCAACTCCTGCCAGGCAGCGGTAATCGGGCGAATCGTTCTGACGAGCAAAGGCTGAATCTTATCGAAGGTAGCGCCCACCTTGTCGGCAAATCCGCCGGAGATGGGTTGAACCTCGTTGCCGGGAACTTCGACTTCCACCAGGGTGCCATCTTCAAGTTCGATGAGTTTGGTTGCCATTACGGACTCCTTTCGATAGGAAACAAAACATAATCGTGTCTAAAGTTAAGGGTATCCAATAACTTAGTTAATGTCAACTCTTTGTTTTTTTGTCAACACTAAACGAGCACCCTACCTTATCGAAATCTCTTTACCTGTTTCTATTGTCCTGATTTTCGGAAATTCACATTAACATAACCATTTTGTAAAAATGTAGGGGATGGCTACAATTATGGTTGTTGGGTTGTTGGCTAATTGGTTAGGCGATTGGTTGCCTGGTTTCGAGGGAGAACCATTATGCTGAGCAGGTGGAGGCGCTATTCATTTTCTCTTAAGACCATCAGAATTAACCGGAAGTTACGTGCGCTTGTTTTATTGGTGTATATCGCCCTGTTTCCTCGCCTGGTTTACAGTCAAGACTTACCCGTTTCGGTTAGTGTCAATGGATCAGAATTTTCAACCGATGATGTGGTTATTCTGACTGTCACGGCTATAAACGATTCCCCCCGACAACCTCGGCCCATATTGCCCCCTCTCGATGGGTTGTCAGTCATCGACCTAAATATTGCTACGAATGTGAGTCTGGTGCGCGGTGAAATTCAGACTGAGGTCGTCTACACTTACCAATTACAGCCGCGCCGCACCGGTACACTAACTATCCCCCCTATTCCCGTGAAGTTTAACGATGAGGATGTGGTTGAAACCACCCCTATTTCGTTTGAGGTGACTCAGGGGGCGCCGCCGGCGCCTTCCCCTAATCATGCTGTTTTGCCCGGCTTAGTCGTACCACCGGCTGATTTGGTTGACCAAGATTTTTACGTTGAAGCAGTGGTCGATCAGGCCTCGCCGTATTTGGGCCAGCAGTTAATCTACACTTTTCGACTTTACCAGGCGATCCGGCTTTACCGGCAGCCACAGCTCGAAATGCCTATTTTTAGCAGCTTCGAGACTCTGGGGATGCCGGTCCAGGAGTATAATCTCGACGTTGGCGACCGGACTTATCTGGTCAGTGAAATCCGAACGGCGCTCTTCCCAAAATCGACAGGAATCATTAACATCGGCACGGCTCAGTTAATCTTTCCCGGCAGTTTCTTTGAAGAGGCGGCCGAACTTTATACCCAGCCGATCCAGCTCAATGTCAAACCTCTCCCTGACGATGCTCCGCCGGAGTTCACCGGAGCGGTCGGTCAGTTTGATATGGAGGCCTGGTTTAGCCCGCAGGTGGCCGTTATCAACCAACCCTCGACCCTTTCGGTCGCGATTTCGGGTGTCGGCAATGTCAACACGCTTCCTGACCCCATTTGGCCCTCGCTTCGCCAATGGCGAACGTATGACTCGTTAAAAAGCCAGAGTATGGACCTGAAAAACGGGCAATTGCAGGGAACCCGAGTTTATGAACGCCTTGTAGTATGGGACAAAATTGGTGATTTCACGATTCCCCCGGCCAAATTGGTCTATTTCGATCCGGCAGCCGAAGAATATCGGACTATCAGCACCAAATCGCTCAAGATGCGGGTCATCGCCCCACCCACACCCGATGCGGCATCGGCGACAGCGACAGCCGTGGCGGCTATTCCCATTCCAGCCACCACACCGAATAATCGAGCCGGCAGCATCAATCCCCTAATTAATCCGGCCGCCCCATCTTTCAATTCGGACTTTTCCGATTCACTCAATTCAAATTGGCGAGCCATGCTGCCGATGGGGGTTGTTTTGCTGTGGACCATCTGTACCGGGATTCCGGCGGCGGTTGTGGTGGGAGCCGGCGGGCTATGGCTGTGGCAGAAACGGCAAGAGAAAAGTAAAATCGCAGCGGAGGCCGTTAAGCAGCCCAAAGAAATGATACATCCTGCCATCGCTCAGGCTATGACCGGCAGCGATGACAACTATCAGGTCGCTAGCCGGGCCTTAACTGGCTATCTGGGACGGATGCTGGGCGCCTCGGTGAAAGGATTAACTCGCACCGAGTTAGCCGACCGACTGCAAACCCACGGTCTGTCGATCTTACAGGCTCACAAGATCAATGACTATCTGGCCCAAAGTGAAATGGGCCGGTACGGTCCCCAAACGAATGATGCCGGCTGGGAACTGCTAGCCAAAGTGGACAAACTGCTGTTTGAACTGGACAAGCAGGCTGAGACGAAAGCGAGGGCCAAGAAATAACAGCCATCACGTAAAACAGCAAATACCTTGCTCCCCCTTTCCTTCGATGTTATAATCCACGCAATTTGTTAAATCCATCTCAAGCAGCCTATGCCAACACCATTGCCATTGGCGTCGGTTGTCATCGTATCTTATAATGGGAAAAAGTATTTGATACGCTGCTTGCCGACCCTCTTTAGCCAGGATTATCCCCATTTTGAGGTTATCGTCATCGATAACGGCTCAACCGATGGTTTAGCCGACTGGCTTCGAGCCGACTATCCTCAGGTAACGCTTATTCCCAACGGTGAAAATTTAGGCTACTGCACCGCCACCAACCAGGGCATCGCCGCCAGCCGGGGCGAATACATCATTGTGCTCGATGACGATACCGTTTTGGAACCCGGGTTCCTAAGCGCGATGGTCGCCGCGGCCCAATCGGCGGATGACATCGGCATGGTGGCCAGCCAAATCGTGCTTGATCACGCGCCGGGGTTGATCGACTCGGCCGGCATCGAGGTGGATTGGGCCGGGTTGGCCTGGAATCGGCACATCGGGCAGCCGGCCGCTAACGAACCAGCCGAACCGGTCGAAGTTTTTGGTCCGGCCGGCGCGGGGGGCCTATATGCCCGCCGAATGCTCGACCAAATCGGCTGGCTGGACGAGGATTACTTCATCTATTACGACGATTCAGATATCGCCTGGCGCGGACAGCGAGCCGGCTGGCGCTGTCTCTACGCGCCACAGGCCAAAGTTCGACACGTTCATTCGGCGACCAGTGGTAAGTGGTCGCCGTTCAAAACCTATCTGCTGGGCCGTAATAAGTTGTGGACGATGATCAAAAACTATCCACTCAACAGCTTTTTGTTATACTTGCCGGTCATTTTAGCTTATGAAATCGCCGCCATTTTTTATAGTATTTTTATTCTAAGGAGTACCGCCGCGCTGCGAGGTCGATTAGCGGCGCTGAAACGAATTAATCTGCCCTTGGCTAAACGTCGTCAATTTAACCAATCGGTGCCTACTCGACCGGTTAAACTGGCCTCGATCCGCACACCCAAGCTGGCCTGGAAGCTACATCGGACTATTCCGCACTAAGCCAAACGATGAATACTGCTCCCTTACCCACCATAGCCGTTGTCATTCTCAACTGGAACGCGGCAGACGACACGCTTAACTGCTTGCGCCTTTTGACCGCGTTCAAGCACATTCGACTACAAATTTGGGTCGTCGATAACCACTCATCCGACGGCAGCGCCGGCCGGATTGCCGCCGAATATCCCCACATTAATCTCATCTGTAGTTCGACCAACTTAGGCTATGCCGCCGGCAATAATCGAGCACTGGTCGAAATTCTGGAACAGGCCATCGACCTAATCTTACTTCTCAACAATGACGCTACTATTGATGAAACCAACTTACTGCGCCTTGTTGAAGCGATGCACAAGTATCCAGAAATCGGAATCGTCGGGCCAATGATGCTCGACGCCGACCAGCCGCAGCGATTGCTCAACGCCGGCGGGCAGAATCCGGTGCTGCATTTGTCTTCTCACCTCTCATACCAAGCCAAACACACGCCCCTACAATTAGTCGATTACATTCCCGGCACTGTTATGCTGGCTCGACGCCAGGTTTTCCTGAAAACCGGTCTCTTAGATGACGCCTATTTCTTCAGCGCCGAAATTCCCGATTTTTGCCATCGAGCCCGACGCCACGGGTTTTTAAGCGCGGTCGTGACCCAAGCAAAAGCTGTTCACGCAGTAGAGCGATCATCGACCTTTAGAGAATCGCTCTATGTTTACTACATCATCCGCAATCGATTTCGCTTCATTCGTAAATTCTACCCGCGCCTCAGAGGTCTGTTAATCGGCTTCTGGATGACTTACAGTCTGGCGCTGGCGGCAAAATTACAAATCGACGGCCAACCACACACGGCTAAAGCGGTTCTGTTAGGGTTGGGCGATGGCCTGCGCGGTCGATTCGGTGGCCAAAACGAGCGCGTGCTGGCTGTATGCAGCGGGCATAGGCCGCCCTCTTTCGATAGGTTGTCATGAAGCTGCTGTATCATATGACCAACCTGCCACCTAGGATTCAGGGTACGGAAGCCAGCCTGCAAGAACTCAATATCTTGCGCCAGCATTTTGGCGGCGAACTCATTCACCTTAACCCGAATGAACAATCGCCGATTTATTTACCCCGGCTGCTGTTTGGCTTTCACCAGCTCAAACGTATCCGCGCCGCCGAAGCGAGCATCGACGCCCACCATCTCTACAACGCCGATCCGTTTCCATTTCCGATTGCCCGCCGGCTGCGCAAGCCGGTCATCTACTCGATCAGCAGCGGGGTTCGGCCAAAACGGCCCAACATTCCCTACTTCAATTCTCTGGCAGCCGTCACCGTGTCCGATCAGCGCAGCTTCGATCAAATGACGGCCTGGGGTATACGAAATTGTTTTCTGGTGCGTCATGGCATCGACACAGAGCAATTTTCCGTCAACCC
This sequence comes from Anaerolineales bacterium, assembly GCA_020634935.1. GTDB lineage: Bacteria > Chloroflexota > Anaerolineae > 4572-78 > J111 > JAGRBY01. The sequence goes on from JACKAT010000018.1 coordinate 96,878, forward strand.
GCTGCCGCTCGATGGGACTTTCAAAATGATGGTTGGCTCGGCCCCGTGGACGATGGGCCAGTTTGTGACGAAGGGCATCGATGCGCTCCTAACGGCCCTACAAAAAGCACCCTGGCTGCATCTGGTTTTTTTATGGCGCGGCGTTTTGTTTGAAGAGATTGTTGAACGGATTCGACGGATGGGCTTAGAAAAGCGGGTTGAAATCATCAATCAGCGGATTGAGGTTAACACGATTTTGGCGCGTGTCCACGCCAGCGTCGCTCTGGCGACAGACCCGGCCATTATTAAAGCTTATCCGCACTCGTTGATTGAGTCCTTAGCCGCCGGCAAGCCGATTTTGCTCAGTCGCTCGATCCCAATGGCCGATTACGTTGAACAGCACGGCTGCGGCCAACTCATCGACAACGTCACCCCTGAAGCCATTCTGGCGGCCATTGAGGGATTAATTCAAAATTATCAGGGGATCCAACAGGCAGTAGTACAACGAGGAGCAAGCGATTTCTCCCATCAAGCGATGATCGACTCTTTTAAGATGGTATATGACGCGGTGCTGAGCCATGACTGATTCGCCCAAAGTTGCCGTGATCATTCCCAACTGGAATACTCAGCGCTGGCTGCCCGGCTGCCTCGACGCCCTTAACACTCAGACCTTTCGTGACTTTCAGATAATTGTGGTCGATAACGGCTCAACCGACGACTCGGTGGCCTTCATTCGGGACAACTACCCCGACGTTCGCGTCATTACCCTGCCGGAGAATCGCGGCTTTGCGGTGGCCGTCAACACCGGTATTAAAGCCACACAGTCTGATTACATTGCCCTACTCAATGTCGATACCGTGCCTCGCCCCGGCTGGCTGGCCAGCCTGGTCGAAACCGCCGATCAGAGTTCGCCGGACATCGGGTTCCTGGCCTCCAAAATGCTCAACCTCGACCAGCCTGACCTGATCGATGACGCCGGCGATAGCTTTAGCTGGTACGCTTCATCTTGGAAGCGAGGTAAAGGAGAATCGGCTGCTCACTACAATGAACCGGGGGAAGTTTTCTCGGCTTGCGCCGGAGCGGCCCTCTATCGCCGCCGTTTTTTTGAAAAAGTTGGGTTATTCGATGAAGATTTCAACAGCTATCTGGAGGATATCGATCTGGGGCTGCGGGGTCGGTTGTTGGGCTATCGTTGTTGGTATGTGCCAGCAGCCGAAGTGCTGCATCAAGGCCAGGGTGCGGGTATCCCCCGGCCCCGCTATGTGACGTTCTCAACCTGCAACCGGCTAACGATTCTAATCAAAAACATTCCGCTGGCGCTGCTGGTTAAACATAGTTACACCCTGCTCTTCGGCCAGTTTTATTTCTTGCTGGTTTATAAAAAGCCTTACTATTCGGCTAAAGGGTACGCTGCTTTTCTCCGTAAATTGCCTCTCACGATCCAAAAACGTCGAGCAATTTTAGGCCAAAAAAAAATCTCAAACCAAACCCTAGACCGGCTTCTCACGAATGACCTTAATGAGCCATCGCTAAGAACTATTTTTCTAACGAAGCTCCGCTAGTTGGCTTCATCCGAGTTACTGATAATCTCAGCAAGTAAGCCAACTGCTTTTTGCTCAATTAAGCGAAATGTTTCATAATGTGCAGACGCATTTAGCGTTAGGAGAGGAGCTATCCCTCGCATATTATCTTTGCGGACTTAATTTAAGGATAGTTTGGTCTGCGGTAATAGGGGTATTTTATGCCAAGGGTTGCGATGCTATGAGTCATCCCAAAAAAATGGCAGTCGAGTTTGTTAAACATGTGTTAAAACACAATCCAGAGGCAAAAAGTTTTGCCGCAATCTATGATGCTATGGCCAGAGAGGCCAGCGCGCGATCCTTTCATAATCTGGGGTATGATGAACTGGCTGTAGCCGGTATATCGTTTTCTTTGTTGGACACAAGCAAGTTAGAGAGAGTTATT
>JACKAT010000019.1 GCA_020634935.1 Anaerolineales bacterium
ACCTTTATTATCTACTTAGACGAGGCCCAAGAAAACCGTTATCGCCATCGGCATGTATGGGATCAAGGCGAGGTAATCGAATTTCGTATCCAGTATGAAGCCTTTATTGCCGGTCAATGGCATCCTGTCTTGCGATATGATACGGCTCACGATCAGCCTCACCGGGATATCCTTCACCCTGACGGTACTCAAACCAAAGAGATGTATCCCAACTACAGCAATGCTGAAATATTAACCCTTGGGCAGCGAGATATAATCGAAAATTGGCCGGCTTATCGAGCGACCTATCAGCAGGAAATGAGGAAATGAATCGATGAATGAATTTTATCAAGCCAAATCCAAAGAGTTGTTTATCGAGTTTACCCGGTACGTCATCGAACACCCTGACTTTGCGGCGCTCATTCCCCAAGATGCCCAGGTGGTGTTGTTAGACCATAAAGACCCAACCTACAGCTTACAAGCGATCAAGGCGGCTCAACAAGCGAAACAAACTGATGATGAAGTGAATCGGCCTGTCGTGTATATTGAAGTTAGGGAAATGGCGCCGATTCAATCACGCCTGCGGAAAGTGGAACTCCTCAAATCGCCGCCTGAGTATGCCGTTTCTTGATTGAAGTTGGATTGATTTGGGTGGTAACCAGTAGCATAAAGGATACAAAGATGAAAGCAATTGAAATGGAAACAACCATATCTCCAGACGGTAAATTACCGGCATCCTTTCGAGAAGCCTTTGGTCGGAAAGTTCGCGTCATTATTCTGTTCCAGGAAGAAGAGCAGGAAAAGGCAACGACGAAAGATGAACGGGGGCACCTAATGGCGCTTGCCGGAAAAGTGAAAGCTTTCCAAATCATTGACGATCCGGTGGGATTTCAACAAAAATTGCGAGATGAGTGGGCGCGCGGATGGGACGAATGGAATCCGAACGCTTCTTGATCGATACCAATATTTTTATCCTGCTGTTCAATGACCGGTTGACGGAATCTTTTCCTGATGGAGAAATTGGGTATTCGATCATCACGGAGATGGAGTTGCGCTCTTTTCCAGCACTAACCTCAGCAGAAGAAATTTTAATTCGTGACCAACTCGCCACTTTTATGGGTTACGGCATTGATGATGCTGTTAAGGAGGAAGCTATTCACTTGCGGCGCACCATACGACTTAAACTGCCGGATGCCATCATCGCCGCCACGGCCATTGTCTATGATGCGGTTCTGGTGACAAACGACAAGCAACTTCATACGGTACCAGGTTTGAATTGTCGCGAATTAGCCATGAAACCGTAATTTACCTTCCGCAAAAACGGTAAACCCATGAACCACTCCCCCCTAAACCCAATCTCGGAACACGTCTACTGGCTAGCGCCGAATGCCACGACCGACCGGCCCGTACTCGGGGCGGTGGTGGGCGAGCGGGCGACGCTGATTGTCGATGCCGGTAACTCGCCGGCGCATGCCAAGCTGCTGTTGGACGGATTGGCCGAGGTCAGCCCGGCGCACCACCAACGCTACCTGGTGCTGACCCATTGGCATTGGGATCACGTGTTTGGGACGGCGGCTTTTGAGATGCCCATCTTTGCCTACAAAGAAACCCAACAGGTGATGACCGATATGGCCGGCCTGGATTGGAGCGACGCAGCGCTCGACCGGCGGGTGGCCGAAGGGACCGAGATTGAGTTTTGCCGGGATATGATCAAAGCCGAATGGCCTGATCGGACCGACTTACGGCTCAAACTGCCCGACGTCGCCTTTACCACCGAGCTGGCGTTTGACCTGGGCGGAGTCACGTGCCGGGTCAACCCCGTGGGCGGCGATCACGCCTCCGATGCCTGTGTCGTGGTCGTTCCTGAAGATAAGATTGTCTTTCTGAGCGACTGTTTGTACGAAGACCTGCACCACGGCCCGCTGAGCTATACCCCGGCCAAACTGTTTCCGCTGATCGAGACCGTAGTCGGTTACGACGCCGACTATTATCTCTGGGGCCACGACCCGGAACCTATGTCCAAAGCCGCGCTGCTGGATTTTACCGGCTCATTGCAATCGATTGGCGAACAGGTGGAGCGGGTGGGGGACAATCGGGGCGTTATCCTCGAAGCGCTGCCCGGTATCACCGGCCAACCCTTGGCTGAAGACCACATCGAGCTGGTTGATGCGTTTCTGGCCGGGTTGCGAAAGGGCGACATTAATTCGTAGGTTGGGTCGACGCAGGAGACCCAACATTTCTATGCACGCCCTAGCTGTCGGGTCTCGTGCCTCGACCCGACCTACTATCTACCACCAAATCACTTTTGCTAACGAACGTGTCGTTCAACCCACGCCACCCGGACATAAATGCTCCGGGCTATGAAACGACACCGGATTTCATCCAAAAACCGGATGAAATCCCATTGATGGGGCGCCGTTTAATAGCTCGGCGAGTTCATCGCCGAGCGGGACCCGGTCGTAGATAATTCTCATTGCTTTATGACTTACGTAGTTGGGAGTAAAACCTTCCTGGAAGCTGGATATACAAGCATTCGAGGAACCCAGAGCTGTTTGTTAGCCTCCCGTAAAGCTTCCAGGAAGGTGAAGTGCGTAAGTCATATGCTTAATATGACATCTTAACGTCCAACATTAACTGCTCGATAGCCAGCCGATCCTGGGCCGAGGGGTGTCGGATGGCCGGCGGGTAGTGAAACAACTGGTCGATGGTGGTGGCGCTAAACCACCCATCGAGGATTTCGAAGTGGTCGAGTGTGACCAGGCTGGGGTGCGGGACGCCGCAGGCGCGGCTGAGCCGGGTGAGTTCTTTGCGAAGGGTGACGATGTAATTGGCCAGCCGCACCGATTTGAGCGACGGGTCCAGGCCGTGGGCAAACCAGCGATTTTGGGTGGCCACGCCGGAGGGGCAGTGGCCGGTATGGCAGCGCTGGGCCTGGATACAGCCGATGGCCAGCATCGCTTCCCGGGCGACGGCGATCATATCGCAGCCGAGACCAAAGGCGAAGAGCGCCCGTTCGGGAAAGCCTAAGCGGCCGGAGCCGATAAAGACCACCTTCTGATGAACATCATATTCGGCCAGGATTGGGTAGACGCGGCTAAAGCCCACCTTGAACGGCAGCGACACGTGGTCGGTAAAGGCCAGGGGCGCGCTGCCGGTGCCGCCCTCGCCGCCGTCAATGGTGATGAAATCCACGCCGCGACTGCCGGTCGCCATTGAGCGGGCCAGGTCGCGCCAGAAATCGATCTCCCCGACGGCCGATTTGATGCCCACCGGCAAACCGGTCGCCTCGGCAATTTGTTCCACAAAATCCAACAAGCTGTCAACATCGTGAAAGGCGGTGTGTGCCGACGGGCTGAGACAATCCTGGCCCAGCGGGATGCCGCGAATGCGAGCCACTTCGGGCGTGATCTTGGCGGCGGGCAGGATACCGCCCAGCCCGGGCTTGGCCCCCTGGCTGAGTTTGATCTCGATGGCCCGAACCGGCGGGTGCTGCTGCACCGTATCGACCAGCTTGGGCAGGCTGAACCGGCCGTCAAGCTCGCGAGCGCCAAAGTAGGCGGTGCCAATCTGCCAGATTAGATCGCCGCCGTGGAGGTGGTGCGGTGAGATGCCCCCTTCGCCGGTATTGTGCAGACAGCCGGCCAACTGACAGCCCCGATTGAGGGCCTCCACGGCCGGCGCGCTGAGCGAACCGAAACTCATCGCCGATAGATTGACCACTGAGGCCGGCCGAAATTGCCTGGCTCGCTGCCGGGGGCCGCCCAGCACCTTGGCGCACGGTAGGTGATAATCGGGATCGTGACCGGGTTGGCCCGGCTGCGGGTCGGGCAGGGGAAAGGCGTTGTGTTTGATGATCAGATAGTTCGGCTCCTCTTCTAAATCTTTGTCGGTGCCGAAACTAAAGTAGTTATTCTCGTGTTTGGCCGAGGCGTAGACCCAGCGCCGTTGATCGCGGCTGAACGGGCGCTCGTCATCGTTATCGGTGACGATGTACTGCCGCAGCTCCGGGCCAACCGCCTCCAGCCAGTACCGAAAATGACCGATAACCGGAAAATTGCGCAGAATCGTGTGCCGGCGCTGGAGGAGATCATACGCCGCCAACGCTAGAATAATGACCAGAACTAAGGTAATGACAATCCACATATACGAACTCCCTTCTTCTAACGCCTTCGTTATTGGGGAATAGGGAGTAGGGAGTAGGAAGTAGGGGTAAAAACCGATTACTCCCTACTCCTTACTCCCTACTTCCCGCGTGGTTAGTACTGAACCCTTGGTTTTTCGGTATTTCCTAGACCCGGAGCAACCTGGGTAATTATGAGTTTAAAGCAAAATCTCCCCCGATGCGCCGGTCATCAGGAGAGAATGGCCCCTAAATAGCTGGTCAGTGTTTAGCCTGGTTACGTAGCCAGGTTTCGTGAAAACCCAGGTGACAGTCACTTATTGTCGCAGCGTGGGCAGGCTTTAGTTGGGCCGGTGATGTTCGAGCGCATGTTTACACTCGATACAAAAGGTTGTTTCGGGCAGAATCTCCAGGCGCTCGGGCTCGATGGGCCGGCCGCAGCGTTCGCAAATACCGTAATGCCCTTTACGGGCCTCTTCAAGTGCCTGCTCGATTTCTTGTAATTTGCGTTCGTGAATATCAACCAGCGATTGCGCGATGTCCCGTTCGGCCCACTTTGGGTCGCCCTCGGCCACGTCGCCATCAACTTCCATGATCGCCTCCCGGCGCAGGTGGGCTAATTCTGCCAGCAGTTTCGCTCGCTCGCTTTCGAGTTTTTTGATGGGTTGGGTTGTTCCACTTTCTGTCATAAGTCCACCTCTTCTTAAATTCGTAACGCTTTTATTGCCAAAGGGGGCGAGGCTAAAGCCATCGCCCTGAAAGAGCGAAGGACGCTAAAGCGCCCTAATCCAGCGCAATCCTAGCCCGAAAGGGCTTCGCTCTCTCAGCACGGGTCTTTAGGCCCGTGCTGCGGGGGACGGCCAGTTTGTACGCCGATTAATTTCTTAACCTGCCTAGGTCCAGAGTGTACGGGTGGCGGAGACATCTCCGCCACCATCGGCATCAACGGCTAAAGCCGTCACTACTAACTGGGTGACCCACTCCGGGTCATCTACGCTTGCTTAACCGTCAGGGCCTCGAAACCGGCGACGATATCTAACAACTCCTCGGTGATGGCGCTTTGACGCTGGTGGTTGTAGCGGACCTTGAGCTGCTGCAAACGTTCGTCCAGGTTGTGCTCGGCGGCTTGCATCGACATCAACCGGGCGGCGTTTTCGCCGGCCAGCGACTCCAGGCAGGCGCGGTACAACGAGACAAAAAGCTGCTGGCGAATGAGCGCCGCAAACAATGCTTCCTCGGTCATGCGGTAAGTCGGGCGGACGCCCGAGGGCCACGGTTTCGCCTTCAACGCTTCGAGCCAGGCCGGGTCAACCGGCCAGAACTGCTCCCGGTGCGGCTCGCACGCGGCGTTCGACACCGGCTTGTTATAGAATAGGGCAATCTGCTCCACGGCCTGCTGCTCGCGCCAACCCTCGATTTTGATGAGCATCGTCTGAACCAGCGGGGTAATGGCAGCCATCGTACCAGGCACGGCGAAATAATCGGCCACGGGGCGTTCCGCCTGGTCCAGATAACCGATGACTCGCTGCCCCACACCTAAGATGAGGGCCTCCGGCGATCCGGTCTCGGTTAGATGTTGCAAGGTGTAAGCGGCAATCTGCTCGTTGAAGCGGCCGCACATGCCTTGATCGGAGCCGAAGATGACCACACCCACGCGACGGCCCGCCGCCGGTTTGACGGCCGGCAGCGGTTCGAGGCCGTGCTGCAATACAATCTGCAAGCCCAGTTCAATCGTTTCGCTGTAGTCGGCCAGCGACTTGACCGCCTGTTCATATTGGCGAATGCTGACCGCCGCCAGCACCTTCATCGTTCGCACGATCGAGTACAGTTCTGCGGCGATGGCCATCTTGCGCTTTAACGCCTCAAGAGTTTGCATCTAGCGATTGAACCTCCACTAGAGTTTATAGAGTTCTAGAGTTAGGGAGTTTAATGAGTTATTCAACAGTTAATAAGCCTCTTTTTGGACAAAACACGGCCGTTATTTGATCTGACCCCTAAACTCTATGAACTCTATGAACTCATTAAACTCCATAAACTCCTACAAAGTAGCGATGGCTTGTTGCGCCACCCGCAGCAGCGCCTGGCGGTCTTCGGATTTGAGCGCCTCGCCGGACCTGATCCGCTGGCCCACATCGGGCAGGTGATCGACGGCGGCCTGGCGCACCGCCTGTTCGGCCGGGCCGATCCGCTCCAACGGGAGCGGATCGAGCAGCCCTTCGGTGACGGCCAGCAGGACGGCGATCTGCTCCGGCACGGGAAGGGGCGCGTACTGCGGCTGCTTCAAAACCTCGCGCACGCGCCGCCCTCGATTGATGATCTGGCGGGTGGCTTCATCTAAGCGGGTACCGAAGCGGGAAAACACCTCCAGTTCCTCGAACTGGGCATAGGCCAGCCGCAAGTCGCCGGCAACCGCACGGTAGGCGGGCAGTTGGGCTTTGCCGCCCACCCGCGACACCGATTTGCCGACATCCACGGCCGGCAGTTCGCCCTTTTGAAACAGGTTTGGCCCCAGGTAAATCTGGCCGTCCGTAATCGAGATCAGATTGGTCGGGATGTAGTCGGACATATTCTGGGCCTGGGTCTCGATAATCGGGAGGGCCGTGAGCGAGCCGCCGCCAAACGCTGGGCGCAGATGGGTCGAGCGTTCCAGCAAGCGCGAATGGAGGTAGAAGATATCGCCCGGATAGGCTTCCCGGCCGGGCGGGCGGCGCAGCAGCAGCGACAGCTCGCGATAAGCTTCGGCGTGGCGGGTGAGGTTATCATACACGATCAGGACATCGCGGCCTTGCTCCATAAAATATTCGGCCATCGAGGTCGCGGCGAACGGGGCCACAAATTGCAGGCCCGGCGGGTCTTCGCCGGTGGCCACCACCACCAGACAGAAATCCATCGCCTCTCGCTCACGCAATTCGGCAATCACTTTGGCCACCGCCGACTCGCGCTGGCCGATGACGCAGTAAACGCAAATTACCCCGGTATCGCGCTGATTGATGATCGTATCCACGGCCACGGCCGATTTGCCGGTTTGCCGGTCGCCCAGAATGAGCTCCCGCTGCCCCCGGCCAATTGGCACTAAGGCATCGATCACTTTCAGGCCGGTTTGCAGCGGCACGGTTACCGGCGCGCGGTGCATAATCGGCGGCGCTTCGCGTTCCGCCGGGCGCTGATCCGAGGCCCGGATGGGGCCTTGACCGTCCAGCGGTCGCCCGGTTGGGTCCACCACGCGGCCCAGCAGCCCCTCGCCGACCGGGACATCGAAGACGCGGCCGGTGCGGTGAACCTGGCCGCCGGCGCGGAGGTCGCTGCTGTCATCGAGCAGGATCACACCCACGACTTCGGGGTCGAGGTTGAAGGCCATCCCCAGCCGGTTGTGGGGGAACCGGATCAACTCCTCGGCTTCGATGCCCGGCAGCCCTTCGACATAGGCAATGCCGTAGCTGACGTAGGTCACTGTACCAACCTCGGTCGCCGCCAGGGGGGGATGGTGGCGGTCCAGCACGCGGTCGAAGGTCGTTTCGGTGTCATCCAGGATCGATTTAAGATGAGGGTAGCCGGTGTTGTTGATCATGACGGCTCACCCGCCCGGGTCTCGACGCCCACATCCTTGATGGCCTCGGCCAGGGCCTCCTCCAGACTGCCCAAGTACTGCTCCAGGCTCCAGGCCAGCTTACGGCCGGGGGTTTCCAGCTCAACGCCGAACCCCAGCTCCGGCGCGGTTTCAAACTGCACTTCGAGCTGACGGCCCAACTGCCCCCGGACAGCCGCAGTGAGCGGGTCGCGCCGGTTCGGAGCTATGTCGAAAGCCGTACGAATCGTTACTTCCGATTCAGGCCCGTCCAGCGAAGCCAGCAGTTTCTGGCGTTCACCGCCGTTCAAACTGCGCAGGCGCTCGATGAAGATGTCGAGCGTTTGCTGTTCCAGATTGGCGTTGGCCAGGTCGTGCAGGGTGTGGCGAGCGGCCTCGCAGGCCAAATGGCCGGCCCGCCGGTGGAGGTCTTCAAAAAACAGCTCTTGTTCGCGCCGCACCGATGCCTGCCAGCCGGCGCGAATGTCATCCACTTCGGTGCGGGCCATCGCCAGCAAGGTTTTTCGCTCGGCTTCAACCTCTTTTCGGGTCTGAGCCAGCATCGCCTCCCGTTGATCGGCCAGCGCCTGGCGCTGCTGCCGGTAGGACTCGGCCTCCTGGCGAGCCGTTTGGCGCTGCTGCTCGGTTTCCTGCAAGCGCGTCGTAATCAGCGCCTCGCGTTTGTTCATGGCCTCAATTACGCGAGCGTAAAAGAAATGCTTCAACAGGGCAACCAGCACCAAGAAGTTGATGATTTGGATAACGAAGGTGAACCCGTCAAGATGCATCGCTTAGCCCCCCGCCAGCGAGATAACCTGGTTCCAAAACGGATTGAAGAAGATCAAGATCATGGCAATAACGAAACAGTAGATGGTCAGCGACTCGATCATGGCCAGGCCGATGAACAGCGTGCGGGTGATGGTGTTAGCCTCGTCCGGCTGCTGGGCTATCGCGCTCAGAGCCGCGGCCATGGCCCGGCCTTGAGCCAGGCCGGGGCCAATCGATCCAATCGCAATGGTCAGGCCGGCCAGGATAATGGAGGCCATCCCAATAACGCTTATGTCATTCATCGTTAAGTTGCTCCTTTCGCAGATTCTGTAGCCGAGCGCTTTTTCTCCTCATGGGCTTGCAGCGCGGAGGCGATATAGACCGTGGTCAGAATGGCAAAAATATAAGCCTGAATTTGGCCAATCAGCAGTTCCAACAGTTGCATCACCACCGGCACGAATAGCGGCACAATCGTGAGCAAGATGGCGACGACGGTGGCGCCGCTCATCACGTTGCCAAATAACCGCACGGCCAGCGCCAGCGTCCGCGATAGCTCGCCTACCACATGGAATGGCAGCATAAAAGGGGAGGGGTCGAGATAGTGCTTGAAATAGGCGGTCACTCCTTGCTGGGCGATGCCGTAAATCGGGACGGCAAAGAAGACACACGTCGCCAGGGCCGCCGTGGTCGATAGCGAGCCGGTCGGTGGGTGAAACCCAGGTACGAGACCGAGCAAGTTCGACACCGAAATAAAGAGAAACAGCGTGCCAATAAAGGGTAAGTAGGGGTCTACATTGTCGCCGATAATGTCCCGAATTTGGGCTCTGATGGTGGTCAGCACGACCTCGAGCAGGTTTTGCGCACGCGACAGGGGTGGTTCGACCGACAGCCGCCGCGTCACCCACCAAGCGCTCAGAACCAGCCCGGCCATCATCAGCCAGGTGTAGAGGATGGTGGCATTCAGGACCATCGATTGCCACTGCCAAATAATCACCGAATCGGGACTCAGTTCCATAGCAATAGGCCTTTAATCATCAGAAATCCCAAGAGACAGACCAGCAGCCGCTCCCAATGGCCGCCGGCCACCAGATAGAAGCCCAGCAGCGTTACGCCGATGCGCCCCCCATAGCTAACCAGCAGCAGCGTCACGGGCCGGCGGGTGGTGAGAAGCTGCTGCACGGTTAGCCACAGCCCGCCAAAATAGAATAAGCCCAGGCCCACGCCGGCCAGCAGGGCCATCCCCAAGGGCAGACTCTCACCCGCGGCGATCATCTCGGTCTCCGCTTTGGCCAATCTCTCGCTGCTCTTGCGAAACCCAGTGCCAGGCATTCAGGCAGCCCAGCGCTAACCCGATGAGCAGCAGCGTCAGCGTCCAGGACATTGACCCCGGCCAGGTGGTATCGATCCACATCCCCAGCGCCACGCCGACGAGGGAGGGAATGACCACAGTCCAGCCAATAACGCCGATCATCCCCAGCCCGAACCAGATATTGTATTTTTTCTCGCGCCGCGCTTTTACTTTGCGAACTTCGTTAGCGCCCACTTTTTGGATGAGCTGCTTTTGAATTTTCCACCGTTCATTTTGAGTGGGATCATTAACGCCAGCCATCTTGATGTCCCTCCATCGCAACTATTCAGGTGACTATTCCCAAGGTGACAGGCACTTTTCAAGTGCCAGTCACCTTATTATCCCCCATCGCTATAAACCGTCTGACAAAATCCGCCTCGAGCTTAGCCAAGGCCGAGCGGGCGAATTTCTCTTGGGTGTCCAACTTCTGAAACTGCTCGACCACCGCCTGCTTCACCAGCCCTAAGTCGGGACCGCGCACGGCGTTGCGGGTCGAGACCTGAACGTTCGGCCCCTGTTTGACCAATATCCCGCGATCGACGGCCAGGAATTGTTCCACCCCGGACGGCGTTTCAAAATATAACAGGCCCGGCGCTAAGGCCGCCACAAAATCGATATGCCGGGGCAGCAGGCCAAACGCGCCGTTTTCGGCTTTAGCCACAACTTTGGTGACTTCTTCATTCATAAGCTGTTGGGTCGGCAGCAACACCTTGAGCCTCATGGTCGTTTGGCCTCGTCAATCGCGCCGATCATGTACAGCGCCTGTTCCGGGTAGTCGAAGAACTCATCATTCAAAATTCGCTCGCAGCCATCGAGCACTTGCTCCAAGCTGACGGCCCGGCCGGGATGGCCGGTAAACTGCTCGGTGGTGAAGAAAGGCTGGGTCAGAAATCGCTCCAGGCGGCGAGCGCGATTAACCGCGCGTTGGTCTTCCTGCGACAGCTCTTCCAAGCCAAGCATGGCGATGATGTCTTTGAGTTCGGCGTACGCGGCCAGCGTTTCGCGAATAGCGCGGGCTACGCGGTAATGGCGCTCGCCGACAATGTGAGGCATCAACATTTTCGACTGCGATTGGAGCGGGTCGATGGCCGGGTAGAGCCCCTGGCTGGCTCGCTCGCGGGACAGGACAATCGAGGCCGAGAAGTGGGTGAAGGTATGGACCACAGCCGGGTCGGTGAAGTCGTCCGCCGGCACGTACATGGCCTGGATCGAGGTAATCGCGCCCGAAGCGGTGTTGCAAATGCGCTCTTCCAGTTCGGCCAGTTCGGTACCCAGGCTGGGCTGATAGCCCAGCCGCGAGGGCAGTTGCCCCATCAAGCCCGACACCTCGGCCCCGGCCTGGACGAAGCGAAAGATGTTGTCGATCAGCAGTAAGACATCGCGCCGGGTGTCGTCGCGAAAATATTCGGCCATAGTCAGGGCGGCGTGGCCCACGCGAAAACGCGCGCCCGGCGGCTCGTTCATCTGGCCGAAAATCATGACCGTATTTTCCAAGACGCCGGCATCGGCCATAGCCTGGTACAGCTCTTCCGCCTCGCGGCAGCGTTCGCCAATGCCGCAGAAGAGACTGATCCAATCGTGCCGGCTGACGACGTTGTGGATTAGCTCGGTAATCAGCACGGTTTTGCCAACGCCCGCCCCGCCAAACAGGCCGGCCTTGCCGCCTTGCTCCAGCGGGGCTAGCACGTCGATGGCTTTGATGCCGGTTTCAAAGATTTCGGAGGTGGTGGCTTGTTGGGTGAGCGGCGGCGGCGGCTGATGGATCGACCGCCACGGGCCACCATTCACCGGCGCTTGGCCATCGATGGCTTGGCCGAAGACATTGAAGACCCGGCCCAACAAACGCTCGCCAACCGGGACTTCAAGCGGGTGGCCTGTAGCGATGACCTGATCGCCCCGGGCCAAGCCCTGCGTCGGCGTTAGGGCCATACCGCGAACCGTCTTGGCGCTGAGATGGGTGACGGTTTCGATGACCACGCGCCCACCGTCGCCGGTGCGGAGTTCGCTGTATAGTTCAGGCAACGGCTCAGGAAAGCAGACATCGATGACGCTGCCCCGAATCGAGCTGATTTTGCCCTGGTTAGCTTGCTTTGAAGCTTTTGATTTATCCACCACGATCACCTTCACGCCAACCTAAGATTGGTCCAGTTTCTTGACCGAGGTCGTATTACCACCAAACTGGACCAATCTGAGAACTGCTACTCTCCCCAACTATGAGTTTAACCCAAAATCTCGCCTGATGCGCCCGTCATCAGGCGAGATTGTCCACTGAATAGCCAATTAGTCTTTTGCCTGGTCAGGTAACCTAGCCACAGCACCGCCCGTAAGCGTGGCATATGGGAGCCTTTCATTTTGGGGGCCAGCTAGAATCACTGAAGACGCTGAGAAAAAACGACATCGCTGAACCGTCGTCTGATGATGGCCGGTTCGGTTGAACAATCAGCGGTTTCAGGGCCGTCAGCGGCCTCAGCGATTCGAGATATCGGGTTCGCCCCAAAGTTGAAGCACCTCCCTTTTTCGCCCGAATAAGGGCCAATTGAGCAGAGACGGTTTGCCCGGCGCTAAATTTGGCCGGGCAACTTCACATTTGGGTACGGGGCGAGGGGGTTGCTCCAGACTGCCCTGTTACTTTAACCCTCACCTGTTTCAACTTGTCAGCAGTGACTTATGTTCGATTGTCAGGCTGGTACAAGATGTGATAAAATTATTAAAATACGGGAGTAGGGAGTAGGAGTAAGAAATAGGGCAACGCCCACCCAACTTGCCGTCCCCCGAGCACGGGCCTAAAGACCCGTGCTGAGAGAGCGAAGCCCTTTGGGCTAGGCTTGCGCCATCTGAGGGCGCTTTAGCGTCCTTCGCTCTCTTAGCGCGATGGCTTCAGCCTCGCGCTTGTTGGTCCGGCGCAACCCGTTTGTTTTCTTAACTTCATTAGCCCGGCACGCTTTAATTCTCCCCTCCCTCCGCGCGACCCAGGCCGCTACCATAAGACCAAGGCAGCCATGTCCGAGCCAACCGTTTTATTCGAACGGCTCCGCCGGAGCCTGCATATTCTCGAACAACGCCGGGCCAAATACGGCCTCGACGCCCCGGCCAGCCTCATCCTCGAAATCGAGGACCACGAGACCGCCATCGCCCTGACCGGGCAGCTCGCCGCCGGCCAACTAACCGAGACCGCCTGGCGCGAGCAGCTTCGCCCCCTGCTGGGCACCATCGAGGAGCGCCGCACTACCGAGGCAATCAGGGAAATCAGCGTCCTTATTGAACCCAACCACAACGTTTACTTGGAGCAACACTATTTATGGACTTCACCGCCCTAAAAACCAACCTCTGGTAGGCCGCCGACGAGCTGCGGGCCAATTCGCGCTTGCGCTCGCACGAATATTCGGCGCCGGTGCTGGGGTAGGGGAGATAGAGACTGGAGATTAGAGATTGAGAGATAAGGCGATTAAGACTTAAGGAGTTTGACGTTTAATCCCCTTAAGTGTGCGTTGCAAAGAAGAGGAAAATGGAGAGTCGTTAAATGTCAACAAAATTCCGCAACCCCATCGTTCGGCTTCTATTGTGGGTCGCTCTATTCGCCTTCGTCGCGCTGTGGATCGTACTGCCGGAATTGTTTCCAGGCAATGCGCCGCTCTACGACGCCATCGAAGCGCGTGACCAAGCTGAAGTACAGCGCTTGTTAGCCGCCGGAGCCGACCCGAACAGTCGCGCTTGCCGGGCGGGAACAGGCCGATCGGATTGCTCACTCAAACGATATGATGATCCGCCGCTGCTCCTGGCGATCTATCTCAACCAGCCGAGCATTATTCAACTGCTGCTGGAGGCCGGGGCCGACCCAAATGGGCGCACGCAGCAGGGACAGCCGGCGCTCATTGTCGCCGCCAATGAAGGGAGAACTGAGACTGTCCGGGCATTGCTGGCGGCGGGCGCCGACGCGCAGGCTGTCAGCACAGCAGACGGCGAGACGCCCCTCCATTACGGTCCCAACGGTCCGGGGGGATGGTATCCAGAGTGGGGCAATGGAGACAAGGATTTGGCGCCGGAGATCAGGGCCATGCTGGAGCAGGCCGGCGCTCGATAATCGCTTCCGTTGCCGTGATTGTTTGACCGGGGGAACGTGTGTTAAAATTTCACCCGAGGCAAGGAGGCAATCTACGGCTAAGCCGGAGACGTTTGATTTGGATGAGAAGAATGAGGAATTAGAGACGTTTGAGTTGTTGCTTTAGCTGACAACGGTATTGAGAACAGGATGCGCAGGATTAGCGGATCGAGGTTAAAAGCACTCTCCATTCGTTAATCCTGCGCATCTGTGTTTTATCTATGTGGAGTTAGAGATTGGAGTTGGTGATTGAGCAAGATAAGCTGGATTGAGGGGCTTGGCTTCGTTTCAACGGGCTTGTTTGTGCTGCTGGGACTGCTCATTGTTTGGTTGACCGGCCAATCAACCCACCTGTCTTGCGTACGCCTCACTCCGACTACGGCCAACTGCCTGCTCCAACGTCAATTTCTGGGCGTCATTCCAGCCGGACAGCGAGACATCGCCAATGTGTCCGAGGTTGAACTTCAAGAAGATTGTTTTGATGGCTGCACCTACTGGGTTGAGCTGCTGGCCGAGGAGGAGCGGGTCAGCCTCACCCGCTTTGCCACCTACAGCCGGCGGCGAGCCCAATTTGACCAGCAATCGCTAGCTCAATATCTGGTTGACCACCCGGTAACGACCTTTCAACATACCAGCCCGCCGGAGTGGATCGGCTTTGCGGCCGGTCTCTTCTTAGCGGTATTTGGCAGCGTCCTCCTGTGGTGGTTCAGCAGACGTCGTTAACAACTAAGAGACTGCTTTAAAAGCCTGCAAGGGTCCACAGATAGCCACAGATATGATCAAAATTGAGATAAAAATCTGGGAATATCAGGGTAAATCTGTGGACAACTCTATAATCCCCACTTCTAAAACAGTTTCTACCAGAATCGATTATCAGCAGACAGTAAGGCGCTCTAGCCGATAATCTTCGCCAACTGCTTCTTGAAACTTTTCCACACAGATGCCTTGTCTTCCACGGCAGCCTGCTGGGCTAACTGCTCTTGCTCCCACTTGCGCAGGCGATCTTTGTGCTGCTCTTTGCTCACCGCTATAAAGCTTTCCGGGTTAAACATAGTTTCCTCCATTCCGGCTTAAAGCCTATTTACACTCAGTTTAACCGCTCACCATCCCATAACCGTCGCAAAAAGCGTCGCACTGGATAATGAAGTAGGACAATTGCTAATTTATCCCTATCTTGTTGCGACACCGACGGCCAATTTGGCCAATTGTCCTACTGACCTTTGCCCCCAGCCGATTTGCCCGGTAGAATCTCGGGCAGAGAGGATGACCCTATGCCCCAACTGTCGCTCTATTTATTTGGCCCGCCGCGTCTGGAGCTGGATGGCCGGCCGGTGGACATCAGCCGCCGCAATGTGCTGGCTTTGGCGGCGTATCTGGCGATCACCCGCCGGCCGCACAGCCGTGAGGCTCTGGCGACGATGTTTTGGCCGGAGTACGAGGCGTCCAAAGCCAAAGCCGCCTTGCGGCGTACCCTGTCCGCGTTGAACACCGCGCTCGACGGCGACTGGCTCGACGCCGACCGGGAGACGATTGGCTTTGATAGCGAGCGGGATATTTGGGTTGATGTCCGCCAATTTGAGTGGTGTCTCGGTGAGGCGCGGAACGGGGCCGGCACGCTGACCCGGCTGACCGAAGCCGTGGCGCTGTATCACGACGATTTTTTGGCCGGATTCAGCCTGCGCGCCAGCCCCGCGTTCGATGAGTGGCAGTTTTTTCAGAGCGAGGCGCTGCGCCGCGAGCTGGCTCAGGCGCTGGAGCGCTTGGTGGCAGGGCATCGCCAAAGCAACGTTCAGGCGGCCTTCCCTTACGCCCAACGCCGGGTCGAGATCGACCCGCTCGATGAAGCGGCCCAACGCGATCTGATGAGGCTGTATGTGCAGGCAGGCCAGCGCACCGCCGCTGTGCGGCAGTACCGGCTGCTGACGGAGGCGCTGCAAGCGGAACTCGGCGCGTCACCTGCCCCGGAAACGGTAGAATTGTTTCGCCAACTGCAAACCGCCGCCGAACCGATCCCGTTCGAGCCGCCCGCTTTTCTCACTGATGACTTCCAGCCCGCTCGCCCCCCGGCTCTCTTTGTGGCCCGAGAGCGAGAGATGACGCAGTTAGATGGTTATTTAGCCCAGGCGCTTGACGGGCAGGGGCAGGTCGTGTTTATCACCGGGCAGGCCGGCAGTGGGAAGACGGCCCTGGTGCAGGCGTTCGCTCGACAGGCTCAGGCCGCCGTGCCTGATCTGCTGGTCGCGCCCGGCAGTTGTGATGCTTATTTAGGGCTGGGCGATCCCTACCTGCCCTTCCGTGAAATACTACAACTACTGGCGGGCGACGTCGAGCCGCGCTGGACGCGCGGCGATATCACTCGGGAGAACGCCCGGCGCGTGTGGAATTTTTTGTCGCAGAGCATCCAAACGCTCAAGACGGTCGGGCCGGGGTTGATTGACCGTTTGATCTCGCAAAACATCCTGCCCGAACCGGCTCACCGAGCGCTAGCCGAGTTGACTCCGTGGGAGACGCCTGATCGGTCGGCTAACCCACCAACCGATGGCCAACCCTCGCACAACGATTTGTGCGAGCAAGTGGCCCACTTTTTGAGCGAGCTGGCTCAACAGCGGCCACTGCTACTGATTATCGACGACGCCCAGTGGATCGACGCCGCTTCAATTAATCTGTTGTTCTCCCTCAGCCGTCGGCTGTCAACCGGTCGCATCTTGCTGCTGGTGACGTATCGACCGGATGATGTGGCTTTGGGCCGGGCCGGCGACCGCCACCCCTTAGCGCCCGTCATCAACGAGATCCAACGCCATTACGGTCACCCGCCCCTTGATCTGGCCCAAACCATGACCTACGACTTTATCGAAGCGCTGTTGAATGCCGTACCCAACCAATTGGGGCCAGCGTTTCGAGCGGCGCTGTACCGGCGTACGCAGGGACACCCGCTCTTTACGGTTGAATTGCTGCGAAGCTTGCAAGCGCGGGGCGACCTGGTCAAAAACGGGCAGGGCATTTGGGTGGAGAGCGACGCGATTGATTGGGCGTCGCTGCCGGCGCGGGTCGAGGCGGTCATCGAAGAGCGGCTGGGCCGGTTGGACGACCGGCTGCGCACCATTCTGGCCACGGCCGCGGTCGAGGGCGAGACCTTCACCGTTCAGGTAGTCGCGCAGGTGCAGAATATGTCAGAAGGAGAACTGCTGCGTATCTTGTCGCAGGAGTTAGTCCAGCGACACCAGTTGATCCTGGAGCAGGGCGAGGAAAAAGTGGGGTCGATGTATCTGGCTCGCTTTCATTTTCGGCACGCTCTGTTTCAGCAGTACCTTTACCGCACCCTCGGCAGCAGCGAACGACGCTGGCTGCACGGGCAAGTGGCGGCGGTGTTAGAGCAGACCTATCGCGATAATCTGGAGCCGATTACGGTGCAGTTGGCCCGGCACTACGCCGAGGCCGGCGCGGTCGAGCAGGCGGTCGCCTATTTGCTACAGGCCGGCGATAAAGCCAGGCTGCTTTACGCCCATCAGGAGGCTATCGGCTTTTACCAGCAGGCGCTTCAATTCTTGAAAGCGCAAGGTGGCTTCGAGCGAGCCGCCCGGATACTGCTTAAACTGGGGTTAACCCATCACCTGGCCTTCAATTTTCAGCAGTCGCGCCAGGCCTATCTCGATGGCTTTGCCCTATGGCAGCAGGCCAGTTTCCCGCAGACGCCCCCAGCCCCGGCGCCGCATGCGCTCAGAACGTGCTGGGTCTTGCCCCCCACGCTCGACCCGGCGCTGTTTACCGACGATTCATCGGGGGTTATGATTAAGCAGCTTTTCGGCAGGCTGGTGAGCCTCAACCCGGAGCTGGATGTCGTGCCTGAATTGGCCCATAGTTGGGAAATTTTGGCCGGAGGCAGTGAATACCTGTTCCGGCTGCAAGATAATATTCGCTGGAGCGACGGAACCCCGCTCACGGCTGGCGACTTTATTTATGGGTGGCGACGGGTGATCGACCCCAAATTGGCGTCGCATAACGCCGCTCACTTTTTCGACATCAAGGGGGCTGAGGCCTTTCACGCCGGAGAAACGTCGCCAGAGCAGGTTGGTATCCAGGCGGTCGATGCGCTCACTCTGCGCATCGAACTCAAAAATCCGGTGAGTTATTTTCCACAACTGCTAGCCCATCCCAGTTTTTCACCGGTTCCCCGACACGCCATCGAAACCTACGGGGCGGCGTGGACGGAGCCGGGCCACATTGTCACTTGCGGCCCTTTCCGGCTGGCCGGCCAAAAACCGAGCCAACTGATCACCTTAAGCCGTAATCCTGATTATCGAGGGCCGTTCACTGGCAATTTAGATCAGGTCGAACTTTACTTGGATGTAGAAGACCCGGAGGCGCTGCTAGCCCGCTACGAGGCGGATGAGTTCGACATCCTCGACCTGTGGGCGTTTACCCAGCGCAAGCACATTCAGCAGCGCTATCCGGGTGAGTTATTTTCCGTGCCAAAGTTAAATGTCAATTTTCTGTGTTTCAATACCCGGCAGCGGCCGTTTGACGACCCGCGGGTGCGCCGGGCGCTGGCGATGACGCTTGATCGCGAATTGTTGGCTAACATCGTTTTTGCGGGGGATCGGGTTCCAGCAACGGGGGGGTTTGTGCCGCCGGGCATGCCGGGCCATACCCCGGACCTGGCGCTGCCGTTTGATCCGGAGCAGGCTCGACGGCTACTGGCCGAGGCTGGATTTCCTGAGGGGCATAACTTTCCCCCCATTGAACTGGCCATGCAACCGCTCTGGTCAACGGCGGTCGAGTATCTTCAACAAATATGGCAAGAGCAGCTCAATATCAACGTCCGCTGGCGCAAGATGGATTTTGAGGCGCTGCTGGACCAGGTCAATCAAGACCCACCATCCATTTACAATATCGGTTGGGTCGCCGATTACCCGGACCCCGACAACCTGCTCCGGGTTGGTATCCAGGGTCGCTGGCACAATCCAGCCTACTTCAAGCTGGTCGGCGAGGCCAAACAACGGCTGGACCATACCGAGCGCCTAAAACTCTATCGCCAGGCCGACCAGATGTTAATTGAAGAAGCCGTGGTGATTCCGCTATTTTACAGCCAATGCCACATTTTGATCAAGCCCTGGGTCAAACGGTTTCCGAACTCGGCCACCACCCAGCATTTTTGGCAAGATGTGATTATCGAGCCGCACTAATCACGGCGCATCAACCGTCACCCGGCACAGCAATGTGTTGTCGGTTTCCAAATCCGGTCCCCAAATCAGTTGGGCGCGGGAGTCCCACCGAATTTGATCGTAGCCATCTTTGGGGCCGACCTCACTGGCGGAATGAATGGTGGTGGCCGTCCAACCGCTGTCGTCGAAGTCGGCACTTTTCCAGCCGGCCGGTTCTTCGAGCGCGGAGAATTCACACGGCACCGTACCGGCCACGGGGTTCGACACGTTCTCACAAGCTTTATCGAGGGGGGCTTCGTGGATGATGGTGCATTTCCACTCACCGTTGGACACGGCAACGACGTGACCGGAGCCGGTATCGGTGAGCTGCATGATAAAACCGCCGTCACCCATCTGCTGATTGCCCGCGCCGATGTATTCCAGCCCGGTATCGTTCTCTTTGTAATCTTTGAGGATAAAGTTGAGGTGGAGGGGATAATCGGCCTTAAAGGTGACGCTTTCCGCATTGAAGGAGCGTTCGGTGGTGATGGGCACGGAGTCCTCGACAATCAATTCCTCCCCCAAATAGGCGGCGAACCAGTTATCGGCCCAACCATCCAGTTTGAAAGTGACCGCGCCGTTAGTATTAGCCGTTGTTTGATTGAGCGTATTTGAATTATTGGGGGGCGGTCCAGGGGGGCCGGGGGGGCGACCGCCGCCGCCACATCCGAACAGCAGCAATAACAGGGTACAAAAAGCAAGTACCTGGGTGAATTTAGTCATATTACCTCCTGAATTTAGCTAGAGAGGGGTTCCTTTTTTGAGTATGAGCCAAAAGCAGTTGTTGCGTTTCGCTGTTACCATTTTACCATAAGGTCACTCTATGCCCTATCCCCTTGGCCAAAACCCAATAAGTCTCACTATAGCGACAAGGTGGCGGTCATTTAACATGAGAACTGCTGACCAAAACCCGATAAAATTCATGCCATGCCCCTTTATCGACAGAACACCCCTTCGATTCGCTGAGGCAAGTTGCCGGAAACAGGCCAACAAGAGGAGGCAAAGGTTATCGGGTTTTTATCGAACTGATAGCCATTGTGATAAACACGATCGGAGCGGCTAAGGTCCGACGCCCCGCTTAATCGCCCAGTAAAACCTGTTTGGGCAGGGTTTTTATCATTCCCTATTGCCTCTTTGCCTGAGATTTACGTATTAACTACGTAGTTATCTAGCTTACTGCGGTACTCTACGGAGGTTAATATCCGAACTATTTACGCTTCACAATCAGCTTTACAGCGTCTATACTGGACCCATCAAGTGTACTAATCAAAGTGAGGCGATTTTCAATATGGGGTTAGTCACCCACGTTACCCAACCTGTAAAAAATCATCAACCCAAACCTGCCACGAGTATCCTGGTATTAGATAGCAACCCCAACCTTCGGTATCTGTACGTTCAAGCGCTGCAACAAGCGGGATACCAAGTTTTTTCAGCCACAACAATTCATGAAGCACGTAAGCTCCTAACAAATCACCCAATAAGCCTCTTTTTAAGCGACACCCACATCAACAATCAAGATCAGGGCATCGGACTGATGTACGAACAGCTTAACACTTTCGCCCAGAGAAACATCAAAACGATTATGATGTCCAGCCACGTCCAGTATGAACGCGTTTGCCAAGAAATGGGCGTCGACATTTTTATTGAAAAACCAGTAGCCATCGATCGCCTGGTCACTTTGGTTAATCGCTTGATATAAACTGTTCTCCTCTCCTTTCTCTTCGTGAAAGCCGGGTTTTCCCACCCGGCTTTTTACTTTTAAAAAAGTGCCTGTCATCCCCAAGCCGATCAACTCTTAATAACCACCGTAGACAGTCGGCCAGTTTGACAGAGGACTCTCACTGGAGATAATAGAGGCCAACATTGTATTTTTATTTCAGTTCTCGATAAAATATAAATAAGTAACTCGAGGAAGAGGAGGAAACTATGAGTATCGCCTTGATTGGACCGCCCGGAGCAGGGAAGGGCACCCATACGGATGAATTGATCGCTAAGTTCAATCTCATCCACATTGTTACGGGGGAGTTGTTTCGACAACATGTGGAAGAGCGTACCGCGATAGGTATTCTTTCCAAAAAATACATGGCCCGAGGTGAGTTAGTTCCAGACGAAGTCGTCGATGCTATTGTGGAAGAATGGCTATGGAAAGCCGATCCGGGTAAAGGCATCTTGTTTGACGGCTTTCCCCGCACTGTGCAACAAGCTCAATTTCTTGATGAACTGTTGAAAGAAGTCCATCGCAAGCTGCATGGGGTTATCTACTTAAATGTACCGGATGATGAAGTGGTGCTGAGGTTGCTAGGCCGAGTTGTTTGTAACGAATGCTTCGCACCTTATCATCTAAAGTTTAATCCCCCGGCCCAAGAAGGTGTTTGTGATCGGTGCCGGGGAACATTGCGCAGCCGGTCCACCGATATTCCTGAACTGATCCGCGTCCGCCTGCGGGCTTTTCGTCGAGCGGCCGCGCCGTTGGTTGATTACTATCAGGCAACCAACCGGCTGATTATCATTGACGGATCGCGCGATATTCCAATAGTTGGGAAAGCGGTTTCGGAAGCCGTTGCGGGGTTAATGGAACGGCGAGCGAAAATGGCCACGCCCGAGGAAACGGCCAGGATTCAGACGGTCGCTCCGTCCTTACCCGTACCGGGGGTCAAAACCGGCCATGATAGCGTCAATGTGGTGCTAGTCGGCGGGCCAGGGTCGGGTAAAGGGACGCAAGCCGATCAACTCAAACGAGAACTTGAAGTGCCGCATATCTCAACGGGCGATCTGTTTAGAGAAAACATTAAAAATCAAACCGATTTAGGCAAGTTAGCTAAAAGCTACATCGATCGAGGTGAGCTTGTGCCTGATGATGTCACCGAAGCGATGGTCGAAAAGCGGCTTTCACAGCCCGACGCCGAGCGCGGCTTCATTTTAGACGGTTTCCCCCGTACCCTGCCGCAGGCGGAGGCGCTAACCGAAATTTTGGCTAATTTGGGGCGACAACTTCGGGCGGTGATCTACCTTAAGGTCTCTGACGCGGAAATCGTCAAACGGCTTTCAGGCCGAGTGATTTGCCGGGAATGCCAGACGCCGTTCCATCAGGTTTTTAATCCATTTAAGGAATGTCCTCACCATAAATGCGAGGGCGAGCATTTGTACCAGCGGGATGATGATAAAGCCGAAACTATTCGGGCCCGATTGGAGACGTTTCACCGGCAAACCGCTCCGCTGATCAATTACTATCTGGAAAATGGTGTCTTAATCGAGATCGACGGTGAGGGAGAGGTAGCAGACGTTAATGAGCGAATGCTATCTGCCGCCCGAAATCTGGTGACGGCGTAATTGAAATGCCCCCTGTAGATAATTAGACAGGTGGGGGTTGGATTGGTAGATAGCGGGTTGGGTAGATGGATGAAATGGTGGTTTTCAGCCTCTTACCCAACCCATAACCATCCCCCCATCCTACCTGTTACCGCCAGATTGGAACACAATGGATTGGCTTGATCGAATCCTAAACGACCCCTTATTCCAAGATATAATGCATCCCAGCCAGGAGATCCAGGACAAATTCCTGGTGTCAGTCGCTATCCTGATCGGTTTGTGGCTGCTGCGCTTAATTGTACTACGATTCGTTCAAAGTCGAGTGGACGATACTCGTACTCGCTACAGTTGGCGTAAAACCTCAACTTTAACCATCCGAAGAGCATCCAACGTTTGTTAAATCAGAACGTAAAAAGGATATGGAGGTAACCCATCCGAACAACACTTATCAGTAGCCATTTGTCAGGGCTTACGCAAAAATTAGGTATCAATCACTTATTGTGGATAAAATAGTGCCTGTATAATTCTAAGAAGGCCGATTTAGTACACCCAAGCGACTATCACCTTTAGATTGGGGAAGTCCTGCTTGTGAAAAATTTGGCAACAATGAAGGTTTACTGTTTTTTAGCGTACAACTATTGCCGTGTATTGACTCGCGCACATTAACCCAGCGTCTGCCGCATTACCAACCCACAAACCTAACTCACTGGAGATAACCAGTTATTATGGACTCGTTGCAGTCATTATATAACCAAACCGCTTTTTTGCTGTCTAATTTAACTTGGTTTGGAATGATCGACCTCTCTCTTGTCACGGCGGCTTTCTATCTTATTCTCAGCCTCATCCGGCGCAGCGCCATCGGCTATATGATGCGCGAGATTTTGCTGTTGGGGCTCGCCTTGTTTGTGCTAACCACGTTACTGCCCCTCCCTGTGTTCGATTGGCTGGTCCGGGGTATTTTGGTCGCGACACTAGTAGCAACTCCCATTATTTTTCAGGCTCAGCTGCGACGCTTTCTTGAGCGAGTTGGCCGTACGTCCGGCTTGGCTCAAGCCGTACGCGAGAGTGCAGCCGAGCGCGTCATCCCTGAATTGACGCATGCTGTTGAAAATATGGTTGACAGCAAAACCGGCGCATTGATCGTCTTGGAAGGGAATGACTCGCTGGAGGAAATAGTTAAAACCGGCGTATTTTTTGGCGGGCGCGTAGCCAGCGAGGTGTTGGAGTCAATTTTTTACAACGGGACGCCCTTACACGACGGCGCTATTTTAGTTCAAGGTGATAAGATCACCGCCGCCGCCTGCGTCCTCCCTCTAACTAATCATCTCCCCCCCGCTGAAAAACGATTAGGCACGCGTCACCGGGCGGCTGTGGGTATCAGTGAAACCAGTGATGCGTTGGTGATTGTGGTCAGCGAGGAGACCGGGCAGCTTGGGGTAGCCCAACAAGGGCAGTTACATCGCCCATTGTCGAGTTTGGAACTACGTGAGAAGTTGCTCGACTTCTACGGTTCGTCTACTACCCCCACTAAACCTCTCTCGCTATGGAGCTTGTTACGCAATCTAGCCCAGCAAAGTTGGTACCCCAATTCGGGCTTCAGTATAAGAAAACTCTTTTCCGATCTGGGCTTATTGATAGTAGCGATGTTGTTGTCATTGGTGGTTTGGTCGTTTGTTATCGAGCAAACCAACCCGTTTCAATTAGCCCGGGTCGAAGGCATTGCTTTGCGAGTAGAAAATCTGCCCCCCAACACACGCATCATCCCGCCGCCGCCTGAAACCGTTTCGGCGGTTATTCAGACAACGACCGATTTGCTGCCCACGCTCCGGCCCGGCACGTTCCAGGCTACGGCTACGCTGGCTCGAACTACCCCTGGCTTATATCGGGTTCCTATTGAAGTCAAATCGAGTGTTAACCAGGTGCTAGTCGTGTCGATTGAGCCGCAAGCACTGGATTTGGAACTGGCTCCGATCATCAGCCGCACCGTGCCGATTATGGTCACCATCCCCGATCAACAAAATCTACCGACTGCCTATGAACTGGTCGGCATTCCTACAGCTGTACCCGGCGAAGTGCAAATTGTCGGGCCGGCCCCAATTGTGGAAAAGGTGGAGCAGGTTGAAACCAGCATCTCTCTGGCCAATGCAACCACCTCTATCCGCGAGACACGACCTTTAAAGGTGGTTGATGAGCGCGGTCATGAGGTGTTTGGAGTAGAGGTTCAGCCTAACCAGACTCAGGTCAACGCTAATATCCGGCCAAAGCTTAATGCGCGTGAGGTCAGTGTACAAGCCAATGTAAACGGCCAGCCGCCTCAAGGCTATCAACTCAGTAATCTCAGCGTGACGCCGGCTAACGTTACGCTGCAAGGCAGTATTGACCAATTAGCCGAGATTGGCAGCGTGATCACGACCTTGCCGGTTGATGTTAGCCAGGCCACCGGCAATTTTGAGGTACAAATTCCGCTCGACCTGCCAACCAGCCTCCAAGCTCTGGACAGTAACGGGGTGCCGGCTCGAAACGTAAAAGTTTCGGTCGGTATTACACCCCGGGCCGGCAACCTGGCTATCTCACGTTCCATCGAAATCATTGGCTCAACCCGCAATCTGACCATAACGGTTCAGCCAGACCGCGTTGATTTGCTTCTCAGTGGAGCGCAGCCGCTGCTCAATGAAATTCAAACCAATCCCGACCTAGTCCATGTTACTCTCGATGCGTCCGGGCTGCGCCGGGGGCAGCAGGTCAATATGACGCCCAACTTTGTGGCCCCTGCCGGAGTAGAAGCCCAATTTGTACCGGCCTCGGTGCTGGTTACAGTGGAGTGACAACTGCTAGATAGACCAGACTTGCAGCACCGCCTCACCGTCCCATCGACCTTCGCCATGATTGCCCCAGGCCAGCAGCTTCGTGGGCGTAATTTCAATAATAGCGCCATAATCGACATCGGTGCCGATGTCCCAATTGTACTTAGCCTGGAACAGCGGGCGCAGCGCCTCGCTCGTGTCCGGGGCTAAGGTGGCCCAGCCCTCAACAATAATCGGATTGATCGGATCAGGGTGGGTAATGACCACGGCCGGGTTTTGGGCAATGTTCTTGACTTTGACGGCTTCCGGTGTGGTAACCACATAGGCCCGACCTCGATACCAGACGTGCCACACCGGTGCACTGTGAGCTCGCTCATCCGGCCGAACTGTGTTGAACCAACTGCACTCCGCCTCAGCAAAACGTTTAACCAGCGCCCGCAGGGTCTCATCTTCGGCTTCGTGGTGCTCCGGCTCTTCCGCCGCTGATGTGGCTCGACAGTCGTCATCCTGCCGCCGGAGCCAATCACCACAGCTAATGCGACGCATGCCCACCACCAATCCTCTGGCCGCCCAATAAATCCAAGCGCTGGTTTGACCGGAACCGGTTATCACGTCCACATTGTCTCGGCGAAAGAATTTGGGATGGCCTTCTATGCGATCAATAATCGGCAGCGCCTGAGCCTCCAGCGTCAGCAAATCGCCATAAATGATGCCCTCCCCTGGACGGGCGGCCGGATAGGCGCCCAAGTTAAATAGGTCGGCTTGCTCAATCCGGGCTGGCTCGGCTGCTTTGATATAACGATCGATATGAAAGTAATACCGGCTGTCATGCTTCGATGAGTGACTCTGCGGTGGTCGCAAGGTGCCGTAGACGAAAACTTTCTCTTGACCAGCCATCCGTTAATAACTCCTACTACGAACTATAGATGTCTAATAAATTTGTACTGGCAAAAATGTTTCTAGCGGACTATTTTTTGTTACCTTCACGCCCGAAAATTTATGGTTCTACGACCTTAGCCGCTCCCGCGCCTGCCGCAGAATCTCTTTGATTTGCTCTAAATGAGCCTCCTCATGGCTTAGGCCGCCCAAAAAACGAGAGACCGGATTGATCGGCCCTTTTAGGTAGCGTAATTCAATAGTATTGTCCAGATGAGGTTCATCAGGCCACAGATCCAGGCTGGCCAGCCGCATCCGGCGGCTCTCTTCCAGTCGCTGGCGGCACTGCGCCACGGTGGTGACGGTTTCCCAATAAACTTCAAAGCGAGAGCGCCCTTCGCGTTGGATCCCTCGGGCCAGTTCGGCAGCCAGAAACGCTGCTTCTTCGGCAGTCGCGGTTATGTGGGCAATAACATGCCCCAGGGTCCAGGGCATATTCACTTCATCCGAGTTTGAGGCGGCACTATCATAGGCTTTGGGATCGTTGTAAACAAAAGTGATATCCTGGTCAACACATTCGGCGATCAAATAGAGCTGGGTATCGATCATTTCGTTGGTTAGATCGCGTAATTGAGTTAGAGTCAGATGACCATACAACTCATGCATTGTTTTTTCCTTGCTCCGGATCGGGGCAAAATCAAGCATTCAACAGTTCCTTTCGAATAATCTAAGACGTATCGCTAAATTTCGTCGATATCTTAGCACAAAATCTTTTTTTTTATAACTATTACTAGAAAAAATAATGTGAGGAAAAGAATTGGGCGCTTGTTTTCAGCAAGCGCCCAAGAAAGGTAAGAGTAAGGCCACAAATTTCCACAGATGAACCCCGATACTTAAACACCTGTGGCATCTGTGTCCATCTGTAGCCTCAAAAATTCTAAGAGGGAGTTAGCCTCTTAGGCGGGTTAAACATAGCCTAAATCATGCGCGGCCCGGGTCAACTCGTCGCGGAATTTGGGATGGGCGATATTGATTAGCTCCTGCACGCGCTGGTGGATGGTTTTGCCGTGCAGTGAGGCCACGCCATATTCGGTCACAATGTAGTGAACATCATTGCGGGTGGTGGTTACGCCGGCCCCTTCGGATAGAATGGGGACAATCCGGCTGACCGTCTCATCGCGGGTAGTTGAGGGGAAGGCGATGATCGGCAGGCCGCCTTTAGAGCGGGCCGCGCCGCGGACGAAGTCTACTTGGCCACCCACGCCGCTGTAAAAACGGGTCCCGATAGAATCGGCACAGACTTGACCGGTTAGATCAACCTGGATGGCCGAGTTGATTGAAACCATTTTGTCATTTTTAGCGATATTGAAAGGATCGTTTACATAATCGGTTGGATGAAGTTCGATAATCGGGTTGTTATTGACGAAATCATACAATCGTTTAGACCCAAACAGGAAACCGGCCACGATCTTACCGGGGTGAAAGGTTTTCTGGGCGCAGGTAATCACCCCAGCCTCGACCATATCGATGACCCCATCGGAAAACAGTTCAGTATGGATGCCCAAATCTTTATGGTTGCCCAAATTCTGCAAAACAGCATCGGGAATGCTGCCAATACCCATTTGTAGGGTAGCGCCATCCGGGATCATTTCGGCGATGTACTGGCCGATCATCATGTGCTCTTCGGAGGCGCCGCCTTGGGGGGCTTCTGGTAGAGGGTAGTCCGTTTCGATAATGTGAGTCAGGCGGCTCACGTGAATAAAGCTGTCACCCATGGTACGAGGCATTTGATGGTTGATTTCAGCGATAACCACCTTAGCCGCCTCAGCCGCCGGTTTGGTAGTGCCAACTTCTACCCCAAAGCTGCAAAAACCGTGTTCGTCCGGGGGGGAAACCGAAATCAGGGCAACGTCGATATGAAGCACCCCATTTCGCAGCAACCCTGGTATCTCCGACAGAAAAACGGGGGTGAAATCGGCCCGGCCTTGCTGAACAGCGGGACGGACGGCTGAGCCGATGAACAAGGCATTGTGCCGGAATGAGGCGGAGAATTCGGGGTCAACATAAGGTGCGCCGGCAAAGGTCAAAATGTGAGTGATTTCTACATTGCGCAGCATATGCGCCCGACGCATCAAGCCTTCGATCAGAGTCAGGGGGACGCCGGCCCCACCTCCCAGATAAATGCGCTGGCCTGATTTTATACTGGCCAGGGCCAAATCCCCGTCCGTTATTTTTCGTCGATAATTGGTATCCAGAATCATGATTTCTCTCCAGCAAGTAGCTCTACTTCAATTTCTCGACCTAAAGCCGCCGCTATCCGGGGATGAGCAATCTTACCCTGATACAAATTGACTCCTCGGGCCAAGGTTGAGTGGTTACTCACCACATTGGACAGACCCTGGGCGCCAATCGCCTTAAGGCAGGGAAGCGCCGCATGGGTTAGCGCGTGGCTAGCTGTCCGGGCAACACTGGCCGTCACATTGGGTACACAGTGATGAATGATACCTTCGGCAACGAAGGTTTGATCGTGTAAAGTGGTCGGCCGGCTGGTTTCAATACAGCCGCCGTTGATGATCGCCAAATCGATGATAACCGAACCCGGTCGCATCTCGCGCACCATTTCTCGACTGACCAAAATCGGCGCGCGTTTCCCCGGAACTTGGACACAGCCAACCAGCACATCGGCAAAGGTCACAGCGCGTTTGAGGTTGTATTGATTGGAAATCATGGTGGTGACACTACCGTTGAAGAGTTCATCGACATAGTGAAGCTGCCTGAGGTCGCGATCAAGGACGATGACTTGGGCGTTTAAGCCCAAAAACGCACGGGCAGCATTGACGCCTGCCACTCCGGCCCCAATGATGGCCACCACAGCGGGTGGCACCCCGGGTATCCCGTTGAGGAGTATCCCCCGTCCGCCCCGGTCGCCCATAAGCAGGCGTCCGGCGATAATCGGGGCCAGCCGGCCAGCGACTTCGCTGGTTGGCAGTAAAACCGGCAGCCGGCCATCATTTTCTTGGATCATTTCGTAGGCGATGGCCGTTATTTGATTTTCAGCAAAAGCGTGTAATAAATCAGGTGATGAGACGGTCAGGTAGAGAAATGAGAAAATAGTTTGTCCAGAGCGAAAAAGGGCATGTTCTTTGGCAGTCGGACGGGCCACCTTGACCACGGTTTCGGCTCGACCGTAGGCTTCCTCAGCCGAATAAACAATTTGCGCCCCAGCGCGCTCATATTCATCATTATCAAATCCGGCTCCAGTACCGGCGTTTTGTTCAATATATACGGTATGGCCTGCTCTGACCAAACTAAAGACACCAGCCGGCGTCAGCCCGACGCGGGTTTCCCCATCACGAACTTCTTTAGGAACTCCAAATTCCATGTTAAGATTAACTCCTTTGAGGTTGAAGTTCGCGGATTTCAGAAGAATCTTTATCCGCCGTTACGATTGGTTAACCGTTTATTAAGGAATCACGTAGGAAAACAAACAGTTTTTCCTGCGAGGTACTCTATCATGACCTAGTTACAGATGAGTTACAACTCGAAAATTTGGGCTATTTAACGATTAAAGCTAAGTAGCAACAAAAAGAGGGACAAACTCTCCATTCATATGTTAATTGTCAACCCGCATCTCGTTACAAATTGATATGATATCGATTGACGGCGAAGGATTGGAGGAGAGCCACTAATACCTCTGGGGGATCAATTTTACTGGCGAAGGCGTCTACGCCGGCATTTACAGCCATGGCCCGCTTTTCCAGCAGCGTGCTAAGAGCCACAATCTTCATCCAGGGGAACTCTTGGTGCAACATCGAAATAAGATTGCTTTCTTTGAGGCCTGGTAATTCAAAATCAACCAAGACCAGATCAGGGTTAACAGCCCGGGCTTGAGCCACTAAGCTCTCGGCATCACTCGCCTCACCAACGACATACAAATTAGGCTCCTGCTTTAACAAAATTTGAAGCGCAGAGCGTACATGGACTTGATCATCGGCCAATAAAATTCGCATATGGCAGCTCGTTAAGAATCTATTTCGCTGTAATCTATGCCCAGTGTAGGCCAAAACGGTTCTAAAAACACCGGGCATTTGGTGAGTTTTACCCCTAGCATGGACAATAGTTCTTTTTTGGTTAGATGACCAGGTAAAATCCAATTAATATTATTATCGATATACAATCTCACGCTCACGCTGGCCGGGCGGCTGGCAGTGAAGCTCCCAATATTTCTCGGCGATGAGATCGGGGTCGAAATGGGTGCCGGGTTGAACGAAACCGGCGATGGTCACCGTAGCCACTTGAATTCCGTCAGCTTCAAGCTCCGCGCCTAAACTGTAGGTTAAATTGCGCAGAGCCGCTTTGCTGGCAGCCAGCGACGCATAGCCAGGATAAGGATTTAAGGCCAATCCACCACCGGTAAACAGAATTGTGCCGCGCTGCCTGGCTTTCATCTCTGGAATAACCTGCTGGGCACACACTAATGCTCCGGCCACATTGACTCGAAAGGCCGCCGTCAAATTCTCAACCGGCAGCGTTGACAGCGGCTCTGGCTTGATTAAAGCCGCGTTGTAAACCAAAACCTCCAGCGAACCATGCTGCGCTTTGATTTGAGCCAAGGCCTGCGCCAGCGAGGCAAAATCGGCGGCATCAGCCGGAAAAGCGTAGGCCGGCAGGCCGGTTTGTTCTAACTCGGCTGTGTACTGAGCCAAAGCCTCAGCCCGCCGGGCCACGAGGGCCAGTTGAAATCCTTCGCGTCCAAACCGTTTGGCCACAGCCAGCCCAACCCCGGGACCGGCTCCCACCACCACACAAATCTTATCAGTCATAACCCGTTAACGCCTCCAAAAATAAATACTCATCGCCACGTTTTCACGATGCCTTATCTAACACTACCTTTGCACTTTAAAGTATTATGGCCAGAAACCAGGTTTTTAGCGTTAAAAAAGGGCGCTTTTTGCCCCAAAAGGCCATCAATTGGGCCTCAAAAACCGGGTTTCTAAAAAAGTACTCGGCCCTACCCGGCGACTTGGAGCACCAGCTTACCTTGAGTATGGCCGGTCTGACTCAATTGATGCGCCCGGGCAGCGTTTTGTAATGGCAGGACCTGATCAATCTTAACCCTGAGCTGGCCATCATCAACTAGCTTGGCCAGCTCACGCAGTTGAGCCGCATTCGGTCTAACCAGCATACGCGCCCCGCGCACCCCGTGCTCCAGCGCCTTTTCAGCCGATGGCTCGCCCACGATAGAAACTAAAATCCCGTTCGGTTTTAACACCGCCCACGATTGTTCCCGCGCCTCCCCCCCGATGGGATCAAGTACGACATCCACTTCCGATACATCTTTCAAAAAATCGGGCTCTTGATAATTGAGAATCTGATCGACGCCCAGACCACGCAGGAATGGCTCATTGCACGGCGAGGCCGTCCCCAGTACAGTTGCGCCTTTCCATTTAGCTAACTGCACGGCGATGTGGCCTACCCCACCCGCCGCCGCGTGAATCAACACGCGCTGCCCGGCCGACAGGCCGCCGGTATCAAATAGCGCCTGCCAGGCCGTTAGCCCTACCAGTGGTAGCGCCGCCGCGTGAATATGGTCAATCGAAGCGGGTTTGAGGGCGATATCGTTTGGAGAGGCGGTAACATACTCGGCGTAGGCCGCCCCGATCTCCGGAAAACTGACCATACCGTAAACCTCATCGCCAATGTTAAAATGAGTTACAGTAGCGCCAATGGCTTCAATCACACCGGACACATCCCAGCCTAAAATCAATGGGAAAGGATTAGGGTACCGCCAGGCCACGCCTGACCCTTGCCGAGTCTTACCATCGACCGGGTTGATCCCCGCTGCGTGGACTCGAATCAAAACCTCGTCGCCCATTGGCGCCGGTTTGGGCGCAGCTTCATAGATGAGCACTTCTGGCTCGCCAAACTCGTGCATTCGAACCGCGTACATTGTCTCTTGCATCATTACACTCTTTAAACTTATCGTTACTCACTATTTACGGGTTATCCTACGCGATTTCCTTATGCCGCCTCAAAGCCTATCCGTTTATGCGTACCATCACAAAATGGCTTATTGCTCGAACCACCGCAGCGGCATAAATCGCCACTTGTACCGGTGCAGCTCGACGTACCGTCCGCGCTGAAGATTTTTACCGGGCCTTGGACCAGCAGTGGACCATTCTTAGCTGAGGTAATTTTGAGTTTACCGTCGCCGTCCTCGATTTCCTTTTGGTCGAGCCAATTTTCACCCAACTCACCCGAGGCTTTAAAGTCGATTTGGTGGTGACTGTTATCACAAAACGGCTTATTTTGTGATGCGCCACAGCGACATAAGGCAACGCGGGTATCCTGTAGCAGCAGGTCGCCTTCGGCAGTAGTAATTTCGATATTACCTCGTACGTACAGCGCCCCGTCCGGATCAACCTGGATGGTATTTTCAGCCGGCGCCGCCTCCTCGGCCCCACCATCGCGCCGCTCAAAGTGCAAAGCGCCGGTAGGACAACGCGCAATCACTTCGGCGACGTCGTTCGCCTGAGCTTGATCCGGCTGAATCCAGGGCCGCTTTTTGGTATCGAACACAGCCGGCAGGCCACGAATACACTCGGCGGCGTGGATGCAGCGTTTTACATCATAACTTACGACAATATCATCACTATAATATTCTTTTTTAGCCATATCGTTCTCTCTTTCCTTTTGCAATAAATAATCGCGGGGGTATCCGAATCGCCCGGTCGCCCGACCAGGGGGCTTCAGGGGCCATCGTCAACCCGGCTAATACCAACAATACTCGATCATAATTTACCCGCCAGCCGGCGAAATCACGCCAGGCCTGGTCTAAATCCGGCTTAAGAGGAACGCCAGCCTTGGCCAGTTCTCGGCAAAGCGTCATAAATTCGGCGCGAGTGACACTAATACTATCCGTGGGACGGGGCCGGGGGTTGAAGGGGATTCGGAAAAAATCCACAATATTTTGAAGCGCCAGATAGCCCGCCCGGATGCACAGGTCTGCCTTCGGATCATGAGGCAAGTCGAGCGTTGAAGACCTTAGTGCGGCCACGTCCAAAACTGTGCCGGCGGTAATTACCCAGGACTGCCCCACATGAGGTGAGCGAAAAAAAACCAAGGCAATCAGCGAGGTGTGGGTTTGCTCCAGTTCGACAAACCAGCGTTCCCAATCCTTCCAAATCTCGGTTAAATAGTCCAACCCGTGGATACGGTGCATCCGTTTCAGCATCTCCACGGCTGAAGGGGGCGTGCTGGCGTAAATTTCCAGCAGGCTAACCGCAGTCTCACGCTCGGTGAAGGCCGTGAACATTGTGGGCAAGTACGAAATCAACAGCGCCACCAACCCCAAACCAATGGTAGCTTCGGAAAACGCCAGCATCGCCTCGGTCAAATTATGGACTGCGGCAAAGCCTAACGTCAACAGTGATGACCCACTAAGCAGATAAGCATCGTACCAGGGTCTAACCCCAACTGCCCAAAACATGAACATGTACCCCACCGAGATAAGGGTCAACCAAATAACCGGCAGGACTAATAGCGCCACCGGCGAGAAAAAACCCATGACCCAATCCCGTTCAGAATAAGTTTTAGCCCAACTAATACGTAGTTGAAAAATACGAAAAAGGGCTTGAAACACCAATCGTGTTAAAAAGACATTATCACTACGCGGCAGTACAAACGAGCGGACGGCCGAAATCAAAGTCCAGATAACTACATATCCCCCCCAACCAAAACTTACCACTCGCAGGATCGAGTCCATCTAGCCTTCCACACGACCCTCAGTTTTGTCAAAATCCTCGTCGGTTAGCAATGTTACTACACGAAAAGCCTCAGCGTACTGCATTTCCTTGCCCTTGCCTACCTCAGAGGCCCACTCGCGCAGGCGTGGTTCGGGGTCCCAATCGCCCATCTGGCTGACATGCTTTTTGAGCGCCTCTAGCTTGGCGTCAATCGTCTCGGTAATATCGACAAACGTGCTCGCTTCATTCCAATTGGTAGCGTACAGTTTGCGAACTTTGTGGGCAGTCAAGCCTTCTTTAGCTAATTCTTCAAACAGGTTAGGCTGGCCGGCTGCCGGAAAAACCGCGTCGATGGCCGCCATGCCAGCGGCCCGGTGATCGGGGTGATTGACGTAATCCTCACGCGACCAGACGATAGTCGGGTCCATCGTAATAACCACCTCCGGTTTAAAGCGGCGAATCTCGCGCACCAGCCGTTTGCGCAGTTCCAGCGTGTTGACCAGCATGCCGTCCGGCTCGCGCAGGAAGACAACTTCCTTGACCCCAACTACCTCAGCCGCCGCAATCTGCTCCGCTTCCCGAATTTGAGCCGCTTTCTCTTTCGTCATTCCTTTGGCGGCAATGCCCACATCGCCGCTGGTGCAAAGAACATAGGCCACCTCAGCCCCATCCCGCACCCAACGGGCAATCGTTCCAGCGCAACCGAATTCAATATCATCAGGATGGGCGACGATGACCATCGCTTTTTTGGGGGTATATCGACCGTTTTTCATATAAACTCCTTTGTAAGTAGGGATTAGGAATCAAGAATTAGCCGAGATTAGTCCTAATTCCTAACGCTTAACCCTTGTTTTCTTTGGACTGGCAAACTTCTTTGAGTGATGCTCACTCCTTAAATTCTACTACAGCTTAATCGACTAGCGAAAAATAAGTCCAGTATATCTCACTGCAAAACCTCGGAGATGGTCCAACGCCTCCGAGGTTTAATTACCTGGTTAAAAACGAATTTGGTCGAAATTGACAGACTAATTACTTGTCTATACAATAATTGTATGTGCAATTATTGTGATCGCAAGTATATTCACATCGACTTTATCTGTCAAGTTTAACCAAACTGATAGACACTATGTTTGCACTTTTTTAGAAACCAGGTTTTTGAGGCCCAATTGATGGCCTTTTGCGGCAAAAAGCACCCTTTTTTAACGCTAAAAACCGGGTTTCTGACCATAATACTTTAAAGTGCAAAGGTAGTGAGGATAACTCATGGTTAGGAGGAGAAGAACCTTATTATGAAAAAAGCAGCCGAAACTCAACATGCTATTCACCCCTCTATCAAAAGCCGCTGGAGTCCCCGGGCCTTTTCAAATAAACAAGTCGAACCTGAAAAACTTTTAGCCGTTTTAGAAGCGGCGCGTTGGGCCGCTTCGGCAATGAATGAACAGCCCTGGCGCTTTATCGTCGCCACCAAAGATAACCCGGCCGAGTTTGAGCAGGCCTTACACTGCCTCAATGAAGGCAATCAACGCTGGGCTAAAGATGCCCCCGTCTTAATTTTTACCATTATCAAAAAAACCTTTACCCGCAACGATCGCCCTAACCGCGTGGCTTTACACGATCTTGGTTTAGCCGTGGCTAACCTGACCATGCAGGCTACGGAATTGGGGTTACATGCCCACCAAATGGGTGGCATCCAATTTGATAAAATCCGCGAGGTGTATCAGATTCCGGAGGATTATGAAGTTGTAACCGGCATTGCTTTAGGGTATTATGGGAATATCGAGCAGCTTCCCGAAGATTTGCAGGAGCGCGAAAAAGGGCCTCGGCTGCGCAAACCGCTGTCCGAACTGATCTTTGCTGGGACTTGGGCCAAACCGGCCTCGTTTGTGAATAACAACCCTTAAAGATATGAGAACTCTGACTATGGCGCGTCAGAAGAAAAAGGTAGACAACGATGTTGGGTATCGACGAACCTAATCGCTGTAACGAACAAGTACATCCCTGGCATACATTCCTACGTGTCCACAGCAAGGTGCTGTCGGCGCTGGCGGCTGATATGGAAACCGAGCAGGATATGCCGCTGACCTGGTATTATGTCTTGTTTCATCTCGATAATGGCTGCATGAACAAACTGCGGCTGCAAGAGCTGGCCGAGGCGATCAACTTGAGCCAGAGCGGGTTAACCCGCCTGCTCGATCGGATGGCTGAGGCCGGTTTTGTCGAGCGCCGACCCTGCGCTACAGACCGGCGCGGGGCGTATGCCATCATCACGCCGATCGGCAAAGGCAAGCTGGAAGTGGCCACCCGCACCTATCTGCGTGGTATCGTTGAGCATTTTATGCAGCATCTTAGTGAAGATGATGTCGAAACTCTGCTTGGCGCTTTCAATAAAATCTTAACCGCCGAGGCCGCAACAAAAAAGGGTGGCGCCCGCTGTTAATTTCTGTCACGATTGCCACCCTTTTTTGCCGGATTATTGGGCTACCTCACTTCCACGTCTCGGCGTAATCAAAGGCATACTGTTGCAGCGAAATCGGCTCTCGTCCCAAAATTTCGCCCACCGCCGGCGAAACAGGAGCCACCCACCCCTGGCGGACAATATAGAATAAATCCGCGAAAAATCCCACTTGTTCGGGCCGCCAGCCGGCCGAAGCCAGCGCCTCGCGAAATGCGCCGTCATCAATCGCCACGTAATTGATTTCTCGATTGGCCGCTTCTGATAAAATGACGGCGGCCTCACTATAGCTATAAGCCTCGCTGCCGGTCAAGGCGTATTCCTGGCCAGCGTGTCCCGCTTCGGTCAGCGCTGTCGCCGCAACAGCCGCAATATCGCGAGTATCGATAAAGCTCGTCTTCGAGTCAGCCGCGGCAAGATAGAATGTACCGCCCTGCTGAATCATGGGCAGCAAAAAGCCGGGGCTAAAGTTTTGCATAAACCAATTCGGGCGCAAAATGGTGTAATCGATACCTGAATTGATCAAATGCAATTCAAGACGCCGGATTGGCACATCTTCAGGGGCCTGATCAACGCCTATCGCCGTCATCAAAACAATATGGGTTACTCCCGCTGCTTTGGCTTGATCGATCAGCGGGATAAGCGTTTTGTCCGCCTGGATATCGGCGGTTTTGGTTAACGCAAATACCCGATCGACCCCGGCCAGCGCCGGGGCATAGGTTTCGGGCCGGTCAAAATCAAAAGCCACCGGCTCGACGTTGTCCGTGGGGGGGTAGTCAGCCGGGTGCCGAGTGGCTGCCTTTACCTGCTCACCCTTTTGCGCCAAAAATTCCACAATCGAACTACCGACATTCCCTGTTGCACCTAAGACTAAAATTTTGTAACTCATGCTTATGCTCCTTTGGTTTATATCGAATTTAAATTGTAACTATATCTGTTACATTTGATCGCAAAAAAAGAGAATTTCCTTACGATTGGCTCTGAAGTTGCGCCTCAATATCTTGCACCACGTCAGCGATGGTGGCTTCAGCCAAAATGCCTTCCAATGCCGCTTCCGCTTTTTTGAAAACCGTCAGCAGCGTGGGTTTGATGTTACGCCCGCAAGGGCATAACGGGTTGGGTTGATTGCTGTGCAGCGCGAACAGTTGGCCCTGTTCGGTGACGTTATAGACTTCCAGCAGCGTGATCGTATCGGCTGACCGGGCCAAGGTTGAGCCGCCATCAACGCCCAGTTGGGTGTCGATGAAGCCGGCTTTGCTGAGCAGGCTTAAAATACGCCGGATAACCACCGGATTGGTATTTACACTACCGGCAATATATTTTGATGATAGCGGTCGATTTTCTAAAGCCAGCAAAGCCAGAATATGAACCGCCACGGCAAAGCGACTGTTGATACTCATTTTAACCCCAAATCTGTAACAATAATAGTTACATTTTATTATTTGTCAAATTTAGTTTTTCAATTAAATTCCGTTTGATCGCATTATACAGTTGAACCTATTTTTGGCCGTCTGGCGTCGGCAATGGTGGTTTATCACCTTAAAGGCAAATTTTAGCCCCTTATATTAACCCAAGTTAAACAAAGCAAATAAATAGAGGGAACTTATGGCAAGAAAATTCTTTAAAGTCGCTACATTTAACCTCCTTAATCTGGCGATGCCCGGCCAGCCCTATTATAACCTGACCTGCGATGAGGCAACTTATAAACGCAAAGTCGAATGGATATCGGCCCACTTGCGCTATATGAATCCTGATATTGTGGGGTTTCAAGAGGTATTTCACCCGGAGGCATTAGAGGAGGTGATCACTGCCGCCACGACTTATCAGAACGCTAACATTCTGGTCGCTGATCGGCCTGAGGATGGCGGGCCGTCGGTGGCTTTGGTCAGCCGTTTCCCTGTGTCCGATATGGATGTTATCGCCGACTTTCCGGAGCAGGCCCTGTTGGAAATCGATGGGATGAATGTGCCTATCAAAAAGTTCTCTCGCCCTGTTCTACGGGCCAAGCTTCGCCTGTCTGACGAACTCAGTGTGACGGTTTACGTCGCTCACCTCAAATCAAAGCGGCCCAAACTGCCGGACGGCACCAATCAGCACGATCCCCGTGTTAGGAGTATGGGTGAAGCGCGATCTCTAATTGTTAGAGCGGCTGAAGCTACCGCCTTACGCCACCTGCTGCTCGACACGCTGGAAGGAACCACTTATCCGGTCATTGCCATGGGCGATCTCAACGACGACGGCGAATCGGTGACCAGCCGGATTTTGGTCGGCGAAGAACCGTGGCGCAACCTTAAATTGCACGACAAGCAGCGTCTCTGGGATGTTCATCTGTACAATGTGAAGGATATTCAGGCCCGGCAAAGTTATCGCGATGTCTATTACACCCACATCCACAACGGCCATTACGACAGCTTGGATCACATTTTGGTCAGCCAGGAGTTTGTCCGCCAGAATCCCCAGCGTTTAGGCTATGTGGAATACGTCAGGGTGTTCAACGATCACCTCATCGACGAGACCTTGAGCGATGATCGCGTGCCGCGTTGGGCCTCGGACCACGGGCAGGTTGTGGCGACGATTCAACTTGAGCGGGGCATTCCCGGCGAGTGGTAAGCGGTGCCGTCATTCTCATTTTAACAATAGATTGGTCCAGTTTTTGCTATTAGGTCGAGAAAGCGGCTCGAGTAGACCGTCTACTTTGGTGGTAATACGGTCTCGGTAAGTAAACTGGACCAATCTTAGGCCATACTGAGCATTGTTGTAATCGGTGGACAGTGTGGAGCTTGCCGCCGGGTTAGTGGATGTGAATGAGACGGTGGTCTCCGGCAGCAAGCCCCCACCGCTTTCGGCCTGATCATACCATACCCTGTCGGTTTCACTTGACGCCTCTGCCACGCCCGCTGGCCGTCCGTCCCACGCCGAGCCGACGCTCCCCTGAAAATAACGGTCTGGAGCATCAAAGTTTACTTTGACCTGACCGTGAATGACAAAGCCAGCTTTGTCGCTCCGAGGCTTCAGCTCTGAAGGGCTTACTACAAGCGAAAACGTTTCAGGGCGTGATAGCATAACGCGGTCGTAACCGAATTACTGGCGTACCAGGTTGCCAATTCCCCGCGAGTGGGCGTACCGTAGAGGGGTTCGCCAGGCCAGCAGCCATCGTAGCGCTGCGTTTTGGTTAGGATGGTGATCCAGTCCGCCTTAAAAAGCGCCTTCACCTCATCCGGTGCGCCTGCCGACAGGCAAACAAGTGATAGCAAGGCGGCATCTTGCGGCGTCACGTGATATCGTTGAACCTCTTCTTTGAAACGCTCGGTCAGGATTTGCGCGGCGGCGGGCCGATTTCGCGCCAAACCAACCCGCATCGACTGCGCCGGCAAGTGGGCCATCAACTCAAAAATAATCCAGATGGTGTAAAGCGGCTTATAATGCCAGCCGGCTCCAACGCCCTTTTGACTGATGTCATTGAATAGGTTATCCGCGCATTTGTCAATTAGGGGCTGATACCGGCTCCGATCATAACTCATCAGCCCCAACAGCGCATTGGCCGAGACAGCAGCGCAGGTGTTACCCCACAACGACACGAAACGAGTTGAGTCTGGTTCTGCCCCGGTTACTAACCATACCGGAATTTCCCCTGCGGGCGATATCCGTGCGGCCAGCAGTTCGGCCGGCGCTTGCAGCATAGCTCGATGGCGCTCCGGTTGGGGGGAATAGGGCAGTAGGCGCAACGCCAGCCCTACGTCATCGGCGTCCGGCGGTAGGTGATCGTGATTGTAGTAGCGAAAACCGGTAGCGGCCAGCGTCTCGAACACCATGTCGATGGACTGGGCCATGTTATGACCGTACCGGCTGAGAATTTCGGTAATGAAGCCGGCCGGAAAGGCCCGGCCAATCATCTCTGGCACGTTGAACACGCCCCGCCGTTGAACTTCCCAACTCTCCCGAAACGAGATGTCAGCCAGCAAATACCCCTCCGCCATCTCGATCACCTTGGGCAGGGTCTCGACAAACGGGGCAAACATCGGCCGGCGCGGTTTTTCAGCCTCGCCCACCGGTTTTTTCAATTGGGGTTTGAGAGAAAACAGATCGACGACGTCCCTAACCTGATTTTCAACGACAGGGCAGTATTCAACCAATGTCGGCAGGTTGAGCGATTGAGCCAGTTCGCGGGCCGACGTCAGTTGGCCGGTACAGATTTGTTCAATCTGGCTCATAACGCCGGTCAAAACCAACGCCCCCAAGATTTGCTCAGGCAGCGGCGCCTGATGAGGATCGAGCCCGGCGGCCTCGAGTGTTTTTAGAATGGGATACGTATATCGCTGTCGAGTCAGATCCCGGCGGATCGTCGAGATGTCGCGCAGCAACTGCCAGACGAAATTAAGGTGATCGACCAGCCGGCTCAATAATGGCACATCCTCTGCCCGGCCCAGCGCCATCGCCGCACCGATGATCGGCAGTTGGGTAAAGGCCAGTCGCCGGGGTAGGATTGCCCCAGCCTCTTCGTCGAGCAGCAATTTAGCCAGGTTGGAGTTAGACGTATCGGCCAGCGTGGCCTCGGCATAGTCATTCCAACCCAATTGATGGTATCGCCAAAAAGCGTCCGTTCCGGGGAAAATTCCCATAAGATGCCGATCAGCCTGTTGACGGAGACTTTGGGCCAAAAAAAGATAGGTTTGATCGAAGTTCGTTCCTTCATCTAAAATTGCTTCTTGAGCGTATACCGCCGCAAAATTGAAAACCGCCGTCAAAAAAAGCGATTTCTCAAGCGGTTCTCTATCGCCTAATGTGGCCGATTGCCAGTCGTCAATTAACCAAAAGTGAAGGTAAAGACAAGGATGATCATGCTCGCGACTGAGAATGTCGCTAAACTGGCCGGTTTCGGCATAGAAGGTCGCCAGGTTGTTTTGGAGTAGAATCCCTTGCTGAAACAACGTCGGGGGTAAGCCGGTAAAAAATTTTTCAATCTCAGGCCAAAAGTGATTTCGCCGGGATTGGTAACGGGCGATCAGATTCATCGTCATGCGTCTCAAAATATACGAAGGTAGATTGACCCGCTTCACGTTCTACGCTGCCGGTCTTACCGCCAGTATACTACCATAATCCATTCGAGTCGAGGTTTTCTGAGGCGGTCTAAAAAATTTCTCCGCTTTGCACCATTGCCCAAGTAGACTACAATTTAAAGTTGAGATCACGTCAATTAAGGATATTCATCCCGTGAAAGAAACTCTCGGCCTCAAATTCTTAACGGTTATCACCCTGACCTTATTGCTAACCAACTGTCGATCCGGTCCGCCGCCCGAACCAACAGTTATCGCTGAGCAGCCCGCTCCTTCACCAACCTCAACCGCAGCACCCACCCCAACAGCAACCATACCCCCAACCCCGACTATTACCCCAACACCAACCAACACCCCTACTCCCACCATCACTCCCACGCCGACGCCTCACCCGATGGAACCGTTTACCATCGACGGGCTGCGCGAGCGTGACTATCCCGGCGGGACAATTAACATCCGGTCGGTGCTGACGACGACCACGACCTTCACCCGCTACTACATCGATTACCCTAGCGACGATCTGACCATCACCGGCATCATGCAAATCCCCCCCGGCGACGGCCCGTTTCCGGTGGTGGTGCTCAACCACGGCTATATTCCCCAGTCTCGCTATTGGTCTGGTGCGGACACCTGGCGGGCCGCCGAATATCTCAACGCCCACGGCTATTTGACGCTGGCTTCAGACTTTCGCACCTGGGGTCAGTCGGATTCCGGCGATAATTTCTTCCGCACCGGTCTGCTGCTCGATGCCCTCAATTTGGTTGGCTCCGTGGCGTCGATTCCCCAGGCCGACCCCAATCGCATCGGCATGTGGGGGCACAGTATGGGCGGCGGTGTAGCCACCAAAGCCCTCACCGTTGACCCGCGCATCAAGGCCGCGGTATTGTACGCCCCGGTCAGCGGCTACGATCCCGAAGTGATCGACCGCTGGGGGGCCGGTATTCGGCGGGAAACGGACGAGCGGCTGGTCGCAGCCTACGCCGACGCCGTCTACAGCCCTACCTTTCTGGAGCGCACGTCACCCATCAATTACCTGGAATTCGTCACTGCTCCAGTTCAAATCCACATCGGCACAGCCGATAGCAGCACCCCGCCGGAGTGGTCGGCCAATTTGAACGAGGCGCTTACTGAAGCCGGTCGGGAGGTTGAATACTTTGTGTATCAAGGTCAGGGGCACGCCTTTGAAGGTGAAAGCTGGCAGCTTTTCATGGAGCGCGTCACCGACTTTTTCGACCGTCATTTGGGGAGCGCCTTTTAATCATGAGCCATTTTTCTGTTCGCCTGGGCGGCGGTATGGCCCTGCTGGTCCAAGCCTTTCTGTTGCAATTTCTGTGGACCCCCCATAACACTTTGATAGGTGAAACACCGATCTTTATATCGATCACCATTGCTGTTTTCCTGAGCCTGCTGGCCGTACTCGGATTTGTCTTTTTGCGGCCAACCGGCTGGATTCTGGCCATGTTAGTGCAAATGATCTGCCTGCTGACCGCGCTGTTTATTCGTTTCTCCACCCCGTCGTTCCAGGCGGCTGCTCATTTCACGATGTTGTACAGTATTGGCTTGGTGCTGTACTTA
Organism: Anaerolineales bacterium; assembly: GCA_020634935.1. Taxonomy (GTDB): domain Bacteria; phylum Chloroflexota; class Anaerolineae; order 4572-78; family J111; genus JAGRBY01. The sequence goes on from JACKAT010000019.1 coordinate 42,896, forward strand.
AATGCTCATGCGGTCCGGTCGGCATTTGAGCGCCGATTTCAAAACGGTCAGCCTGAAGAGGTCAAATTATGAGCCCCCAAACCGATCTGGACTTACTACAACGGTTTGAGCCGATCATCCATTATAACCGAGGGGAAGAGTTCTTCCCCATCGATGTTGCCCGCTACGTGGAGGTGTGTAATCTATGGGTCAAACGCTCTAATACCTCCGAAGCCGAATGTTTGACGCCCGCTCAGCAGTTGACTCTCGGCACATTGGCTCAACCTCGCGCCGACCGCTTTGGATCGATCTATTTCCTTAAATTTGCCGATCCGCTGACGGCAGCCGAACTGGCCTCTTACAAACTCCACGAACTCGCCAATGCTGATCCCACGCAAACCTTCCATGCTGGACGGGGACGGCTAGCTCGGGTGGGTTATGTCTCACGTTTGGCTCACGCTCTCTTTCAACTTTCGCTGCTGGCTCGCGGCCGGATGCCTGGTGATGCGGCCGCCGCAGCCTCAATTGTTTATACCAGCATCCAGGCCAGGCGCGAGGAGTACCGTTACTGCGGCCGGGTTGTCCGTGAGAATGGCTGGATTATATTACAGTACTGGTTTCTATATGCCTTCAATAATTGGCGGAGCGGCTTCTACGGTATGAACGATCACGAAGCCGACTGGGAGATGATCGGTATTTATCTTTCCGATGCGCCTAATAACGGCGAAGTCACCCCGGAGTGGATCGCGTATGCCTCGCACGATTTTTCCGGCGATGATCTCCGCCGCCATTGGACCGATCCCGAGCTGGAAAAAATCGGCGAGCACCCAGTCATTTACGCCGGAGCCGGCTCGCACGCCAGTTATTACAGCGCAGGCGAGTACTTGGTCGAGGTCGAGATCCCGTCGCTGACCCCGCTGCGGCGTGTTTATGACCGGATGCAAAAATTTTGGGCCGAAAAGCTGCGCCAGTTCTCCGACGAGCCACAACCTGCGGAGGCCATCGAACAGCCTAATTTTTTTCGGCTGCCTTTCGTCGATTATGCCCGGGGCGACGGGCTATCGATTGGTCCCTGTCAGGGTAAAAGTTGGGCAACGCCGCGCCTGATCAATCAAACCCTGCCCTGGGTATCGCAGTATCGCGGCTTATGGGGCCGCTACATCTCCGATCCGCTGGCCGGTGAAAACGCGCCCGGCGGGCCAATGTACAACCGCAACGGCTCCGTGCGCCGCGCCTGGTACGATCCGCTAGGCTGGGCCGGTCTGGATAAGGTGGTGCCCCGTCACCAGGCTCTACGACGCGTTCACGAGCAGCATGCCCATCTGGCCGTGCGGCAGGCTGAACTGCTGGAACTGATCCATACCAAGAGCGAGCAACTCACCGGGTTGGGGATTGAGGCCGCCGCCGTGCAAATTCGGCCCCACTTAAAAGAAGTGTACGAGAGCCACCAGAAAAAAATCAAAACCCTATCAGACGAAGTCGATGACCTGCGGGCCGAATTTGCCCAAAACCGGGCCACCCTAGAGGCTTTTCAACTGTACGCCGACCAACTGGAGCAGGGCGATTTCGGCTCCACCCGCAGCCACATTCGGCGGGCCGCCGCCCCTATCCCGGAGAGCGAACTCCAAATTGGCCGGCTGCTGGAAGGCTGGGCGGCGGTCAGTATCGGCTTGATGCTAATCAGTTTGGTCGGGCTGGTTATTTTGGCCCCGCAGAACTGGTTCATCGGCATCATCTCGATTGTCATCCTCTTCATTGTGATCGAGTCCACCTTCCGCCGGCGGCTCTACAAGCTGATCACCAACGTGACAATTAGCTTGGCCATCTTCGCCGCTGTCGTCTTGATTTTCGATTTCTTCCCGTGGATTGCGGTGGTAGTGGCGCTAGTGGCCGGGGGATATTTGGTTTGGCAGAACTTGCGGGAATTGTGGAGCTAGAGGAATGGGGAATGAAGAATGGAGAATCAGCGGCGGTAGTAGACGGTAAACCCAATTATGATAAGTAAAGCGTGTCTCATCATGTGTCATTTCGCAGCGTTAGCGGCGAAATCCCTCAGACAAAACCAGAACCGGAAGGGGCGATTGGACCGAATTCAACCCCAATATAGAGATTTACCAACCGCTTGGCCCTTAAACCAAAGGCTTCAGGGATTTCTCCGCCTGCGGCTCCGAAATGACATGCGATGTGATTGCCTATCAAAACTAAAACTTTGTTGACGCTCTATTAGGAACCATTCGGCGGCGGTACGGACCGTTCGGCGCTTGGTACAGACCATTCGGCGGCGGTAGGAACCGTTCGGCGATGGTAGGAACCGTTCGGCGGCGGTAGGAATCGTCCGGCGCTTGGTAGGAACCGTTCGGCGGATGGGGAAAGGCTTTCGGGGTAATCAAATCAATCGCCCAATCTCTAATCTCTAATCTCCCCATTTACTTCACTGCCCCAATACGCCGCAGCTTGGGTTCGAGCTTAGCCCGAACGGCGGCAAATCGAACGGACAGAAAGGTACACAAAAACCAAATTAGACCCAACCCGAAAACTACCCCGGTCAGGTTACGCAGCCACCAATTGAGCGTACCGATGGTCGTGCCTTGATAAAACGAGGGCGAAAAAATTCCGCTGGTCAGGGCAATAGCCCAGGCGTTGCTCGCGCGAAAGCCCGAGCCGCCGTTGTCGCTGATCATGTGACTGATGCCGTCGGTCAGCAGCGGCAGGGCCAGCACCACCAACCACACAAAGCTAATTTTGGGCCGCCCCCCGGCCAGCCCCCAGCCCAGTCCCCCCACAACTATCGCGGCAAAAATCGCAATCATCCGATGGTTGAGCGCCGTTTTATAACCGATCTCGGCATTGCCGGTAAAGGCTTGCAGGTTATGGGGATCGGCCCCAAATTTAAGCAGTTGCTCCAGCGAATAGGTTTGAAATCCGCCGGATTGGCCGAATAAGAAGTAGGATCGCTGGGGGAGTTGATGATTGTGCGGCGCGAGAAACTCATACACCCATTGCCCGGCTCCGGGCAGCCCGGCCGCCATAAACACCGGAGCCAAAAAGCCCAAAGCCAAAATAATCCAGGCCAGCAGCACGGCCAGCAGCAGCCAGTAACGGGTTACAAACAAGATAATTTTTTGGAGGGTGATCACGATGCTCCGAGTGCGGCCCGTGACAACAATGCGGTCGTTTTCAGTGGGTGCCATATTAAAAATAGTAGCCAGATTACCCGAATTAGGCAAAAGCGTCGGAACACAAATTTCACAGAAACTAAAAAATTTCTGCGCAACTTCTGCATAATTCTTCTTTAGAATAAAGATAATTCAACAACAAACCATACAATCGGCTCGACTCTAAAGGAGTTTGACAGACTCACTGAAGACGAGGCCGGTGATGAAAATTTGTTTCACCCTCACCCCGTCGCTGACGCGACTCCCCTCGCCCTGAGGGCGAGGAGTTGGGGGTGAGGGGGGTTCAGGAGATTAGTTCAAAGGAGATTCTCGTGCAACGTTTACTCACGAAAAAATGGTTAATCATCGGCGGCGTTGTGGGGACGCTGGCTCTGGTTGGCGTCCTGGCGATGGGCGCCATAGCCCTGGCTCAGGGTTTTCCGGGCCGAGCCGGCTTCGGGCCGCGAGCCTTCGCCTTTCGAGGCCAACCCGGCGACGACTTCTTTTTCGACGGCCCCCGCGAGTTCGGCTTCTTTCAGGAAGGACCGGGTCGCGGTCATAAAGGCCCTCATGGCGGTGTGGCCGGCGAAGTGACCGCCATCGACGGCAGCACCCTAACCGTCGCCGATCGCGATGGCCAATCGATCACGGTTAATACGACCGAGGACACCCCGGTTTTCCTGGTTGAAACCGGCAGCGAAGGCAGTATCAGCGATATTCAAGTCAGCAGCAATATTGGCGTTCGCGGCCAGCGAAATGACGACGGATCGGTCGAGGCGCGTGGGGTAACGGTGATGCCGGCCGGCGACATGGCCGGCGGTCGCGTCACCAACATCGACGGCGGACAAATTACCGTCGACAATCCCCGTGACCAAACAACTACCATTATTACCACCGACGACAAGACCACCTTCCGGCTGGATCGCGATAGCGAGGCCGGTTCGATCGCGGACGTCACCACTGCCAGCGCCGTAATGGCCTTTGGAGAAACCCAAAGCGATGGTTCGCTGGCTGCTCGACTGGTTTTGGTCCACGAACACCCCATGAAGGACGGCGAGCGTGGACCGCAGCAAGGCTTTCACGGTGGTGAGGTCTCTGCCATCGACGGCGCGAAGTTGACTGTTAAAGATCGCAACGGTGATGACATCACCGTCGTCACCGACGACTCAACCGAATATCGTACCCGTGACGGATCAGACGTTTCCTTTAAGAGTATTGAAGTCGGCAGTCGCATCGCGGTCAAAGGCCAGCCGGTAGAAGATCAAGATAATACGATCAAAGCGGACGTCATCGACATCGTTCAACCCAAAAACCCGTAAAGAATACCTCGACTAACACCCGTTTAATCGTTCCCCGCTAGGATAAGACCCCGCAGTATGATGTGGGGTCTTATTTTATTTGGCTGAATCCAGAACTTGACGCACCTTATGAATCAGCACATCTGAAGAGAAGGGTTTATCTAAAAGGATGGCCTTGGGGTTAAACATAGGGTGCTGATCAAAAATATCCTCGGCATAGCCGGAGATAAAAAGAACTTTGAGGTCAGGGTATAACTGAACTAATTGCTCAGCTAACTTGCGGCCATTCATCCCCGGCATCAGTACATCGGTCAGGAGTAGGTCAATCTGTCCCCGATGCTGCCGACCTAACTGTAGGGCCTCCTCGGCGCAGTCAGCTTCTAATACGGTATAGCCCCCTTTCTCAAGGAACTTGCGAGCCACTTGCCGCACGTCGTCCTCATCTTCGACCAACAAGATCGTTTCCAGGCCTTTCGACGCCGAGAAAGAGGGGCGAGACGGCGGGGCCGTTTCAACGGACGGCTCGACCCGGGTTAGGTAAATTTTGAAGGTTGTTCCCTGTTCCAGCACACTTTCCACCTGGATACAGCCGCCGTGCTGTTCAACGATGGCGTACACAATCGCTAAACCCAGACCGGTACCTTTATTCTGGCCTTTGGTGGTAAAGAACGGCTCAAAGATACGGTCTATCGTTTCGGTGTCCATACCGCAACCGGTATCGGTGACGGCTAGCATTACATAGGATCCGGGCGTCAACCTGTAAATCTTGGCCACGACCTCAGTTAATTCAACGTTGGCTGTTTCAATAGTGAGTTGCCCCCCTTGCCGCATAACATCACGAGCATTGACGGCCAAGTTCACGATAACCTGCTCAATCTGTCCGGGGTCTACTTTTACCTGTCCCAGGTCCGGAGCCAGCCTGGTGATTAAAGTAATATGCTCACCGATTAACCGCTCCAACATATTCGTCACGCCGGTTACTATTCGATTTAAGCTCAAAACTTGAAGTTGGGTGGCCTCCTGCCGGCTGAAAGCCAACAATTGACGGGTCAGCGTGGCCGCCCGTTCACCGGCATTGCTAATTTGTTGAATATCTTTTCGGCGCGGGTCGTTTGAGTCAAGGAAGCTGCTCAATAAGATCTCCGTATTACCAATGATGATGGTTAAAAGATTGTTGAAGTCGTGGGCTACACCGCCGGCTAGCCGGCCGATGGCCTCCATTTTTTGTGACTGACGCAGTTGCTCTTCCAACCGTACCTCATGGGTAATATCACGCTGGAGGGCGACATAATTAACAACCATTCCCATCTCATTACGAACCGGGGTAATGATAGCATCAACCGTATAATAGGTGTCATTCCTCCTTTTATTGACAAGTCGATTATGCCAAACTCGCCCGGCCTTGATGGTTGTCCATAATTCCTCGTAAACCGCGCTCCCTTGCCAGCCGCTTTTAAGGAGAGCCGGCGTCCGTCCTATGACTTCACTCGAGCTATAACCGTTAAGTTTTTCAAAAGCCGGGTTGACGTAAATGATAGTCCCGGTGGTATCGGTAATGATAATACTCTCGGTGCTCTGTTCGATGGCTGTGCTTAATAGGCGGCGGGCTCTACTAAGCTCAGCTCGAGCCAGCGATCCGGTTATCTGGTCGGCCACACGCCAAGCCAGGTTGATCTCCTCACTAGAAAAAATGTGGGGGGCGGTAGCTCCCAGCCACAGAGCGCCCATCGCATGTCCTTCGATGATGAGAGGCACAATGAGCAACGAGTCCGCACCGTATTGGCGCAACAGGTCGTGAACCGAAGCCAGGCAGGGATTGCTTTGGGCATAATCTATAACCAGGGGCATCTTATGGTTGAACAAATGGTGGGCCACCCCCTTATCTTTAATCGGAATAACCTCATTCATGGGGAAGGATCGCTCTTCGGCTCTATATTCGGCCACAATCGTAGCCGTTGACTGGTTCGCATCCAGTAGTATCGCTGCTGCCTGAGGTATATCGAAGGCCAGGGCCAATTCACGACAGGCCATGGCCAAAATGTCGTTTGGCTCCGGGTTAGCGACTGAGGCAGCAATGATCTGGTTGAGCAGGGTCAATTCGCGGTTACGTTGGTGAAGCTCATCTTGATGTTTGTGCAGAGCGGTTTCAGCCTGTTTGCGTTCGGTGATGTCAATGCTGCCACCTAATATGCCGATAACCGCGCCGTCAGCATTGCGCAGAGGCACCTTGTGTGAAAACATATACCGTAAGCCAGATGACGTTGGAAACAGTTCTTCAGCCATAAGTTCATGGCCGGTTTCCATCACCTGCAGATCGATAGATCGCAATTTAGATGCTATTTCGGCGGGAAGCAGCTCGGCATCGGTGTAGCCTACCGGGCTTTGCGGCCAATACTCCAGGTTTTTGAGATTAGAACTGGTATAACAGCCGTTACGATCTTTGGTATAGATAGGAACAGGCACGGCATTGAACAGCGTCTTATAACGAGCCTCGGACTCTTGTAACGCCTTTTCGCGTCGCTTGCGCTCGGTAATATCACGGACAATACCGATAAATATTCTACGTTCGTTTAGGAAATACTCGCTCACGGCCAGATCCACAGGAAAAACTAAGCCGTCTTTATGCTGGCCGGAAACCTCGCGGCTTCCACCAATTATAATGGACTGACCGGTACGGCGATAGTTGGCCAGATAATCATTATGATCGCTACGATAAGGTTCGGGCATGAGCAGTTTGACATTTTGCCCTACAACTTCGGCGGCGGCGTAGCCAAACATTTTTTCCGCCGCATGGTTGAAGCGATTGATAATACCCCACTCATCGATAGTAATAATCCCATCCACCACATTGTCCAAAATTAAGCGGAGCTTCTTCTCGCTTTCTTGTAACGCTTTTTCTACCAGTTTTCGCTCAGTGATGTCTAGCACGGTTCCGATGATGCGGGTGGGTTCTCCCAGCGCATCCAGGATGATCTCCGCCCGTTCGTGAACCACTCCCGTTGTACCATCTGGCCTAATGATACGGTGCTCGATATTATAAGACTTCCCCCCGCTTGAAGCGTCAGCGAGTGATTGCTTAACATCATTCCTGTCGTCAGGGTGAACATAACTCAGGAACGCCTCATAGGTCGCTCCAAACTCTTGGGGCGCCACTCCAAAAATACGATAGACCTCATCAGACCACCTTAATTCACCGGTCTGAGTATTTCTTTCCCAATTACCCAAATGAGCAATACGCTGCGCCTCGGCAAGGCTGGCTTCACTCTGCCGCAGCGCCTCTTCGGTTCGTTTGCGCTCCGTAATATCAACGATGGCGCCCATCACGGCCGGTTTGCCGTCCCAGGATATCATCGTCACCAACTGGTGCAAGGTGACAATAGAGCCGTCTTTGCAAACAGCATCGTATTCATACCGAATCGGCGCCGATTCGCCTTTGACGCGGACAGCATGGTAGCCCAGCAGTCGCTCCTGCTCGTAGGGCGCAATCAGAGGCATCACCGACTCCAGGGCCAGGATTTCAGCGGGCGAGTCGTAACCCAAAATTTTGGCGTAAGCTGGGTTGGCAAAAAGGGGCTTGGTATCGCGGTGAACCAGAATACCTTGAATAGAACCCTCAACCAGAGTACGGAAACGCTGCCCACTTTCCTGTAAAGCTTGCTCTGTTTGCTTACGCTCAGTAATATCTTGGGCCACACCGATAATCTGCTTTACCCGACCATCAGGTGTTCTCTTAAATACAGTATCGGAGCCTAAGAACCAACGCCAACCCCCATCGGCATGTTTCATACGATATTCAGTCTCGATAACATCCCTATCGGTGGCTGTGTCCCATCGTTGGAAAAGTTCTTGAAGCTGAACGACTTCTTCGGGATGGAGCAATTTCGGCAAAAAATCCGAGCCAAGCTCCTGTATTTCGTGAGGCGTGTATCCCAGCAAATTGAGCATCTGCCGGTTTGAGTAAATATTGCGTTGTTCGATGATGTCAAAAATATAGATGATCAGGGGGACAGTACCGGTAATTCGCTCATTGAAGCGCTCACTTTGGCGTAAGGCTTCCTCGGCCTGCTTATGGTCGGTGATATCCTCCAGAGGCCAAATAACAAGAACCCAAATCATAGCCAAGGTGACAGCAGCCAGCCCCATGATGATCAGGCCAGTGACCAGATTGTTGATAAAGATATTACGCTGCAAGGTTGCAAATTCGTAAACCGGATCGATCTTGTGGAGTTGGCTGAAGATTTGTGCCTGGGCTCGAAAATCAGCCACAGTGTGAACGGCGATGACCAACAAGATGCAACCCAGAGCCAACCCCACAATCCAGAGAATGCGCCGGTGAAATCTCATAGTTCAAATGCCTCCTCAACTAACAAGTCGCCAATCTAGTCGATAAAATCAACTCTGGCCGCGAATACAGTGATATTCGCGGCCAGAGCCGCAGGAAGTTAGTGAAGCCAGTGTACACAAACGCCGGGCAAGGAAGCTACCTTATACAATTATCTCAACGCCCACCCGCAGTGCAGAGGTATCTAAAATTCTTTCCAAAGTAATTATGACTATTCGATACCAATTCGGAACAGAGCAACCTCCCAACTACCTATCAAATAACTTTACCCCAGTATTAAGTCTAAAGGATAAGCTAGCCATTCACATCAGACAAATGGCGAGTCTGTAGCCTGGATAAGTGACTAGTATTATTGGCGAATCGAATGATTGATTATAATAATAATAAGGTTGTAGCTCTCAATCCTTCCTGTTCTTCTTTCCTTATTTTAGGCATGTGATCGAACGCCAAGGACAGCAACAAGCATGAAACCCTTTTGCTAGCAACTATCCGCCACCGGCTATTTTGGACTCATTTTACAGGAGACGAATCGATCTTGAATACTATTCAAATGTGGACAGTCGCCAACATTCCCGACCAAACCGGCCGAATTGCGGTTATTACCGGAGCCAACAGCGGCTTGGGCTACCAAACCGCGCTGGCTCTGGCGAGTAAAAACGCGCACGTGGTGATGGCTTGCCGCAACCTGCCAAAGGCTAACGCGGCTTGTGATAAAATTCGGCAGCAGGCGCCGACGGCTTCGCTGGCGGTCATGCCGCTCGATCTAGCCGATCTGGCCTCAATTCGAACCTTTGCCGCCGATTTCCTGACCCAGTATGACCGGCTCAACCTGCTGATCAACAACGCCGGAATTATGATCCCGCCGCTCCGTCACACCACCGATGGCTTCGAGTTACAGCTTGGCACGAACCATTTAGGACATTTCGCTTTGACCGGACTCCTTTTAGAACGTCTGATGGAGCAACCTAACAGTCGAATAGTAACGACTTCAAGTATCGTGGCTCACATCGGCCGCATAAAGTTCGATGATCTAATGCACGAACGGCGATACCATCGCTGGCTGGCCTACGGGCAGAGCAAACTGGCCAATCTGCTCTTTGCTCTTGAGTTACAGCGCCGCTTGACCGCAGCCCAGGCCGCCACCATCAGCCTGGCCGCCCACCCCGGCGGCTCGGCCACCAATTTACAACGCACCGGCATCGACCTCGATAACGCCCCTGTTCAAAGATTATTGATGGCCTTCCTTTACCCATTCCTCCAAAGCGCCACGATGGGGGCTTTGCCGCAGTTGTACGCCGCCACGGCCCCCGGTGTGCCAGGCGGCGACTACTACGGCCCGGGCGATGGGTTCGAAATCACAGGCTACCCGGCCAAAGCCAGGCTCCCCCGTGCGGCCAGGGATCACCCGACGGCCACCCGCCTCTGGCACACATCGGAAAGATTGACAGGCGTCAATTATAACGCCCTGATCCCTCACCTTAAACCCGCCCAAGCTAGACAATAAGTCAGGGTGCGTTTCTATTCGGGGGGCAAGTTTGAATCACTGAATCCGCTGAGAAAAATGAAGGCGCTGAATGGTTTAGGACTTACGCAGTTGGGTGTATCGAACCCGGTGACAGTCACTTATCTTTCTCAGAAAATCTTTAACTTTAAATGTTAAGCTTACCTCCAGTAAGAAATCAGGTCCGCAGCCCAGAACAAGGTGACGGTCACTGGGTCAAAAATACCCGTCTGATCGACGCCATCAACGGCTTTGTCCCTTCAAAAATGACCGTCACCGTTAGGGCAAAATGAGTAGGGGAAGTTGCTAACTTGCCCTACTACAAACAAATCGCTGATTTGTTCTACAAAATAATTTATTTTCAAAGAGGAGGAACTTATGGATAGAATTCATGTAATGGAGTTGGTTCGCTCGTTTCAGGTGGGCGAGATCGACCGGCGAACGTTCTTGAAACGGGCGACCACTGCGATCGGAAGCTTGGCTGCGGCGAACACGTTGCTGGCCGCCTGCGCCGCCTTTCCCAACGAAGACGCGCCCCCGGTCATCGACGAATCGCAGCCGGCGGCCGCGCCCGGCATGGCAACTGAGGGCGACTTAACCGTCGGCATCGTTGACTATCCCGACACCGATGACGAGACCCTGATGGGCTACCTGGCCTATCCAACCAACGGCCAGGCCGCGCCTGGCATCATCGTCATCCAAGAATGGTGGGGGCTTAACGATCATATCAAGGACGTCGCTCGCCGCTTGGCCAATGAGGGCTTTGTCGTCCTGGCGCCCGACCTTTACCACGGCCAGGTCGCAACTGAGCCGGATGAAGCCCGCAAATTGGTCATGGAGTTAGACAACGCCGAAGCGGTCAAGGAAATCCAACAGGCTATCGCCTATTTACAAGCGCAGGAAAATGTCAGCGGCGATAAAGTAGGGGTGGTCGGCTTCTGCATGGGCGGCGGGTTAGTGCTGCGCACAGCCTTAGCCTCTGACAATGTTGGCGCCGCTGTAGTCTATTACGGCCAGCCGCTCGATCCGGCGGAGGCCAGCCAGGTAAAAGCGCCCATCTTGACCTTCATCGGCACCGAGGACAATATCCCGGTCGAGGGCGTTGAGGCCATGCACGCCGCTTTTGAACAAGCCGGTATCAAAAATGAGTATCACGTCTACGAGGGCGCCCAACACGCCTTTTTCAACGACACCCGCGAAAGCTATAACGAACAAGCCGCTGCCGACGCCTGGCCGCGCACTCTGGCCTGGTTCCACGAAAATTTAGGCTGATAATTTTAGGACTTACGCAGTTGGGTGTATCGAACCCGGTGACAGTCACTTAGACGCGATAAATCGACTTGTTGGGGCTTAAACGGACGTTCATTTTCGGCAAAAGTGACTGTCACCTTTTGAACTGCGTAACTCCTAAATTTAACTTATACGACAAGACCTTACGGTTTACAAGCGTGCCCTATTCTACATCATATTCCAATCAAAAAAGGTGTTATTGTAAATGCCCTTCGTAAACCTGTAAGGTCTGATTGATCGAACTCAACCCCGTAACTTCACGGGGTTTTGCGTTTCAATTCACAAATTTCTCACCCAAATTTGCACAAAAACTGCATAATTGCGGCGTACACTGAGGGTATCTAATCAATACCCAAGGAGTTACCTACCTCATGCTGTGGTTAAAGAAAAGCTGGCTTTGGCTGGCGGTCAATATTATCGCCGTTGTTATCTTAGTTTCAATGCTCAATAGTTTTAGCTTCGATTTTTCCGACGGTATTATGCCGACCGTCACCATCGAGCAAAGTAGTTTTGATGGCCCGGATCGCATCCCTGACGATGCGGTTCAAGCCTCCTCGGCTGTAGATACCGTTGACGATGGAGTACAAGACGCCTCGACTGAAACTACCTTTACCCGAGAACCTCGCTCGGCGCTGTCAGGCTTGATCCACGTTTCGGGCGAATGGGCCATTCGCTGGCTGGTGCTGTCGTTATCGTGTACGCCGCTTTATATTCTGTTCAACTGGCGGCAAATGTTGTCCATAAAGAAGGCAACCGGGCTGTACGCCTTCACCTACGCGCTCCTCCACTTCCTGTTCTTTGCCGCCGATCGAGGTTGGAATCTGCTGGCGACGTTCGATGAGTTCAACTTTGTTATGGGTCTGATTTCGGTGCTGATTATGGTCCCACTGGCCTTAACCTCCACCGAGTGGTCGATGAAGCAAATGGGCCGTGGTTGGAAACTGCTACATCGGGCCGCCTACGCCGCCGGTATCTTCGCGGTCCTGCACCTGGCTTTCTTGGGTGAAGGCTCGGCCGTACTGTACGCGGTCTTGCTGGCCGCCGGCTTTGCCCTACGCCTTCCCAAAGTAAGAAAATCCATTGCCAATTGGCGGGCCCATCGCAAACACAACCAACTCAAACCGCTGGCGGCCAAAAGCTAAATCAACAGCGAGCGACAGCTCGCCTGGCTGCCGCTCGTTTTATTTGCATCTTTAGTAGCGAGACTTCATAATTTGAGGTGGGAATCATTGGATGGATAGTTAGATGGTGGGTTGGTTAGTTGGTTTGATCTAAATAGCTTACCTAACCAACAAACCATCTAACAAACCAACCCCCTATCCAACCAGCCAGCTACTCAAGGAGAACAGCGATGTCAACATCGATCACCGGCCAAACCATCTTAGTCGTCGACGACGATAAAGAAATCGTTCGCCTGGTGCGGGCCTATCTGGAGAAGGCCGGCTTTCAAGTGCTAACCGCCTACGACGGCAGTACGGCGCTGCACATTCTGCGCCGCGAACGGCCCGCGCTGGTGGTCCTCGACCTGATGCTGCCTGATCAGGATGGCTGGGACATTACTCGCCTGGTACGCAGCGATCCGGCCTTAGCCGGCACACCGATTATCATGCTCACCGCCCGCATCGATGACACCGATAAGATCATCGGGTTGGAGCTGGGCGCCGACGACTATGTCACCAAACCGTTCAACCCGCGCGAGGTCGTAGCCCGGGTCCGTTCGGTGCTGCGCCGGGCGAACAGCGGCCCATCGACGCCCCAGTCGCGGGTGCTAAAAATCGGCGATTTAAGCATGGATGTCAACCGGCATCTGGTCACCCTGCGGCAGCAAGAGGTCGAACTGACCGCTACCGAATTCAACCTGCTAAAAGTACTGCTGGAAAACCCCGGCTACGCCTACACCCGCAGCGAACTAATCGAGCAAGCCCTCGGCTATGAATACGAAGGCTCGGAACGCACCCTCGACAGCCACATGCGCAACCTGCGCCGCAAAATCGATCCCGATACGGAGCGGCCCTCTTACATCCAAACGGTGTACGGGGTGGGTTATCGGCTAATGGAACCTTAGTAGCAGAGATTGGAGAGTAGAGATTGGTAGTTAATCCCTTAAATAAATCTCCCCATCGCCCAATCTCCTAATCTCCTAATCTCCCACTTTCTGTGGAGACACGTAATGAACAAACTCTGGGTAAGACTTAGTTTAGGCTTTAGTGGAATGGTCCTGTTGGCGGTCTTTGGGGTGGCCCTGGCCGGCTTTTTGGTGGGGCTGGCCGAACAGCGGGATCGCCAGGAGTTTGATCGAACGCCCCCCAAAGAGGTGACGGAGTTGGCGGGCGATTTATCTTCGTACTACCGGCAGCGGCGAGACTGGTCCGGCAGCGATGTGATCATCCTCCGCGCCCAAGTTGAGGATAATATAAGACGACGCCACGACAGAACCCTCGTCTATGTTTTAACCGATGCCCAAAAGCGCATCATTTATTCTATCGAACCGGATCAGATTGGCCGGCCTCTAGCCCAAAATAATGAAGATAATCTAATCCCCATTCAACTCGATAACCAAATTGTCGGCTATTTGGGTCTGGTATCGGCTTTTCGTTTTGGAGACGATGATCCACCCTCATTTCTACACATCCTCGGCCAGACGCTGTTTACCACCGCTAGCCTGGTCGCGGTCGGCGGGATTATCTTTGGCATCCTGATGAGCCGAACACTCACCGCGCCCCTCAACAATCTGGCCGAAGCGGCCCGCTCGATTGGCGCGCGTGATCTGAGCAAGCGCGTCGAGGAAAAAGGCAGCGATGAGCTAATCGCCGTGACCCGCGCCTTCAACGAGATGGCCGCCGACTTGGAGTCAGCCGAGCAGCTCCGGCGCAACCTGCTGGCCGATGTAGCCCATGAGCTACGCACGCCTCTCACTGTCGTTCAGGGCAACCTCCGGGCCATCCTCGACGAGGTTTACCCGCTCGATCAATCGGAAATGGCCCGGCTGTATGAGCAGACGCGCCTCCTCAGCCGCCTGGTCAACGATCTGCACGAACTGGCTCAGGCCGAAGCCAAACAGTTGCCCCTCAACCGCGAAGAAACCGATATCGCCCGCCTGGTCAACACTGTCAGCGACACCTTCCGTCCCAGCGCCGAGGCCAAAGGCATTAGCCTCGACAGCGAAATTGCTCCGAACACCCCAACCATTCAGGTCGATGCGGCTCGTTTGACTCAGGTCTTGCAAAACCTGCTGGCCAACGCGCTGCGCCACACACCCGAAGATGGTCGCATTACCATTCAAGCCGAACCGGCCGGCGACTCGCTGCGCCTGTCCGTCGCCGACACCGGCGAGGGCATCTCCCCGGAACACCTGCCCCACGTTTTCGACCGCTTCTACCGCACCGATCACGCCCGCACCCGTGATCGCGGCGGCGCAGGGTTAGGGCTGGCTATTGTCCGGGCGCTGGTCGAAGCCCACGGCGGTTCGATTAAAGTAACCAGCGCCGGCCGGCCGGGTCAGGGGAGTACGTTTACGATCTTGCTGCCATTAAGAAGCTAAGGACACTGTAAATTAAGTAACGAAGCCTTTGTCATGGCGAGCAAAGCGAAGCCATCTCCTCCTCCGAACGGGGAGATGGCTTCGTTGTTCCTCCTCGCCATGACCATAACCCCCAAAAACTTAGTTTACGCTGTACTAATGCAAACATAGTGAACAGGGTTATCGCCTCATCTCCAATCTCCAAATCTCCATACTAAAGGCCGAAGTTACTATACCAGCCCTAATCGATGCAGCAGCTTGCCATACCCGCGCTGGCCTCGCTCAAAACTGCTGAGGCGATAGAACTCGTTCGGCGCGTGCGCCCGTTCGTCTCGCAGGCCGAAAGCGAAGTTGACGGTGTAGGCTTGGAGGTGGTCCAGGAACAGACCGCAGATAGGAATACTGCCGCCGGTGCGGTTATAGTACGGCTCGCGGCCATAGAGTTCCAGGTGAACGGCTCGCGCGGCTTCGTTGCCGGGATGATCGGCCGGAATCGAGTAAGGTTTGCCCCACATCGACAGCGGCAACACCTCGACGGTCACGCCGGGCGGGGCATGTTTTTCCACGTGGGCGGTTAGCAGTTTGACAATCTCCGTGGGGTTTTGGTCGGCGACCAGGCGGCAGGTAATTTTAGCGTGGGCTTCGTTGGGCAGCACGGTTTTGACGCCCTGCCCTTGAAAACCGCCCCAAATACCATTGACCTCCAACGTTGGTCTAACCCAGGCCCGTTCGCGGGTGGTGTAGCCCGGCTCGCCGAACGGTTCGCTCAGGCCCAACTCGGCCAGATACTCGGCTTCATCGAACGGGACACGGGCAATCTCGACTCGCTGCGCTTCGGTTAGCTCCACCACCGCGTCGTAAAAGCCCTCGACCAATATCTTCCCCGCCGGGCTGCGCATCGAGTCGAGCAGGCGCACCAGAGCGTGAATGGGGTTTTGAATGGTGCCGCCGTACGTACCCGAATGGAGATCGCTGTTGGCCCCTTTGATGCTGATTTCCAGGCTGCACACCCCTTTGAGCGACAGCAAAATAGCCGGTTCAGTCTCGCTCCACTGGCCGCCATCGGCGCTGACCACCAGATCACAGGCCAGCAAATCCTTGTGAGCGGCCACAAACTCCGGCATCTGCGGGCTGCCGATCTCTTCCTGGCCTTCAAAGCAAAACTTCACATTGACCGGCAGTACGCCGTCGGCTTGCAGCAGCGCTTCGACCGCCACAATCGGGATGAACATATTCCCCTTATCATCCGAGGCCCCCCGCGCATAGATGCGCCCGTCTTTGACCACCGGTTCAAACGGCGGGCTGTCCCATAGATGCAGCGGATCGACCGGCTGGGTGTCGAAGTGGCCGTAGATGAGGATGGTCGGCTTGCCCGGCGCGTGGAGCCAGTCGCCGTAGACCGCCGGATGGCCGGCGGTCGGCAGCACTTGCACGTGTTCGATGCCGGCGGTGGTCAAACGCTGCGCCACCCATTCGGCGGCGCGCCGCACATCGGCGGCATTCTCCGGCAGCGCCGAGATGCTGGGGATGCGCAGAAAGTCGAGCAGTTCCGCGTGAAAGCGTGATTGGTTTTGTTCGAGATAGATTTCCCAGGTGGGCATAATGATACTCCTTATGAGTTACGCAGTTCAAAAGGTGACAGTCACTGGGGTGTGATAAATCGACTTGTTTAGGCTAAACGGACGTTCATTTTCGGCCAAAAGTGACTGTCATCGGGTTCGTTACACCCAACTGCGTAAGTTCTAACTCCTGTTGATAGTTTTGAAGATTATAGAGAGAGTCGAGCTAAATGTAAACTGGCGATATTGGCTTGTCGCCCAGCACAACAGGGTGTTTTACCTACTATTCGACTTGTCGAGGTATAATAACCCCAGTTGCTACCCGTCCAGACCTTTAGGGTTTTGACCCTGATTTTGACAAGACTTGGCGTTAAATAGCCAAATTTAGGTCGGGATAAGGCCCTTTCGGAAACCCTAAAGGTCTTTTCCCCGCAAGGTAGCAACTGGGGTTATAATAGGAAACAATAAGCCCACCCTCTACTCTCACAATATGGAGTCAAGACTGGGAACTATTGAGAGGCGTTCATCGTCTGGTCAGCGGTGAAGCCGGGTCTTGTGCTGGACAGGGGGATGGACTTATGGGGTCATCTCTAACCGCTAAAGAGACGGACTCAGCCCACGGCCTAGCACCGACAATGAAAATTTACCGAAGCGACAAAGCTGGCTTTGTCATTCATGGTACGGTCAAAGTAAACTTGGCAGGTCAAAGTAAACTTTGACGCTCCATATCTTTATTTTCAACGGGGAAGAATCGATGGACAAGCAGAAACGCACTATATTACAACGTATCTTACTACGTATTAAAGATGAAATAGTTCAAGAAGTCCCAGCGGATCTCGCCGCCTGCGAAATTTGCCGAAAAACCGATTGCAGGGACGATGAATGGATCACCTGCGAAAACAGAATTGCGCACGCTAAATGTCTGGAAGAAATTCGATTGCACCGCGCCAATAAGAATAAGAACAACCTGGCAACGTAGGACCTGCGCCAGGGGACATCAGGACTTACACGGGCCAACGGCGCCCGTCACTTCAGCACGCTAAAGGCTAGTGAGTCGCCGGTTTTTGAGACCTGGGTCGTCAAAAATCGTGCTAACGCTCCCCGGCCTGCCGCCAGTCCGGTTACTATTCATCGGCGGTCACATCTAACTTGGCTTCAGGCGTGGGAGGGGAGGAGGTAAACGACTCATCTTGACGCTCGTTCCGGGTTGAGGCTTCAGTGCGCTTGGCCGAAACATCATACCCCCACTTCTGCAAATCCTTCGACAGTTTAAACTTAAATTCCATCGCCAGCAGGTAGATACCGGCGGCTTGAAGATAGTTGGATAATTCCATCACCAGTTCGTTGCAGAGTTCCACCCGGCTCTCCCGGTCCTTAAGCCCGGCTTCGCGGGCATCCGCATTGGCTTGCAGGGTGTTGCACAGGCTCATCACCTCGATCAACTCAGGTACGGTAAAGCGTTCGACTGCCGCGCGGCTTTGCTCTTGGGCGATATAGGAATTCAAGGTCTCCAGCCGCTCATTTAACGTTTTAGGCAGTAACACATTACCCGTTAAAACTTTGTATTCAAAGCCCCAGTTGATGGCTTGCTCCGGTTTACTGGAAAACTTCGCCGTGACACTTTTCCACATATTCCAAATGATGCGTTGGGCTTCTTTTTGAAGACGCTTGAGTTCGGACGAGGCTGATTTGCGCTGCCGTTCAGCCTGCTTTAATTCATTTTCAGAAGCGATAACGCGCTCGAATAAATCTGAAATAATGGGGGTGAAAGGATTCTGCCGCTCGAGGGGACGGCATCGCTCACAAGCGATATAGGCTTCGGCCAGTTGGATCACTTTCGGCCGTTTACGAGGGTCAGGGAAGGACAAATCATAAAGGCTTTTGGTATCTTGGTACGAAGTAGGCATAGGGATAATCCTCCGGTTTGGTGTTCAAGTTTCGAAGAAGCTGTAAGAAATAAGTAGTTTTCAACTCTAAGTTGTTACATTAATTTAGACAGAATTAACAGGATTAATATGATTTTTCCTTATTTTAATCTTGGAAATCCTGTAAATCCTGTCTATTCATCCTGGTCTCAAACTCACAAGTTAGTTATGAAAATTACTTATTAATCTGTACCGATCAGTATATCCGGGTCTGGTAACAATGTCCACCTTGCCGGTTAAATTTGGGCGCAATTCACTTTGGAGCCGGATAATGCCTTGAACAACTGAACCCCTGAATGACTAAGCTGCTTGAAACGATGGAGGGCTGGATCAAGATCAGTTTCCCGCGTTTTCAGCCGTCGCAGAATCTGGGGTAGCTCTGCCCTAAACCGTGGTGAAGAAAAATTAGACAGGATTAACCCGATTTACCGAATTATGATCGATAAAATCGTGAAAATCGTGTCAATTCTGTCGATTGTTGGGTCGATCTTCCATTATCTTCACGTTTCCACGGTTTAATGTGGTGCTACCGAATCTGGCGACGACCGTTTATGATGTCATTCAGTCGTCGCGAAATCTGGCGACGACCATTTCCGGCGTTTTCAGCCGTCGCGAAATCTGGCGACGACCGTTTCCAGCGTTTTCAGCCGTCGCGAAATCTGGCGACGACCGTTTCCAACGTTTTCAGCCGTCGCGAAATCTGGCGACGACCGTTTCCCGCGTTTTCAGCCGTCGCGAAATCTGGCGACGACCGTTTCCCGCGTTTTCAGCCGTCGCGAAA
Organism: Anaerolineales bacterium; assembly: GCA_020634935.1. GTDB lineage: Bacteria > Chloroflexota > Anaerolineae > 4572-78 > J111 > JAGRBY01. The sequence continues at coordinate 62,246 of JACKAT010000019.1, forward strand.
TCTGGCGACGACCGTTTCCCGCGTTTTTAGCCGTCGCGAAATCTGGCGACGACCGTTTCCCGCGTTTTCAGCCGTCGCAGAATCTGGCGACGACCATTTTTAGCATTTTCGCCCCTGGCCAAGCCCGTGGTAGCACAACATTAAACCGTGGAAACGGGAGATGAGGGAAGATCGACCCCATAATCGACAGAATTGACATGATTTAGGACTTACGCAGTTGGGTGTATCGAACCCGGTGACAGTCACTTAGAGGCGACAAATAGCGTTGTTTGGGCTTAAGCGGACGTTCGTTTTCGGCAAAAAGTGACTGTCACCTTTTGAACTGCGTAACTCCTAATGATTATTATGATTTTATCGGTCATAATTCGGTAAATCGGGTTAATTCTGTCTAATTTTTCTTCACCACGGTTTAGGGCAGAGCTACCAAGCCCGTAACCGAGGTTCAATAGCAGGAAACAATTCATTGGTGGGGTGACCATGACGTCTCGAATCGCTGAGGTCGCTGAAAACAGTGAAATCGCTGATTTTTTTACCCTCAACACCTCACAAGTCGTTACTCCCCTTCAAACGCCACTAAAGCCTTAGGACAAATCAGTGATCCCACTGCCATTCCCCCACTCATCGACGCCTTACACGATACAGCTTTTTATGGTACGCCAAAGCGCCGCTTTGGAAGAAAACGGTGGGCGTGGTTTTGGCTGGGCTTGGCTTGGCGTTCGGCGGGTTGGGGGTGGCGGTTGTCAGTAATTTACTGTCGTCGCGGGTGGAGCCATATGGATGGGTGGCAGTGAGGGTTGGTTTTGTTGGGCGCGGCCCTGCTGCTCGGCGGTTTGGGATGGTGGCAGCGGTGGTTGGTGGAGTCGGCGCGAGAGAAGTGATTTATTTAAAGAAAGTGAGGAAGTGCGGTATAATCCCTATCAATAGACGGGCTTCTGAAACAAGGTTCAATTAATCATCTTGTTATCACCCCAAGGAGAAACAATGAGCGTCAATGTCGTCTTTCCTGAAGAAATACTGGTGGCCTCTCGTGAGGATCGAGAGCAATTTGTGCGCAAAGCAATGATTTATACCTTGGGGCATCTCTATGAACAGGGCAAAATCTCATCAGGGCTAGGCGCAAAAATACTAAACTGCGACCGCTGGGAATTCTATCGACTTCTCTCGGAGAACGGTTTTGCTGTTATTGATTACCCGGCAGATGAGTTAGCCGATGAAGCTCAAACTAGTCATCAGTTAGCCCAGCAACTCAAGGCCAAATGAGCGTTATTGTTAATGCGACCCCATTGATTGCTCTAGCTCTAGTCAACCAACTCGATCTTTTACCACAAATCTTTGACGAAATTATTGTACCTAAACCAGTTTATGATGAGGTTACAAATCAAGGTCTTGAACGGCCTGGAGCCAGAGCTATCGCTGGCGTCGACTGGCTCAAAGTTATAATAGGCGTTACGCAGTTCAACAGGTGACAGTCACTTTTTGCCAAAAATGAACGTCTGGTTAGCCCAAACAGGTCGATTTATCACCGCTAAGTGACTGTCACCTTGTTTCGATACCCCAACTGCGTAAGTCCTATATAACTCCCCAATCCGTTTCAACTATCGAACCACTCCTACTTGGACTTGATCGAGGGGAACTGGATGTTCTGCTTTTGGCGAAAGAACGACAACCTGACTGGGTGGTTATTGATGAGCGACAAGCGCGACGAGCGGCTCGAGCGATGGGATTACCTGTAAAAGGAACCGTAGGCATCTTACTGGCGGCTGGCTTGGCAGGTTTACGCTCAAAGGAAACACTTTTAACCGATGTAAAAAAGATGATCGACCAAGGCATCCGAATTAGTCCTCAACTAACCGTGTGGCTTCGGCAAGAATTGGAAAAAGCTGAGATTGAATAGCAGGGTAGCACAACATTAAATCGTGGAGACGTGAGAACGACTTAAGATCGACCCAATAATCGACAGAATTGACATGATTATCACGATTTTATCGATCATAATTCGGTAAATCTTGTAAATCCTGTCTAAATTTTTTTCACCACGGTTTAGTGCAGAGCTACCAATAGCAGAATACCAAGTACAAGTTCCCTACTTCCCACCACGCTTATGATCGACCTAACGAACCCCATTCGAAGTCTGTTAAATCCCTTGACGACGGAAGGACGCTAACCCCTGCCGATGAAATTGAACTTACCGGCGCTAAATGCTCCTCAAACCAGCCGGGCCGATAATCCCAGAGCGGGCCTGATAGCTCGGCTCGATTGGCAGACAATCTTGACCGGTGTGGCGCTCTGGTTGAGTTTTGCCGTTTTACTGGCCGTGATCCAGTTCGCCTCGCCCAACCTGGCTGGTAATGACGATTACTTTCACATCAGATTTGCCCAGGTAATGCGCGAACAGGGCTTGCGCCCGCCGTTTCCCTGGCTGCCGTTGACCATCTTAAACGAGGCGGACTATTACGATCACCACTTCCTGTATCACGTCCTGCTCGTCCCCTTTACGTTCGGCAATATCCTCACCGGGGCTAAGATCGCCGGCGTCATTTATCCGGCGACGGCCTTTTTCATGGGCTGGGTTTTGTTGCGCGGCCAAAAGGCGCCTTACGCGGCCTTATGGGCGCTGGGTATCTTCGCCGTATCGGAAGCGTTTCTGGATCGGATGGTGATGATCCGGGTCCAGTCGGTGTCGTTGTTGATGCTGCTTTTGATTTTGCACGTATTGCTCCGGGGACGCCATCGCTGGCTGCTGCCGCTGGCGTTCATTTACACCTGGTTGTATGATGCCTTTCCCATTCTGTTGACTATCATCGGCATTTATGTGGTCATGCGCTGGCTGCTCGACAGCCGGTTTGATCTGTGGCCGCTGCTTTATACCGTCCTGGGCGTCATGCTGGGGCTGGTAATCAATCCTTACTTTCCCAACGATATCACCTTCATTTATAAACACATCGTCGCCAAACTGTTCGACATCACGGATGCCGATATCCACGTCGGCAATGAGTGGTATCCATATGAAACCTGGACGATTGTGGAGAATTCCGGGCTGGCGCTGCTGGCCTTCGCCGCCGGCACGTTTGGCCTGGGCTTTCGCCGGGAGCGGATGGATATTCCGGCGGCGGTCTTATGGGGCGTGGCCATCCTCTTTGGCCTGCTGCTCTTTAAATCGCGGCGCTTTGTCGAATACTTTCCGGCGTTTGCGCTAATGTTTTGCGCCGTGGCCTGGCAGCCGCTTATGACAGACTGGCTGAAGCGATACGCGATTGTCGCCTTTATATTGCCGGCCACGATGATCGTGATCCTGGCGCCGGCCATCTGGTTCAACGTTCAGGAAGCCAGGGAGGGGCTAATCGACTCGACGCCGTACCAACGCTTTGGGCAAGCCTCGGCCTGGCTCAAGGCCAACACGCCCCCCGGCAGTCGCGTGTTCAACACGGATTGGGACGACTTCACCTGGCTGTTTTTTCACAACACCCAGAACACCTACATGCACGGGCTTGATCCCACTTACATGTACGAGTACAATCCGGACCTGTACTGGCTGTGGCGCAGCATCACCCGCGGCGAAGTAGAGAATCCGGGGCAAATCATCTACAACACCTTTGGGGCCAGCTATGTGATCACCGATTTGAATCACGATCGGTTTTTAGGCATGGCGCGCGCTGACCCGACCATGCGGGAAGTCTATCGCGATGATTACGCGGCGATCTTTGTTGTGACCGGCGCGGTCGGGTAGCCAGCAAAATCATTACGCTTAACAGAAAGGATACAACCATGACAGAAAAAGCAGGGTTCATCGGCCTGGGTATTATGGGGCAGGGGATGTCGGCCAATATCCTCAAGGCCGGTTTTCCGCTGACCGTCTGGAACCGAACCGCCAGTAGAGCCGACGCGCTGGTGGCGGCCGGGGCCAAATTGGCCGCCAATCCGGCCGAAGTCGCGGCTAACAGTGACATTATTGTGATTTGTGTCAGCGATACGCCGGATGTGGCAGCCGTCATCTTGGGGCCAGACGGGGTGCTGGCCGGGGTCAAACCGGGCAGCGTGGTGGTCGATTGCAGCACCATCAGCCCGATTGTCACCCGCGAGTTGAGCCGGAAGCTGGCCGAACAGGATGTGGCCATGCTCGATGCGCCGGTTAGCGGCGGCAGCGAAGGCGCGGCCAAAGGCACGCTGTCGATTATGGTCGGCGGCCAGGCCGATACGTTTGAACGCGCGCTGCCGGTTTTGGAGGCGATGGGAAAAACCATCACCCACGTCGGCGAGGCCGGAGCCGGCCAGACGGTAAAACTGGTCAATCAGATTTTGGTGGTCGGCAATATGCTGGCCGTCTCCGAGGCGCTGCTGCTGGCCCAGGCCGGCGGGGTCGATTTGGAGAAGACCATTCAGGCCGTCAGCGCCGGGGCGGCGGGTAGTTGGATGCTGGCCAATCGCGGCCCGCAAGTCATCCGGCGCGACTGGCGGCCCGGCTTTATGATCGATTTGCAGCAAAAGGATGTCCGCCTGGTGTTGGATGCCGCCGCTCAATTAGGCGTCCCGGTTCCCGGCACGGCTTTGATTCATCAGTTGTACAACACCCTGCAAAGCCAGGGCTTAGGCAGCGAGGGCAACCACGCCCTGGTCAAGGCGCTGGAGAACCTGGCCGGGTTTAAGATCGAACCGGTGTCGGACGCTTATGATAATAAAGGCGTATCTTCTCAATAACTTGGGAAAACAACAACGGATGCGGAAATAAACGGATAGAAAAAGATAAAATCCGTTTATTTCTTAATCCGTTGTTGTATCACCTAACCTCATATTTTAGAATACGACGCACAAGGGTTTCGAGATCCAGGTTTTCAATTTGGCGGGTAGCCTCAGCCACCATTTGCAGAGAGTAGTGGGGAGCCAGCTCAGCCAGGAAATCGGTGGCGCGTGCTTTGGTTTCGAATTCGGCGGCGGGGTGGGTGATGACATACAGCAACAATATGATGGTATCCAACGTTTGGCCGATCTGCGCTAGATGCCGGGCCAGTCCCACCAAGGACGCCAGCGCCTGGGGTAATATACGGTTTTCGATGGCCCGTTGTAAGGCCTCAATAAAGTTTTGGCGTGACTTTTTAGGCTTACCCGTTGACCAATTAATCTGTCCCAGGTGATTTGTCGCCAGAACTATACCGTACGGTTCGCCCATCTCGGTGAAAAGCTGCAAGCTATCCTGGCATAAAATTCTGGCTGCTTCTATATTGCCCATTCGCCAATTAATCAGCCCTAAACAACTTTTGGCCAAAGCGACGCTAAAGGAATGATTTACTTCCTGGCAAATGGTAAGCCCATGTTCGATCAAGCATTTGGCTTTGCCATAGCTTTTTAATACATATTCCACTCGCCCTAAACAAATAAACTGGATGCCCAGCGTGCTCTGCTCCTGGAGTTCTTTACAAACCGTTAGACATTCCCGGTGGCGCCGGCGGGCCTCATCATATTCGCCCAGCGTGTAGGCGGTTAATCCTAAATGGAGCAACGTCGTTGCCTGGAGCATCAATTCATTTAGGTTTCTGCTGATAGTTAAGGCTTTGGTAAGGTACTGTTTTGCCTCAGAATAATTGCCCAAGTACCAATCAATCAGCCCTAGTTGATATAGGGGAAAGGCAGCCGAAGGCTGAGTTGATCCGTTAGTCTCGGCTAAGAATGATAAGGCCTGGTGCAATGATTGCTGAGCCTGGATAAAGTTACCTATTCGCAGCGTAAACCAACTTTGCCAGGCCAGAAAACGGCCATACATCTGAGAGAGCTCGCTTTCCTTGAAATCTTTTTGAACCTTGGCTAAGTCGTAAAGTGTTTTGACCTGATTCAAGGCCAGATCAAACATATGCAGCGCTTCGTGGTACCAGCCGCGCAATTCGTACAGCTCAAATACACTCATACCCGCATTATCAAGCTCATCAACCCGGCCATGCTCAACCGCCCATCCCCATGCCATTCGGATATTGTTGATTTCCAAATCTCTATGGAACATCACCGTTTTATGGATGCGGGTGTGATAGACATCGGTTTGGTGAAGATAATTCAGGTAATAGCAGCCGTGGCTAGCTTTGGCAGCCTCATACTCTTCAAACTCTGCCATTAACTTCTCAAGCCCATAGAGACGAACCAGATCGTGCATCGTGTATCGCTCCGAAGCGATGGGTTGTAATAGAGAATGGTTGATTAAAACAGTGAGCAAACGGAGTGATGCCCCGGCCACTTGCTCAGCGGCATTCAGATTAAAACCACCCTCAAAAATCGCCAGCCGGCGGAAGGCTTGCTGGGCTTCCGCCGTTAGCAAGCCCCAAGAATAGTCAAACACCGCTCGCAAACTCCGGTGGCGCGCGGGAACATCGCGCAGCGACGTTGTTAAGAAATCCAGGTTCTGTTTGATACCTTGGGCTATTGCCTCGCAGGAGTGCGCCTGAATTTGCGAGGCAGCCAGTTCAATGCCCAGCGGCATACCGTCCACAAGTTGACAAATTCGCGTTACAACGGTGCGGTTTTGATCTGAAATCGCAAAATCGGATTTGAGGCGCCGGGCAATATGCTCAAAAAGGGCTAAGGCGCTGCAATGTTTTATAGACCCTATTTGAGATAAGCCGGCAGTAGAAAAACTGCTGTTGGCCGGGGTTGGCTGAAACTGCAAGCCGTTGACTTCAAACAGCCACTCCCATCGTAAGTTCAGCCGCGTGCGCGAGGTAGTCAAAATCTTGACATCGGGCGCTTGTTCAAGGATCTGACGAACCAACTCGACGCCATCGAGCAAATGCTCAAAATTATCCAGGATGAGCAGCATCTCTTTATGATGAAGATAATCAAGCAGCCTTGTACTAGGGTTGGCTGCGCCGGACAGCAACAAGCCAATGGTATCGGCAATGGTCGAGGCCAGGAAATCAACCGATTGAACTGGGGCCAAGGCCACAAAGTAGACGCCATGTAAAAACGTCACATAGTGGTACTGGGTTATCTGCTGCGCGGCTTGCAAGGCCAGCCGCGTTTTGCCGATACCACCAGAACCGATCAGGGTCAACAAACGACAGTCAGGATCGCTGAGATGATGAGTGACTCGGCCTAATTCCGTCTCTCGGCCCATGAAGGGTGTGGGTTGGGCCGGCAAATTATGCGGTGGGTTAAGTGTTACAGCTTTGATGCGGTTATAAAGGTCGGCCGTCTCGGCCGATGGCTCAACCCCAAACTCTTCGGCCAGAACGCGGCGGCAAATTTCATACTGGGATAGCGCCGCACTCCGCTGGCCGGTTCGGGCCAAAATCATCATCATCTGCCGGTGTGATTCTTCACGCCAGGGATTAACATCCAGGAGCTTGCTTACAAAACTGATGGCTACATTGTATTCGCTGCGATGCAGGTAATGGTCAATGATCTGCTGCAAGGTTTGAACCGCCTGCCGCCGCCACAGTTCCCGTTCGCCGGATAACCAGATATCAAACTCGGGGCAGTCGAGCAGATTGAGGTCGGCCAAAAACTCGCCCCGGTAGAGCATAACTGCCCTGACCAAATCGCCCAGGCTGCCTTGGGCCAGATACGCTTTAAAGCTGGATGTATCAATTTGGTCAACGGCAGCCAGGTTCAGTTGAACGGTATGATAATCGACCCGCAGGCAGCCGGGCAGCAGTTTAGTCAAATTATTGATCACCCGGCTCAGGTTACCTCGGCCGCGAGCCTCGGATTTATCTTCCCAAAACAGTTGGGCCAGGTAGCTGCGTGAGATGGGCTTTGCCTCCGCCACCAAATAACCCAGCAAGGCCACGGCCTTGCGCGAGACAAAGCCGTTAACAACCACCCCATTTTGTTCGACCTGAACCGGGCCTAGAAGCCGTATACGCCACTTGTTCCCCATTTAACTCGGCCTTCTGCATGAGTGCTGTGTGAAGAGTTTGTTAAGATGTTAGTGTTAAACTATAGTCAATTATTCCTCTTTGCCAAATGACTCCACCGTATTATCAATACAGTGTCGCCACAAATGCCATGTTAACGTTAAAGTTTTTTGGATCAGGCCAGGCCCAATATCTTGATCGCCCGTTGGTGGGGTTTCCCAACCAGCACTGTTACTATTTGCTATGTTACCTGGTTATCCATCGTGACCAGTCGCACGACCGGGAACGGCTGGCAATATCTCTGTGGGAGGATCGAGGCTCTAATGATCCGCGCAAGCAACTCCGTAACGCGCTATGGCGACTGCGACAGGCGTTACGGACTGTAGGCGGATTAGTTGAAGATTATTTTTCCATTAATACTGAGAGTTTGGCCTTTATAGGTAAAGCCGATGCTTACTGGCTAGATATTGAAATTTTCGAGGAAAGCGTCACTAAATATCTGGATATCCCTGCTGTAGCCCTGACCACAGAACAGGTTGAGCAACTGGAACAAGTCTTAAAGCTCTACACCGATGATCTACTGGTCGGCATCTACGAAGATTGGTGCCTTTATGAGCGGGAGTGGCTGCGAAAACTTTATCTAACCAGTTTGAACAAACTGCTTGACTATTACGAAGCGCACAAAAATTATGAACAGGCTTTGCAATATGGTCATAAAATTTTAGCGTTTGATAACGTCCAGGAGCGCGTCCATCGCCGGATTATGCGGTTACTGTGGCAGTTGGGCCAGCGCAATGCGGCGCTGCGGCAGTATCGACAGTGTGTCAAAACCTTACGCGATGAACTCGATGTTCCGCCCATGCCAGAAACGGAACAGCTCTATCAACAACTGCGCTCCAATCAACTCGTTGCCGATACCTATGTTCAAAGGGCAGCCATACTAAAATCTAATGTACGGGATCAAGCCCTGGCCCATCAAGCCTTACAGCGATTACAGAAACTTAAAACCATTATCGAGGAAGCTACTGACGAAATTCACCGGTTAGAAGCGCTATTTAGACGGATTGGACACTAGATCGATCAAGGAAATGATTAAAACTTCTCTAACATAAGACGGTTATTTTACTCTGTAAGACAATCTTAAGACGATAAAAAGACGAGGGCATGATATGATTAACGTCAATCTATCACTTGGCTTTATTCTTCATCACTATTTCTGATACGATTTCATCTCCACCTAGTTCGGCTTTAACAATACATCTCCCTGCCACCTTCTGCAATTTTCTTCATAAACAACATCTATCCCATCTACATAAAACTTATTTTTCTCTTGCACAACCAATCTGACGGATCTTCTTAGCCAAAAAATTGCTTTAATAAGTAAGGATCGTCTTGTGCAAGAAAACAACTATTCTTTTATTGTTCGCATTTGGTTTGAGGATGCAGGTCCAACTTTAGGCCATCATGCTTGGCGAGGCTCCATTGAACAAGTGGGGCAGTCAAACCGGCACTATTTTCAAGACCTGAATACATTGTGCCAATTTATCCAAGATGAAGCCGGTCTCGCCGCCAATCCGTTGTTGACCGGCCCAACCGATGTTGAGTTTGAAGAACCATCGAAAACTGACCATGCCAGTTAAGCACTTAGAAGCTGAAATCGATCTAAATTTCCAACATCTTCAGGCTGAACTGGGCCGGATCGATCTGATGATTCGGCGTCAGGTTCGACTGTGGCAGTTGGCCGGCCAGGATCCGGCCGACTCTTTTCGCGGGCTGTATGTGTCCGACGCGGACGTAGCGGGCATGTTAAACCGGCCGCTAGGGGGGAATTGGGGACAGGGGGTAGCATTGTCGCCAGAAGAGGCGAAGCTTTTCGGGGAGGCGAAGGCTAAGGCTGAGGCTGAGATTAATCATTTGGTGCAACTGGCGACCCAGCAGAGCCAGACTTTACGGCTTTTAACCTTAGCCTCGGCCTTTAACCTTGATCGCTTTGCTCTGGATATATTTTTGATTGCGCTGGCCCCAACTCTCGATCTACGTTACGAAAAGGTCTACGCTTACCTGCAAGATGATGTTACGCGCAAACGGCCCTCGGTTAATTTGGCGCTTGATTTATTGGAATTGCACGAACCGGCTCGCCTTCAGTGTCTGGCGCACTTGGCTGACAGTACGCCACTGCGTCGATTCCAACTTATCGATATCCACGGAGAAGCGGGGGTACCGCTGCTAAGCCATACCCTGCGTGTTGATACAGCCATCGTCGTTTGGTTGTTGGGCGAGTACCAACCACACGCCGCCTGGCGCGGCCACACCACATTACATCAGCCCATATCGCGTGAGGACGAACCATTGCCAGCCGAAAGGTTACAGACGGCTCTAATCCAGATGGCATCGATAGCAAACTCTGTGCTTGTCTTCTACGGAGCCGATGCCGACGGTCAACAAATAGGCGCTCGATTCCTGGCCCGGCACTTACGGAAAAATCTACTAACGGTTGATGTCGAAGGCGTTATACATCAGGCAGATTTGACGCCACAACAGATCTTACAAACAACGTTTCGCGACGCCCGCTTAATGGGCGCAATTCCGTTTCTTATAAATTGGGATGCTTGCTTTAATAAAAGTGGTGAGATACCTGCACCTTTAATGAAGGAACTAGGGGACTACCCTGACACGGTTATTGTCAGCGGCGAAAAAAGCTGGCAGGCTAACCATAATCAAGCCGGACGGCTTTTTGTACAGCTAGAATTTGCTACGCCGGCCTACCACCAACGCTTAGCTTTGTGGCAACACTTTCTTGGTCAAAAAACAGTCCACGAATGGATACAGCCGGACACAGATAAGCCATCAAATAATAAAAAAGACATCCGTGACGATCAAGGTTTAGCGATGGACCTGACTGGTCTGGCCGGTCAATTTGCTTTGACCACCGGTCAAATTCGTGATGCGGTAGCTGCCGCTTGTGGGGTTGCGGCGCAGCGGCAGACAGCCTTAACTGAAGAAATTCTGTTTATAACGGCCCGCGCCTATTCAAATCCCCGGCTCGAAGCGCTGGCGCGAAAAATCGTGCCGCGCTACGGTTGGTCGGACATCATCTTGCCCGTCGATCAGATGAAAATTCTGGAAGAAATTATCGCCACCGTCCGCGGACGGCCTCAGGTGCTAGAGCAGTGGGGGGTGGGGCAAAAATTGGTCTCCGGGGCAGCTGTGACCGTTCTCTTTGCCGGCGATCCCGGCACCGGCAAAACGATGGCCGCCGAAGTGATCGCCAACCAGTTGCAGCTCGATCTATACAAGATCGATCTCTCGACAGTGGTTAGCAAATACATCGGCGAGACCGAAAAAAATCTGGAGAAAATCTTTAGCGAAGCCGAGAGCAGCAACGCCATTCTCTTTTTTGACGAAGCCGACGCCATCTTCGGCAAACGCTCCGAGGTCAAAGACGCCCATGACCGCTATGCTAATATCGAGGTTAGTTATCTTTTACAGCGCATGGAAGCCTACAATGGCGTGACGATCCTGGCGACTAATCTGCGGGCCAACCTGGATGAAGCCTTCACCCGCCGCCTGCAATTTGTGGTCGATTTCCCCTTTCCCGAAAAAGCGGATCGGCTGCGCATCTGGCAAACGCTCTTCCCGGCTGAGGTGCCGAAGGCGGCGGAACTCGATTTTGAGGTGTTGGCCCACCGTTTCCGGCTGGCCGGCGGCAGCATTCGCAACATCATCGTCAACGCAGCCTACCAGGCCGCAGCTAATGGCGGTCAGGTGACGATGCAGCATTTGATGCATGGTACTCGGCGAGAGTTGCAAAAGATGGGGCGGTTTATCGAAGAGGATGAACTTAAGCTTTAATTATTGGTGGGGGGAATTATGTCCAAACAGATACAGCTGATCGAAAAATTGAGCGTTCGGTGTTATTGATGAAAGGCAGGTTATTAATGAAAAAACGTCACGATAGGTCTGAAGACAAACAAAAGAAACAGGCTAAACCCAAACAGACTATAACTACTACTCGTGCTTCTGATAATAACGGAATAACCGAGCCTTATCAACCAATTGATTTAGTTAGGAGAGAAAGTCTTCAAACTCAAGCTACGCGATTAAGTGATCCCCGTTTGCAAAATATGCAACGGCAAGCCTTGGCGGCCAATATTGGACGGAGACAGGGTAATCAATATTTACAGCGAACGGTGGGGTTTATCCAACAAAACCAGGTTAACTTGGCCGACGCCCCATACGTGAGGAGAAAAAGTGATAACATACAACGTGATGAAGCTCCGCCTGCTGCCGCAATCAAGGCAGATCAGGGGCAAATTCAAGAGTTACAAGAAGACAAGACGCTCTTAGGAGTACGGATTCCAATTTCGCCGGATCTCCTGGCTATGTTTGATGAAGATGCCGTCAAAGCTAAACCGGATCTTGGAAAAGACAAAAAAAAGTATGAATACAAAAAAATCAAGGGAGAAGCTTTTGTTAAAGGTGCTGGTGATAAAGCTGACATAGACCCCAACGATGTAAAACAAGGAGCGTTGGGCGATTGCTATTTACTAGCGGCGATGGCGGCGGTAGCTCGGGCAAATCCCGAATCAATCCGTAAGTTAATCAAAGATAACGGCGATGGCACTTATGATGTTACGCTCCATGTTTACAAACATTGGTTCTCGCTCTCCCGAAGTCCGGTGACCGTTAAAGTAAGACCTACATTTCCTACAGCAAGCGGTGAGACCCCGGCCTATGCAGGGACCGGAGATATGGGCAAAGATGGCCCTGAGTTGTGGGCAATGCTCATAGAAAAAGCTTACGCCCAATATGAGGGCGGATATAATGAGATTGGGGAGGGGGGCCAGCCCGGTCAGGCAATGGAAATGCTCACAGGTCTTGATGAAACCAAGATCAAAACCGAAAATGTGACCGAAACTCAAATCATCAACGTTATCAATACCGCTTTAAAGCAAAAATGGCCCATAACCACCTATACCAGAGATTTTGGAAAAAAGAAAGATAAAGAGGCTAGAAAACTTAAAGTTGTTGGTAATCATGCATATACCCCCATGGCCGTTAATACCACTACCAAAACAATTGACTTGCAGAATCCTTGGGGTACACAGCATGTAATCGGTCTTTCGATCAGCGACTTTAAAAGATTCTACCATAGTATCCAGATTGTCCGCTGATGAGATTATTGATCTTAATTGCTATCTTACTCGGAAGTACGGCCTGCCGTAACACCGGGTCAATAAAACCTGGAGACAACATGGAGGAAATTAAAGAAACAACGGTCGGCAATCTCAATGGCGAACGAGTTGGGGTAGGTAATATTTGGGAAGACTCTTATACGCTGGCCGATGGCACCTCGCGCACAGGACTAACCGCCCAGCTATTTATCATGTCCGATGACAAAGATATCATTGTTGGGCAAGATAGCGTGATTACGGTGGGCGAGACCGACTGGCTAGTTGTAGCCATTGAAAAGCCAGTCGACAAGCTGGGTAAAGTTATCCTAAAACCATTGACCGATAATTAACAATGGTCTATAAACGACTAATCCACCGAAAGCGAAGACCACATCTATCAAAAGACGAGGATGTGATAAAGGCTCGACCCCCTAAAATCGATAAAGATCAACTGGGCCTAAGGATTTTACAACAACAGATTGGCAATCAGGCTGTACGGCGACTGCTCAGCCAACAACAAGGTGAAGGTAAAAAAAATAAATCAGCCAAAGAAGAGCCCGCGGAAATTGGCGAAGTAAAAATTGAGCAGCCTGAGATTGAATATTACAAAGTGGACGGCAACAGCTTACCACAGGTTAGCAGTCAGGTTTTACCACCGGGGCAATGGTATCAATATGAGTATCAATATCACCCCACAGTTGAACAAGGCCAAGTGGTTCAGGTTGATATTGAAGTAAAAGTCACGCTACGAGTGCCACAATGGGCAGGCCAGGGCTGGGAACAGGCCACCGAAGCCGATAAAGCAGGGTGGCTCCAACTGTTGCAATCCATTAAAGGTGAGCCGGAGGAGTTTGAGGAAGCAATGAAACTTCCCAACCAGTGGCTACTTGGTTCGCAGTGGGAACAAGCGCCGGACAAGGCCAAAAAAGCATGGCAAGACCATTTGCAAACGTTTCGGGAGCAGGAGAAAAGTTATCTGGATATTACCCGGCGGCGAGCAATGGTGTTGCAGCAGCGGTTGCTCAATCAACCAGAGAGCATGGTAACGACTATTTTTGATCAGTTTATGAAAGATTTAAAGGTTGAACAAGACTTGTATGATCAACAGTTGAAGCTTGGACAAGAACAAAAAGTGTCGTTGAGTGCTGAGGCAATGCTTCAATAATAAAACAAAAATCGTTAGTGTCTCTAAGTTTTCGCCACTTTTTGGACAAAAAGTGGTACCACTATATCTTGTAGCCTGATTTCTAGACTCATGCCCGCATATAGTAGTCAACAGAAATCGCAATTTAGGTGGCGAAAAACTAATGACACTAACAAAAATCCAAACCGGGAGGTTCTTAGGCGCCGAAAGGAGCGCAAAGCGATGAGCAAAGATTATATTTCAGAAGACAAGCAGCGGGTTAAACGTGTTGAGGCGGCGGACAAAACGTCTGAAAAACAACATCTGACCGGCCTCAATATAGATACGGCCAATAGCGTACTTCATCTTCAACAACAAATTGGCAACAAAGCGGTACAGCGGCTGGTTGCGCAGCGGAGCGGCGATGGCGGCTTCTCGTTGGACGACGAAACCGCCGGGCGTATTAATCAAGCTCGCGGCGGCGGACAGTCTTTAGATGCCGCCACGCAACAAAAAATGGGGGGTGTGATGGGCTACGACTTCAGTGGCGTGCGCGTTCACACGTCTAATGAAGCTGATACGCTCAATCAGGAATTAGGAGCCAAAGCATTTACCACAGGACAGGATATCTTTTTCAAAGAGGGCGCTTATAGTCCCGGCTCCGGCAGTGGTCAAGAACTGATTGCTCATGAACTTACGCACGTGGTGCAGCAAAGTACCGGTTCGGTAGGTAGCTCTGGCAGCGGGATGGTAGTCAACCCGCCGGGTGATATCTATGAACAAGAAGCTGACGCGGTAGCTCAACAGGCCATAAACGCTGAGACGGCAAGCGAGCAATCTCTCAGCGGGGAGACTGTCCAGCGTGAGGAAATGCCCGAAGAAGAAGAATTGCAAATGAAGGCCGATGAGACCGTCCAACGCGAAGAAATGCCTGAAGAAGAAGACGATTTACAAATGAAAGCTGATGAAACCATTCAGCGTGAGGAAATGGTTGAAGAAGAGTTGGATTAATGATCAAAGAGCTTGACGAAGTTCTGCGCCAATTCTTGATTAAAGAGCTGCCGATCAAAAACGGAGAGGTTGAAATCTCGTTCGACCAGCCCAAGCGGGAGTGGTCGGCCCGGCTGAACCGGCCGACGATCAATCTATTTCTGCATGACGTGCGAGAGAATACCAAGCTGCGTAAGTTCGATTGGCAGCGACAGCAGAATGGCGACAGCAAGAAGGCCACGTTGCAGCGAACGCCGATTCGGTTGGACTTGCATTACCTTCTCACGGTCTGGGCTGTTGAAGCGCAGGATGAGCACCGGCTCTTGACCCGAACATTGATGGCGCTGTTTCGGCACGATAATTTGCCGCAGGCGCTGCTGCCACCGATATTTCAAAACCAGCCGGTGCCTATTCCGCTCAAGGTGGCTCAGTATGATGAACTGCGCAACCCATCGGATGTCTGGAGTGCCTTAGATAACGAACTGCGACCCAGTGTGAACTGCATGGTTACTCTGGCGCTCAATCCGTTTGAACCCATCGACGCACCGCTGGTGACTACCCGCGAACTGCGGATAGGTCCGTCGTCGGAGCCGATTTTGCAGATACTCGACTCCGACCGCCGAGCCGCCGAGCGGGAACAACAGCCGGACGATAAAAAGGATAAGGTCGCAGCCTATGTGATAAATGATCAACCCGACATCTTTTGGACCATTGGCGGGACAATTAACACAAAGCAGCCGTTAGACCGTCTGCGTTTGGTGTTGGTTGAGCAAGGATATCAGATTCCGGTACAACCCGAAGGACGCTTCGCCATTGGCAATCTCAAATCCGGTAGTTACACCCTGGAAATCTCAGCCGAAGGCCAGAAGCCGAAACGTCACAAAATTACGGTTCCGTCGCCGGATTATGAAATTAAAGTATAGAGCCACTAGAAAGGAGTGTGAGAGCATAACACTAGTCAAAGAAGACGCAGTCTGAACTGTCATTTGATCTTTAGACAGCCAGTCTGACTGGTTGGGCGAACAGAGAAGTTGTTTGCCACGTTAACTTTTACCCAATCAATTCTATTGACCATAGCGAAATTAAGGAGAGATATAATGCCGGAATATTTGTCACCGGGTGTTTATGTTGAAGAAATCGACCGCGGTCCCCGACCGATCGAGGGGGTTGGCACGGCGATGGCCGCCTTCGTAGGCTTCACGGAAAAAGCTCAGATGGTCGAACAGATCGATGGTGAATGGATCACGCAAGATTTGCTCAACCAACCGCAACTAGTCACCAATTGGAGCCAGTACGTAGAGCGATTTGGTGAATTTGTTGAGGGAGCTTATCTACCGCAAGCGGTGTACGGCTATTTTATGAACGGCGGTGGTCGCTGCTATGTCTTAAGTGTGCGAACCATCCCCAGAGCTACAGCGACCCTGCTTAACAGCGACGGCAAACCTCAACTGCTCGCCCAGGCTAAACAGGCCGGCTTCGACGGCTTGCGCCTACGAGTCAAAATCGAAACTCAAAACGGGACCTCTGCCCCGGCTTCAACCTCTTCCTCTGCTTCAAGCAAAAAATCGACCACTGATAAAACTGACGATAAAAAAGATGATGGCAAAGAAGCCAGTTCGACGCCCGCGTCTTCAGCTTCAGCCAGCAGTAACGATCAAAGCTTTACCCTAATTGTCGAGCGTGAAACGTCAACCGGCAGTTGGCAACAACACGAAACATTGCGTGATGTCAAACTGGTCGAAGTCGAAGAAGAGGGCCAAAAACAGGTAAAGGTGGCCTACCAAAACAACCGGGGATCTCGCTGGATCAATCTAGTTGTACCCGAAACGAGAACACCTTTGGCTAAATTGTGGCCTCGCGAGCAGCAGCAGTCGCTGCAAATCGAGTCAGCCCAACTACCGGCTCCAGCCTACGATGAATTTCAGGGCGAAGTTACAGATCGGACGGGCATGGAGGGGCTGCAAGCCATCGAAGAGATTACGATGGTGTGCGTACCGGATCTCATGACCACTATGCCGGGTGAAAAACTCGATTTAGACCTGGTGAAGGCGGTCCAAACTTTGATGATTGCCCACTGCGAGCAGATGGGTGATCGCGTGGCCATTTTAGACTCCCCCCCCAACATGAAACCCCAGCAAATCAATAAATGGCGTATGGATACAGCCGGCTACGACTCCAGCTATGCCGCCCTCTATTATCCGTGGATTCAGGTTCAGGACCCAATCCAGAACAAACCGATTCTGATTCCACCTTGCGGTCATATGGCCGGAATTTGGGCCAGAAACGATAACACTCGGGGCGTCCACAAAGCACCCGCCAACGAGGTGGTGCTAGGTGCGACCGGTTTAGCCTACAATACCACCAAAGGGGAGCAGGATGTATTGAACCCTAACGCGGTTAACTGCATTCGGGCTTTTCCGGGCCGCGGGATTCGGGTGTGGGGCGCGCGGACACTGTCTAGCAATCCCTCTTGGCGGTATATAAATGTGCGGCGACTCTTTAACTTTGTCGAAAAATCCATCGAGCGCGGAACGCAGTGGGTGGTCTTTGAGCCGAATGATCGGGCTTTGTGGGCCAGAGTCCGGCGTGATGTCACGGCCTTTTTACGGACCGTATGGGCGGATGGCGCCTTGTTTGGTAATAACCCCGGCGAAGCATTTTATGTCAAATGCGACGATGAGCTAAATCCACCAGAGTCGCGTGACCTGGGACGGTTGATTGTGGAAATCGGTCTTTGCCCGGTCAAGCCGGCTGAATTCGTCATCTTCCGCATCAGCCAATGGGCCGGCCCTAATGCCGAGGTCTAGGCTTAATCGACAAGCAAAAAGAATGAACAGCATCGTTAATTTTTTCATTCTTTCATTATTAATTCTTTCATTGCATTTTTAGAGGAGGTAATCAAATGGCCGAAGTCATGGAGGATCCCCTTGTTGGTTTTCATTATCTGGTCGATATCGGGGGTATGATTGTGGGCTACTTTATGGAATGTAGCGGCTTGAATATTGAATATGATGGGGCTGAGTTGAAAATCACCAGTGAAAAGGGGGTACCTTTGGTCGTTCAACAGCCAGGGCGCAAAAAATTCACCGATATTACCCTTAAGCGCGGGGTGACCGATTCGTTAGATATTTGGGACTGGCGCAAGATGGTTGAAGATGGTGATGTTGCGTCAGCACGAGTCAACGGCTCTATTACCCTATGCCAACAGGATGGCACTCCGGTTGCCATGTGGAATTTCGAGCGCGGTTGGCCGTCGAAAGTAACCGGCCCCCAGCCAAAAACCGACAGCAATGAGATTGGGGTTGAAGAAGTCGTTATTGTTCATGAATATTTGGAGCGGGTGCCAGCTTAAATTGATACTTTTATAAACGGAGGTTTGACTCAATGGCAGAATATCAAGACCCCCTACAGTCATTTCGATTTAGGCTCGATTTAGGAGAAAAGGCGGTAGGTTTTTTTACGGAATGTAGCGGCTTAGGATCAGAAAGCGAGGTCGTCGAACATAAGTATGTCGATGACAAAGGTAACGAACATGTCGGCAAAACTCCCGGTCGCCTGAAGTGGCAGGAGATCAGTCTCAAGCGACCCATAACCAGCGCCGTCGATCTGTGGGATTGGCAGAAAGAAGTTGATGAAGGCCAACTAAGCGGAGCCCGGATCAACGGCTCTATAATTATGTTGAGCATGATGGGTGATCCGGTTGCGCAGTGGGACTTTGACCGAGGCTGGATCAAGAAGATCGAGGGGCCGCAGATGAAATCTGACAGCAATGAGGTCACTAAGGAAGGCATAACCATAGTTCACGAAGGTCTATGGCGGGTGCCAGTTTAGGCATGGAGAATAAGGCGTGACCCTTCAAACCGAATTTGATTTTACATTGCCAATGGGCTACGTTGACCGTGAAGGCAATCTGCACAAACAAGGCACAATGCGGCTAGCGACGGCTATGGATGAAATTGCACCGCTGCGTGACCCCAGAGTGCGCAGCAATCAGGCTTATATGGTTATTGTCCTGCTGTCGCGGGTCGTTACCCAATTAGGCACGCTGCCGCAGATGACCACCAGCATTATCGAAAATCTCTTTGCTGCCGATCTGGCTTATCTACAAACGCTATACCGGCAGATCAATGAAGAGGGAAAAACAACGCTTTCTGTTACCTGTCCGGAATGCAACACGGTGCATGAGCTAGACCTGGCCGATTTGGGGGGGCAGTCATAGGCTACCCCCTCCAACGCCTGCGTGAGGAGGTAGCCTATATCGCCTATCACTTTCACTGGTCCTTAGACGACATCCTTAACTTAGAGCATCCGGAGCGGCAACACTGGGTGTCGGAAATTGCCGGTATTAATCGCAGGTTGAACAACCCAACATAGTCAAACACACAGCCAAGGAGTGTTCCTTTCTATGACGCCGTTACAACAGGCTGGAGATTTACCTTCCAGCCCACAAATTGAAGAAACTCTATCAGAAATTTCAAATGCCGTTCTCCCCAAATCACCTGACCCCCAGAAAACTATCGATATCAACGCTTTGGCTCGTAAAGTCTATGCACTGCTAATGCAAGAAGCACGGATCGAGCGTGAACGACGTGGTCGCTCAATCCATTGGTAGGAGAGATTTCATGAGAGATGCCCATACAGATCGCAATTATGAAGATCCATTGCTAGTTTTTAAATTTCAAGTTGAGATTGAAGGCATTATCGAAGGTTTTTTCACCGAATGTAGTGGCCTCAGCGTGGAACGCGAGGTTGAAACCTACAAAGAGGGGGGTCTCAACAACTATGAGCATAAGCTACCAGGTCGTCTGAAATATGGTAATGTAACGTTGAAACGAGGCATGACAACTTCTCAGGCATTATTATGGGATTGGTTTCATAAAAACGCTGATGACGGAAAAGAGTTTTTCCAAGTCAAGCGCAATAATGTCACGATCAAACAATTGGATTTAATGGGCAACAAAGTCAAAGAGTGGACCTTGAGCGAAGCTTATCCCGTCAAGTGGAAGGGGGCCGATTTAAAGAGCGATGGTAATCAAGTGGCCATTGAAACTCTGGAATTAGCCCACCACGGGATACACCTGGAATAAGACAAAGTACGGCCTAAAAGATATGGCAAAGAATAAAACCCTATCAGACTTTAATAATAGCGATGCAGAGGAAAAGATAAGCCGGAGAATAATTTCTCAGGCCCAACAAGCCGAGTTGGCCCTATCACCTTGGGTGCGGAATGCGTTGCATCAACAGCCCCATACAACTGATGATCCTGTCCAACAGCCGTCAATGGCGGTTTCAACCGGCAATACGTTGGCGATGCTCAATCGAATTCAGCGCCGGCCTAAACAAATAACTGTCTGGCAGCCAGATGAACTATCAGTGACCCCTATGTTGGTAGATCGCTTTAGCGAAGATGTGGCGCAACGATATCACTATACCTCAATCGCTATAAAACAGACCCTAGCTTTGGACGAGGCTCGTCCGGCAATACAATCAGGGGCGCTGCCGCTGGCCGGTCATTCGACTCCGTCGCCTCAAATGGACCATGTTCAACAGCCACCTTCCCAAACTCAAACGACTCTGCCTCGTTTACCGGCTAGAAAAAAAGCCCCAACAGATGAACCATCACCTCAACTCCCGTCCTCTAAACCGCATTTCATGGCTAAAGAGAAGGAGGATATCCGTCCGTCTTGGCTACGAAATAAACCACAACCTAAAAAACCGTCCAAAAGCCAATCTTCTACCGATATTGCTCTACAAAAAATGCCGACAGTGGGTCAGCCGACCAAAGTTAAGCCTGATCCGAAAAACCTACGCTTATTTTCCAGAGTGGAGTACCTCTCGGATATGGGCAAAATGACAACGCCTTTAAGTCACAACGTTACCCCGCCGGATTCGCCGCCGACAGAACCACGCCGGGCGGACAAGGTTGCCGGTCTGGTCGAACCGGATGAAGGCGATATCCAACTCAAAGAAACAAGTACAGCGGATTTGCCCCCCCCTTCCCCCCAACCGCTGACTCCGGTTAGGCCACAACCAACTCCGACAGCCGGCCAATCCGTTACCGGCAGCACGGCCAGACCAAGCGCCGGCCCTGAACCTATGGATACAGCCGTTCAAAAATCGGAAACCCTGTCGTCTCCGGGCAAAGGCATCACCGCAGGGTGGCCGGTCGATAAAAAAATAGCGCCGAGTGGTGAATCAATAGCGCCGAATTTAGACGAAGCGCAGCCGCTTTCGCCTCCTACCAGCACCAAAGCCCAACCGTCAATCCCACCGGACGCCTCTCGCTCAGAACAGCGCCTCCCTGCTTCTAAAGATGAGCCGGGTCAATCGCCCTACACCCGCCCCCCCACGGCGATAAATTCACTGGCCGAACCGCGCCGGCCGGATCAGTTTGCCGTCGGCCCGGTCGAACCGGATGAAGGCGATAGCCAACTCAAAGAAACAAGTGCGGCTGACTTCATTCCCACTCTGCCTGTGCGTCCAACTCCCGTTACGGCACAACCGGCTCCGACAACAGACCAACCGGTTACCGGCGGCATTACCCGGCCAAGCGCCGGCTCTGAACTTATTGTGAAAAGTTCGGAAAAATTGGAACAGACTTTGCTGACCAGAACTGCTAAAAGGCGACAAATAGCATTAAACCAGATACAGACTGAACCTGTTAACCGGCAAACGCTGCTCAGACCGGTGGTTACGCTACAGCAGGCCAGAAACAAATTAATTAAAAAAGGGTGGCGGTTTAAGTCCAAAAAAGCCGATCCCGTCACCAACGCCGAGCAGGTCCATCGAGTTGTAAAGGCGTTAGAGCAACCAAGCGGAACCGGGCGTTCGCTGCCCGATGAGCCACGCACCAAAGTAGAAAAAATCCTGGGCTTTGACTTTAGCCCGGTTCGGGTCCAAACGGCTTCATTAGCGCCGCTTAATATTGAAGCCGCCACCAAAGGCACTGATATTTACGTCGAGTCAGGCCAAGATCGATTCGATACGCCGTCATCGCTGGCTTTATTGGGGCACGAACTCACCCACGTCAAGCAGCAAAACCTCACTTTAGCTAAGCCTCTATCGCAAACAACGGTGCTGACTAAAGCTGACGATAACTGGGAAACGGATAGGGTAGCCGGCGATGAAGCAGAAGCTATTCATACGGAGCAGCAAATTCTGCGACAAATAGATCAACCCCAAGATCATCGAGCCGTTTCTGCTCACGGCGCTGAGGGCCAACGTCGCCGTTGGGGACAATTGGAGCAGCCGGCTCGCCGCTCCCTTATTTTTCGAAAATCTGAAAAAGCTGGGGAAGCGCCAGTGATCAACCTTCCTCAACCGCAAGTGGCCGCAGTTGGAGTGCCGGCTGCGATCGCTGATTGGTTGATCGCTACCCGCCAAGCCGAGCAGCAGCCATTAGTCACACCAGCAGCAGAGCATCACCTTTTTCGGCAAGCAGAGGCATCGGCTCCGGTAGCAGCAACCGCCGAACCTGGGGCAACCACGCCTGCTTCCGCCACCGATGAAACTGCATCACCACCGTCTGATCTGGATCAACTGGCTCGGCAAATTCTGCCGCTGATTAAGCGGATGCTAAAAGTTGACCACGAACGCCGGCCCCGTTCGTCAGATTTTGGATTTCGTTAAGGAGACGCAGGATGGAAAAAGCACGGATTGTTAATCTGACTACAAACAAATTCGTTGAATGCCAGTTCAATCCCAACGAATACACGATTTCAAAGCAAAACCAATGGACGGCTAAAACCAAAAAAGGAATGGACGTTGGCGAGACGGATTTTGGCGGCGGTCAACCGGCCACGCTACAGCTCAAGTTGTTTTTTGACACTAGCGAGAAGGGGGAAGATGTCCGAGTCTATACTAACAAAATCTGGGAGTTGATGCTCATCGATAACAGCACCAAAAATGACAAAACCAAGAAGGGCGAGCCGCCCCAATGCCAGTTTCAATGGGGCAAAACCAGCGGCTCAAGTGAAGCGAGCTATTTTACGGCCGTCATAAAACAAATATCGCAAAAGTTTGTCATGTTTTTGAGCGATGGGACGCCCGTGCGGGCCACCCTAGATGTCTCATTTCAGCAGTATAAAGATGATAAAATCTTCCCGCCTCAAAACCCCACCTCACGGAGCGCGGCCCGAAAAGTGTGGGTGGTAGTTGAAGGCCAAACGCTCGATTGGATCGCTTACCGGGAGTACGGCAGTCCGGCCGCCTGGCGGCATATTGCGGAAACAAACGGCATCGATAATCCTTTCGATTTACAGCCGGGACAGATTCTGAATCTGGTTCCACTGCCGTAAATACAAAGAGGTGAGGGGCGATGATACCTAATTTCGAAAATCCTCTTGAGGCCGGACAGGAAGCCCTGGCCGAGCAGGTCACCGGTTTGGCGTCGGCAGCCGCCGGCCTGTTAGGTGGGCTGGCCGGACAAACGACCGGCTCGGCTGAGCAACCTATTCTGCTGTCTCAATTTTTTATCAAAATTGGCGGCAAAGCCATTCCGGAACCGCAAATGGAGGCGCTACTGCGCGATATCATTGAAATCGTGGTTGATAACAACCTATTGATGCCTGATATGTTTACCATTCATTTGCATGATAAAGCGCTAAGGTGGATCGATGCTGACTTGTTGGCAATTGGTGAAGCCGTTGAAATTGGCGCTAAAGCGGTCGAAAACCAGGGTGAAGATGCGCCCCAGGAGGGGTTGCTGATCAAGGGTGAAATTACAGCGTTGGAACCGGATTTTACAAACGAAGGTGAGCCAACGTTGGTAGTACGAGGCTATGATCGGTTGCATCGTTTTCATCGAGGCAAATTTACCCGTACCTTTTTGAACATGACCGATAGTGAAATCGTCGGCAAAATTGCTCAGCAGGTGGGCCTGCAGGCGGCCACCGACCCCACCTCGCCGCCATTTGACTACGTACTGCAAAATAACCAGACCAATCTGGAGTTTTTGCTGGAGCGGGCGCAGCGAACCGGCTATCAATTATACGTTGATGATAAAACCCTCCATTTTCATCGGGCGGATAAAAGTCAGGGGGCGGGGCCAGAATTGGAATGGGGGCGTAATATGCCTATTTTCAGGCCAAGACTTACCGCCGTCCATCAGGCCGACCAAGTGGTGGTGCGCGGCTGGGATCCCAAAGCCAAGGCGGAAATTGTCGGCCGGGCGACCAACGGGAAGTTAAAGCCGAAGGTTGGGGTTCCGGAGGCCGGCGGTGATCTGGCAAAAAGTGCGTTTCAAGCATCGGCTCAGGCGGTGGTAGTCACCTATCCGGTGACCTCTCAAGATGAGGCCCAACGGATGGCCGAAGCCCTGTGCGATGCCATTAGCGGCGACTTTATCACGGCCGAAGGCACCTGTCTGGGCAATGCGCAGCTCAAGCCGGGTAAAGTGGTGAATATTACAGGGGTTGGCGACAACTTCAGCGGCAGTTACTTTGTCACCTCAACCATCCACATCTTTAACGCCGAGGTCGGGTATGAAACAAATTTTGTCATCACTGGCCGCCAGCCCAACACCTTAAGCGACATATTGGCCCCTCAAAACGGCCATCATCGAACTAGTGGGGTTGTAATTGGCCTGGTGACCAACAACAAAGACCCCGAGGGGTTAGGTCGAGTCAAAGTCAAGTTTCCGTGGCTGACCGACAGCGAGGAAAGTACCTGGGCCAGAATATCGGCGCCCATGGCCGGTCAAGGCGGCGGCTTTTACTATCTGCCGGAAATTAATGATGAAGTGCTGCTGGCTTTTGAACATGGCGATATCAATTATCCTTACGTGCTGGGCACCCTCTGGAACGGCCAAGATAAGCCGCCGGGGCAAAAAGATAAAATTGTCGGCGGCGACGGCAAAGTCAACCATCGCGTTCTCAAGTCACGCAGTGGCCATCACATCCTATTGGATGATACGAGCGGCCAAGAAAAAATTGAAATTATCGACAGCAGCAGCAGCAACAGTATTGTTATTCAGTCTGACAAACATACGATTGAGGTCACAGCTCAAACCAAAATCGTTGTCAAGGCCGGCGGGTTGTCGATCACCCTCGACAACCAGAGCCAATCTATCGAATTAAGCGGGGGCGGTCGCAAAATTGCCATGCGCGGTGGTCAGGTGCAGTTCACTTAACCGCGTTGCCAAGGAGACACTATGCCACAGGTCTTAACCACAAACGCCCAGATTTTTTGCCCGCACGGCGGCAAAGGGGTCAGCATCCCCACCGTTCCCAAATGGACGGTTAATGGAGGAATTGTGCTGCTGGAAGGGGATACCGGCACGCTAACCTGCCCTTTTGTGTTATGCCCCTGTGTGGGTTACACCCTGAAATCAATGGGCTTAAATGCCACCACCATTGATGGCCGAAAGGTGATCCTGGCTACCGATTTTAACCAAACCTTCACGGGGCTGCCGCTGCTTATCACCGAAACGCACCAAGCCTTTGATGACACAACCCCGGCTCCGCTGCCGGAGAATCGACCGGCGCCGCCGCCATCGCCGGATATGGCTGATATGACCAAGCCGGTCGTGCTGGGTATTCCGCCGGCGCTGGCGTTCAACACAATGACGATGATGCCGGCGGTTATAACCGCTACGTTTACGCTCACGACGGCATTTCCCCTTAAATGGGTGCTGACGATGCTGAACGGTGTGGCAAAAATCAATGTCGATCTCACCAATGGGTTGCCGCCGGGCGCGCTGGTCGTTCCGCCCGGTGGAAATTGGAGTTCGCCCAGTTTAGTGGTAACGGTCACTCTCAACGCGGCTTTTATGGCCGCTCTGGGGCCAGGCATGCACCATTTCTGGATGACCGGAGTCAGCCGGCGGGGGTTGTCCGGCTTTGCCGAAGTTATATTAACTGTCACCTAAGGAGCCGCATGAAAGATCATCGTTTGAGTCGAGAGTTTTTAGGGCAAGGGCTGGCCTTTCCCTTAAAAATGGATCCGCGCGGCGGTATTGCTCTGGCCAGAGGCGCCCAGGATATCGCCCAATCGATCATGATTATTCTGTCCACCGCGCCGGGCGAGCGGGTGATGCGCCCGGAGTTCGGCTGCCGCGTGCATGAGTTGGCCTTTGCCCCCCGTAACCCGACTACCGAAGGGTTACTGATCTATTATGTCGAGCAAGCCCTAGGGCGGTGGGAGCCACGCATCGTAGTTCGGGAGGTGACGATTCGGTCGGATCAAAATGATCGGCATGCCGGAACGTGGTATATCGAAATCAAATATCAGATCAAAGCCACCCACGATGACCGAAGTATTGTCTATCCGTTCTATTTGATGGGAGAAGAATAACGGCATATTGCCCAGGCGACGCGGACTTGCTCCCGTTAACCTGACACAGCCAACGGTTAGGCGCCCGGATTTGTTCATCCAGCCGCGCCGCCGACGCTATGTAGATACGCAACAATTACTTAGGAGAGGGTTAAACTATGGCCTTACCGGAGCCTATTCTGGATGATTTACGATTTCAAGCCGATTTAGTTGACGAAGCGCGGCGGCGGATCGTGCAGTACTGCCCCGAATGGACCGACTACAACCTGAGCGACCCGGGCATCACCTTAATTGAGTTGTTTGCCTGGATGACAGAGATGATCGTCTATCGCCTCAACCGTGTCCCCGATAAAAACTATATCAAATTTCTGGATCTGCTGGGCGTTCAACTGCGACCTGCCACCAGCGCCCGGTCGGAGTTGACGTTTTGGCTGTCGACGCCGTTTCCCATCACCCCTGAAGATGACACGGTGGTGGTCATCCCCCAAGGTACGGAGGTAGCCACGCGCCGTACCGAGGAGGAAGATGAAGTCATCTTCACCACCGATGCTCGCGCAGTAATTGCCCCGCCTCATTTGAGGTTGCTATACCACCAGCAAGAAGTTCACAAAAATTATCAACCGGATTTGGGGATCAGTACTTTTATTCCCTTTCAAGATGATCCCCAGCAGGGAGATACCTTTTATTTGGGGTTTGATCCGGCCCACGATATTAGCGGCTATATTTTACAGCTAACGTTTCAATGTGAGAAGACCGAGGGCGTAGGGATTAACAGTGATGATCCCCCTTTAGTGTGGCGCTATTCAAAACCTACCCGGTGGGGAGAAGTCGCGGTTAGTACCCGTTCGGGCGAAGAGGATACCACCAAGGGGTTGAATGAAGCGACAGGTCGGCTGGTGTTGTACCTCCCGCTGGATATGAGTCCGGTTGAAATGAACGGACGAGACGGGTATTGGCTTAGCTGCAGCTTTGAAGCGCGACGGCCAGACCAGCAGGGTCAATATACAAAATCCCCCCGAATCAGACATATCACGGTCCACGTCTTAGGAATAACCACGGAAGGAACCCAGGCGATTGTGGTTAACAATGAGATTTTGGGACGAAGCAACGGAGAACCGGGCCAAATGCTGCAGTTGGAACATGCCCCCATTTTAACGTTGGAGGCTGGCGAAACCGTTGAAGTTGAGGAGAAGATGGGCAGCGACTCTATCTTTGTCCCTTGGGCCAGGGTCGATGACTTTTCACGATCCACTAAGTTTGATGCGCACTACACTTTAGAAACAAACACCGGCCAGATTCACTTTGGTCCGGGTATTCGTCACCGCACCGGCGAAGTGGTGCAGTATGGTCGAATTCCTCCGGCCAACCGGACCATTCGTTTCAATCGATATCGCTATGGCGGCGGGGTGGTGGGTAATGTACCGGCCAATAAATTGCAAATATTAAAATCGACCATTCCTTATATTGATCGGGTGACCAACCTGACTCAGGCCACCGGAGGGCGTGATCCGGAAGGTTTGGATGAAGTCAAAATCAGGGCCAAACGCGAGTTACGCGCCCAACGCCGCGCCGTGACGGCCGAGGATTACGAAGATTTGGCTAAGACCACAACGCACCGTATTGCCAGGGTTAAATGCAATGTACCCCAAGCCGGCGGCAGTCGGCTAACGCCGGGCATGGTCGAAATTCTCATTGTACCGGATGTAGTCGATGCGCTCAAAGTGGGCGAGTTGTCTCAACTCCAAGTCAGCAAAACGTTAGCCGAAGGAGTCAAAAACTATCTGGATGATTACCGCTTACTAACCACGATTTTGCGGGTGAGAGAGCCAAACTATATTGGCGTGAAAGTTCATGCTGAAGTCGTCCCGGCCCAATTCAGCCGGCCAGAGACCATTAAACTCCGGGTCATAGAGCGGCTCAGACAATTTATCAATTGTCTATCCCTGAGCGAAAACCGAGAGCAGTTTGACGAATTGATGACGCCTAACTGGGAGGGTTGGCCTTTTGGTCGCAACTTATACGTAGCCGAAATCTATTCGCTGATCCAGCGAGTACCCGGCGTAAAACATGTACTCGATGTGCAGCTATGGCAGCGTCCGGTCGTTCCGGCCGAGGAGCCGCTGCCCGACACCGAACAGGCGGTACAGCGCAATGAAGAACAACTGGTTCCGGTCGAAAAGAAAGCCCTGCACGTATCACCGGACGCCTTACTGTGTTCGCTTAATCATCAGGTTACCATCGTTGAGTTAGATGATGATGTATAAACCGACCCACAATCCACCCATATCGCCCGAAATCCGTCTGATGGCTGACTCATACAACTGTTATCCCGGCGAGACTATTACCCTGAATGTTTGGGTCAATTCGGGGCGGCGCTTAGTCAACCCCACGCTGCGCTTTACGCTGCCAAACGGATTAATCGTGGGTCAATTTGTGGGGAGCAGGACCAATGGGACCGGTATTCAACCCTATACCGAGAACGGTCGGGGGGGGCCGTTCTATCGGCTTGGCTGGACCATTCAGGGTACCCTTGAACCGGACACGCCGTATACGCATCAATTCAGGGGGCAGTTACACCCTCCTTACCGCAGCGATGAGTTAATCTGCCAGGCCGATTTGATCGCCGATGGCGGCGCCGTGTTAGCCCAATCAACCATCGAGCTCATCGTTCGGACCAAAGGGCGGTATCTTAAATATTTACCGGCCTTTTACGAGCAAGATGAGTTTATGGGGCGGTTTCTCATGCTGTTTGAAAGCTTCTGGAAACCGATCGAGACCCAAATCGATACTATGTTTTACTATTTCGATCCGGGGCTGACTCCCATCGACCTGCTGCCCTGGCTGGCTTCGTGGCTCGATTTAGAGTTCACCGCCGAGTGGCCCGAAGATCGATTCAGAGAGTTATTGGATTGGGCCGTAGCGCTGCATCGCCGCCGGGGTACAAAATGGGCTTTGCAAAAACATCTGGAACTTTACACCGGCCGGCAGGCGATCATTACCGAAAATCGGTTGAGTGATTTTATTTTGGGTGACGAGGCCCGGCTCAACTCCGGTATTGCTCTGGGGCCGGGCAATAGACCCCACACCTTTTCAGTTACGTTGTATTTACCACCTATCGCCGTGAGCGATAAAGCCGAACAGCAGCGCCGGGAGAAGGTTCGCCGGCGGACTATCGAGTCGATTATCGAAATGCAAAAACCGGCCCATACCGTGTACACACTGCATCTTGAGCCGGATCATGGGACACAATAGAGGGGTGAAGCCGTGAGCTTGCAGGAACTTATTAAAAATTTTCCGATAAAAAGAATTAAGCCGCTGCCCGGCATGGCGGTCACTGCCGATGTGTGGGAGGAAGCGCACCAGTATCATCGCCAATACCAGGGATACCTCACGCTGCTTAGTCACGGAGCGGGAATTGTAGCCGGTTTGGAGGTGATAGCCAGTGACCCGCCTGACACCTCGGTTTA
This sequence comes from Anaerolineales bacterium, assembly GCA_020634935.1. GTDB lineage: Bacteria > Chloroflexota > Anaerolineae > 4572-78 > J111 > JAGRBY01. The sequence continues at coordinate 92,106 of JACKAT010000019.1, forward strand.
TGTTTTGCCAGGGGTGGCCATTGATCCGGCCGGGCAAGTGATCGTCCTGCCTCAACCGATTGCCTATGATATCGGACACGACATCGAGGGCGCTATTCATTTGTTGATCAGCTACAACGAAAGCCAGCCCAGAACTGACAACGGCGATCAAAAAGAAGGTGGCCCGCTTTATATCCGAACTGAGTTTTCGATTACAGCTCAAACCACCCTACCGGATGAACCCCGAGTTGAGTTGGCTCAAATTTGGCGGAGCAACCGCGAAGCCGTCTTTAAAGATGCCTCAGCCCCATCTGCGCCCGGCCCCAATGAAATTGATCTGCGATTTCGCCGGGAAGTAGGCGCGCCGCCGGAGATCGAGGTGGCGGTCAGCTATCTGGGCCACGTCAGCGACAAAAAACAGGGACAAGGGATGAATTTTTTGGCTCAAGCTATCAATCAATCTGGGCGCGATTATGTACGCGTAGAGGATGATATTGAGATTGGCCCCAGTCTGCTGACTAAGTCGCTAGTTTACCTGGTGGGGCAAGGCCGGTTTGAGTTGGATCAAAATGAGATGACCGGTCTCCGTAATTATGTTCGGCGTAGAAGAGGCACACTATTGATAGAAAGCCTGGACAGCCAAGCTGAAGACTCGTTTCAAAACTTTCTGAGCGATAAAGAACTGGCGGTAGAGGTAATATCTTCCGGCCACCCATTGTTAACCCAGCCTCATCTTTTTTCAACGCCTCCGCTAGGGTTTGAGACGCACGGCAACCCCAAATTACTGGTCGGCGATGGCGTTATCTTTAGCACCCACAGTTACGGGCTGTTATGGCAGGGCCAGCGCCGCGGCGGCCCGGCCTCTCGAGAAGAGATCCGGACGGCGATGGAGTGGGGGAGCAACATTATCACGTACGCCGCCGGCCGACGCCGAAAAATCTAAAAAGTTGGTAACTGCTCAGGCATGTCATTTCGTAGCCGAAGGCGGAGAAATCCCTACAACGTTCGGCTGCAACCACCCTTCCGAGGGATTTCTCGCTCCTTCGTCGCTCGAAATGACATGAGGGCCGAGTAGTTACAAAAGTTGTAACTTGGATTATCGAATGACGTATCAAGGCTATTGGTTGGAAATTATCGACAAAGAGGGATGGCAAAGAGAACAGCCGTTGGAAAAGCGCATTGTTTTCATCGGTAGCCATCCGAGTAATGATATTTATCTGGCTGGCGACCGCGGCGCGGGGGTGGCGGCTAAACATGTCCAGCTTATTTTGAACCAAACCGGTTATAAGCTGGTCAATATTTCCGATGGGAATGTGATTGTTAATACACCTGAGGTGAAACTTATTCCGCCGCATGGGGCGATGACCCTTATTGATGGCTACAGTATCCGGCTAGGCGACTTTACTTTGAGCCTGCGCCTTGGCCGAACCAGTCGATTAAGCGTAGATCAAACCTCTGTGGGGCCGCCTATTGTCGGGGACGCGACCGTCTCGAAGAAAATCGATCTGCAAGTCGTTTTGCCCAGAACTCGGCTGGCCCCCCATAAGCGATTAAACGGCATCATTGTCGTGCGTAACCTAGGTGAAGTGTCAGGCGTTAAGATTGATTTGGAACTACGCGGAGTCGATCCAAGCTGTTATCACGTTGACTCAGGGCCACTGTTGTCTTCTGGAGCCGAGCAGCGGGTCCATTTTTACATTCAGCATCTGGGCCATCTACCGCCGGCCGGTCCACTCACCATCGAAGTCGAGGCTTCGGCTCCAAAATCTTATCCGATGAGCCTGCCGGTGATAGACTCCCAACTGATCGAGGTCCTGCCTTTTTTCAGCCACTCCCTGACCTTACGTGATCCGGACGCCGCGGAGCAGCCGGAGCCGATCTCAACGGCGCTACCAACCCCGGCTGCCCCGGAGCAGCCGGAGCCGATCCCAACGGCGCTACCGACCCCGGCTGTCCCGGCCGCCCTGGAACCGATCCCAACGGCGCCACCAACCCCGGCTCAACCGCCGTCGCCGCCCCCACCCTTATCAACGGAGTCTGATTTACCGAAGCCTACGGTTTTTGAAAATAGACCGAGTCCAGCGGTCAGGGTTTCCCCTCAAGATATAAGACAATCACCAGGCGCGGTCGAGAAGGAGCCGGCTTCATTGCAAAACGCCCCTTCGGTTGTTAACCCGCCGGCTGTCCCCAGCGCCAGGCCGCCCCGTATCTCGCCGCCAAGTCAACCCAACCTTGAGCAACCGGAGCCAAAGATCGACCCATCTCCCAACCCAAAAGTAAAGGTTGAGCCAGCAACACCCTTAATCCCGGCTAAAAAGCCGGTTCAGCCGGTTACCCCGGCCACCCCTAAGGCGAAGCCGGCGGCGCAACTTTCGCCGCCGCCCCCGCCAAAGGATAATCCGATTCAACGGGCTTCTAAAAGAGAAGCGCCGCCAGACAGTAAAAACTCCTTACCCCCCGAGCCGGACAAATCTGATGAGGGGGGTTGGTGGTCGGTGACGGAAGAAGAGCCGGTCATTCAGAAGCAGACGGTCCTGAAACTCCAGGCCAAACCAAAGCCGGCATCGACCCGGTCCAAAAGCGAATCGCCGTCGTTGGTAGAAGATTGGACAGCCAGCGATGAAGAATAACAGGGAGGCTTAGCAATAGGTGAAACGACAGATATTGAGGCAGCGAGTCAACCAATTAGTGTTGATTGGAGTCATTGCGACCGGTTTAGCGGCTATTATTTCCCTGGTCGGGGTTGCTCTATCCGCCTCGGCCCAGCGTAGCCAATTGGGCGTCTATCTGACTGAAGTGGACGCTACTTCGTTTCCCGATGTTGAAGTCCAACTGGCCGTCACTGACAGCAGCGGTCAGGCTATAAACAATTTACAGATCGACCAAATCCAAATTCAAGAGGACAACGAGCCGAATTCAAGCAGTGTGACGGTAGAACCGATAGCCCTTAACGATTTACAATTGGTTTTAGCTTTGGATGTCAGCATGAGTACGGCTGACTTGGATCGGCTGAAGCATGCGGCGCAAACGGTATTAGCTGATTTCGCCGGCTTTGATTGTCTGGCTCTGATCAGTTTTGGCGATAAAGTGACAGGCCAAACGCAATGCACTAATAATTTGGAGGCCTTACAAACCGCCCTCGACCAGATGCAGCCCGAACAAAATCTGACCAAACTGCATGAAGCCATTCAGGAAGCGGCTAAGCTAATTGAACCGAACAGCCCTACTCGCCGGGCGGTGATTCTGATTGCCGATCGCCATGATAATGCCAATACCGCCAGTTTGGCTCAGGCCATAAGCCAGGCCCAAGAGACAGAAGCGCCTTTCTACATCATCGGCTTTGGCGACAAAGTTCAGGCGGCTAATAACGTTAAAACAGAAATCGCCTCGACCGGCGGGCGGTATCTGGCCGAAACCGATATCAGCCAGGTTGAACCGGCTCTGCAACAGATAATCGCCGATTTGCGGCGGGG
>JACKAT010000002.1 GCA_020634935.1 Anaerolineales bacterium
ACTTACGGCGATATCCTGCTACGCCAGGAAATTGAATATTGCGAATATTACTTTAACCAAGCTCACGTCGATGCCTTGATCGAGACTTATAACTTTTATGAGCAAGAGTGTAAGCGTTGTTTGGAGCAGGGGTTAGTCATTCCGGCGTATGATTATGTACTAAAATGTTCCCATACCTTTAATATTTTGGATACGCGGGGGGCCATTGGCGTCACTGAGAGGGCCGGCTATTTTGCCCGGATGCGGCGGCTTTCCCACCGAGTCGCCAAAGCCTTTGTTGAGCAGCGAAACGAGCTTGACTTTCCGTTGATGAAGTATATGCCGGAACGCCTCGCCCCGACTTTAGCCCCAATGCCAGCAACAAGTACCACACCTCAGACATTTTTGCTAGAAATCGGTTCGGAGGAGTTACCATCGCACGATGTAACGGACGCTTTGGTTTATTTAAAGGAAGCCGCGCCTAAGTTTCTGAACAATTTGCGGCTAGGCTATCGAAATCTTCAAGTTTTCGGTACACCGCGCCGCCTGACGGTGCTGGTTGAGGAATTGGCTCCTCATCAAGAAGATTTGGCTGAGATCGTTCGCGGCCCTTCGGCCAAAATTGCTTTTGATGCGGACGGCAACCCGACCAAAGCAGCCCAGGGATTTGCCCGCAGTAAAGGGGTCGACGTAGCCGAGCTACAAATTCAGGAAATGGATGGTGGGCAGTATGTCGTGGCTAGCGTGCGCACCGAAGGGCGACCCGCCGCCGAAGTATTGGCCGAAAGTCTACCTGATTTCACCCGTTCGATCCCATTCGGCAAGTCGATGCGCTGGTTGGCTTCTGCTCAAGTCGGGGATGAGGTAGGGAAGACCGCTTATAGCCGCCCTATCCGCTGGCTGGTCGCGTTGTTGGGCGAGGCGGTCGTGCCGTTTGAATTTGCTGGCCTGACCAGCGGCCGGACAACTCGCGGTTTGCGACCCCAAGGTTCGCCTGATGTTGAGATCGCCTTAGCTGGCAGCTACTGCCAGGTTATGGACGTCCATCAAGTTATGGTTGATCCGGACGCCCGCCGGCTTGAAATCAAACAACAGCTTGATAAGCTTGCGGCTGAAATTGGCGGGCAAGTGCCGGATAATCCAGCCTTGTTGGAAGAAGTCACTCACCTGGTTGAGCAGCCGACAGCGTTTTTGGGCAGCTTTGAAGAGAAATATCTTGAGTTACCCGAGCCGGTGCTGATTACAGTAATGGGCAAACACCAGCGCTATTTCCCCGTGGTCAAACCTACCAACGACGGACACTCGCTGCTGGCTCATTTTATCGCGGTGCGCAACGGTGGAACGGACCATCTGGATATTGTTCGGCGCGGGAATGAAGGCGTTCTACGGGCGCGTTACGCCGACGCCGATTTCTTCTTCAAAGCCGATACCGAGCAAAATCTGGAAGCCTTTTTGCCCCGGCTCGATACGCTGACGTTTCAAGAGCAGCTTGGTTCGATGTTAGATAAGAGTAAACGGTTGGAAACGTTAGCCCCGCAGATTGGTGAGCGATTGCGGCTATCGGCCAGCGAGGTCCAAACGGTCGAGCGAGCCGCTCGATTGAGCAAGGCTGATTTGGCGACTAATATGGTGGTTGAATTGACCAGCCTGCAAGGCATTATGGGTTATGAATATGCCAAAATTTCCGGCGAAACTGAGGCGGTGGCCAGCGCCATTGTGGAACATTATTATCCTCAAACCTCGCTGCCACACGAGTCGTTGAGTAAACCCGGTTTGGCGCTTAACCTGGCCAACCGGCTCGACAGCCTATGCGGCCTGTTTGCCGTAGGCAAAGCCCCAACCGGTTCAGCCGATCCGTTTGCCCTACGCCGCGATGCCTTATCATTGGTCTCCATTTTACTGGAGACCGAAACTAGCTTTGATGTTGCCGCCGGGTTGAAATTAGCCGCTGACTTGATGCCGGTTGAGGTCAGCTCGAAATCCCTAGCGGACACAAGTGACTTTATCCGGCGCCGCCTGGAAGGGGTGCTGCGCGATGAATATAATTTGCCTTTTGATGTCGTTCAGGCAGTGTTGGCTGAGCGTGGCGATAACCCCTGGCCGGCGTTAGCTTCGGCTAAAGAGTTGGTCACCGCCACTCAGCGTGACGATTGGGACGATGCGCTTAATGCCTATGCTCGCTGTGTACGGATTGTTAGAAATATCGAAGAAAAGTACGCGCTCCAACCGAATGCCTTCACCGAGGCAGTTGAGCGGGATTTATACGCCGCTTATGAAAAAGCCCGCGCCAGTCTATCGCCGGCGTCAACCACCAGCGCGGTCGTATCGGCCTTGCGGGAACTGCTGGTCGAACCGATTAACGCCTTTTTTGACGGGGTGTTGGTAATGGATGAGGATGATATGATTCGGCAGAATCGGCTAGCGCTGCTGCAAGGTATTCGCGATTTGACGAAGGGGCATGCGGATTTTAGCCAGTTGCAGGGTTTTTAGATTGGACTGTGGTTCGTAGTAATGGCTTTAGCCGTTCGGATGTAACACCGCTAAAGCGGTTACTACGAACCAATAGGTTACTTTCCATCTAATATAACTAAACAGTAATCGTCAACGTGGCGATCCATAGAAATAGCTGCACCACAATGGTGCTGCCCCACAGCATATAAGCGGCTACTTTTTCTCGGTGGTGGATAAAACCACCGAGAATGAGATTAACCCCCAATGCAATTGCCCCCACTGCTGGTAGGATGAAGAGGTTGAATTTATTGACGATGCGGTCGGCTTGGCCCAAGTCATCGAAGTGAATGGGTAATAAGGCCGGTAAGCTCGCGTAGCTTAACGATACATAGCCCAACAAAGCCAGGCAAATAACGGCTGCGCTGCCCACCAACCACCAGCATAACGGATCAACCAATACCTCGATGCTAAGCGGCCAACCTCGGCGAACTTCTTCGCACCAGTGTTGGGTTGCCCCCAGTGCTTGTCGATCGTGCCAGGCCTTAAGAAAAACCGATGGGTCTTGGGGGGAGATGGCATAGGTTTGTTCAGGAGTCAAAACGAGCAGTGTTCGCTCAAGGGGAGCCGTGGTGTGGAAGGCGATACGCCCTAATTCATCCGACTCACCCCGACCTATTCGCAGTCCGGCCAACTCAACCCCGCGAAACCTAATTGGCTCCTCAACGATCTCGCCTGGGACAATCTCTTCAATGTGATGAAGGGGAATACGCTGCTGACATAAGCCCCATTGAATAATTAGGCCGTTACGGTTGAGGTGATAGTTGAGTTTAAAGCCGATAATACTACAGTAGACAGCGGTAATGGTCGCGCCAATAGCCAGCAAGCAGGCCACCAACAACCAGAAGATAGTCGAGGGGGCAGTTTGGCGCAGCAGCGTGTCGATAAGCACCAGCATAATTAAGGCGCAGACTACAGCCGCAGCCAAGGCAAAATGTCCACATTTGGTAGGGTAGGGTTGGAAGTTCATAGGAGAATATCTTCCAACTTCCAGCGTTTGAGATCCTCGATTAGGTGATGGTCAGTAATATCTAAATTGAGGGGGGTAACAGAAATGAGTTTATTTTCGATAGCCCAGATGTCGGTGCCGTGATCGGCTACGCCGTGTGGTGGTAGACCGCCGATCCAGTAGTAAGGTCGGCCGCGTGGGTCTTCACGGGAGATAAGTTCATCTCGATAGACACGTTTGCCCAGGCGGGTGAGTTCGATGCCATTTATATCTGCCCAGGGCACGCCCGGAATGTTGACGTTGAGTAGAGTGTTGGCCGGTAGCCCGAAATCGAGAACTTTTTGGGTGAGGCAAGCCGCGAAAGTGGACATGGCCGGGTAATCGATCACTTCAGCCTGGCGTTGATCGTGGTAGCCGCGAGCGATTTCATCATCTTTGCGTTCGCGAGAAATAGCGATAGCCGGCACACCCTCGATAGTGGCCTCGACGGCCGCAGCGACAGTGCCGGAGTAGAACACGTCATAGCCCATATTGGCGCCGTGGTTGATACCCGAAACCACCAAATCAGGCCGGCGTTCGACCAACCCCAATAGGGCCAGCGCTACACAGTCAGGGGGAGGGGCACTCGAAACGAAAGCCGCGCTGCCATCGGGTAGTTCGATGGGATCGGCGCGTAAAATTTTATGCATCGTTTTGGGATGCCCGGAGGCCGACCAGTTGTGATCGGGTGCGAAAACCAACGTATCGGCAATTTTATCGAGTGCTTGCTTTAATGGGAACAGCGCTGGCGCATCGATACCGTCGTCATTTGTAATTAAAATCAGCATGATGATTATCTCTTAACCCATCACATCAAGAGATGGTATGACCCTAAGTATCTTTCCCGATAAGTGGGAGGCAAGTAGTAAGCCTCCCCATCCTCGTCAGCCTCTCCCCCCTCTTTGTTTTCTTCTTTATCTTCCTGTTCCGGAATGACTCTAATTCGGACTCGTTCACTTTCGGCTTTGTTACCGGCCGAGTCATAGGCCACCACGTGAGCCAGATGGGTTTCGGTGTAACCAAAGCGCGTTTCAATGAGCGTTAAGCCGCCTGAGAAAACCTTCTGATAACCGATGAATTCCTGGGCCGAGACCCCTTCTGGCAGATTAGCTAAAATTTCAGGATCATTAATGGGTTGAGTAACTGACATAACGCGAGTGATGGTAAATTGCTGAGTTCCGGTAATGGTTCCATTCGCACCGGTAATGGCTTGGGTCTCATAGATCGGTGCTTCCCAAATAACGTGTTTGGGCGTGATATCCACGTTCCAACGGAATGTAAAGGGGGCCACGGTACTTTCGCCCACCTTGGCGTTGTCAATATAGTACTCGACTCGACTCATTGAAAAGTTGTCGTTAGCGTCAACCTGGAAATTGACCCAATCATTCAGCAGGGCGTTGGCGTTGGCCTCATAAACGGTATCCGGTTCGGGATTAATCAAATTAACCGTGGGGGGGGTATTGTCTACCGTGACCTGTACCGACCGCCGCTCAAGGCTCTGATCGCCTCTTACTACCGTAAGTTGCAGGGTATAGAGACCTTCCTCCTCAGCTTTGGTATCCCAGGTTGCCAGCGGGGCGCCCTCAACCGGAGAGGTGTTGTCTCCCCCCAGTTGCTTCCATTCACTGGGGTTTAATCCCTGTCCGTATTCAAGGCGATAGAGCTGGAAATTATCCAAAGTAGCGTTCCCGGTGATGACCACATTTCCCTGAACATACTCGTAGGGCCGAGGATTGATAAAGGCGACCGGCCCGGCGTTGATAGCCGGACCAATGCTGTCATCATATTCCGTAGGCGGCTGCGGAATACCATTTTCGATGACCCAATCGTTAGCTACAGGCGGATAAACTTCATAGACTCGTTCTTCAACCAGTTCAGGTGGGGTATAGACCGTCGCCAGCTTGCCGTTTTCACGATTGATCCGGAAAATCTGGTGAACATTGTCACGCTGAGTAGGGACAGTGCCATCTAAAAACATTTCGACTACAGTGTTTTGGGTCGCTTCGCTAGGCAGCAGTCCGGACACGGCGTCGACACGGGCGTCAACTAGGCCGCGAGGCTGCTGCCAGGTTTCGACCGGTTTATCTTTTAGGTACTCCAACATCACAGCGTTCCAAATGGGGGCCGCGCCAGTCAAACCGGTTACATCTTTCATAGCTTTGTTGTCGTTATTGCCGACCCACACGGCTGTGGCTAACTGCGGCGTGAAACCAACCGTCCAGTTATCGCGGAAGTTGTTGGTAGTGCCGGTTTTGGCCGCGATCGGCCGATCTTCAAAGTTACGCTTCAGGTCGCTGTTGGCCCCAAAGGCGGCCGCACGGGCGTTATTATCAGACAGAATATCGACCATCATATAGGCCAAGGCCGGATCGATGACTTGCTCGGTAGCAGGCTGGTCGTATTGGTAGATGACTTCACCATCTTTGGTTTCGATGCGTAAAATTGAAACCGGGTCTAAGGTTCGATGGCCCGGCCGGCGATCAACCTCATCGACCGGCTGACCGGCCATTACGCCCATATTAGCCATCACGCTGTAGGCGTAGGCCATATCGATCGGTTTGACCTCACCGCCGCCCAAAGTTAGCGATAGGCCATAGTAATCCTGATTAAGGGTGGTAATACCCAGGCGATGCGCCGTGGCGATCACATTTTTAATGCCGGCTTTGTTTAACGTCCAGACGGCGGGGATGTTAAGACTTTGCGCCAGCGCGTTACGGGCGCGCACCGGTCCGGTATATTTACGGTCGTAGTTTTCGGGAACATAGGGCGGATTAGGATCATCGGGAAAAGATTGGCGCACATTCATAATCATTGTGGCCGGGTTGTATACACCCTGAGAGAACAGGGTCAGGTAACTGAATGGTTTAAACGATGAACCGGGCTGGCGGCCGGGATCAGAGGCGCAAACATTGACGTTGCCGTCATTTTCCTTGTCCCAGAAATCGACGCTACCGACCATCGCCAGAATTTCGCCAGTCTTGGGAACGATTGAAACCACACAGGCGTTGCTGGCATTATGACCTTCTTCCAGCAGTTCCTTAATCTGATCTGAGGCGATTTGTTGGGCTTTTTGGTTAAGATCGTAATCTAAGGTGGTATAAACTTTCAGTCCGCCGCGATAGATCAGTTCCGGATCATATTTGCGTTCCAATTCCTCTCGAACATAGACGGCAAAATGGGGAGCCAGGATATCGAAGCGCTCTTCCACTTCTTTCACTTTTACATCTTCGGCAAAAATGGCTTCGGCTTTAGCCTGGGCAATAACGCCTTCGTCAACCATGCGGTTGAGGGTAATCCATTGGCGATATTTAGCTTCATCGGGGCTGTTGATCGGGTTCAAAAACGGGAATTGGGGGATCGGAGCCAGCATGGCGCATTCAGCATCGGTTAGAGCGCTGGCCGGTTTGTCGAAATAGACTTGCGCCGCCGCATTAATGCCATAGGCCAGATTGAAGTAGGAATTGGTGTTAAAATACCATTCTAAAATCTGATCTTTATCAAAGCGGCGGGTGATTTCTATGGCCAAGATAATTTCTTTGATCTTGCGGGTGTAAGAAAGCTGGGTTCGTTCATCTTCGTCGATCAAAATATTTTTGATCAACTGCTGGGTGATCGAACTACCCCCTTGAATCTGGCCGCCACGCAGGTTTTGGTAAAAGGCGCGACCAATCCCTTCAGGGTCAAAGCCGGGGTTTTGGTAGAATGATTTATCCTCCAAAATAATGGTGGCCTCGCGGCAAAATTCAGGGATGTCCTCTAGAGGGACATAACTACGGTCGCCCCGGAATGGGTCAAATAGCTCGTAGAGCAGTACCTGACCGGTGCGATCATAGATTTTGGTGGTTTCAAAATCTTCCTGTTCCGTTTCGATGGCGGTTGGATCCGGCAGTTGTTGGGCGAAGCTTTCATAAACGGTATAGGCCGATATAAAGCCGCTCATAATAATCCCGAAAACAACCGCTACGAATAGTCCAACAATGACCAAAACAAGATTGATCAGATACAGGTGAATTTTGGGTTTTTGCTCACTGGTCCGTCGCCGACGACGACGGGTGATCATCACTTTTCGATTTGACTGCATAACGCTGGCGACATCTCCATTTTAATTGGGATACCCCTCTCCAATTAAAACGGTATATTGGATTTATCAACAGGACCAATATACCGGACACGCATGGTAGCAGAAATAATAGGCTTCGGCAAGTTCGTTTGGCGGCATATACCCAGAAATCAAGCGAAATTAGGCAACGCTAAACCTTCACTTGACCAACTTTTAGAGCGAGGGTGGGGTCTTTTCGATGACCAATAGGTGAGATAACCCAAAACGCCGCAGCAGCGTCTGTTCGAGGGCGTAGGTCACAGCTCGAATCGATTGACCCCACCGGGGCCGGCGGGCTGTTAGATTATCGTAACCGGGATAGATTTGGGTGTGGGTGATGACATTGACAGGTAGGTCATTTATCAGTTTTTTTAGACCAGATGAAGTATAAGCTCTGACGTGAGGCGCTAATCGATTGCGCAAGCTGTCGGGCAGGTAATTGATCAGCGGGGTGTTGCCAAAGTGATACACGCCCCGCCAGTAGTGGCCGTGAGTTTCAAAGGGATAGAGCCGGTTTGGACAAAAAATAACGGCTCTTCCCCCCTGTTTGAGCACACGTACCATCTCGGCTACGGTCAGGCGATCATCGGCCACGTGTTCGATCACTTCATGGCTAAGCACCAGATCGAAATAGTTCGACGGATAAGGCAGATATTCTCCCGCCGCCACATGCACCAGCGGAGAATGATGATAACTTTCGGCAACGCGATCAAATTCGATATCTAAACCATAGACATGGTCGGTAAATTGTTTCAAAGCACGCACGTACATCCCTACGCCGCAGCCGTCAACTAGCACTTGGCTGTCGGGGGTAAGGCGTTGGCTAAGGTCGGCTGCCGCTTTGATCATTTCCAGTCGGCGATCTTGGCCAGCGCGCCAGACCAAACTGGGTACGCCTCGCTCATCGGCTTTGTCTATAATCAAACTGGGGTTGGTCATTTTACGCCCACATGTAATGCGACAGTATTAAACATAAGCAGCCTGTAATTCACTTCGCGTAGAGACACTGCTTCCATTTCCGCTTTCAACTCAGCCGGACTCAGAAATGCATCGGCTGAGGCGGGGAGATAAGAATAAGCATCCTGTTGGCCGGAAATAATCCCGCCGACCAGCGGGACAACATTATGGAAGTAAAGGCGAAACAGGTTGCCGAATAGGGTGTCGGCCGGCCGGGGAATTTCCAAAATAAGGACACGCCCGCCGGATTTGCAGACACGCACTTGTTCAGCCAGCGCGTGGCGAACGTTAGTGACATTTCGCATGAGAAAGCCGCTGGCTACGGCGTCGAAGCTGTTATCGGGAAAAGGTAAGTGGAGGGCATCGGCTCCGCTCCAACTAAGCCGGTTTTTAATCGCTTGTCCGTTAGGTGCAAGCGTTTTAGAAACGTAATCGGGCCAACGGTTTTGCCCCACGTGCATCATCGGCAGGGTGTAGTCAGCCCCAATAACGTGGCTGAGTTGGTGATTTTGTCGAAACGCTTCAAAAGCAATATCTCCGGTACCGGTGGCTACATCTAACAGACGGCCGTTCGGCGGAAGTTGCGCCGCTTCGATCAACAGCTTGCGCCAGTATTGATCCTGACCCGCCGTCATGATCCGGTTCATCAGATCATAGCGATGGGCGATCCGGGCGAACATTTGGTTAACATATTGATACTTGTCAGCTTCTGATGAGAAAGTCATGATTAAAATTCAAGCTCCAGTCTAAAACAAATAGGACTTACGCAGTTGGATGTAACAAGCAAGGTGACAGTCACTTTTGGCCGAAAATGAACCTCCGTTTAGCCCAAACAGGTCGATTTATCACACTCAAGTGACTGTCACCTTTTGAACTGCGTAACTCATAACAGAAACGTAATTACTCAGCAGACAAGGTGACTGGCACTTAATCGCCATAATAGCCGCGTTGTATTCCACTCAATGGTCTCGATTTGAGCCAAAGTGCCAGTCACCTGAGTAGTTACACAAAAACAACAAAAAACTCCCCGCAGGGGAGTTTTTAATAATTGATATTCTAACTAGACTAACTAATTTAACAAAATTAGCTGGTGAGCTTTGGATAAAGCATCCCGCCGATTGAACTCAGCAGGCCCGACACTAATGAGCCAATTAATCCATAAACAATCAAGGCGCCTATTACCCGGCCGGCCAGCGCGATGGCATCGACAGACAGCCCATAGCTGGCTAACGTAGCCAGCCCTTCAGGGCTAATTTGATTGGCGATACCCACGCCAAACCCTTCCATCAGCAACCCGAGCGCTGCCAGAAACATAGCGACAACGCCACCAAAAATTCCGGCCCAAAAACCGGCCAGCCAACCAGCTTTGCCACCTTCGTGGCTGTTCTTAATGCTACTGCCGGCGAAAATTCCGGCCAGCAGCCCTGTGGCTAAACAAACTACCAAGAAACCCGGAATAACTAAAAAGGCCAGTGAAACAAAGGGTAGATTTTCGGGAGGGGGAATTAACCCGATTAGCATTAAAACCAGGATACCAAAGCCCCCCACCAAGCTGGCCTTGAGACTGGGGGCTACTAATACCTGTGCTGCTGCTTCGCTTCTTTTACTTTTCCGTTGACGACTGTGGACCGGTGAACTTACTTGCGATTGTCCTGGTCTTTGAGTTGTAACCGTCATTTTATACTCCTTTCCTAAGAACAAGGTTTGATACCGGCAAAATTAGCTAAAAATCGGTATCACCTACGCCATAACGAGGCGGATTATAGCATAGTAGCCTACAGTTAGGCAACAATTACTAGGCGATTTGGCCTACGTCATTCTGACATTTAGTATATTATCGAAATATGTTTGTGTCAATTCTCACTAAGTTGATTTTTGTTGAATTTAGTTGGATTTTATAAAGTTTGTGTTAGTTTTATATTGCCCCTATCCCCTGTTTGTGTTAATATACCCAATTGGTAAATAATTTGTTACTTTCTCATCATAAATTACGAGAAGTAAATCTTCGTAAAATTCCTTAGTAAAGAAAGAAACAGTTTCACTTTCTTAAAAATTTAGATGTGGTAAAAGGAATATGGCACCAAAAAAATCAGAATCCGTACTCATAAGTGACTTTGATAAGTACCTCATCGGCCAAGGCACCCATGAGCGTACATATGAGAAACTCGGCGCTCATTTGACTGAGTTAGATGGTAAGCAGGGAGTCCACTTTGCGGTTTGGGCTCCTAACGCCCGGCAGGTTAGTATCGTAGGTGATTTCAACGACTGGCAGCCCGATCGCCACACGATGATGCCCAGCGACAGCGGCATCTGGACCGCGTTTATACCCGAGTTGGGTGAATATACGGTTTATAAATACCATATTGTGCCCCAATCGGGCGACGGCTTTGATAAGGCTGACCCGTATGGTTTTGGCATGGAGCAGCGGCCAAAAACGGCGTCCGTAGTTATCAATCTTGATCGGTATCAATGGGGAGATAGTGACTGGGTTAGTAATCGCAGCCAATATCAAGCTTTTGATAAACCTATCGCTATCTATGAAGTTCATTTAGGCTCTTGGCGCAGACAAGCTGATGAACAATGGGGGATCCGGTATTTGACCTATCGTGAATTCGCCGACCAATTAATTCCCTACGTGCTGGAGATGGGGTACACCCATATCGAGCTAATGCCCGTGGCTGAATATCCGTTCGATGCTTCGTGGGGCTACCAGGTTTTAGGCTTTTTTGCGCCAACTAGCCGATTTGGAACCCCCGAGGATTTTATGTATTTTGTAGACAAGTGTCATCAAAATAAAATCGGCGTCATTTTAGACTGGGTCCCCGCTCACTTTCCTAAAGATGGAGCCGGTTTGAACTATTTTGATGGTACTCACCTTTACTCCCACTCCGACCCTCGCAAAGGCGAGCATCAAGACTGGGGTACGTTGATCTTTAATTATGACCGCCACGAAGTCAGGTCATTTTTGATTTCCAACGCGCTGTTTTGGATTGATAAGTATCACATCGATGGGCTGCGCGTCGATGCCGTAGCTTCGATGTTGTACTTGGATTATTCTCGTGAGGAAGGCCAATGGGTTCCCAATGAATATGGCGGCCGGGAAAACCTGGGCGCCATCAGCTTTTTGCGGTCCATGAATGAAACCGTCCACGTCAATTTCCCTGGCGTTTTGACCGTGGCTGAGGAATCGACGGCCTGGCCGATGGTTTCTCGTCCGCCTTACATGGGCGGTTTGGGCTTCAGCTTAAAGTGGAACATGGGCTGGATGCACGATACCTTAAGTTACATGAGTAAAGAGTCTATCCATAGAAAATATCACCACAATGATTTAACCTTTAGCCTGCTGTATGCCTTCAATGAAAATTTTGTTCTGCCGCTTTCCCATGATGAGGTGGTCCACGGCAAAGGCTCCATTATTAATAAAATGGCGGGTGATGAGTGGCAAAAGTTTGCTAACTTACGGGCTTTTTATGGCTATTTGTGGGGCCATCCCGGTAAGAAGTTATTGTTTATGGGTAATGAGTTTGCTCAATGGCAAGAATGGGATTATGACACGGCTCTGGAGTGGACGGCGCTATCGGCCCCTAACCATCAGGGCATTCAGGTCTTTGTAAAAGATCTCAATCGTACTTACAAAAACGAGCCGGCTATGTATGAAGATGACTTTGAATACACCGGCTTTCAATGGATCGATGCCAATGACAGCGATAACAGCGTCTTTTCGTTTATTCGCTTTGCTAAATCGAGTGAAGATTTTGTGGTAATTGTGTCCAACTTCACGCCGGTGGTTCGCCAAGGTTATCGAATTGGCGTTCATAAGCCGGGTTTCTACCGTGAAATTCTAAACAGCGACTCATCCCATTATTGGGGCAGTAATGTTGGCAATGGAGGCGGCGTACACACCGAAGACCTTGCCTGCCACGGCCGAGAGTACTCGCTGCTGTTGACGCTACCGCCGCTATCAACTATTTGGCTGAAATTGCCAACCTAAAATCAAGCCCCCGGCAACAACGGGGGCTTTTTAATAACCTTAAATATTTTTATTTATGCTATAACACCAGAATTTAGTCGTCATACTTGAGTAGAGAGAAAATATCGTACCCTTGGAGCTTGTCACGGCCGTTAAGAAAACTCAGTTCGATCACAAACGCTAGCCCAACCACTTCACCCCCCAGCTTATCAATTAAACTGCACGTCGCCGATGCCGTGCCGCCCGTGGCCAGCAAGTCATCGACGATGACCACCCGCTGGCCCTTTTCGATGGCATCAATATGAACTTCCAGGGTATTGCTGCCATACTCTAAATCATAACTGGCCGAAATGGTTTCCGCCGGTAATTTACCCGGTTTCCGAATGGGTACAAAGCCGGTCCCCAATTGATACGCCAGCGGCATTCCAAAAATAAAGCCCCGCGACTCAATTCCAACCACCATATCGATTCTTTTGTCCTGGTAATACCGGGTGAGTTGATCGATGCTCTCTTTAAGAGCCGTTGGATTTTTGAGCAAGGTCGTAATATCATAGAATAGGATTCCCCCTATCGGGAAATCGGGTACACTGCGAATAGTATTGGCGAGATCCATGATTGTTCCTGCTTTCAGAAAAATGACTAAAATTTCTACAACTGAGTTATTCAATCGGGCCGATTTTAGCAGAACCCCTTAGAATGGGCAAGTACTACAAAATTGCCCTACTCATGGTATAATACCAGCACATTCTGGCTTTAAGAGTTCACCTGGCATGATATTACTACGTAAATTATTACAAATAGGGTTTATCAGTGTAATAGGGACAGCGGCTATCCTGTTTACTGCTTGCCAACAGGCCACATCCAACGCCGAGATCGACCCCCTAATTGTGACTGTACCGGTAACACATACTAGCCAACCCAATCAAACTCCATCGGTTATCACTCCGACCCCAATCGTTGAACCATTAACTGAAGGGCAGCCTATGACCTTAACCTTCTGGACAGTGGAGCCGATTTCATATTTAGCCGAGGAGGCTATAGATGGTTTTGTTGAAAATAACTTACGCCAATTTGAACGGGATAACCCAACCGTTTCAGTTGAACTTCAGGTTAAGAAAACGACCGGAAAAGGTGGCGTGCTAGATTTTTTAAGAACAGCCGGTCAGGTGGCTCCGGCTATTTTACCTGATGTGGCTATCTTAAATGCGGTTGATCTTAATCAAGCTCAGACAGAGGGATTGGTTCAATCTCTAGATGGCCGCCTCGACCGTTCGATTGTCCAGGACCTGCTGCCGGCAGCACGCCGAATGGGCACAGTGAATGGCTCTTTAGTTGGGGTGCCTTTGGGTTTGGAAATGGAACATACTGTTTATAACACCCTTGTTTTTACGGATACCCCCATTCTTTGGAGCGATATTATTAGCAAAAACAGTCGCTATCTTTTCCCGGCCAAAGGCAACAATGGAGTAGTAAATGATGCCACTTTGGCTCAGTATTACTCGGCCGGAGGAGTGTTTCAGGACGATGAAGGTAAACCAAAAATTGACGAGCTGGTTTTAAGAAGCGTTCTGACCTTTTATCAGCAAGCCAGAGATCAAGGTTTCATCGATGCTTCTCTTTTGGAAGCCGCCACTACCGAGGACATTTGGCCCTTTTACTTAGAAATTCCGGCCGGTTTGTCTCAGGTTAGCGTTAAACAATTTTTGGCCGAGCGCCAAGGGTTGGTTGATAGCGATTTTGCCGCTGTACCCATTTCAAGTGCAACTGCTACGCCGATTTCGGTCATGCACGGTTGGGTTTTCGTCTTGGTTACCAAGGATGTCAACCGTCAGGCAGCGGCGTTGAAATTAATTGAGTCATTTCTATCAACGCATAACAATGTTAGCTGGAATACCATCAATCACTCGATTCCTACTCGTGACTCGGCTTTCCAGCAAATTGCCAAGGATGATCCGTACTGGGTTTTTCTGGGTGAGCAACTAAACACAGCCCGCCCCGAGCCGCGTTTTACCGGCTATGATCGTATTGGCCGAATTATCCAACAAGCTGTAGAACAAGTTTTACGAGGCGAGGCGACCGCCGAAGAAGCCGCCGCTACCGCTGTAGATGCCTTAACCCAATAATCACGATGAAAGAAACGTTTGAGCCGCGCCAGGCTGCCTGGCAAATTATTCACCACGCGCTCGAAGCCGTAGACCCGGCCAAGGCCGTTAATAACTATTTCGATGCCCATCCTGACGTTGTCGACTATATCAAATCGACGCCGGGTCGACTTTTTGTTGTTGGAGCCGGTAAGGCCGGTACGCCGATGGCTGCCGCTGCCTCTCAACGATTTGGCTCCAAAATTGCCGCTGGCCAGATGATTGTCAAATATGATCATACCAGCGGCCAGGCCGATGTCCTTGATCAGATCGCCATTAGTGAGGCCGGTCATCCGGTTCCCGATCAGGCCGGTTTTTTAGCCGCGCAGGCTATGGCCCACCTCCTCGATCAGACTCGCGAGGATGATGTTGTGTTGTGTCTAATTTCCGGGGGTGGTTCAGCCCTACTAACCCTGCCGGCTGAGGGCTTGTCTTTAACCGATTTGCAGGAAACCACTCAGGCTTTGCTGGCGGCCGGAGCCACTATTAACGAGATTAATACTATCCGAAAGCATTTGTCGGCTGTCAAAGGTGGCGGTTTGGCTCGTTTGGCGGCCCCTGCCCAGGTTTACGCCTTGATTCTATCCGATGTGGTTGGTGATCCGCTGGAGATTATCGCCTCCGGTCCCACCGTACCCGATCCCTCCACCTTCGCCGATACCTGGGCGATTGTGGCCCAGTATAATCTAGAGACTACTCTGCCTGAACCGGTCATCCGGCGCTTACAAGCCGGTCTGACCGGCGCTATTCCCGATACGCCCGATCAGCATGATCCCTTGTTCAATCGGGTAACCAATGCCATTATCGGCAGCAACCGCATCGCCGCGCGCGCCGCGGTTGCTGCGGCTCAGATAGCCGGTTTTAATGCCCAACTCTTGACCACGTTTGTCGAAGGCGAAGCGCGTGAGGTAGCGCGCGTTATGGCCGGGTTAGCCAAAGGGCTGGCTAAAGACGAGGGTATCGCCCGCCCGGCCTGTCTGGTTTTGGGCGGCGAAACCACCGTAACCCTTCGCGGCAACGGTCAGGGCGGGCGCAACCAGGAGATGGCCCTGGCCGCAGCCATTGCGCTGCACGGCTGGGATAACACCCTGATCGTTTGCCTGGGTACCGACGGTACTGATGGCCCCACCGATGCGGCCGGGGCGTTTGCCTTTGGCGTTACTATAGCCAAAGCCGAAAAGTTAGGGCTGGAGGCCGTGGATTTTCTCCATCGTAACGACGCCTATAACTTCTTTAGCGCCTTGGATGATCTGATCATCACCGGCCCAACTAATACTAATGTTAATGATTTGACGTTTATTCTGGTGTGGTAGTCAACGGCTCTATGTATCCCCCAATTCTGCGCCCCAAAGCCCAACGACAATTGAAAAGTATTGAGCGAGCCGATCTGGTTATCGGCTTACCCAGCTACAATAATCCCCAACAAGCTGCCCATGTTACTCACGTGGCGCTTAAAGGGTTGCGCCAATATTATCCTCACCTGCGTACGGTTCTGGTTAATGCGGATGCCGGTTTGAAAGCCACAACTCGTCAAGCGATTATTGCTCAAGCTAGCCGTAACGGCCACAACAGTCACATCGTTAGCAGTCGCTATGAAGGTATGTTCGGGCAGGGCAGTGCTTGCGCGGCCTTACTCGATGCGGCGTTAGCCTTGGATGCTAAAGCGATTATCATTTTAGATAGCTACAGCCACGGCATCACTCCCAATTGGATCGCCGGCCTGGCTCATCTGATTCTGGAAGACAAAGCGGACTTGGTGCTGCCGCGCTACCGGCGCTGGTTGTCAGCCGATGGGATCTTAAATGACTTGATCGCTTATCCCTTACTCAGGGCACTATATGGAAAAAGCATTCGCCATCCGATGGCCTCTGATTTTGCGCTCTCGCCTCAATTAGCCACGGCCATTTTGGATGAGGATGTGTGGGGTACCGCCGTGGCAAAATTAGGATTTTCACCCTGGTTGGTTTCGTATGGAGTGGTGGCCGGCTGGCGGGTGGCTCAATCGGCCTTGGGTGAGAAAGTTGTCGCGCCAGAAACGGCTTCCCGAGCTCAAAATAAAAAAGTAGCGGTGCAGTTCCAGCGATGTTTTCAAGATACAACCAGCGTTTTATTTGGTTTGTTGGCTCAAACCAAAAGCTGCTGGCAGGCCATTGATACTGTTCATTCAATTCCAACCCTAACGCATTTTGCTTCAGAAGTTTCTTCAGATGACATCGAGCTTGAAGATACGGTTCGTTTGCTTGACAATCTGGCTCTAGGCTGGATAGAATATAGAAGACTATGGCAAACGGCACTTGCCCCGGATAATCTGACCCATATTGAAGCCCTCGCTTCGCTCCCACCTGACCGATTTCATTTTCCCGCTGACCTGTGGGCCAAAACTATTTACGATTTCGCCACGGTGTTCAACAAAGGAGAAATTGACCCAAATCAGATTGTCGACTCACTCTATCCTCTTTATCAGGGACGCAAAGCGGCATTTTCCCAAGAGGTGGCCGGGTTGGCCTTTGTTGGCCGCGAAGGCACGGTTGCCGCTCAGGCTGTCGAGTTTGAGGAAACCAGACCTTATTTAAAGAAACGCTGGCAATCCTACCGTTTATAACATCCCAAACTATCATAAAATCAAACAGGAGAAAAATATGACCATTAAATTTGGTACCGATGGTTGGCGGGCCGTTATTGCCGAAACATTTACCTTCGAGAACCTAAGAATTGTCAGCCAGGCGATGGCCGATTACCTGTTAGAGGCCCACAGTACTGAGCCAAATCTAAGCATTGTAATTGGCTTTGATACCCGCTTCCTCTCGGATCGTTTCGCGGCTGAGGTTGCTAGAGTGATGGCCGCTAACGGTATCACGGCCTACCTGGCTCGAGCTGATGCTCCCACCCCGGCTATCAGCTACAACATTGTTCATAAAAAGGCTGTGGGTGGCGTTATGATTACCGCCAGCCACAATCCACCTCGCTACAACGGCTTCAAAGTCAAAGCCGCGTACGGCGGCGCCGCCTCTAAGCTGCAGATTGCCGCTATCGAGCGGAAATTATCGAGCATCCACGAGCGCATCGGCGCTAACTTGATGGATTTTCAGAAGGCACAGGAGCAGGGCCTCATCGAGAAATTTGATCCCGCCTGGCCCTACTATGAGCATTTGACCACTAACCTGATCAACATGGATACTATCCACAATGGTGAATTGGCCGTTGTGGTTGACTCAATGTATGGTTCCGGACGCGGGGTGTTTGGCGAGGTGGTCTCGCGCACCCGAACTAAAATTCATGAACTGCATCATGATTTGCATCCCGGTTTTGGGGGCGTTCACCCCGAACCGTTAGCTAAAAATCTAAAGGCCTTGATCGCCACTGTGCAAAACGAAAATGCTCACTTAGGAGTTGCCACCGACGGCGATGCCGACCGCATTGGAGCGGTAGATGATCGGGGGAATTTTGTCGATCCCCATACGATTATGGCGTTATCGGCGCGGTATTTAGTTGAGCGACGTGGGTTGTCGGGGGCCATTGCCAAGACGATTAGCAGTACTTTAATGCTCAATCGTTTGGCCAAAAAATATGGATTAGCTTTACACGAAACCCCGGTGGGTTTTGACATCATTGCCGAATTAATGATCAATGATGATATTTTATTAGGTGGGGAAGAATCCGGCAGTATCAGTGTTAAGGGGCATATTCCGGAAGGCGATGGGATTTTAATGGGCTTGCTGCTCATGGAAATTGTCGCCGATGCCGGTGTTCCGCTGTCTGAGTTAATTGCCGATTTACAACGAAATTTTGGCCCAACCTGCTACAAGCGCGATGATCTTCGCCTTAAGACGTTTGTAGAAAAATCGGAGATGGTTAATAAACTTGTAACGAATGCGCCCCAGACTATCGCGGGAGAGACGGTTATTAAAGTTGACTCTTATGACGGGGTTAAATATCACCTGGCCGATGATAGCTGGCTCTTGATTCGGCCGTCAGGGACAGAACCCGTGTTAAGGCTATACGCCGAAGCCAGCGATGGCCGGGCCGTAGAGGCTATGCTGCTTAAAGGGCGAGAATTGGCCGGGATTGATTGATATCGAAAACGCCGCTCACCATTGAGCGGCGTTTCTTTTGATTTGAGCGAGGTACGACAAACTTAAGTTTGTCCTCCAAATTTTGGTAAATTAGGGTAAAAATCCATAAGGATTTTGCTGAAGCGTTCCCTGTCTAACCTCAAAGTGAAGGTGCGGCCCGGTTGAATTACCGGTGCTGCCCATCTCGCCGATCTGCTCACCCTTGACCACATTGGTGCCGGCTTCGACATAATAGGCATTAAGGTGAGCGTATAAGGTTTGGAAGCCATTATTATGGTCGATGACCAAATGATAGCCATACATATTATCCCAACCGGCTACAATCACATAACCGGAGTCGGCGGCCAAGACCGGCGCCCCAATAAAGGCGGCGATATCGATGCCGGGATGGTAGCTGAAAAAGCCTTGAGAAATTGACCCGGTAGCCGGCCAGCTAAAGAAGCCAGTTCCGGTAGTTGCGTCATCGGGCACCGGCCCGGTGTAAGCATAAGTCGTAACTGTACGCGGTATAAATGGTTTACTCCCGCCTGGCACTACTAACCACTGCCCCGGCTGGATAATAGGGTTTTCAGGATCAAGCCTATTAAGCGGAAGATCAATAATACTCTGTACATCCGTCTTATAAGTTCCGGCAATGCCTTCTAATGTATCCGTGCTCCCCACCTGGTGGTAAACTCCATCTATTGGCAGAATAGTCACGGTTTGACCCACTGACAGCAAATCGGGATTTTCCTCCAAATCCGCATTGGACCAGATCAAGGTTTCCGGCGATAGCCCAAATTTGTAAGCAATGGCAGTAATGGTATCGCCACTCTCGACCACATACGATCGAATATCATCCGAGGCCGGCTGGCTAAACAGGGAACGATCGGGAATTGTTGTGCGGGGAACGGCTGCCTGGAATAGCACCCCATCTTGATTATTGATCAATTCGCCGGATAAAGTGAGAGGTGGCGTGTTGTCTTCCTTCACCACAGGCTGAACAGTATCGCTTATGCTCCGTTTGAGGGGGTGAATGGCCCCAATTTCGCCCCAAGGCAGATTAAGGCTGCTAACCCCGATGGCCAAAAGCGCAATAAGGATCATCGTAAGATGAGGCAGAGTGCGGTTGGATAAGACTTCGTTGTGGGAAAAAATCTGTATGGATTGGGAAATGTGTTGAATAGACCCTAATTTAGCGATAAAGGGTAAACTTACCTTACCGGTATGTTCATCCGGGCCATACTCATGAATTGGCAATACCCCGTCATTCAAGCCGCCGGGTGGTTTTTTGGTAAATGATGATTGCATAAAGTTATCGTTTGACTGCTAAGTTATGGGCTAAGCGATCATGCTTAGGCTGACTTACGTAGCAATTACGCCATAATGCAAAAAGTGGTCAGCATGATAGCTGACCACTTGAAATGAGTCAAATTGGTTAGAGGCTAGATAGGATAGTTTTAGATAACTTTAATTCACTTCTCCCACACTCTAATCAGATTTACTTCTTAATAAATATCTTTATGAAGGGTGGCTAAAAATTCGATATTGTTATCGGTTTTGGGCAACCTTTCTAAGATCATTTCAGTCGCTTCCGAGCCACCGCCCACAGCCGTAATCATCCGGCGCAGAGTCCAGACCTTGGATAGCTCATCCGGCTCGAGCAGCAGATCCTCACGGCGAGTACTTGACCGTTCGATGTCGATGGCCGGGAAGAAGCGACGTTCGGAGAGTTTGCGGCTTAGATGCATTTCCATATTGCCGGTACCCTTAAACTCTTCATAAATAACATCATCCATACGGCTGCCGGTGTCCACCAAACAGGTCGCGATGATGGTTAGACTGCCACTTTCTTCCAGATTTCGGGCGGCGCCGAAAAACCGTTTGGGCGGATACAGCGCCGCCGGATCGATCCCCCCGGATAGCGTTCGGCCGCTGGGCGGCACCACCAGGTTGTAAGCCCGAGCCAAGCGGGTAAGCGAGTCCATCAGCACCACCACATCACGGCCCCCTTCAACCAGCCGCTTGGCTTTGGCCAAAGCCATCTCCGCCACGCGCGTTTGGTCAGACTCGGGGTCGTCAAAGGTGGCGGCCATTACTTCGGCATCAACCGAACGGTCCATATCGGTTACTTCTTCGGGGCGTTCGCCGATGAGAACGACCATCATGTGGATATCTTCATAATTTTTACTGATCCCATTCGCAATTTGCTTCAGAATGGTAGTTTTACCGGCCTTCGGCGGCGAAACAATCAACCCCCGCTGGCCCCGACCAATCGGGGCCAGCATATCCAGCAGCCGGGTCGAGAGGATATCTCGCTCTGTTTCCAGCTTTAACCGTTCTTTAGGAAAGATCGGCGTCATCCGCTCGAAAACGGGCCGTTTTTTGGCTGTCTCAGGGTCGAGACCATTGACCGCTTCTACTCGAAGCAGCCCGAAGTATTTTTCGGTTTCTTTGGGCGGGCGCACCTGTCCAATCACCATATCACCGGTCCGCAGGCCAAAGCGGCGGATTTGACTCTGTGACACATAGATATCATCAGGACCCGGTAATAAATCGACGGAACGTAAAAAGCCAATTCCGTCAGAAATAATTTCTAAAACTCCGCCCCCAAAGATAAATCCTTGAGACTCGGCGCGATGTTTTAAAATTCGCAGGATCAAATCACTTTTTTTGAGTTTACTATAGCCGGAAATTTCTAAATCTTTAGCCAGAACGCGTAGGTCATCCAAGGTTTTGGCATCAAGTTCTGCCATATTCATAGTTAAATCTCCCAAAAACACATGCCCAATTAACATGAAAGCGTCATTGAGACGCTTTTTTGTAAATGGTCTGAATGTAAGTATTCGTTGAGTTTAGTTTAATAGTTTAAATGTGCTGAGATTTTGCGGGATTAGTCACCGATAATTAACAAAAACGTCTTCTTGGTCTATTTTTTATTAGTTGAGAACTGTCATTGAGGAGTCTTAGCAAGCCAATGTGAGATTTTGTCAGGAAACCGAGGCTTTAAGCGCCTATTCATAATAAGCGCAGCAATAACTTTATAATAGGCTCATTATAAATGCTATATGAGCAATTTCTTATCTATTTTCACCTTTTACTATTGAAGGGTTTACTCTAAGCCCAGTGTTGTGGTAACTTAGGGGACGCCGTTAGATTAAATTTATAATTTCAAATTGCTTTTCAGAGAGATTAAATTTTGCGTTGAGGACAGTAATTAGCGTACGCAAAGGCACGTGGAGCTAATTTACGTGCTGAACATTGTATTGATTTTGAATTATATCATTGTTTCAGCTTAACGTCAATTAGCTGTTATCATTTAGCGTAATAGCTAAAGATATTTTTGAGATAGTGCCCAGGCTTTAGCCGGTTTTAGGACCTTATTAAAACCGGCTAAAGCCTTGACTCCCCTCAATGATGAAAACCTTTAAGAGAGGCCTCTTGGGCCTCCCTTAAAGGCGGCTTTCAAAGAACTAATTAAAGACTTTTGGCCATAAGGTCGGCTAAGTCGGCGGTGCGGTTGGAGTAACCCCACTCATTATCGTACCAGGTCACAACTTTGGCCAGATTCCCACCAATGACTTGGCAGAACTCCGCATCAACCGAGCTGGAGGCCGGATTGCCTTTGTAGTCGATCGAAACCAGGGGTTCTTCCACATAGTCCATCACGTTTTTCATAGGGCCGTTGGTGGCGCCTTCTTTCAGAGCGGCGCGCAGTTCTTCGGTGGTCGTTTCCTTTTCGAGTAGACAAGTGAAGTCAACCACTGAAACGGTGGAGGTCGGTACGCGCAGGGCATAGCCGTCAAACTTGCCTTTGAGATCAGGAATAACCAGAGCCACCGCTTTGGCCGCACCAGTGGTCGTGGGAATGATGCTCATGGCGGCGGCGCGCGCTCGGCGAAGATCTTTGTGAGGCAGGTCTAAGATCCGCTGGTCGTTAGTGTAGGCGTGAATGGTGGTCATCAACGCTTTAACAATGCCAAAGCTGTCGTTGACTACTTTAGCCGCCGGGGCCAGACAGTTGGTTGTACAAGAGGCATTGGATACAATGTGATGCTTTTCCGGATCATATTGATCGTCGTTAACACCCAGCACAATGGTCAAATCTTCGCCTTTGGCCGGGGCGCTGATGATAACTTTTTTGGCTCCGGCTTTGATATGCGAGCCGGCTTTTTCTCCGGTGGTGAACAAACCGGTACTTTCAACTACAATATCAACCCCCAGGTCACCCCAGGGTAAGTTACCCGGATCACGCTCGGCCAAAACTTTGAGCAAATTCCCATCAACGTTAAGACCGCCTTCGGCTACTTCTACTGTACCGTCAAATTTACCATAGTTTGAGTCATATTTGAGCAGGTGCGCCATGGTGCGAACGTCACCAATGTCATTAACGGCCACGACTTCAAGGCTATCACCGTAGGTGTCCCGAATAGCCTTAAATACTTGCCGTCCAATACGCCCAAATCCGTTAATACCGACTCGTGTTGTCATGATTAATTTTCCTCCGTCTCTAAAATAATTTGGTTAAAAGATTTGTTACTTATATAACAAAAGTTATATAACAGATGAGATGAACATACTTACTGATGACTCAGGTTTTTATACCAATTTATCACGGCGTTGCCAAGTTTGGTGGCATCGTGCCGCCAGGGGTACTGTTCATCGATGACATCTGCCCCGATGACCTGATACCCGCTACTCTCAAAATTGGTGAACGGCACATATTTCAGGTGACTCATATTCTCTGGAATAGGCCGGGTCTGGTTATTGTTGGCTAGAACGTAGCCAAACAATGTTTTTTTGGTTCGCTGAGCCGTAAAAAAATTTTGCTCGCGCTGATCCTCTTGCTGGATATCAATGATATCCGTGTGGCTTTCGATGGCCTGCACGTGGTCGGCCAGATCATAGTCATCGCTCTCGCCCGGCTGGGTGGCTACGTTACAGATATAAATTTTGGGCGCGCTGCTGGCTCGAATGGCCGTTACAATCTCACCAATGAGCAAATTAGGGATGATACTGGTGTATAGGCTGCCCGGGCCGGCTACAATTAAATCCGCATTCAAAATAGCTTGAATAGCCGGCGGAAAAGCGTGCGCCGAACTGGGCTCTAAATAAACGCGCTCAATCGGTAAGTTGGCTTCGGGAATAGCACTTTCCCCCTTTACTTTTCGCGTTTGCGGCCCTTCATCAACCTCGGCAAACAAGGTTACATTTTGTAAGGTACTCGGAAAGATTTCGCCGCCAATATTCAGCACGCGGCCACTCTCGTATAAGGCTTTTTCAAAAGAACCGGTCACGGCGGCCATGGCTGTAATGAATAGGTTGCCAAAGCTGTGTCCTTCCAGACCGCCGCTTCTAAATCGATACTGAAACAGTTGGGTTGTTAACGCTTCGTCATCGGCCAGGGCCGCGATGCAGTTTCGGAAATCACCGGGGGGTAAAACCCCTAACTCCCGGCGAAGTTTGCCTGATGAACCGCCGTCGTCAGCCACAGTAACAATGGCCGTAATATTCTCGGTGTGGTGTTTGAGACCACGCAACAATACGCTTAGTCCGGTACCCCCACCCAGGGCAACAACTTTGGGACCTCGTCTTTTTCTCCGGTGATGACGATAAACTTGCTCGGCAACATAGCCAACCGTAGCTTGTTTGTTTGGTAGAATAGCTTGGAGTAGTAATTTATTAAGTCGATATAGACTGTAGCCGGTTAGCCCTAACCCCATCAGTGCCATCGTTACACCGGGGATCCAGGCGGCCCAACTTTTCTGAAAAAGCGGTTGGAGAAGAAGTGTGGTTCTGATGCCGGTTATAAGTTCGCTTAAAAAAAGGCCAATTCCAAACCCGGTAATGATCAATCCTGTTACAAGAGGAATGAACCAGCGTTTAAAGCCTAGACCGGGGTGAAGTAAACGAGCGGCAGATTTAAGGCCCTCAAACATATTGTCATCTAGTTCCGATAGCGTTGACCCCCTGAATTATAGGTGAAGTGACCCAGAGAGTCAAAGATACTACTCATCTACCTGCGATAAAGCTAACTTTAAATCCCAATCCAACTTATCGCCATACTCTTTTTGACCGGGGGCAAAGAAGTCATTAAAGAGTTTTCTATCATCATCCAGGCTGCCGATAAACTGATTGACAACCTCATGCTGGTAGGTGATCCATCGTTTATGTAGGAAACCATAGCGATACATATCGATATACTGGGTCGCCGACCGGTCCCAACTGGCATTGATGGCCATGGCCTGGCGTTTCAACCATTCATGGCGACCCGGATCATAACGGTAGGTATCGATGGCCGCCCGAATTTGCTCAAAGAACGCGTGGGCTTCTCCAAAGCGATCACTGATGTCCAGCCATTCGTACAGATAGGCGCAGTACCTCACCTTGGTCAAACCGCCGGTGGCTCGCCCAATCACCACATTGCCCACCAGCGAGGCTTCATAATCAACCAGGCCGCACGGCTCAAACCGTGAAGGGATCAGCATAAAATCGCCGCCGGCTAAGATCAGTTTTGAGAGCGGTAGATTAAAGGTGTTGTTGAAGTAAACCCGCTCCGGATACATAGCCGCCAATCTAAAGAAGGCCCCCTCTATGGCCTGACCAGCGTCATCCTCTTTTGGCGCGGACGCCAGAATGATAAATTTAGCGCCAGGATCGTGGATGATCGTCCGTTCGATAATGTCAGCCACCAATCCCAAATTTTTCTGGTCAACCAGCCGGCCAATGGCCGTAATGAGAATGGGATCGTTGATCGGCTCTGTGCCAAAGGCCTCCAGGTGGAGCAGTCGCTTCAATTCGGTTTTGATCTCCAGATGCTCTTGATCAAAGGTATGATCACGGGCCAGCATCTCGCTTTGAGTGGTTGGATGGTGGAAGATAGGATCATCGGGATGGCGCAGCGCTTGGAGCTTTTGCAAGACGCTGGCTTTAAGTTCGGGTAGTTGTTCGGGCCGGTTGAGGTCACTCATGCCGTTGGTAATACCGGCGATAGGCAGCTTTTCGAACAAATCCAAATGGCGATTAGGTACAAATACTTCTCCGGGCGAGCTGCCTTTTTGAGCGGCGGCTTTTTGCCACATGGCCTCGTGGCTCAACTTTAGTTCGGCGGCATACCCCCAAGTACCGTTCAAGTCACCGCTGACCGTGGTGATCTTGCCGCCGGTTTCATAAACCTTCAGCATGCAGGCTTTTATTAAATTTAGGTTATTGAAGAAATCGAAATATTTATGAAATAGCTTTTCGCCGGGCAAATTGAGGCGATCAAGTGATGCATAACCCCCATCTTGCAGTGGGGTAATGCCTTGGTAAGTGGCATTATGGATGGTAAAATGGACCGGCAATTCCTTTAAACAATCATATCCTAAGAAAAAGGGAATCAACCCCACGTGATAGTCGTGCAGGTGAACGGTAGAAAATTGTTTTTGTTTGATGTAACCGGCCATCGCTTGGGCTACCGACGAATAAAGTTTGGCTGCCATGTGGGGATCGCTGGGATAGATAGCCGTGGCATTGGTCCAATCTAACTGCCATCGATCCCAAAAGTAAATGACTTTTTGACCATCGGGAAAAATATGCTCAAAAGCTTGAAAGGAGAAAGGACTTCCGTTGATAATGGCGGGTAACTCTATAGCCAGGGGAGTCAAACGGCTTTTGTCATAGTGGGCAAAACAGGGGGTGAGGATCTCTATTTCCAACTCAATATCTTGTCTGGCGGCAGCTTTGACCAACTCGGCCGGCAGTTCTTCGATAATGGCGCCCAGGCCTCCGAGTTTTATACCTAAGCCGCTTTTTACCCGCCCGATCTCCCAAGCAGCCATAGCCACACGCATTTTCTGAGGTTTGAACATTTGATAGCTTGTCCTTTACTTTCGGATTGGTTGCTGTATCGGGTATGAGTGAGGAGACCGTTACGGTGTCCTCATTGTACCATGAATATTAAAGGCAGCAAGTCATCAGTTCAGTAACCCGCCCCAGTCCGAACTCGTAAAATTTCCCGATCAAGAGCAGCGCTCAAAGAGTCCGGCTGGCCGCCAGATGTTTGTTGCAGGCTGTCATCCAGCCAGGCCTGGTCCATCGCGATTGGAGGCGGCGCGGCGGTGGCCCGGATCGCTTCCCTACCCTGCGCCGCTTGAGGCAGCAATAGTGGCGCTGCGGCCGTGCGATATCCCGCGTGCAGGGCGTCGGTGGTGGCGCAGTACCACACTACCGTAGCCAGCCCCGGTTGACTGGCCGGGGCAGCCAGAACGGCGCAGGGCTGGTCGATCAGCCGCAGCCACCACAATGCTGCCTGGGGATGGCCGATAACCTGGCGCAAGTCGTCCACAAATTGCTCGACGGTGGTAGCGGCCGGCCACAACTGGTCGAGGCGAACCGCACGCAGCACAGCCAACTCCACCGCCGGTAAGGTATACCCCGGCCCGATGACATCGAAATGCCAAAATCCCCCCCATAAGCTGGGGTCAGCTACCAATAAGGCCGTCGAGAAGGGCGCCCGGCCAAGATGCGTGACCAACTGCTGTCGTTGAGCGGAGGTTATGCCCTCTGGGTGGTCGATTAATCGGGTCAGAAAAGCGGCTGGATCGTCCATGGGCTCATCATACCACATAGGTTCGCATTTACGAAGTGTTTGACTTTTACCTGCAATGCCAATACAATATCGAAAATTTAAAAACATTCTCACCCCGACCATTTCGACCGCACCTCATTGATCATTATCATACCAGACTCACATCTATGGAGAAATAGATAGAATGATTAGAAGCGCACACCCACGTCACCTGTTACCGCTTATTCTTGGAGTGCTTCTTATTGCCACCTTGGCCTGCGGTTTAACTCAGGGCCTTGGAAGTCGTCAAGAAGAGCCAACCGCCGCCGTCGAATCAGGCAGCGACACGGTTGCCCAACAAAATAGTCCAGCCGCCGGCAGCGAGCCGTCTTCCGGAGAGAGTGATTTACCCGCTGCTCAAGAATCCACCGGCGAAGCCCCGGCTGACGATCAGCCGGTCCAATCCTCAGAATTGGCCGCAGACCAGGTTTTTGTCCTCCCCGGCAGCGAGCCGCCCGCCTTGGATCCGCACCTGAGCGGCGACTCGACTTCGGCCGAATATGTGGTTGAAATCTACAGCGGCCTGATGGCCTACGATAACGAACTCAACTTAATCCCCGATCTGGCCGAAAGCTACGACATTTCCGACGATGGTCTCAGCTATACCTTCAAACTAAGAGACAACGCTGTTTTTCAAGACGGTAAACCCATCACCGCCGAGGATTTCAAGTGGTCATTCGAGCGCGCTTGCGATCCGGCCACCAATTCGCCTACGGCTGACACTTACCTGGGCGATATCGTTGGCTGCCGGGCTAAGTTGCAGGGTCAAGCCGATGAAGTGGAAGGGGTAGTCGTCGTTGATGATAGCACTTTGCAGTTAACCATCGATGAACCGAAAGCTTTTTTCCTGGCTAAGATGACTTACCCCACCGCTTATGTGCTCGACCAAGATAATGTTGAAAGTGGTCCGGATTGGGCTTTAAGCCCCAACGGCAGCGGTCCCTTCAAACTGGCTAAGTATGCGCCCGACGATGGCATTATCCTATTAGAACGCAACGACAACTACTATCGCGATCCCAAACCGATTTTGGACAAGGTCGCCTATCTGATCGACGCCCCGGTTAACGGGATGGCCGCCTACGAAGGCGATACCGTCCAGGCTATGCTCTTAGTTGACCAAAATTTTGAGGATTTGACCATCGATTGGGTCGAGCAGTTGATCACCGCCATCGCCCAGTCGCTTAATCTGGCCTCCAGTCAGTCGATTTCCCTGCTAGGGGCTGCGCCGGCCAATACCGGCCAGGGCAGCCAATTGGTTTTCAATATGCCGGAAGAAGTGGGCAACCGGCTCTCTTCAGCCGATTTTGCCAGCGCTCCGGCTCTGGCGGAATACCGGATTATCAGCGCTTATGTCCCCCCTGATCAGGAGAATGTGCTCGAACAAATCTTGAAAGAGTTCGATCTGCCCGGCGCCACCTACGATGCTATCAACATTGGCACCGGCAACCTAAGCCGCGCCACCGATCCCAACAATCCCCTCAGCAAAGAGCTGATCACCACTCCCGGTTTGGATGTATCCTATCTGGGATTTAATGTCAACAAACCGCCGTTTGATGATCCAAAAGTGCGACAGGCCTTTAACCTGGCCTTGGACAAACAGCGCATGGTCAAAATTGTCTTTCAGGGCAACGTCCCGGCGGCCAACGGTATTGTGCCGCCCACCATGCCCGGCTATAAAAATCCCAACCTGAGCGATTTTGAATACGACCCGGAACGGGCCTTAGAGCTGATTGCCGAGTCGTCTTACGGCGACGTAACCGAACTGCCCGAAATTACTTTGAATATTAGCGGCGAGGGTGGGCGCGCCCCCCAAATCACCGAGTCGATCGTCGAATCTTATAAACAAAATCTCGGCGTTGAAGTGACTGTGGAGCAAACTCCCTGGGCCGAATTTTTGGGAGGTTTGAATCAGCCCGATATTCCTTACCAGATGTACCAACTGGGCTGGGTAGCCGACTATCCCGATCCGCAAAATTTCCTGGAAGTACTGTTTCATTCGAACAGTACCCAAAATCACGGCGGCTACAGTAACCCCGAAGTGGATGCGCTGCTTGATGAAGCCCGCCGGACTCAAGACGCCGACGAGCGGTTAGCGCTCTACCAACAGGCCGAACAAAAGATCTTAACCGACGCCGCTTGGGTGCCACTCTACTTTGGTGTTGATAATTGGCTGGTCAAACCCTATGTCCGGGGCTTTCAACCACCGCCGATCAAAATTCCAAAGTTTCAATACGTTTCAATTCTAGAGCATTAAATAATGAGGAGCGACAAAGCTGGCTTTGTCAATTAAGGTTGGACTAAAGTCAACTTTGACGCTCCAAACTTATATTTTTAGGGGAGAGAAGCAACAAAGCTGGCTTTGTTATGTACGTCAAAGTTGACTTTGACGCTTCGAATTTATTTTTATAGGAGGAGATGGCCTTGGCATGGGAGTCTTATTAGAAGTTAAAGATTTGGTGGTTCACTTTCATACGCAAGATGGCGTGGTTCACGCCGTAAATGGCGTATCCTACACCCTCAACGAGGGCGAGACCTTAGGTATTGTGGGCGAAAGCGGCAGCGGCAAAAGCGTACACGCCTTATCGATGCTCAAACTCATCCCAATGCCACCTGGCAAAATTGAAGGCGGGCAGGTACTCTTTGAAGGGCAAGACCTGCTCAAAATGTCAGATGACGAGATCCGCCAAATTCGCGGCGGTAAAATCGCTATGGTCTTTCAAGATCCGATGACTTCCCTCAATCCGGTCTTGACCATCGGCAAGCAGATCACCGAGGCGCTCCAGCTTCATTTGGGCATGAACGACGCCCAATCTAAGAACCGGGCCGCCGAACTGTTGGATATGGTCGGCATTCCCGATGCCCGCCGCCGGCTGGGCGACTATCCCCACCAATTCTCCGGCGGGATGCGCCAGCGGGTGATGATCGCTATGGGCTTGTCCTGTAACCCGCAGCTCCTCATCGCCGACGAACCCACCACCGCCCTCGATGTGACCATTCAAGCCCAAATCATCGAACTGGTCAAAAAGTTAAAGAATGAATTGGGTATGGCCATGATCTGGATTACCCACGATCTGGGCGTGGTGGCCGGTCTGGCCGATACAATCCAGGTCATGTACGCCGGCCGCATTATGGAGCGCGGTCCGGTGCGTGCGGTCTTTAAAGATACGCGCAATGCCTATACCTTGGGTCTGTTGAAATCACTGCCACGCTTGGATATTAAAAAAGGGGCGACGCGGCTGGTGCAAATCTCCGGTTCTCCCCCCGATATGCACACCGAGCCCGTGGGCGATCCCTTTGCCCCGCGCAACCCGTACGCTACCCCCCGCTGCTGGGAAGAGACGCCCCTGCTGCGGCCGGTTGAAGACGGCGATCCCGATCACTACGTGGCGGCCTGGTACGATTTGCGCCAGGCTGTTAAAGAAAAACCTTATGAGGAGGCTATGCAAGGATGAGCGCAAACGGTGCAACTTCTGCCTCAAATGGGAAAAAGGGCCAGCCCTTAGTTCAGGTACGTAGCTTAGTCAAACATTTCCCCATCACCAAAGGCATATTTTTTCAAAAGCAGGTCGGCGCGGTTAAAGCCGTTGATGATATCTCATTCGATATCTATCCAGGTGAAACTCTAGGGCTGGTTGGCGAGTCGGGCAGTGGTAAAAGCACCACCGGCCGGACCGTGTTGCAGCTTCACCGGGCCACCTCCGGTTCGGTAGTAGTCGACGGCCAGGAACTGACCTTGATGCAGGGGGAAGGGTTGCGCAAAATGCGCCGGCGGATGCAGATGATCTTCCAAGATCCCTACGCTTCGCTCAATCCCCGCATGACGGTCGGCAGCATTGTGAGCGAGCCGCTAGAAGTCCACGGACTGTTGAGCGGCAAAGCCCGCCGCGAGCGGGTACGGGAACTGCTGGATATTGTCGGCCTCAACCCCTATTATGTGAATCGTTACCCGCACGAATTTTCGGGCGGCCAGCGCCAGCGAATTGGTATTGCCCGCGCCCTGGCGGTGCAGCCGGAATTTATTGTCGCCGATGAACCAATCTCCGCGCTGGATGTGTCGATTCAAGCTCAGGTCGTTAACCTCCTGCAAGATTTGCAGACGGAATTTAACCTGACCTACCTGTTTATTGCCCACGACCTGAGTATGATTCGCTACATCTGCGACCGGGTGGCGGTGATGTATCGCGGTAAAATTGTCGAGTTGGCCGAGACCAACGAACTGTACGAGCATCCGCTGCACCCCTACACCAAGGTACTGCTCTCCGCCGTACCCATTCCCGACCCAGATATTGAAAAAACGCGTAAACGGTTAATTATGGACCCCAACTTTGACTATACCGAACGGGACTCAACGATGACCGAAGCGAGTCCCGGTCACTTTGTCGCTGCTAGCCGCGTGTAACGGATAATCATATATAGGTAGTCGTAATTAATTCTATCGATAACCCTAAGGAGGAGTTTCTACGTATGTCCAAAAAAATAATGTTACTATTTACTATATTAGCTTTAGCGGCTGTCCTATCTGCTTGCGGCGGTGCGGCGCAACCGGCTCCCGCTGAAAAAAGCCAAGATGCGCCGGCTGCCAATGCCCCGGCCCAAGAAGAAGCCGCCGCCGAGGCCGCCGCTTCTGACTCATCCGGCTCCGGTGAAGTCGGCGATCCGTTTGATCGCGTTACCCTGCGCGCCACTATCGGCAGCGATCCGCCCACGCTCGACCCTGCCCTGGTGACCGATACCACCTCTAACTTCTTTGTCCGCCAGATGTTTGTCGGGTTGACCAAATTTGATCAAAAGGCAGAGGTGGAGCCGAGTTTAGCCACTGAATGGGATGTCTCCGAAGATGGTCTGCAATGGACCTTTAAACTGCGCGACGACATCAACTGGGTTCGCCGCAGCGCTGACGGTAAGTATGAAGCCATTCGCCCGGTGGTGGCCGGCGACGTGGTTTACGCGGTCAAACGCGCCGTCGATCCCAATACCGCCTCAGATTATGCTTATGTCCTTTATTACATCAAAGGGGCCGAAGAAGCCAATACCGCCGACCCGGAAACTGCCAATATGGAAGAACTACTGGCCAATGTTGGCGTTGAAGCCCCGGACGATACCACCGTGGTCTTTACCTTGAACGCCCCGGCGGCCTACTTCCCCTCCATTGCCGCCCTGTCAACTACCTATCCCGTACCCCAAGAGGCGGTTGAAGAGTTTGGCGAGAAGTGGATTGAACCCGGTAACATTATCACCAATGGGCCATACGCCTTATTGGAACGGAACTATGGCGCGTCCCTCTATCTGGAAAAGAACCCCCTCTGGATTGATGCCGATAACGTGCAAATTGAAGTCTACGGCGGCCCGGTCATTGCCGAAGCCTCCACCGAAATGGCCTTGTACGAGAGCAATGAAATCGATGTGATGGGGTCTGATCCGGGCTGGGGGCCGCCGCTGCCCGACATGGACCGCATCAAAGCCGATCCGGAGTTGAGCCAGGAACTGTACATTGCCCCCAAAACCTGCACCTATTACTATGGCTTTGTGATGACCAAGCCGCCCTTTGACAACCCTGACGTTCGCAAGGCCTTCTCCCTGGTCATTGATCGCCAAAGCTTGATCGACAATGTCCTGAAAGGCGAACAAATACCCGCCCATTCCTTTGTGCCGCCTGGGGTTTTTGGCAATGTGGCCGATAATATGGAAATTGGCGCTGAATTACTGGCCGATTATGGCGATCGCATCTCCGAAGCGCAAAGCCTGCTGGCCGATGCCGGTTTCCCTGAAGGCGAGGGACTTGATGTTGTCTTGGGCCATAATACCTCGGAAAGTCACGCCCAAATTGCCCAGGCTATTCAAGCTATGTGGCAGGAAGCTTTCCCCAAAGCCCAAATTACCATCGAAAACCAGGAATGGGCCGTTTATCTGGATACCATGGACCCGACAGCGCCGGATGAAAACAAACCGGACATCTACCGCTCTGCCTGGTGTACCGACTACCCGGATGCCAACAACTGGCATAACGAGGTCTTTAACTCCAAGAGCGCTCAGAACTATTCCAAATTCTTTAATGATGACTACGATGCGCTGTCGCTGGAAGCCGCTTTTGAAACCGATCCGGCCAAACGCCAGAAGATATATGCTGAAGAGGAAAAAATGCTCGTCGATGAGTATGTCGCTATCGCGCCAATCTACTACTACTCCTCCATCCGCATGTTCAAGCCGTGGGTCACGCCGGTTCTTAGCCCCATTTCTGGCGATCCGATTTCCGAGTGGCGCATCGATGTTGACGCCCAGCGAGCGGCTTTAAAGTAGTCGGCCCTGTGTCCTCGCTGCCGTGGCAGTGAGACCTTCACGTAATCAGAAGCGACGCAGCCGCACCAGGGCTGCGTCGCTTTTATCATCACATTGCCGGCTTGCTAAGGATTGGAAAATAAATGTCGGCATGTCATTTCGAGCGATGAGCGAGAAATCCCTACGGAGTCGCGTTGCTAACAGCCGTTTCAGGGATTTCTTCGTCTTCGGCTACGAAATGACATGCCTGCAGATGCGGAAGTTATTTGATGCTGTTCCTAACCGACCCGAAGCCAGGAGTAAGAAGAAGGAAGTTCGAGTCCTTTCCCTACTTCCTATTTCCTACTCCCTACTCCCCGATTAAACAGGTGGCCGGCAACTCAAACAGAAAACAATCATTTCAGGTTAAAGCCCATGTTCGTTTATATTATTCGTCGTTTGCTCTCATCAATTCCGGTTATTCTATTGTTGACCTTTGTCATTTTCGCCCTTATGCGGGCCATTCCCGGCGGGCCGTTCGACTTTGTTGGCGATAAAAGCCTGCCCAAGGCGGTTACAGCCAACCTGGAGCGCCGCCACCATTTGGATTGGCCGTTAGGCTGGCAGTTCTCGTCCTACCTGCTAGGCGATGACATCACCGCAGGGATTTGCACCGGCCTGGCCTTTTTGCCCGGTTGCGACGCCGTCCAGGCTTCGGCCGGCGCTGGCGTCTCCCGCGGCCTGATTCGCGGCGATTTGGGCATGGCCATGAAGCAGCGCGGTCGCACGGTCAACGACCTGGTGGCCGAGTCCTTCCCCATTTCCTTTCAGTTGGGGTTGCTGGCGCTGGCGTTGGCGGTGATCATCGGTATTCCGGCCGGTATTTTATCGGCCCTGCGCCAAAACTCCTGGCTCGATTACTCCAGTAGTTTCATCGCGGTGTTAGGGCTATCGATTCCCAACCTGGTGTTAGGTCCACTATTGATTTGGTTCTTTCCGCTCACGCTGGGCTGGTTTCAAGTCGCCACCTGGGGCGCGAAACCGCCCTTTATCCTGGGCGTGCTGCCGACCAACTTTTTTACCTGGGAATTTTGGTCGCACGCCATCCTGCCGGCATTTACTCTGGGC
The DNA here is from genome assembly GCA_020634935.1 of Anaerolineales bacterium. GTDB lineage: Bacteria > Chloroflexota > Anaerolineae > 4572-78 > J111 > JAGRBY01. The sequence goes on from JACKAT010000002.1 coordinate 34,686, forward strand.
ACCGGCTTTTCCGCCTCTATCGCCCGGCTGACGCGGGCCAGCCTGCTGCAAGTCATCCGCGAAGATTACATTCGCACCGCCCGCGCCAAAGGGCTGCGAGAACAATCGGTGATGCTTATTCATGCGCTCAAAAACAGCCTGATTCCGGTCATTACCGTTTTAGGCCCGTTGCTGGTTATTCTGGTCACCGGTACCTTTGTGGTTGAGCAGATTTTTGGCATTCCCGGCATGGGTAAATATTTCGTGACCAGCATCGGCAACCGCGATTACACCGTCATTACTAGCGTCAGCTTGATCTTTGCCGTGTTATTGGTTCTGGCCAATCTGGTAGTTGATATTGTCTACGCCTGGCTAGACCCGCGCATCCAATATAGTTGAAGTTATCAATAGGAGTAAGGAGTAAGGTGTAGAGAGTAAGGAACTATCCCTTACTCCTTACTCCCTACTTCCTACTTCCTTCTGGAGGAGAAAACTATGGCCGCTGCCACTGACAAAGCCGCCCAACCTGTCGCCGCCACCGTGGACCGACGCGAACGCAGCCCCCTGGGTGATGCGTTTCGCCAACTGCTCAAAAATAAAGTCGCTGTTGCCAGCGGTCTATTTATTATCATCCTCATTTTACTAGCCGTCTTCGCCGATTATTTCAATGCCTACGCCCTGCAAGGGTACAGCGATGCATTGGGGCCCAACCAGCCACCCTATGCCAAGCAAGTGCTGCAAGACAACAACGCCCGGCCCGGCGTGCTGTCGCAAAATCCCAGCCTGGAGGGCTTTGTCTACTGGCTGGGCGCCGACAACCTGGGCCGCGACCTGTGGACCCGGACGCTGTATGGCACCCGGGTTTCGATCGCGGTGGCTTTGGTGGCTGGCACCGTTAGTCTGGTCGTGGGCGTCGTCTACGGCATTGCCGCCGGCTATTGGGGCGGGCGGGTCGATGATATTATGATGCGCATTGTCGATTTTCTGTACGGGCTGCCGCTGCTGATTGTGGTCATTCTGGTCCAGGTTTACTTCAAATCCCTGGACCGCACCAGCGAGAATGCGAGTCTGGTCTCCTATCTGGTCGATATCGATCAGGCTATGGGGGGGATGTTCTTCATTTTTGTCATTTTAGGGGCTTTGAGCTGGCTGAGTATGGCTCGCATCGCCCGCGGCCAGACCCTGTCGATCAAAGAGAAAGAGTTTGTCGAAGCGGCTAAATCGATTGGGGCGCGTCCGCAGCGGATCATCTTTAAGCAGATTCTGCCCAATATCTTAGGCCCCTGTCTGGTCCAGGAAACGCTGGAAATTCCCGGCTACATCCTGACCGAAGCCTTTCTCAGCTTCATTGGCCTGGGCGTCAACGCCCCCACGCCCAGTTGGGGCATTATGATCAACGAAGCTTTTCAAGGCCTGCGCTCTCACCCCTACGCTCTCGTTCCCCCGGCCGTGGCCCTAACCCTAACCGTCTTGGCCTTCAACTTCCTCGGCGACGGCCTCCGCGATGCTTTTGATCCCCGCTTGCGGGAGTAGGCTTTAAGCCGACAACCGTCTGTTTTTGGGGACGGAAAATAGTTCACCATGAAGGACACGAAGGGCATGAAGTTTTTATTCTTCATGCCCTTCGTGTCCTTCATGGTCAATTTCAATCTCATGAAGTTATTGATCACAACGCCCTGGCTTGACTCGCTAGTACAGTTAAATAGGAAAAATATGAATAAATAGCCAGTTAAAATATCAAGGCATAGACGTTATACTATAGTTAAGTCGTCCAAATTGGTTAGCCGAGAATATGAGGAGAGCATCATGCTCAAATTAAAGAAGGGGCTCGGCGATATTCTATGCCTGTTACACCTGCACCACTTTGGTGAATGGCGCTATCTCGGAACAAAAACCTGCCAGCAAGAAAAGCGATGCCAGCGACCGGGTTGTCTAGCCCGGATCAAACGGATTCATCACGAAACCTGGGATATAATCGGCCAAACGACCGGCTTCGACAACCCGGATAGCGACATTCCCGTCGCCGAAACCGCCCTGTACTCCACCGAATTTCTTGAACTTAAGTTGAACAAAGAACCGTATGCCGCCAAGCGCTTGAAATGTCAACGCTGCGGCCTGGAAGCAGAAGGCCCGCATCAAGACTTATATCCTGAATTTAGCCGTGAAATGGCCGTCTGGCGATTAGTGGGCAAGCAACACACCATCTCCCTGGAACACTTCTAACGAGGGTCACTTTTTTCAACTCCAGGGTTGGGCCAGGTCAAAGAACCGGGGTTTTTGGCATTATCATACTATAACTCCAGTTGCTACTGTCTCCAGAAAATACGTAAAAACTGCTGTTTCAATCGTAACCCCGTAGGAAGTAAAGGAGTAGGGAGTAAAAAGTTTGCCCCCTTACTCCCTACTCCCCGGTTTGGACAGCTGGGTGCCCACATGAGTTATATATGGTCCTCAGTTTTGTCTGTAAGGCGAGATGGTTGGTAAAATAGCCATCTCGATAAGCCTACCAGGATGCTCAAAACGATGAACGACAACGGAGAAGAACGGGGAACACACCACCCACCCCTAGCCATAAACGACCGGTTTTACCAGCGACTATTCCAATTCAATACGAATGGCTGCCTGATTACCGATACCGAGGGCGTAATCCACCAGGCCAACCCCGCTGCGACGACGCTGCTCAACGCCAGTGAGGCCTTGCTCACCGGCCAATCATTGGCCCAATTTTTGGCCGAAGACGACCGGCCAACCTGGCCGACCTATCTGACCCAACTACGCGACAATCGGACCACCCCGGTCAAGCGCTGGGAGGTGCGAGTGCAGCCCGCCGGGCATCCCGCTTTTACCGCGCTTCTGGCCGGTACGGCGGTCGATGACGGCGATGGCCATTTGGCCGGTCTGCTATGGGAGTTACAGAACCTGACGCCGCGTCGGCCGTTGGAGCAAGAGCTGCACGAAAGCCGCCGGCGCTTACAGGCGTTATTTGATCACGCCCAGGATAGCATCTTACTGGCCAATGATGACGCCCGTTACGTCGATGTCAACCCGGCCGCCTGCGCCCTGCTGGGTTACAGCCGGGAAGAGTTGCTGGCGTTCGATCTGTGGCGTCTGACCCCGGCCGTCAATCGTGATGCCGCTCGGCAGCAGTGGCAAGCGTTTCTGGCCGCCGGCCGCCTGACCGGCGAGTACCGCCTGCAGCGCAAAGATGGCGTCATCATTGTGGTCAATTTTCGCGCGATGGCCCATATTGTGCCGGGGCTGCATCTGTCGGTGCTGCGCGATATCACCGGCCGTAAGCAAGCGGAGCAGGAAATACTGCACCAGCGGGATCGGGCCAGGGCCTTGGCCGATATTTCGGACATATTCGCCAAAAGCGGCCTGGATATGCCGGATGTGTGGCAGCAAATTGTGCAGCGTACGGTCGAGTTGATCGGCGATACCTGCGTTTTGACCCTCCTATCCGATGATGAGCAGTGGCTTATTCCGTGCGCCTTTTATAACCCCGACCCAGCGGTGTTGGATTACATGGCTGGCTTATTGACGGCTCAGCCCAGTCGAGTCGACGCGGGCCTACCCGGCCGGGTGGTGCGCACCGGCCAGCCGCTGCTCATCCCGGAGGTCGCGGTGGAATCGATTTCCCCCGCGATGGAGGCCAAGAACCGGCCCTTTATGGAAAAGATCGGCATATATAGCCTGCTGATTGTGCCGCTGCGAGTGCCGGATCGCATCATCGGCACGCTGGGGCTGTCGCGAGACCGGCCCGGCGCCCCCTACACGGCCGACCACCAGCTATTCTTGCAGCAGATCGCCGACCGGGCAGCCCTCTTTGTGGAAAACGCCCGCCTATTCGGCGAAGTCAAACACCAAACCGACCACCTCCGCGCCTTGGCCCGACGCCTGGCCGAAACCCAGGAAATCGAACGGCAGGCGCTGGCGCGGGAACTGCACGATCAGGTCGGCCAGAACCTGACCGGCCTTGACCTCAACCTGAACATTATTCAAGCGCAGTTAGCGGCGGTTCCGGCCCCCACCCGCGATCGCATCCAGGGCCGGCTGGCTGATTCGATGGCGCTGGTGGAGGACATGGCCGAACGGGTTCGAGATTTGATGAGCGAACTGCTACCCTCGGTGCTGGATGACTTTGGCCTGATCGCCGCTCTGAAGTGGTATGGTCAACGGTTCGCTTCCCGCGTGGATTTTGCCATCACGGTCAGGGGCCAAGAGCCGGTCCCCCGCCTGGCCGCGCCGATTGAGTATGCCCTGTTTCGGATTACCCAGGAGGCCTTGACCAATGTGGCCAAACACGCCCAGGCCAGCGCAGTCACCCTCACCATCGACACGTACAACGGCTTCGTGCGCTTGGTCATCGCCGACGACGGCTGCGGCTTCAAACCGCTGGGTCGCAGCAGAGTCTCCAACCGCCAGGGCTGGGGCCTCCCAACCATGGCCGAGCGCGCCGAGGCCGTGGGCTGTCGTTACCGCATCGAGTCGGAACCGGGGCAAGGCACCCGCGTGGTTGTCGAGGCGCCGCAATTGACGGAGTAGCCCGCCGCCAAGGCCGGAACCCAAAAAGAGGCAATGCCTTCGTCTTTAGCGCAAGGTCAAATAAGCCCTAAATATCTCATTGACAAATAAGCGGTGTGAAGTACAATCCATTTAACCGGTATTATCGCTCAGGCCAGACCTTACAGGTTTCCCAATAACCCTTGCCATAACCTTCCGTTCCGATTGCAACACAATTTAGGTCGAAGACAGCGCTGTAAAACCTGTAAGGTCTTATCTTATTGTCGAGGTTCACCGATGCCCGAACCGATCAACCTCTTTTTTGCCTACGCCCGCGCCGATCAAGCGCTGCGCGATGAATTGGATCTGCACCTGGCCTTTCTGCGCCGGAGCAACATGATTGAAGGCTGGTACGACGGCAACATCAGCGCCGGTGAGGATTGGCAGCAGGCCATCGATGACCACCTGCACACCGCCGACATTATCCTCCTGTTGGTTAGTCCTAACTTCATCGCTTCCGATTATTGCTATGATGTGGAGATGAAGAAGGCTATGGATCGTCACGAAGCGGGTGAAGCGGTGGTTATCCCGGTGATTTTGCGCCCCTGTCGCTGGAAATACGCCCCCTTCGGCCAACTGCAAGCGCTCCCCAAAGACGCCAAACCGGTCAGCCGCTGGGCTGACTCCGACGATGCCTTTGATAACGTGGCTGGAACGATTGATATGGTTGTGCAGCAGCTGCACGCCCGGCGTAACGCCCCACCCCCGTCTCCCGCGCCGGTAGAACAAACGACCACCATCGACCCCCCTACCCAACCAACGCCGATTACTGCCCCGGCCTTGTCATCACCCAACTTTGTCCAAACCGGCGACAACCAAGCCCAAATCGTCATTCCTCGCCTCAATTTTGAGTTAGACCTAATACGCATTCCTGCCGGTGATTTCCTGATGGGCAGCGATCCAAAGAAGGATAAGGATGCCCAAGAAAATGAACAACCACAGCACCGGCTCCATCTGCCCGACTATTTCATCGGCAAATATCCGGTGACGAATGCTCAGTTTGCCGCTTTTGTGAGCGCAACCGGGCATAAGGCTGGCTCAGAGTGGAATGATGGTAAATACCCTATGGGCGGAGATAATCATCCGGCTAATTACGTGTCCTGGGCTGATGGGGTGGCGTTTTGCCGCTGGCTGAGCCAAGCGAGCGGCCGAATGGTGCGCTTACCGACGGAAGCTGAGTGGGAAAAAGCGGCGCGCGGCACGGATGGCCGTCTCCATCCGTGGGGCAATGAGCCGCCGGCGGACGCGTTGTGTAACTTTGGTCACAAAGTCGGGCAGACGACGCCGGTCGGTAAATATTCTCCCAATGGAGACAGCCCCTACGGCTGCGTCGATATGAGCGGCAATGTCTGGGAGTGGTGCAGTACGTTGTGGCAAGAAAAAGCGTATCCCTTTCAGGTGCAGGACGAGTGGACGGAGGCTTACTTGAAGCAGGAAGGGGCCCGGTTGGTGCGCGGCGGCTCGTGGCTTGATGATGACTGGCTCGTCCGCTGCGCCTTTCGCGACTGGAGCTACCCGGGCTTTCGTTACGACGACAGCGGGGTGCGGGTGGCGGTCTCCCCCAGTTAGGTTCTGATTTCCGGCTGCTGAAGTTCTGAATTTCTGAAAAGAGGAGAAGACAACAACGGATGGGGAAAGGAACGGATAAAAACCCATAAAATCCGTTGATTTCGTAATCCGTTGTTGTCCCCCTACCGTTAGCGTCACCCCTTCCCGCCCGCCGAACGCTTCCTAGCCGTGAATGACAAAGCTAGCTTTGTCGCTCCACTACATCACTTCAGATCCATCTTTTTGGGTGCTCGTTACGAAACTCAGTTTCGTAACGCAATTGGGTGTCCAAACTCAGTTTGGACACCAGTCGCCCCCGCTTTCCGGGAAATACTCAGAACTAACACCCACTCTTATAACAAGACGAGTCCCTTAACTGATGGTTATGATCATACAACTCCGCTCTATCGCCATCATTGTTCCAGAGATACGCCTTTGACCATAATAAATCGAGGGGTGGGTTGGCAAAGGCATCCGGCCCGGAGTGAATCCGAACCCGTTGATCTACACCCAGGCTGACGCCGCTAAAATTATAGGTCTGCGACCCGATAGCGCTGTAAATAGACCAACCATCCAGACTTTGCGGGCCAGGGCCGTTGTTGGTGACTTCGACGACTTCATCACTGCCGCTATAGTTCAGTTGCGTGATGCTTAAATCATTTGGCGCATTTTTAAGAAATGGGAGATAAGTGGTATTAGTTAGCTCAGGGCTGCCAGGCGGTTCCTCTTCAGATTGAACCGGACTACCCATTCCGACAATGAGTACCACCAGTAAAAGTGCGAATTTAACCCTGCGTGACATGGCTTTCTCCTTTTCGATTACCCCTTACATCAATTTACCTTTTCAAGGTAGGCCGCTAAATACAAATGAAGTTGGTAAGTATGGTCTTGAATTAAAAATTTTGGAGTAGGGGTGGTCGGGAGAGAGGCTATTATAGCTCTTAAAGGACGGCAGATCGTTTCATCGTCAACCTACCTGGCTTCTACCACCTTATTGTAGCTAACCGGAATTAAAATCAGAGATATAAAATATATGAAACTGGTTAGAATTGGGGTCGATGGCGCTATTCAAGATAGATTTTGTAGCGTAAATTGCCCATTTGCGCCAGGACTATGCCCAAGTCAGGGAACAATTTGGCAAATTGTTCTACACTCTGCGGAAGTCCTGCTATTCAGCCATCACGTATGTCTGGCGCAAAATTGAAGTAGCCATCAACGGCTGAGTCGTGATGAAAGATCTTACGGCAATTGAAATCGTTGTTTCCTGTCACGAGAAGGGAGGTATTACGCGTCAAAGGTGGTTTCTCGCAGCGAGAAAGGAGGTCTGGCGCGCCAAAGGTGGTTTCTCACAGCGAGAAGGGAGGTGTTGCGCGCAAAAGGTGGTTTCTCACGGCGAGAAAGGAGGTCTGGCGCGTCAAAGGGGGTTTCTCACAGCGAGAAAGGAGGTCTGGCGCACCAAAGGGGGTTCCGCCCGCTGGCGGAGGGAGGTCGAACTAGTCGAAGGGGGTTCCGCCCGCTGGCGGAGGGAGGTTAGACTAGTCGAAGGGGGTTCCGCCCGCTGGCGGAGGGAGGTCCAACTAGTCGAAGGGGGTTCCGCCCGCTGGCGAAGGGAGGTCCAACTAGTCGAAGGGGGTTCCGCCCGCTGGCGGAGGGAGGTCGGACTAGTCAGAGGTGGTTGCGCCCGCTGGCGGAGGGAGGTCGGACTAGTCAGAGGTGGTTCCGCCCGCTGGCGGAGGGAGGTTGGACTAGTCGAAGGGGGTTCCGCCCGCTGGCGGAGGGAGGTCCAACTAGTCGAAGGTGGTTCCGCCCGCTGGCGGAAGGAGGTTGGACTAGTCGAAGGGGGTTCCGCCCGCTGGCGGAAGGAGGTCCAACTAGTCGAAGGGGGTTCCGCACGCTGGCGAAGGGAGGTCCAACTAGTCGAAGGTGGTTCCGCACGCTGGCGAATGGATGTTTATTTCGATGTTAGTGGGCTAACTTTTTGTACAAGGTATTGATGGACGACAAGTAGGGAGTAGGGAGTAAAAAAAATGACTACTCCCTACTCCTTACTCCTGGCTCTCCTGTCAACACGTTTCTCACCTGTTCAAAATCATACGTCGCGCCCAGGTCGAGGAAGATGCGCTCGGCTTTAAGCAGGTGGCGGGCGCGGGCCAGGTCGTCGACCGGTAGGTGGCGGCCGATTTCGTAATGGGCCAGCCCCTGGTCGTACGGCATTTGGTACTCCTCGGCCAGGGCCAGGCTGTGGCTCCACAGCTCGCGGGCCAGGCGTTGGCGGCCGGACAGCCACTCAAACCGGCCCTGCCACAAGTTGGCCCGGGGTTGGCCAATCGGGAAAACCTGGGCGTATTTGCGCAGCGCCCGGCAGGCCCGCCGGGCGGCGTTTTTGGCCGGGGATCGATAACGGCCGGCCCGCGATTTTTGATCTTGAGCTAGTTCGAGCGAATCAATCTCAAAGTCCAGGCGCTCCACCAACTCGCGTTCCCATAAGGTTAGGGTTGTTTCGGCAATGCCGGCGTAGCCCGGCAGCGATAGAAACGACGAGGGCGATGTTTTGGCGATGAGGGCCCCGCCGGTTTTGGCCGCGGCCCGCGCCGGCTCAATTTCCGCCCGGCGCAGGTGAACCACGGCCAGCATGCCGTACAGATCAATCGTCAGGGCTTCATCGACCAGTTGCTGGTCTTGGGCCAGCAGCGCTTGTAGGACATCCAGCGCCGCCAGCGCCGGGGCGAACTGGCCGCGCCGCAGGTGGACGTAGACTTTACCGCGCATAGCCCAGGCCTGGTTGTGGGTGTCGCGGCGGCGCTCGGCCGAAGCCAGGACATCGGCGTGCAGCCGGTCGCACTGCTCAAAATCCCCTCGGAAGAAATGGATCATGGCCAGGTTGCCCACGCCGTCATCCCAGCGGCTGCGGTCGCCCAGCCGCTCGGCCATGTCGATGACCTGCTCCAGCAGCTTTTGGCCGCGGGTCCAATGCCCGACGCCGGCGTGATAGATGCCGCTCAGCAGAAAGACCCAGGCCCGGGCCGATAGGTTATCGAGCGCCCTGGCCATCTTGAGAGCCTTGCGGCAGTAGGCTTCGGCCAGCCGGTGGATCGGCACAAAGCCGATGATCACCCCCACCAGAGCGTAGCCGCGGGCCAACTCGGGCGATGGCCCGGCGGCCTCGGCCAGGTTGAGCGACAGCAGCGCGGCAAACAGCAGCATAAGCGGCTTATTGGCAAAATAGTACACGGCCGTCAAGCCTTCGTAAGCCCGGGCCGCTGCCAGCAGGACCGTCCGGGGGTGGTCAAGGCCGGGCCGGTGTTGGGGTAGGTGCAGGCTGTAGCGGAAGCGCCGCCATAGTTGAGCCATCAACCCCAGCCCCAGCCGGAAGCGGCTGGCCGGCACCGGATAACCAAACAGGGCCAACCCCTGCTCCAGGTGAGCCTGGCCTTCCTTAAACCTCACCGCGTTAACATACGCTTCTCCCAAGTTGACTTCCCAATGACCTCGCCGCACGTCGGGAAAAGCGGCGTCCGCCGCTGGTGTCTGGCCGGCCAGGCTAATAGCCCGATTAAAGAATTTGATGGCTTCTTCATTGGCGTAATCGTGCAGCGCCGCCTCGCCGGCCTTCTCCAAATAGTTGATGGCGCTGTCCGCCTGACCGGCGCGATGCCAATGATGGGCCAGCAGGCCGTAATAGGGTGATAGATCGACGGCGTAAGCGGCTTCGCACCAGCGGGCCACGGCCCGGTGCAGGGCCTGCCGCTGGGCGTAAAGCATCAAATCGTAGGCCACTTCTTGGGTGATGATATGCTTGAAGATGTAGGCCAGGCCCGGCTCCGGGGTTTCCAACAGCGTAATATCCAGGTCTTGCAGCCGGCCCAAATGTTCGCCTAGATCATCCCGATCGGCTTCGATAGGATGGACATCGTGCAGCAATTCGAAGGCAAAGATGCGCCCGATGACGCTGGCCACCTTCAGGGTAAGCTGTTGGGCCGGGCTGAGCCGGTCGATCCGGCTGGTGATGACGCCCTGGACAGTATCGGGCAGTTGGGCCTGAGCCAAATCTCCGGCAATGTGGCAAGACCCGTTACGGTTCTGAATAACGCCCGCGTCGCGCAGGGCGTAAACCAACTCCTCGCTAAAGAAGGGGTTGCCGTGGGCTTTGTCCACAATCAGCTCGGTCAATTCCGGCGGCAGCAGGTCCACGGCCAGCCGCTGGCAAACCAGGGCGATGACGTCTTGCGGCGGCAAATTATCGAGCGCCAGATGCACGGTGCGCGGCAGTTGGCTGATGACCCGGTATTCGGACGGCACGGACTGGGTCAGGGGGCGGGTGGCCAGGACCAACACCACCGGCTCAACCCGCTGAGCCACCCGCATGGCCAACTGCCACGAGGCGGAGTCGAGCCAGTGGCAATCTTCCAGCACAAAAACATACGGCGCTTCAATGGCGTTGCCCTGGTGGGCGGCTTGTTGCAACAGCAGGGTCAACAGTTCAAAGGTGTTGTCGGCCCGGACCTTGCCGGTCATCTGCTCGGTTAGCTCGCTTTCGGGCCAGTCGAGCGGCAGCACCGGGTCAAGCAGCGGCGCTAACTGCGGCCAGGCCGGGGCTTCGGTTAGGTTTTTGCCTTCGCTCAGCATCTCGTCCGCGTCGGCGGCTTTGATATGCTGTTGGAGTTGATCGCGCACCGAGTCGAACTCGGCCTCGAGCTGAGCCAGCACCTGGCGGCGTTTGTCCGCCGGCTCCAGGTCGGCGTCCAGTTTGAACAACTGTTTGAAGATGGGCCGCCAGGCGTGGTAGGGCGTGGTTCGTTCAATGGCGTTGCCCGCTCCAATCAAGTGGTTGAGGGCCAAGGTTTGGGTTTGCTTGACCACAAACTCCACCAGCCGCGATTTGCCGATGCCGGCCTCACCTTCGATAATAATGAGGCTGCCTTCATCATCGTGCAGCACCGCCTTCAGCTTTTCCACCAGCAGTTGCCGTTCGGCGCTTCGGCCCACCATTTCGGCGTGGAAGGCCCCGATGTCGACGATGGTGGTTTGCCGGTCGATGGGGCGGTAGATGGGAATGGGCTGGCTTTTGCCTTTGACCATAATCGGCGGCAGCTCTTCAAAGTCATTGACATCGCCCACCCCGCCGGAGTCATCCAAATCGACGCCCAACATCAACTCCAGCGCCGCCGACGCCCGCGTGGCTCGATAAGTGACCGAGTCGCACAAAATATCGTCTTCGATATCCTGCTTCAAGGCGGCCTGCATCAACCGGGCCGATAGATTGACCACGTCGCCGATCATGGTGTACTCGCGCCGGCGGTCGTTGCCCACCGAGCCGCAGAAGGCCCGGCCGGTTGTGATCCCAATGCCGCCGCGCAGCCCGCGGGTTCTGAGTGTGCGCTGCATGGCCAGGGCGGCTTGAATGGCCCGGTAGGTGTCGTCCTCGTGGGCAAAAGGGGGCAGCCCCATGGCCGCCACCAACGTTACGCCTTTGTCGTCCACGCTCAGCTTGTTCAGGCTGCCTTCATAGCGGTAGAGATCCTCTTGCAAGGCGCGAATAACCTGCTGGGCCTGGGCCAGATCGATGGCGTAATTGAGATCGGGCAGATTGACAAACAATACCGTCACCCGGCGCAGCTCGGCAATCCAACCGCTCTGGTTGGCTCCCAGCCGGGCCCGGATCGCGCCCGGAATATAGCGCCGCAGCGCCGCCGCCGTCTCGGCTGACAGGGCGGCGTCGGGCAGCGCCGCCGGGCTAATCAGTTGGCGCAGGCCGGTTAAACGCCTGATCTGGCCGGCAGCGGCAGCCGGGTGAGCGGCGGTCCCGGTTACGGTTCGGCCGGTGGCCACAGCGGCTATCAGCGGCCACGCTTCCGGCGAAATGACGATATCGCCGGGCTGGGCGTAGCCTTCGGCCTGGCCCACCTGGGTCAGCGGGCCGCCGGTGACCAAAAATTCCCATCTATCAAGCACCCCGCCCAGATGCATCGTCAGAACCTCGCCCACGCCAATAGCCAGCTTGAGCGCCAGGCGGATGCCTTCGGTGGCCTGGTAGTTGTTGAGATGCTGCTGAGCGGTCAAACTGCACTGCGCGGCCAGGCGAGTCACCTGCGCCAGCAGCGCCGGTTGGGGCTGGCCGGCCTCGTCCAGGGCCGGAAAGAGGGCAATTAAGGCATCGCCGGCAAATTTGACCACATCGCCGCCGTGGCTGGCGATTAGATCGATCAAGTGGCCGAAGTAATCATTGAGAATGCGGGTTAGTTCTTCGGCTCCGACCGGGCCTTGCTGGGCCAGTCGTTCGGTTAAGGCGGTGAAGCCGGAGATATCGGCAAAAAGCACGGCGGCCGGCAGCCGTTCGGTTAGAGGGTGGTCGATTGGCGTGGCATCAGCGGCAATGCGGCGCGTAATCAGCCAGGGTACGTAGCCGGCCATCGTGTTAATGAGGTCAGGGACAGCAGATGGGTGTTGGATATTCATGATTATCATAGCATTTTTGATTTTAGTAGAAGTTACGCCGTTGGCGATCAGCCCTCCCTAAATCCCTCCCACAGGGAGGGACTTGCCCGGTCCTCCCCGCTTTGGGGGAGTTAGAGGGGGGCTAAACAGGTTAACTGCGTAAGTCCTATTTAGGTGACAGTCACTTAACACCCGACAGGTCGATCTGGTTTTGCCAATAGCGAACGATATTAAAGAGCAAAAAGTGACTGTCACCTATTTTCAATATGGTTACAGTGATAGTATACGGTGGCCGGCGTCATAAACGGTGATCGGGCCGTCGTGAGAGACGGTGATCGCCAGACAGTTGGCTTCGGCGCTCATTTTGGCGGCGCTGCTGTGGCGAGCGCCTTTGCCCGGACCAATTTCGGCTTTGGTTTCGGCGTCCGGGCGCAGCAGAACCATACAACCTCTAAATTTACCCTGCACATCGATGACCGTGGCCCCGTCTTGCTTGGCGAAGTTGATCAGCTCCTCGTCTGACAGATCGATCATCGGCGTGCTGACAATCAGGGCGAAATGGCTAATCTCCGAGGCGTCGGAGTGGTCCATAATGTCATCGGCATTGCCGATGATGAAAATCGCGCCCAGGTTATTTTCCGACATGCGGAACGCGCAGCGCAGCACCCGGCGAATCAGGGCCAGTTCGTAGTTTTTATCGCTGGCCAGTTGATCGATCACTTCATCGACATGTAGTAAATTTTCCGGCGACCAGTCGCCGTTAGAATACCGGCCCACCAGATGGCCGTCGGCAAAGACCCGCACCTGGCGGCCGCCGGCCGGTACAAAAAAGACCACGGCGTCGCATTGGCGCGAGATAGCGGCGTGATGGCGGAACTGCGGACCCAGCAGAAAGTTGCCCGGTTCGACCAGAGGGACGTTAAGCTTATTGATACCGCGCACCCAGCCGTGCTTGTCCACCACGTAGCCCAGCACGTTGCCGTCCACCATGCGGGCCATCGTCACTAACGTTTTACGCATGCGGCGAATGTGGTCGGGCGACAACAGTTGAATCTGGCTCTCCGGCAGGATTCGAGCAATCCGGGCGGGGTCGCCCACGATCAGGGCCGTGGAGAGCGGCTTGGCTTCGTTTTCCATCTGGGCAATACTGGCGGCGGCGTCGCAGATGTGAACCATCGACGGAGCGTCGATCTGGCGGGCTTGGGCAATCTGAAACAGAAAGCTGATGCCGGCGTCGGTCATCCAGGCATCCAGGATGCGCTCTTTCTCCAGCAGCTCGCGTAGTCGCTCTGGCTCCACCTGCACCTGCGAGATGTTTTCGGCCTCGATTTGCAGCCGGGCCGGATACATGGCCTCGATTTGCGAGGCGTACCGTTTGGCCACCACGTGGCGGCTGATCTTCATCGAAGGCGTCAGCTCGCCCGTATCCCGGCTGAGCGGCTGCTCCAGCAGGCTGTACTCGCTGATCTGTTCCCAACGGTCCAGTTTGCGGTTGACCTGACCGATGATTTGCTCCAACAGGGCCTTAACTCGGGGGTGGCCGGTGGTGGTTACGCGCTCGCCGTTATCGTTTTCAAAATGGTCGGTCAGCCGCTTCAGGTTAGGGACAATCATAGCGGAGACGTAGGGTTTGCCCTCGGCAATTACGGCGGCCTGATCGATAAACTCGCTGGCAATTAGGGCGCTCTCGATGGCCGTCGGGATGATTTTTCGGCCGGTGGACAGCACCATAATGTGGCGCTTGCGGTCGGAAATGTACAAACAGCCGTTGGCGTCGATGCGGCCGATGTCGCCGCTGTGCAGCCAGCCTTCTTCATTAATAATGCGGCTGGCCGGCTGCGGCGATGACCAAAAGCCGCGCATGACCGTTTCGCCGCGAATCAGCAGCTCGCCGTCTTTGGCCAGGCGAATTTCAAAGCCGGGCGAAATCTGGCCAACCGAGCCGGGACGATAGGTTTGCGGCCGGCCGGCCGCCGGAAAGCCGCCGGCTTCGGTTAAACTGTAGACGCTGATCAGGGGGATGCCGAGCGCTTCGTAAAAGTCGACGACCTCACGCGACAATGAACCGCCGGTTGAGTAGAAAACCCGAATGCGGCCCCCCAACCGGCCTTTGAAGCGGCTAAAAAAGGTCATATCGGCCCGGAGATATTCCTGGCGCAGTTCCGGCGAGGCATTTGGCCCGGCGGCTCGGTACTCTTTGCCCTTGGCTAACGCCCAGCGGACGACTTTTTGATAAACTTCGGGTTGTTCGCTCAGCCAGGTGGTGAAGCCTTCGAAAAATTTTTCGTAGGTGTAGGGAATATCCAGCATAATGGTCGGGCTGGTTTCCCGCATGTTGTCGGCCAGACTTTCCAGATTCTCTATCAGCGCGTTGGGAATGGCCATGAGAAAGTAGTGCAGTCCGGCCAAAAGATTAGGTAGCTCGGTCCACTGCATAATGGTAAAGGCTAAGTCGTCCTCTTCAAATTTGAACCAGTCGGCCATATAGTGCAGGGTAGCGGACAACTGGCCGTGGTTGAACATGGCTCCTTCCAGCCGGCCGGTCTCGGTGGGGACATATTTAATCGCGGCCAGGGTATCGAGCGGCACGCGCTCGGCCTGAGCCAGCATCGCTTTGATTTCGTCGGTTGGGGGGAGGACATCGGCAAACACAGCATCGATCGGCACCAGCCAGGGGGGCGAGGCCAGGGTACTGTTGGTGACCAACACGGTCTTCAGGTCCGGCAAGGTTTGGCTGCTGGCCATAAAGCGAACCGGCTCTTCATCCTGGATTAAGGCTAAACGGGCGCCGGTCTCCTGTAAAATATCGTGGATGGTCTCCACCGGCAGTGAGGTGCGGACAGGCACAGCCACCAGACCTGACATCAGGCAGGCGACATAGGTGACCATCCAATCGACAGAGTTGTCTGCAACAAGCGCGACACGCTCACCGTTTTGCAGCCCCTGGCTCTGAAAATACTTCATCAAGCGAACCAGACGGGCCTGGAAACGTTGGTAAGAGATATTCTGATAACGGTCTCGTTTTTTTATTTGAAAGCACGGCTGGTCGGCATGAGCGGCCATGACCGCCAGCAAGCGCTGATTTAAGCTTTGGTGCGGCTGACTCATAAACGTCCCTGATGGAGGCGGAATAGGAATTATGAATGATGAAGTATGAAGTAAAGAGTGGGAATCAGAAGGGAGATTTTTACTTCTTATTCCTTATTTCTTACTTCCTGCTTCCGCCGTGTCCGGCAAGGAAAGACTATTTTTTTTGGCTGTCAACAGGTAGATAGGTAAGTACCTCGGTTAATTAATATTATCACATTCTACGCTTAATTGCTAGATACTCTAAGGTAAGCATTGGCGGCTTGCTTACATGGTTTCCAGTTTGAGATTACCGCCCCCTATTCTGAGAGTAATGGTAATCTCATATTCCTGAGCGGTATCGCTGGCTACCGAATATTGGCTGTCGTCCTCCGTCGATTGCAGCCAGGCGCCGGTCGCTTCTACGCTAGATAAGAGATCGCTCACGGAGACGGTGGCTCGCGTTGTTTCTGGCACCCGCAGCGTGACCTGCCCCAACCCGGCGTCAATCTCAACATCGAGGTCCTGGCGCAGCTCGCCGCTAAAATCCAGGGTGTAGTCGCCTGCGCCGCCTTTAAAGATGATGTCTTCCACGTAAGCGTTGGCTAGTCCGGTTAATTCAGCATGGGTCGCGCCGGCAGTAAAGCGCAGGCTGTTCATGGGAGTGAGGTTTGGCTCAGCAAAAGAGATGTTACCCTCGGCTGCGCCGATAACCACCCGCAGCTCTTCTAGCTGCAAGCCGCCCAGTTCCAGGTGGCTTGTGGCGATCCCGGTATTGAGGCTCAACTCCATTGGATAGCTGCCCAAAGTCAGATCCCAGCGATTCTCGGCGCCATCCGGTAAAGAAGAGTAATTAACTTTAGCTTCGGGTTCGATGACCACCTGCTCATTGTCGCGAGCAACGGTCGGCTTGAGTTGGGCGATGTTATAGGTGGCCGTTCCGGCAATGAGCGCGCCGTCAGCGCCAGGCGCGATATTCAGTTCGCCCGCGCCAAAGTTGATCTCGATCTCGGCCGGATCGGAGCCGGTGGGCAGGGGGACGTTAATCGGTTCGGTCTGGCGGGCAATTAACGCCGCTGTCGGGCTGTTGATGGCATTCAGCCGGTTGAGCAGCGAACAAAAATTACCCAGGCCGATGACTCCCAGGAATGCGACCACGAGCAGTCCCAAGCCCAGCCACAAACAGCCCCGGCGGCCGGTTCGGGGCCGGCGATCTGCCGGAGATAGCGCGCCGGAGTCCTCAACTGTTGCCGGTTGTGACGGCGCAACACGGACCGGAGGTGTTATCTGAGCCGGGGCCGCGGTCGAAGCCGGCGCCGGCGGGTTTAAGGTGATGCTAGGGGACGACTTTACCGGCGGCTCCTCATCTATCGAGCTGGATTGCGCCGGGTCGTCGGCCGGCGGTGAAGGAAGCTGCGCAAGCTCCATCGATTCGGTTGGGCTGCCGGTTGTAATGGAGGGCTGGAGGGTTTCACTGCCCGCCGGTATTGCGGCAATCGGTTGGCTAGCGGGGGCCTGGTCATTGGGCAGGGCAGCCAGGGCGGCCATTAACTCGGCGGCGCTGCCGTAGCGATCGTCCGGGTGGCGGGCCAAGGCTTTAGCCAGAACCTCGGTAAGGCCGGCCGGGACGGCGTCGGGCCAGGTTTGCGGCAGCGACAGCGGCGTAAAATGGGCCATCATGACCGCCGGCGGGGTGTCGCCCTTGAAAATTTTCTCGCCGGTCAGGGCTTCGTACAGAATGCAGCCCAGAGCGTAGAGGTCGGATTGGATCGTGTTTTTCTTTCCTTCCCAAATTTCCGGAGCAATATAGTGCGGCGTCCCGACAATCGTGCCGCTGGCGCTCAAACTCATGCTGCTCTCGCTGGTCAGCTTGGCCAGGCCAAAATCGGACAGCATTGGCCCCTGTTTGGCGTCGATCAGGATATTGGCCGGTTTGAGGTCGCGGTGCAGAATGTTTTGGGTGTGGGCGTAAGCCAGACCATCGGCTACCCCGGACAATAGGTCATAGGCTTCAGACCAGGCTAACCGCTTTTTTGAAGCAATCAACTCTTCCAGGCTAGGGCCTTCTACCAGCCGCATAATAATGAACAGCCGCCGATCCAACTCGTAAATATCGTAAATGGGTACAATGCGAGGATGATCCAGACGAGCGATGGTTTTGGCTTCGCGGTGGAAGCGCTGGACCCATTCGGCGTCACCGAGCAGGATCGGTTTGAGTTCTTTCAAGGCTACCGGACGATCCAGAATGGTGTCGCGGCCCCGATGGACAACCGCAAAGCCGCCCTGACCTAACACCTCCAGGATCTCGTATCTACCAACCTTTTCCACC
The DNA here is from genome assembly GCA_020634935.1 of Anaerolineales bacterium. Lineage (GTDB taxonomy): Bacteria > Chloroflexota > Anaerolineae > 4572-78 > J111 > JAGRBY01. The sequence goes on from JACKAT010000002.1 coordinate 52,606, forward strand.
ATCGTTTTTTTGTTCCTTTGTGGTATTTATTCAGCTTAACACGAATAAATGATTAAATGTAGGAGTTACGCAGTTGGGTGTATCAAACCAGGTGACAGTCACTTAGATGCGATAAATAGACTGGTTTGGGCTAAATGGACGTTCATTTTCGGCCAAAAGTGACTGTCATCTTTTGAACTGCGTAACTCCTATAAATGGATGAAATTCGGGTCATTCGTGGCTGATTACGCTTGCTCTCGTTTATCCTATTCTGCGGCCTCGGGGCCGATGGCAACGACCTGATATTATAGTCCCTACGCCGATTGGCTTCAAAAGTTGTGTGATTAAAGGGAATAAGTTCGGTGAGATTCAACGTCCATCGTTGGCCGACAGTTTGTGGTTGAGTTGAGACGCTAATGAGCGTAGTATGATAAGCTAATGGTTGAAAAACAGCAACAGATTTAACTCATAAGATAGCGAGGATAAGTGATGAGTCAAAATTATACCCCGGCCTTCTTGAGCCTGTTGGAGCTGATTGGCGGCTACTGCGGCTTTTTGGGGCTGGGTTGGATTGTCGCCGGCGAGATCGAGCGTGGGTTAGTGATCTTGATCGGTTATGCGGCGTTGTTGGCTGTGGGCGCCGCGTTAACCTTTTTCTCATTCGGTTGTTTGGGCGTCCTTTTCGCGCCGCTGTACATCGCCGCGCCGATTGTATCGACGGTGAAATTGTACGAGGTGGTTAGAACGGCCTGATTTTGAAATCGTCAGCCGCAAATGCTTCATCTTCCCAGGCGTTATGCCGCGCCAAAACGGCGGCCAGCCGGCCAATCTCGTTCGATGACTTGGCCGCCATCCCGCAACCGCCGGCTGCTACAAAGAGACGGCCGTCCTCCAGAGTATCAATGAAGGGATGGTGGTGCGGCGTAGACGTGGTGACACACGGTTTGTGAAGAAACGCGGTAGCGCCTAAATCCGGGATCAGATCGAGCAAAACGGTTTTCAAGGCTTCGGCTTCGGCGCGGCTGCCGCCACTGTTGAACCAGGCCCGCAACGCATCGAAAGAGTGAGCCACCGGCACATCAAGCCGATCGCCCCCAATTTTTATATAAGTTTTCCCGTCCGGGTATTCCAGCGGTGGCACCATATAGATCGAGTCAAACGCGGAGTTGTCTCTAAAGTCATAGATCAGTGTCGGCATAGCCGCTAACCGAGCCGCTGCCGGCGGCGGCAGTTCGGCCAGCAGGATAGTGCGTGGTTTCAGGGTCAAGGCCAGCGGCGGCTCGACCAGCATGTTGCTGTAAGCGCCGGCGGCGATCACGACTCGGTAGGCTTGATACGTGTGCGCCTCGGCGGTGGTGATGATGACTCCGGCCTGATGGGTCTCGACCGAAACCACCGTCTCACGGATGATCGACGCGCCTTGCTGCCGGGCGATGGTCAGTTGGGCCGCCGCCAGTGCGCGCGGATTGATGTAGCCTGCTCCACCGCCTTCCAACACGCCGACGGCGTCCTCTGGCAAAGCAAATTGGGGACAGGCCGCAGCTAGCGCCGCCGAACCGCGATAAGTTTGAAAATCAGCCGCAAACTGCTGCCCTACCCGGGCCAGCCGGTCGATGTAATCAGCGTCAGCGGCGGCCTGCAAGCCGCCGCTGGGATAATGGAACGAGATGCCGCTGTTGGCCTCGATGTAGTGGTACTGCTCGATCGAGCGTTTGGCCAGCAAGGCCCAGACCGGGTCCTCATCGAGTATCCGGGTGATACGCCCCTGGTCGTAGTGGCTGGCGAAAACGCCCCGGTGAGTGGTCCAGTCGCCCGGTTCATCCGGCCCGATGACGGCGACATTGGGGCTGTGCTGGCTCAAATAGCGGGTGGCAGCCGAGCCTATCAAGCCTTTGCCGATAACAATCGTGTCGAACACGTTATTTGGCCTTCGCTTCTTTCTTTTCGACCGGTCCGCCAGCCTGGCACCAAGCATCGAAGCCGCCGGCAATGTGGCAGACGCGGTCAAACCCCATATCCTGCATCACTTTGACCACCAGCGCCGAGCGCCAGCCCAAATTGCAGTAAAAGACGAACCGCTTGCCCGATGAGAAGATGTCGTGATAGTAGGGGCTGTCGGGATCAACCCAAAATTCCAGCATGCCTCGCGGGGCGTGGAATGCGCCGGGGATGAAGCCATCGCGCTTTAACTCGCGCACATCCCGTACATCAACCATAATCACATCCTGATCGCCGTGCAGTTTGAGCGCCTCTTCAATCGAGATCGTCTCGATTTCGGCTTCAGCTTCGGCAACAAGTTGTTTTGCTGTTTTCTTCATTAAACATCAGCTCCTTCGGGCAAAGTTAAACCGATTTCTTGCAGCTTTGGATCAATTGACATACAATAAAGTTACTCCTCTCTTGGGGCGGCGATAGTTCTTGCCTCTTTTCAATGCCGATTGAGTCCTACGCTAGTACCAATCTAATAAAATAGTCGTTTAAGCCGTAAAAAACGCGATTTTTAAGGTTTATTAAGTTTGTTTAATAACATCGTAACGATAAATTAACGGCAATGTAATAAAATTGTAACCATAATCGTCGATAAGTAGTGGTATGATACAGTAATAAGCCCATTTTGGGAAAAGGATTAATCAAGAGGATTTTACAATGACGCCCGAATTAGTTGGTGGGCAACCACCCCAAGGCAACAAAGTATCCCAGTTGAATAACAAAGTCCTCGCAATGGCGCAAGACTTAATGCATGAAGAATTGATGGCTGACACGCTCCAGTCCTGCGGTGATGGTGAAAGTTTCACCAGCAAGTTTGCTGGTCGATACGGGATCTATGAAACTCTGGACGGTGAAATGATCGCCTTTCAGCCGAAATCCAATTTGGATTTCACCCTGATCTGCGAAGCCTTTGTGGCCACTAGCAATCTAACCACCATCAAAATGGTAGCTCGGCAGCTCGATGATTACGAACTGTCAATTAGCCAATAAATATTATAACGACGCTTCAAATTCTTCCGAACTGATCAACTCCAATTGGCTCGACGCCACCGGCAGCACTACATGGAACTCGCTGCCGGGCAGGTTCATTTCGTCGTAGCCGCGGCTCTCTCCCCAAATTCGACCGCCGTGCGCGGTGACAATCCCCCGGGCAATGGTCAACCCTAACCCTGGTCCAGCGCCCTTAAATTTTGTTTGACCCGTACTGTGATGCCGAGCATCTCCCACCCGGTAAAATTTATCAAAGATATGTTCTAACTCTTCAGGGGCCAGGCCAATCCCTGTATCGGCCACGACAATTTCAACAAAGGCGTCTTCTGGCCGTTGGGCCGCCTCACCCAAGTCGCGCCCGGTAATCGAAATCCGGCCGCCGTCCGGGGTGTACTTGATGGCGTTCTGGACCAGATGCATAAAAACTTGCTTGAGCCGGTCGTCATCGGCGATAATGGTCGGCAGAGTGGCCAGATTGTCAACCGATAGGGTCTGCCGCCGTTCTTGTAAGGCGGCGTCAAACTCTTGAACCACGTCGTCGATGACCTCCTTGATCGAGACCGCTTCGACGCTCAAGTCCAACGTCTCGGTATCGATTTTGGAGATCTCAAACATTTTGTTGACGATCTCTTCCAGCCGGTTGACCCCCTTGCTCATTCCCCGAATCATCATCGATTCGGTTTCGGGGCTGAGGCTGTCGCTTTCCAACATGTCCAACAGCATATCGCTGTAACCGCGAATTTGAGTCATCGGCGTGCGTAGTTCGTGCGACGCCACCCCGATAAAATCCGATTTGGCCTGGTCGAGCCGGGCCAGCTTCTCATTGGCGACCGATAACTCATAGTTGAGCTGTTCGATCTTTTCGTTGCGATATTTAAGGTCGTCAAACAGCCGGGCATTTTCCAAAGCTACCGCCGTCTGATCGGCCAGGGTTCTGAGTAGATCGAGGTCTTGGTCAAAGTAGCGATCACCGGAGCGTTTGGGACCGAAGGTCAGCAAACCAATCCACTCGCCACTGGCGTAGATCGGCACATAGATATCCATGTTGAGATTAGCCAGCCAAGCCTTTTCTTCGGGCGGCGTCCCCTGAAATTTTGGCAGCAGGTCGATATCATATTGGCTGAGGGAAGGCAGATCCCGTAAATTTTCAACCACGGGACTCTGTGGCTGAAGGGCTCCCTCCGGTAGTTCGATGCCGGGCGGCAGTCCTTCCCCGGTGCCAACAATGCCGCGCAGCTTGAAATAATCATTGGGCCAGTCCTGGCCGGGCCGCCGAACATGGTGGATGACATACACCGCTCCCCGCCGTATTTGCAATTCGTTACAAATGAAGGTGATGGCCATGGTGGCTAGCTGTTCCAGATCGAGCACGTTGCTAATGTTGGCGCTGTATTGCTGCACCAGCCGTCTGAGATCATAGGTAGGGTTGGAGATGAATTGATTGACGAGTCGTTGGACCATTTTTGACAGCGGATCGAAAATGATCGCCAGAACCAAGGCAATGGCTGCGCCGGCTAGCCAGGATGAGTAGCCCGGCACTGATTGGAACGCGTATTGGGTGGCCAAAATACCGGCCGTATAAAGCGCCACCGTTAAAGCGGTAATAATCAGGTAGCTAATGATCCGGCGAGCGGTATGACGTACATCGGGCAGGCCATGGGTCAGGATGACGTAGGTAGCGATCATCACACCGATCAAATGGAGGCCACCGCCAGGGGTAGTCGAGCCGGTCAGAAAGAGCAGGGCATCGGCGATGATGAGCCCCATCACCGTGAACCAATACGTGATCCGGTTGCGATGCAGTGGCTGCTGAATTTGAGCATACGTTTGCCCCGACAGCCACAGGGCGCTGCCCATAAACGCCGCCCAACCAATAGTCAAAAACCAAAAGGTGAGGGTATCAACCGGCAGCGCTCCGTTGCTCTCTGGCTGGATCGGATTGGGCCGCGGCAGCAGTTGTTCGCCCAACAAAATGCTGACCAGCAGCCATACCAGGCCGGTTATCCACCACCGCCGCGAATATCCGTCGCGCCGCAGAAAAGTGCGGGTTAAATGAAAAAAAATGATAGACAACAATAGCGCGTTGTAAAGCAAAAGCCGCTCAATAAGGGGTGGAGGCAGAAAGGGGAGGCCATCGAGCCACAGCGCCAGGTGACCCAGGGTCCACGGCCAGGAGCAAAGAACAAAATCAACTAGCAGCCCTGCCGAATGCTCGCGTAGGCCCCGCCGTTGCAGAACAGAGAAGATGAGGAGCAAATACAAGAGGCTGCCCAGCATCGACAGCCCAATTAGCAGATTAGGTGTCCCCATTTAAGAAGTCCTTTTCAAGTGATAACCGGTTCAAAGCCAGGCAAAGGTCAGCCATATTAACAAATTTAACAGCATTGTACCATAATTTCGCGTGAGAGTCATACTTAGAGATTTAGCTGAAATAGCCGTTCTAGGATATTATCTGTTTTCTTATCTTCTGGGGTGTAAATTATGCAAGTTACCACAAACTCAAAATTGAGCTACACAGAAGGAACTCAGCCACCGCCGTTGTACCTGGCCTGGACGATGTGGGGCGTTGGAGCGTTTTTTTATCTCATGGGCTTTTATTTGCGTGTCGCGCCGGCTGTTCTTGCCGATACCCTGATGATTGATTTCGGAATTACCGCGACGGCTCTAGGCAACTTTTCAGCGTTTTACTTTTACAGCTACGCTCTTATGCAAATCCCCACCGGTATTCTGGCCGATAGTTGGGGACCACGACGGTTATTAGCTTGGGGTGGTTTAGCGGCGGGTTGCGGTACACTCTTGTTTGCGCTGGCTCCTACAATTACCTGGGCTTACCTGGGGCGGCTGCTGATTGGCGGGTCGGTGGCGGTGGCTTTTGTCGGGCTGCTTAAACTGGCTTCACACTGGATTGTGCCGCAGCAGTTTGCCTTGGTAGCCGGGGTAACGACCCTGGTGGGTGTGATTGGCGCAGTTCTGGCCGGGGTTCCCCTGCAATTGTTGGTTGCTGTGGTTGGCTGGCGAATGGTAATGGTGGTTTCGGCCGGGCTGCTGTTTGCCATCGGCGTCATCATCTGGTTCATTGTCCGAGACGATCCGCGCCAGAAAGGGTATGCCAGTTATGCGGCCAATGATACTTCGACCGGGACCCCGTCGCTGGGACAAGCTCTGGGCAGTGTTCGAGAGGTTTTTCGCTACCGTAACGCTCGTTTGTTATTTTTGATCCCAGGCGGTATTGTTGGTCCAGTTCTGACCTTTTCCGGATTGTGGGGCGTACCCTTTTTGACAACCCATTACCACCTATCCAACACTGCGGCTGCGGCCTTGTGTACCACGCTGCTGGTTGCGTGGGCTGTCGCTGGGCCAATATTTGGGGCGTTATCAGATAAAGTGGGGCGACGAAAACCGCTCTATGTGTTAGGCTGTGGCTGGCTGGTGATAGGATGGAGTACGCTTATTTTTGTCCCAAGCCTGCCTTTATGGCTGCTAACCATGTTGATCGTGGTGACGGGCGCGGCCTCGGGCTGCATGATCATCAGTTTTTCCTACATCAAAGAGTCGACTCCGCCGCGGTATGCCGGAACAGCCGTGGGCATCGAAAATATGGGGGTCATGCTCGGCCCAATGCTGCTGCAGCCGGGCGTTGGTTGGGTACTCGATCATCTTTGGGACGGACACCTGGCGGGCGGCTTAAGAGTTTACAACTTGCAGGCTTATCAAGTCGGCTTTACGTTGATGTTAACCTGGACAATTTTGGCCTTTATCTTAATTGTTTTTACCCAAGAAACCCACTGTCGCCAGTTAGTTGAGGCATAGGTTAGTGTTATAAACTCTTACGGGTTTTAGAGCACAAGCTTTGGCCTCGTACTTGTTTCAGGGCATAAACCTGTTCACTCGCCGATATCCTCATTCCACAACTCAGGCCGGGCAGCGATAAAATCCTCCATCAGTTTGATGCAGTCGGTATCGTTTAAAATTTCCAGCTCAACGCCGCGCGAGCGAACATATTCTTCCGGTCCCTGAAAGGTTTTATTTTCGCCGATGACGACTTTAGGAATTTTATATAGCAGCACCGTCCCGCTACACATATCGCACGGCGAGAGAGTGGAGTAGAGCACGGCGCGTTGGTAGTCGCTGGCCTTGAGGCGGCCGGCGTTCTCCAGGCAGTCCATCTCGGCGTGCAGGACGGCGCTCCCTTTTTGGACGCGCTGGTTATGCCCGCGCCCTACAATTTTGCCATCGATGACCAACACCGAGCCAATCGGAATGCCCCCTGCGGCCAGCCCTTTCTTGGCTTCGTCGATGGCGGCTTGCATGAATTCGTCCATTGTCTTTTTCTCCGTAGTTGTTTGTGGGACAATTTGCTAAATTGTCCGTATTCCATCGCAAAGATAGCGAACAACTTAACAAGTTGTTCTACATATTTTCTGATTACTCCCGTCGATACGCCTTCAAATACGCGCCTGGATAAGCCACGTTGCGACCGGCCAGCGCCAGGGCAGCAATAGTCACCAGATACGGCAGCGCCAGGAAAAACTCAAAGGGAATATCGACCAGATCGAGCAGTTGCAGCCGCAACTGCAAGGCAAACACGCCGCCGAATAGCAGCGCGCCCCACATGGCCCGGATAGGGTCCCATTTGGCGAAAATAACCAGCGCGATGCAGACCCACCCCCGCCCGGCGATAATCCCCGGCGAGAAAGCCCCCAACTGGGCCAGCGACAAAAACGCGCCGCCAATCGCCATCAACGCGCCGCCGAGAGCCAGCGTAATGTAGCGTACTCGAAAGACATTGACCCCGGCGGCATCGGCGGCTTCCGGATTCTCGCCGACCGAGCGGAGTTCCAACCCGAAACTGGTTCGATACAGCAGCCACCAGGCCAGCGGCAGCAATACAATGAAGGCCAGGTAGGTCAGCAGATATTGCTCGAAAATAGGGCCTAAAATCGGCAGGTCGCCAAAAATCGAGAATTGGGTAAACGGCTCAATCGATGGCAGCACCGAACTCTGTCCAAAAATCATCCGAAAGCCAAACAGGGCCAGGCCGGTGCTCAGTAAAGTAATCCCCAATCCCGCCACGTGCTGGTTGACGCCCAACGTGACGCTGAAGAAAGCCATTAGCAGCCCCATTATCAGCCCAATCCCGATCGCGCCACCCAATCCCAGCCACAGGTAGCCGGCCAATCCGGCCTCGGCGCTTTTAGCGGCGATGGCAAAGCCCGCGAACGCGCCCAAAAACATGATACCTTCGATGCCCAGATTGAGCACCCCCGATCGCTCTGTGTATAGTTCACCAATGGTAGCGAACAAGAGCGGCGTTGCGACGCGGAGCGTCGCGCCCAACAGGCCAACTAAAAAGGTGACAAAAGCAACGTCGGTCACGGCTTGCTCCTGGTGCGGGTAATGCGATAGCGTTGCAGCAGCAGCATGCCCAATGTCACCAGCAGCAGCGCCGCCTGGATAACATCGCCCAGGTAGGTCGGTACGCCCAAGGCCCGGCTGACTGTCTGCGCCCCGGTATCGATCAGGCCAATAAAGAGCGCCGCCAGGGCCACACCCCAGGCGTTCAGCGTGCCCAGCGTAGCGATAATAATGCCAGTATAACCGTACCCCGGCGAAATCGCATCGATAAGGTGATAGTGGATACCGGCCACCTCGCTCACACCGGCCACCCCGCCGATGCCGCCGCTGACCAACGCTGAAATAAGCATCGTTCGCTGTACATTGATCCCGGCAAACTGCGCGGCGTGGGGGCTGAGGCCCACTGCCCGCATTTTGAGGCCAAAGGCTGTTTTGGTTAAGACAAACCACAGGATGACGATGATCACCAGCGCCAAAATAAAGCCCAAATGCAGCCGCGAGCGGGGAATCAGTTTGGGAAAAATGGCCGTCGCTGCAATATCGGGTGATTGAGGCCATTGGGAGATAGGGTTACGCCACGGCCCGTTTAGCAACGCGCTGACCATAAACAGCGCCACCGAGTTTAACAGCAAGGTGGTCACTACTTCGTCGATGGCCAGTTTGACTTTCATCAGGGCTGGCACCAAAGCCCACAACATCCCGGCCACAAAGCCGCCGGCCAGCATCAACGGAATAGCCAGCCAGGGCGAGACATTCTGCATCTGAACGCCGATCGCCGTGGCCGCCGTTGCTCCGGCGTAGAGCTGCCCCTCAACGCCGATGTTCCAGTAGCCGCCGACAAACGCAAATGTTACTGCCGCACCGGTCAGCAGCAGCGGCGTTGCTTTGACTAATACCTCGATAGCGCTAACTCGGCTGGATAGGGGATCGATTAGAAAATAGTAGTAAGCCTCGAGTGGGTTGGCTTTGACCAGTAAAATCAGGGTGGCTGTTAACAAAAAGGTGAGTAAAATGGCCGCGATGGGGATCAGGGGGCGCGTCCAAAGGGGGGCTGGAATCCGCTCGATCTTAAAGCCCATGCGCTGCCACCTTATTTGCTTTTACGCCGGACATCAGCAAACCGAGACGCTCGGTTTCGGCTTCGGCTGCTGGTAAGATGTCCATAATTTCGCCTTCATAGATCACCGCGATGGTGTCGGACAACTCCAAAATTTCGTCCAAATCCTCTGAGATTAACAGGATAGCGGCCCCTTTGCGCCGCTGCTCCAATAGTTTGCCGCGCACATACTCCGTCGCGCCGACATCCAGGCCGCGGGTCGGCTGGGCCACGATGATGACCGTGGGGTTTCGCTCCAACACGCGAGCCAGAATCACTTTCTGCATGTTACCACCGGACAGGGTTCTGATTTTGTCGCCAGGTGCGGCTTTGATCTGGTACTCGGCGATCAACTTTTGGGCGTGCTGCAAAAGCGATTTTTTATTGAGCACCCCCTGCCGGGTAAATTCATCCAGGTGCTCCAAGGCCATATTCTGGGCTACGGATAGTTCGGCAACCACACTCTGGTGCCGATCTTCCGGAATACGGCCCACGCCGGCGGCCATCACCTTCTCCGGCCCGGCGTTGGTGATGTCGTGGTTCAGCACTTTAACCTGGCCGGCGGTAGCCAGGCGCGTGCCGTCCAGCACCTGGGCCAACTCGGTTTGCCCGTTACCCGACACCCCGGCCAGCCCCAGGATTTCGCCGGCTCTGACCTGAAAGGTGATATTTTTCAGCGCCGGTAGTCCTTTATTATCGAGCGCAGCTACCTGGCCCAGTTCCAATACAATCTTGCCCTGCGCCGGCTTGCCCGCCGATTTGGTTACCCCAAATGTCTCCCGCCCGACCATCATGCGGGCTAGTTCCGGCGGGCTGGTCGATTGGGTCTCGACTGTGCCGGCATTCTGGCCCAAGCGCAGCACCGTCACCCGATTGGTGATGCTCATGACCTCATTGAGTTTGTGGCTGATAAAGATGACCGACAACCCCTGCTGCCGCAACCGTTCCAGACTTTCAAATAGCTGCTCGACCTCCTGAGGGACCAGGACGGCGGTCGGTTCATCCATAATCAACACCCTGGCGTTGCGATAAAGGGCCTTCAAAATCTCGACCCGCTGGCGCTGCCCGACCGATAAATCCTTGACCAGCGCTTTCGGCTCGACCGGGATGCCGAACTTCTCCGCCGCCTCGGCCACCCGGCGATGGGCCTCGCTGAGATGGATTTGAAAGCTGTCGGTGTAGCCGAGAATGATGTTTTCCGTGACGGTCAGGGGCGGCGCCAGCGCAAAGTGCTGCGTCACCATGCCGATGCCCAGGGCAATGGCATCTTTAGGCGATTTGATCTCGGCTGTCTGACCGTTGACCCAAATCTCTCCGCCATCGGCATGATAGAGGCCGTAGAGGATGCGCATCAGCGTGGTTTTGCCCGCGCCGTTTTCACCCAGCAGCGCATGGATTTCGCCCTGGCGCAGGGTGAAGTTCACGTGATCGCTGGCGACCAGAGAACCAAACTGTTTATAAATACGGCGCATTTCGATGGCGTTAGAGAGGTTCATTTAAGTTCTGAGAGTTCTTAGAGTTTGTAGAGTTCATGGAGTTCATAGAGTTAATGGGGTTGGTGGGGGTGGTGGGTATTGGGGAGTTAATGGAGTCCGTAGAGTTAGTGGCATTGGTGGTAGGCTTGGCGTAATAACTTCACCCATAAAGGCTTCAACCCTTAACGCCTCTAACTCTCCAACTCTATCAACTCCCCAACTCCTAAACTCTTTAACTCTACAAACTCCCCAACTTTGGTTTACTCGGCTGCGGATGAAGTTGGCGGCTGGGCTTCGTCGATGTCGACGCGGAAGAGGCCGCTGATGATTTCTTGCTCTTTAGCTTTCACCTGTTCGAGCAGATCATCTGGAATGCCCCCTTCTACACCAGTGTTGATCTCCGCCAGGGTTGCGCCGCCTTTAGCGACCATGCTGAAATCTTTCAAATCCTGAGCGGTGTACGTTCCCCCGCTAACTTGGTTGATGATGTATTCGACGGTCGGGTTCATGTTCCAGACCGGCCCGCTGACCACATATTCAGGAGCCAATTCGGTTTGATCGCTCATGTTACCGAAAGCGTAGAGGCCATTTTCCGCCGCCGCTTCGATGACCCCGAAGCGTTCGGCGAAGAGGACATCCGCGCCGGCGTCGATTTGAGCCAGCGCGGCTTCTTTCGCCGCCGCCGGATCGAACCAGCTATTGATGAACGTCGTTTTGACATCCACATCCGGGTTAACCGATGTAGCCCCGGCGATGAAGGCGTTGACAATGCGATTTACTTCCGGTACGGGCAAGCCGCCCACCACGCCGATCACGTTGCTTTTGGTCAGTCCGCCGGCCAGCATGCCGCTCAGGTAAGCCGGTTCGTGAATCCAGTTATCGAATACCGAGAAGTTAGGTTCAGCCGGCCCGCCGCCGGAGCCAAAGACAAAGGCGATGTCCGGGTAATCGGCGGCTACTCGGCGCACAGCTTCTTCATTACCAAAGGCATCGCCGAAGATAATATCGGGCTGGGTCTCTTCGGCGACTTCACGCAGGACGCGCTCCATATCGCCGGAGTAGCCGATGTCGTCGGTAAAGGTATATTCGATCTTCCCCGCTTCTTGGGCGGCCTTGAGCGCCGCGTGGATGACGCCGTCCCAAGGTTCTTCGATAGCGGTGGCATAGGCCCCAAAGACCACCAGCGGACCAGCCTCAGCTTCGGCCGCCGCTGCTTCGGAGGTGACTTCGACCGTGACTACTTTTTCTACTTCCTTCTCAACCTCAACGGTGACAACTTTTTCAACCTCTTGGGTCACAACCACTGTTTCGACGACCGTGACCGGTTCCGGCGTGGCGCCACAGGCTGCAACCAGGCTGAGCAGGACAGCTCCCAATAGTAAAATCAATGTCTTTCTTAACATTAGCTTCTCTACTCCTTTTAATTGATCAACTTTTCAATAATGGTCTTATGAATGAAACCAACGGATGGTTGGTCTATCTACAACTATCTAATTGGGCACAGCGAAGATCATTACCGACAAATACAGGCGTGGGTTATCGGTTTAGAGGTGCCGATTTGCAGCTAGGCCGAGGGATTCACTACAGCGTGAGGAAAATAGATTGGGCTATAGTTTAGAGTGTAGAAGTGAACGCGGCAAACCCTCACCTCCTTATCTCTTTGAAGCTGGATTATATCACTTCGGAATGAATTAGCAAATGATTATTTGGCTACAGTTCGGCAAATAAATCCGATGCCTGCCATTCAACTTCGGGCCAGGCCAGGACAAAATACTCACGGCTCATCAGCGCTTTGACCTCTGCCTCTGGCGCCTGGCGGAATATACTTTCCGCCCCAAATTGGGTCTGATGGCAGTGAAGCGCCGCCCATTTGGCCTCAATCGTCCCGCTCACGTTCATCACGACATTAAGCTGCTCATCCGGCCAGCCAAGTTCAAAGCCGGCTTGTTCCTTAAAGTTATCAAAGCGGCTGGTATCCAGCCCCTGAGCAGCCATCTGACGGCGCATCTCCGTAAAGGTTGAGCGTGGCAGCACCGCATAAAACAGCCGCGCCGGCTGCCAGGGCAAACCCTGCTCCGAATATTGGGCGGCATCACCGGCGGCGTGAAAGGCGGCGACCGTGTGGCGGTGAATAGCCAGATGATCGGGATGGCCGTAACCACCTTGGGGATCGAACGTCACGACGACTTGAGGCTGCATGTGCCGGATCAGGCCGACCAGACGCGAAACCACTGTCTCCGCCTCGATGTTGGCAAACGCGCGGGGATCGTCATTCTCTGCCGTGCCGGCCATACCGGAGTCGCGGTAATCGAGAAAGGTCAGGTCATCAACGCCCATCGCTCGGCAAGCGCAACGGAGTTCGTTTTCACGTACAGCAGGCAATGTTTCCGGAGTAGCCAGCGCGGGATCCGAGATTTCGCCGACCTCGCCGCGGGTGGCGCACACCAGCGCCACGTGAACGCCGTGTTGAGCGTAATAGGCTAACATGCCCCCGCTGCCAAACGATTCATCGTCAGGATGGGCGTAACAGGCCAGTAAAGAAGGGGTTTCGATCATAAGGTGGGACTCCTATCGTGACTGTAGATCATTATCTAACTTTATTAGGACTTACGCAGTTGGATGTAACGAACCCGGTGACAGTCACTTTTTGCCGAAAATGAACGTCCGTTTAGCCCAACCAAGTCGATTTATCACGCCCAAGTGACTGTCACCTTTTGAACTGCGTAACTCATATTTATATGGTTATACTATAGAATCGCTGAGGGAGGCAAACAAGGGTTGTCTAATCGTTGTTGTCCTGGGTATTTGAAAGGACCGCGTCCCGAATTTTTTTTGAAATTGACAGAAACCGGTTAACCTGCTATAGTATTGGTTAGAAGGTTTAAGAAAGTATCTGTTTGGTTTCAAAAGCGATCGCCAGATATCTGGGCGGTCGCTTTTTTCATGCAGTACCCTTTTTAACCTCTGATTCTATTTCAACATTTGTAGTACATACTAGGAGAATTACAGTATTATGTCTGAACGAATTATTGGGACCGTTAAATGGTTCAACCCGAATAAGGGCTATGGGTTCATTGAACACGAGGGGGGCGAAGATGTCTTCGTCCATTACTCGGCCCTCCAGTCTAAGGGTTATCGCTCTTTAGATGAAGGTCAGCAGGTTGAGTTTAGCCTCGAGCGTGGTCCCAAAGGACTCCAGGCTAGCAACGTTGTAGCCAAGTAGTCTATTACTAAAGGAAAAATTCCTTATGAATAAGAAACTCTATGTGGGCAATCTAAGTTACGATACCACCGAAGACGAACTGCGGGAGTTGTTTGTTGAGGTTGGCCCGGTTGTATCAGCCGCTCTGATTACTGACCAGATTTCGGGCCGGTCTAAAGGCTTCGGCTTTGTCGAAATGGAAACTGAGCAGGCTGCCAAAGAAGCCATTGAACGGCTGAATAATTATGAGCTTCACCATCGCTCTCTTAATGTTAGTGAAGCCCGCCCCCCCCGTGAACGCTCATCAGGTGGCGGCGGTGGACGAGGTCGATCCCCTCGCGGCGGCGGCGGTAGCGGTCGTCGTGGCTATTAAGCCCCTATTGAGATATCAATAGTACGATAGTAAAAAAGCGCAGAGAAATCCTCTGCGCTTTTGTATTTCTGAAGTCAACGCTTCTGGAGCGGCCATGAATTTGCGAGCGTTGGCCAGACTGTCCCAGTTCGTCGCGGATCGACCGGGCTAGGTGGGGCCGTTCTTCTTCTCTGCCGATCTGCGAGAGAGCGTATAGTAAGCGTAGGGTTGGCGGTGGGTTGGGCGTATATAAACGTCAAGCTGGATCGCGCGATAGTTCGTATACTGGGAGTGTAAAGAAATTTATTATAACCTCTTCTCCTCCTTTGTGGAAAGCCGGGACTGGTCACCCCGGCTTTCTGGATTTTAAAGGCAATTACTTAACTCAAATAGCCATCTGGGTGTCCAAACCGGGGGGTAGGGATTAAGGGATCAAAATCAATTACTTCCTATTCCTTACTGCTTATTTTGATCGATAAGGTCGAAAAGGTCGGCGGGTGGAGTTGGCTGATCGGTCTGCAAGGTTATAGCCCCGTTTTTGTCGATGAGAATTAGCCCAAATTGATCGCTTTCAACCCCGAATTTTTCCAGCGCGGTTTGCCCCACTTCGGTCGGAATCAACTTCTGGCCCACATACCCCGGGTCCGTCTCGAAAAAGTAGTAAACTAACAGATTGCGACTGTCGGATTTGTCCTGTAGCTCGTCTAACCAGGCCCGCTGCTGCCGGTAATCGGGATCGGTGGTGTCGGGGGCAAAGATGAGCAGCAGTTGGTTCTGCCCGCGAAAGTTCGCCAATTCTAATTCAGCCGGGGTAACTTCCATTTCCTGCTCATTGATCTCAGGTGCAATCGTACCCCCCACCATCGAAGGGCGGCCGCTCGCTTCCGGCAGCACATCGACCAAATAAGCTGTGTCGCTCTCCAGCAAAATCTCCGGCAGCGTGTTCGCTTCGGGCTGCATGGTAAAGATGGCGCCGCCGGAGGGCAGCTTGGGGTTGTTGGCCCCGATGACCAACAGCCCATCATCCGCCGTCCAGCGCAGCTCCGTAACCAGATAACCGTTAATCGGGCCAATGAGTGTGTCTGTTTGGGTTTCTACATTATAAATATAAATGTCTTGTTGCAGCGGACTGCCAAACCGGCGGGCATAAGTGATCTTTTGCCCATCATGCGATAAGGCCCAGGCGGTGGTCTCGGCCAAGCGTTGGTGAATGACCTGATCATCAATGGTAGGGGGCAGAGTTTCCGGTGTTAGCTTCTCCTTGGCTGGAGCGGCGGTTTGTTCCTCAATCTCACCTGATTCCAAATCGAGCCGCCAGAGGGTACCGGTAGGCGACGGCACGCTGAGCGTCTGACCATCGGCCAGCAGGGTCGGACGCTCCTCGGCCAAATAGGTCTTTAGCCCATCGAACGTTTCCGGCAGCGAGTCGTACAGCGTGCGCATCGCCGGATGCTCAAATGCCGGACTCGATGGGGCCGATTTAAGCGCCCGATCTTCCGCATAAAGCAGCAGGTTGTCATCGATGTCATCCGCCGGCTTACGGTAGGGTTTGGCGTACACGCCATCGCCGCAATGGTCAAGGCAGGTCCAATTGGCTTCGATAATGTTATCATCGGGATGAACTACTTTAACCACTTTGGTTTCCGACAGCGAGGTGAATTGCTTACACTGCGCGTTGAAGCCCTGCTCAAAATCGGGGCAGTCGTAGCGAACGACCGTCATCGTCCACCAGCCGGCTGCGTCGGTTTCGTTGTCGATAATGACATCCCATTGACCGTCAACCACATCGGGATAGTGGCGGCTGGCGCCGGTGGGATGGGACAGCACGCTCCAAGTGCCGTTGTCGAGTAAAATACTGTAGCCGTTGACCGGGCGACCCTGCTCATCTCTAATCTCACCTTTGAACAAGACAAGCCCCGGATTGGCGGCTGACTGCCATACGGCTGGCACAAATTGTTCCCCCTCGACTTGAGGCGACATTTCGTCGTCTTTGACCGGCAGTTGGCTCGGATCGCCGAAGATTTGGGTCAAGGGGGCGTGCAGCCAGCCGGTTTGGGTAAATGCCGGGTGGGTGACTTGCAGCCACTGCCCGTCGGCGCTGCGGGCGATGGCTTGGACCACCAGCCCGGCCTCCAGCAGTCCCAGTTCGGGGTAACTGAGCTGAGGGCCGGTTCGGGCGTACATATTTTGCAGCAGTTTGACCTGGACTTCGGCCCCGGCTTGCCCGGCGATGGCGGGTTGGACGCCGGGCGGGCTGTACCAGTCGCACAGATCGACGGTTACGGTTTGGCCTGGCTCGATGGTGAAAGGACAGCCGCTGCCAGAGTCGCACACGGGTCTGCCTTGCAGTCCCATGCCAATGGTATTCGCATAGGCAATGTATTCGCCCGCCGGCAGGTCAGTTGTATAACGGCGCTGGCCACGGTCAACAGCGAGCGTGGTCAAGTCGCCATTGCGCGTATTTTCGATGAAAATGGTTAAGGGCGGCGTTTCGGTACTGGGGTAGCAGACATCGCCGCTGACCGTACCCGCATCTGAGGGCAAGGCCGCCGATGGAGTTACTGCGGTAGGGGGAGGGGTATCGGTTGGGGTGGCTGGCAGGGGTGTAGCTGTTGGACCTGGGGTTATCGTTGGCGACGCAGTAACCACCACCGGAGCCGGGGGTTGGCCGGCGCAAGCCGCTAATCCAAGAAGAATAATTATCAGAACGAACGATATAAGTTTAATCTGATGGGGGATAAACATCGGCGCATAAGGTGGGGAGATTAGTAGCTTCGCAACCAGTAGCCTTTTGCATCTTGGTTAAAAAATTAGACAAGATTTACAAGATTAACAGGATTAAGATGCCGTTTAAGCATCTGGTAAATCGTGTTAATTTTGTCCAATAACCTTTTTAGTTCCGGCTCGTCTGGGTTTGGAGATAAGGAGATTATTTGAAATCTCCTTATCTCAATCTCTAATCTCTATCTTATTTAACTTCCAGATAAATTTTCCAGGAGGCGGGAATATCGCCGGAGGCCACCAAATAATCGACGCGAGGCGTTTTTGGCTCCCACAGCAGGGTCATCCCGGCTTCGTGTGGGGTGCGGCCGCCTTTGCGATTATTACACATCGGACAGGCGCAAGCGGTATTGCCCCACGTGTTCTTGCCGCCCTTGCTGCGGGGGATGAGGTGGTCAACCGTGAAATCCCGTCTGCCCAAAATTTGGCCGCGCTGTTTTTCCCCGGCCTCAATGCCGCAGTAGATGCAGCGAAAGTCATCTCGTTGCAAGACAGCTTGACGGCTCCAGCGCGCGCCTCGGCGCGGCACGTTGATATACCGTCGCAGCCGAACGACCCGCGGTATATACAGAGCCGTCGAAGCCCCGTGAATGGTCACCACATCATCAGTTGCCGCATCAACCCGTCCCCGCATAATGAGGGACATCGCTCGCTTTTGCGGAATGATAGAAAGTGGCTCATAGCTGGCATTGAGTAAAAGGACTGCGCCCATGCTTGCTCCTCCTGGCTATGGCGTCTTCAATTTATTAAACGTTCAATGATACTGGTCCAATGCCGGAGATTATAAGGAAAAACAGCTAAAACGTAAAAAATTAAGAACCATTTTTCACAATAGCTCATTTATTTAAAATGAAAAGCGCGGGCTGTTTCTGCCCGCGCTTTTCGTAAAGATAGAAAACTTCAAGGCATCACGCCACTCTCTGCTATGTTGCTGAGGTAGATAGGCAGTACAGCACGGGCCATACAACGGCGCTCCGTGGGTTAATCCCCAAGACCTGGATCGAATGTTTCGGTTGAAATTGGATTGATTGGGACTTAAACATAAGGTTCACATCTCGTTATTTTTGGAGAATATTAAAACTATAATACCAGCGTATCATAAAGAAATAGGGTTGTCAACCCCCTAATAAATTTTCAAGATTTACACATCCAGGGTGATAATTTCATGTTGAACGGGTGTAGTGATTTGAGGACCGGCGGCGTCCATATACACATTAATTTCCAACCGCACGCCAAACTCCGGCAGATAGATACCCGGTTCCACTGAAAAGCCGATGCCGGGAATCAGATGGCGGGTATCGTGGGTTTCCAGATTATCGATGTTGACGCCGGTCCCGTGTACGTAGTCGCCGGGGCCGAGGCTGTGGCCGGTGCGGTGAAAGAAATAGGGGCCGTAGCCGGCCTGGGTAATGTGCTGCCGGGCGACATCATCCACCTGCCAGCCTTCGATCGCTTCGCCTTGATTTGTTTTCGTTTGCAGATAGTCGATGACTTTATCCCGAGCTTCCGCCACAATGGAAAAAACCTCTTGCTGTTTAGCCGCAGCTTTTGGCCCGGCTATGCCAACCCAAGTGATATCGGCAAAGACATGACTATAGCCGGGCTGCTTGGCCCACAAGTCGATTAAAATCCAATCGCCCTTGTGGATCGGGGCGTGGTGGTCAGCCTCCGGCGAGTAGTGGGGATCGCCGCTGTGGGCGTTGACGCCAACGATGGGCGGGTAAGGGGTGAAAAGACCGGCCTGCTCAAATTGCTGCATGATGAACTGCTGGACGTCATATTCGGTGATAGAGTCACCCCGGCGCAAGTGATCGGCGATGAAGTTAAAGGCGTCATCTTTAATCCGGGCCACCTGCCGGCAGTCGTCCAGGTGGATATCCAACACGCCCGGCTCCCAAATGGCGGCGCCGGCCTGATAAACGTTAGCCGCTGAGACGATAGTTTTGCCCAGCCTGCGCATCATCTCCACCGTACCGGCATCGACCCGCGAGACGGTCGGCAGCTCGCCGCCGGGGGAGTAGTCCATCGCCACAATTTGACAATCGGCCAGCAGGCGCGAGAGTTCGCGCTCCATTTCTTGCCAACTAACATAATAATTAGCCTGAAAGGGCAGCGCCTGGATGACATCGTGATCGATTTTGGAGCCGAGAAGCTGTGGCTCGCCAGCGGCGGGAATAATGAGAAACAAACGACGGCTGACCATCGATTTGGGCCGGACAAATTGGGCCATGATGGGATTTTTGCCCTGAAAACTGTACACCAGCCAGCAATCGATACCTTCTTGGGCCATAATCCGTTGCATATTTTGTAAGTTCATGGAGCTATCTCCGCCGGTAATTACTTGCCAAAAAAGTCCTCATCGGGATCGATTTTGGGAGCTTCGAGGCTGCCGCCTTGAGCTATGGGCGATCTGGGTCGATTACAGTTGTTATTGTACTCCAAATCGGTGTAGAGACCAACGGCTGTCTTACTTCATAATAGTTAACCCAAGCGGCTACCCATCAGCCGATGAAGTAGGTTTCACCGCGAAGACGCCAAGTTCGCTAAGTTTTTATAAAAAAATCTTCGCGTTCTTGGCGTCTTTGCGGTTCAATTAGCTGGTTTGACGTAGGGGCAACTTAGATTAGTTAATCTAATGCCGCCATAAATTTTTGGACCGTCTGAAAATAGGCCTGATAATTGGCGAACAGAATACTGTTATGATTGCCACGTTCAAAGATTTGGAGCGTTTTGGGCGGGCCGGCCCAGGCATAAAGCCGGTCGGCGTGCGTCACATCGACCAGGCCGTCATGACGGGTGTGCATCACCAAGGTGGCTCCGTTGAAGCGGGCCAGTTTGGCCTGATGGTTCAGCGACCGCTCGACAGCGGCTTGTAGTTGGGCGTAAGTCAGCCCCAACTCCTCCGGCGCAATCCGCAGCAACAGGCGTTCTAACGGATCGGCAATGCCGCTCTCGATGATCAGGCCGGCGATATGGGGGAAACGCGCTGCCGCATGGATGGCATAAATCGAGCCGACGGAGCGACCAAACAGGATTAACTGTTCCGGTGGTTGGCCGCTCGCGGTGATGATTCGTTCCGCGTCACCAAGCATCGTCTCCAGCGCCGGCAGGCCCGTTGACATGCCATAACCGCGATATTCGGCCAAAAGGCAGTTACAGCCCAGTTGCTCCACTGCCGGAACGAAATCGCTCAGGTAATCGCCGGCGACTTCGCCGTTGCCGTGGAAATGGACAATGGTTTTGGCGTTGGGGTAGGGCTGATGATAATAACAAGCCAGCTTCGCGCCATCGCCATCGACCCAGAAGGGATTGGGCAAGTTGACGCGGCTGGGGAAGAAGTATCGCTGGCTGATTAATGGATGGTTGAGAATTGAGTTGGGCATAGAATTGACCTCGGGATATTATTTAGGAGTTACGCTATTGGGTGTATCGAACCCAGGTGACAGTCACTTAGCGGCGATAAATCGACCTGTTTGGACTAAACGGATGTCTATTTTCGGCCAAAAGTGACTGTCACCTTTTGAACTGCGTCGCTCCTATTATTAAGGGATGAGTTTGTTAGACCTGGCATGAAACATGTGAGGGGTTGACCTCGATACGCGATCTTAAAAAGGCAGGTCCACAACCAGACGGTAACCGACCCCTCGAACGTTTTGAATACAACTGGACGTCATAGCCGGACACAGCTCTTCTACCAGGGGGTCCAGCAGCTTGCGTAACGTTGTAACCAATTGAAAGAGGGCGTCGTCTAAAACTTCGGGTGCTTTATCATCGTTATAAATGGCGTTAATCAGTTCGTCTTTACTGTAAATACGGCCGGGATCAGCCGCTAAGAGATTCAGGCAATCAAAGACAAGCTTCCGATGAATAACTGTCTCCACCGTTCTCCCCTGCCATTGCAGAAGAACCTGCCGGGTAGTTGAGTCCAACTCAATTTGCATCGGGCCAATTTTTTGATGAGGCCAAATATCTTGGCTGAGATAGGCTTGCCACAGTGGGCTAAATAAGTCTAGTCGATCATTCTGGTCAATTAACAGGCCGCTGTCCTTTAAGAAAGATAGCCTTTCCTCCATATGACCATTCTCCACTAAATTCCTTAAAGAATACTGCTCATCCGAGGTTAGATTTGTCCAGAGCCGGTGACAGTAGTTCCGGATAGGGGTATAGTGTAAAAGCGCTTGCATAAAATCGACATCAGCGGCAGGGATAGATTGCCGCTGATTTAGTTTCATCCATTCTAAGACATTTTTGAGCAGCCCCGGATGACCCCCGGTGAGTTTCCACAACGTCTCCCGGTTATTTTCCTCTATATTTAATCCCAAACGCGCCTCATGGCGGGCAAAAAATTCCTGATGATCATCTTCCGCTAAAGGACCGACCCAACAAATATCGCTAAAAAGTTTTTCCAGTTCATACAAATCCCCCACCGGTCGCTGACTGCCCACAATAAACCCCATTCGCCCCGAGCGGGCTTCATCGCGAAGATTGCGCAGTTGGCTGAAAAATTCCGAGCTGGTGTGCTGGTACAAATATTCAGCCCGATCAATCACCACAATCACCAATGTTTCCCGGTCCAGGTGCAGCAGGGCTAATTCAAGCTGCTTGTATAAAAGATGGGCATCAATCGGGAAAGCCAGGTCCCGATCAGTTGCCAATAAAAAGAGACACTCTCGAAAAAAAGCGCCGCTCGTGAGCGGATTTAGCTTATTGCAGTCGATGTGCAAAAAGCGGACTTGCGTAGCCGGTATAGCGGGGTGATTTTCCAGCAGCTCCGGATGCGAAACCAAAAAACGGAGCAGGTTCGACTTGCCCATGCCGCTTAACCCCGCCACCCGCACACTTCGTTGCAGAGCCAGAGACCTAACCAGACAGTCGATCACCGGCCGCCGGTAGGTAAGAGGGAGAGAGGCTTCTTTGTAATGGTTATACATGGTCGTTTTGGATATTTATCAGACTTTATCAGCCAATATCAGCCGGGGCATAAGTTCAGGACAAGATCATTCGGCCAAGATTGAGTATCCTGTAACCAAGCGTGGATGGTTTACCCGCATACGATAAACAATCCGCTCAGTCAAGCCGGCTAATCAACAACCGATTACTCGGACCTAGCAGGTCGCGCGCGCAGGAGCTTAACACTATTTACTCAAGCTCCGGGGATCTCCATCGGCTAAGGTTCACCAATCTTTTTAAGAAAGGAGACCTTACGATGATTCAAGTTCTGCGAGTCCGCCTCATCACGGCCATTCTGCTGGCCTTAATGGGAGCCGCTATCGCCAGCCAAGTGCTACCCGGTGTATCCGGGTTTGGCGGTGACGCTTACGCTGACGAGTGTGCTAACTCCACGTGCTAATCAGCCACTAATAACAGTAGGGCTCACCGGCCCTACTGTTTTATTTTTAAGCCGGCTGGTCGTCGTTGAGTTGAGCCAGCCGTTCTTGAACCTTTTGCTGCAAACGGCTGGTAGCGGGACTGGTGGGCGTAGTCTTGAGTAGATGGAGGGCTTCGTTTAGCACGACGGTGGCTGCCTCGTGCTGCCCGGCAGTCATCAGCATTGTGCCAAAGTTATCTAGCACGTTGGCCAGGTTATACCCTTTATTTCCCAGGTTGTACCATACGTCAACGGAGGCCTTAAAGTAAGCCTCGGCCATCGACCATTGGCTTAGCCCGGTATAGGCCATGCCCAGGTTATTATACACGTTAGCCAGATCAACCAGGTAATTGCACTGTTGAAAAACAGGCAGCGCTTGCTGATAGTGGTTAATTGCTGTTTCATAGGCTTGTCTCATTAAGAAGATATTGCCCAAATTCATCACAGCCTTAAATTGCTCGGTGTGGTCATCTGTGGTCTGAAAATGCTGAATCGCCTCTTGATAACTCGCTTCCGCTTCATCCCAACGATTCTCTCTTTGGAACACTACCCCCCGATTTGTCAGTAGGCGACCTGTTTCGTAAGTTTCATTCGCTGCCTGGTAAAGGGCCAATGCTTGGTCAAAACATTCTAGAGCGGTTGCCCATTGCCGTTGATCATAGGCCACCAACCCTTTTACATTGAGCGCCTCGGCTGTGATCGTAGAAGGCAAAGTTGTCTGCGTTAAAACTTGTTGGCAGTAGCCTAGAGCCTCATCGTGATGGGCTAACAAGCGCTCTACCAGAGCCAGTTGGGTGAGTACGGTCCAGTAGCGGCTTTGGGCTGGGTCGGTATGGCATAACTTTAGGGCCTCATGCAAGCAATGTTGGGCCTCGTCTAACCGCCCTTGAAGCCGGTAAAGAGCGCCTAACTGCTGCCGAAGCCCTACCTCCGCTGTATCGTGAACGGCGACGCTGGTGGAAATGCCCTTGTGCAAAATCGATTCCCAGGATTTTACTTGACCCTGCCGGATCATAGCCGGACTAAGGTAAATAATAAGATCACGAGCAGACGGCCAGGCGTCGGGGAGAATGAGGGCATAGGTCAAGCCCTGCAATATCTGTGGGGTTTCCCCGCGTAGAACGTTGAGGTCTTTTTGAGCGCAGCGCAGCCAGTAGCGGCTGTTAGCCATAACCAGATGGCGAAAATGTTGTGACCAAGATTGGTCAACTGGGGCTAGAGGCGGTGCGTCCATTTTGTTACCTGTTGATGTAAAAAGGTTTCGGTCAATCGATGGATGTAGAAGCGACGTTCATCCAGAGGCCCGCCTACCTGCACTAGCGATAATTGGATGAGCCGATCAAGCGCCTGATTCAATGCATCGTAAGGCACTTCACTTATCCCGGCTAGATGCTCTAAGGTTACTCCTGGAGCCGTGACCAATGGCATCGCTACAAGAACCTGCCGAGCCGTATCATTGAGAAGCTGCCAGGCCTGGTGGTAAATAAATTGATACAAGGCCTCAATCTTTTGGCCTCGCGCTTCCTTAAAGTCTGTCAAAATTGTGGATAATGAACGGAGGTGAACCTGACCAATAATGAGCTTTAGGGCTAGCGGATTGCCCCCGGCAATGTCATAAATCTGGTCGATAACTTCAGGCGGAGCCTCGGCCAGATCGGTCATACCTCGCCGTCGCGCTTCATCTCGGATTAGGGCTTCGGCGTCGGTCGAGCTGAGTTCGGTTAGGTTGGTCAGGTGAACGTAAGGCTGTTCATGGATGGCCACCCGGCTGGTGAGCAAAATCCAAGCCCATTGACTCAACTCATACAGAAGGGGCAAGATTTCCTGGTAATCGGCCACTGTTTCCAGGTTGTCCAAAATAATCAAATGGGAGCGACTCCGCAAACGGCCTTTAAGCGCAGCCAGAAGTTCATCAGCCGGACGAGGGGGACCAGGCGCGTCGCTCAGTTGCTGGTTTAGGGCAACCAATAAATCCTGCCGAGTTAAAGCTGGCCGGCCCGTTTCTTGAATTTCCCCCCAAGGCGCAAACCACTGCTGGCGAGCGCTGACCCAGGCGACCTCTTCAAAACAACCATCGGTGATAACCTGCCGGGCCAAAGCATCAGCCAACGAAGTTTTGCCGATGCCGCCAATCCCGGTAAGACAAAACAGCCGGATATCAGATCGAGCGCATAAGAGCTGGCCCAGGCGAATCCGCAGCTCATCTAGACCAAATAATTGCTGGTAAGAAGGCGTATCTAACCGATCTTCCAGTCGAGCGATAAGCTGCGAGCAGGCTTGGGCTTCGTGGGTTAAAGCAATGGTCGTCAGGGCCGCTAGCGCGTCTCGCCGCTGGCGATAAAACGCACTTTCAGACAGGCCCAGTGAGTTGGCCACCGCAAAACCGGTCTCATCATCAATATAACGGCGGCGCAGCAGCGTGGCCGCGTCCGCATCTTGCGCCGCCAAATCCTCCAATAAATCAAACAGGAGTTGGTTAACCACCTGACGGTCTAGAGGGGGCAGGCTGCCCGACCAATCCGCCTTTGTCTGCCGAGTTAGGAAAGGCAGAATTTCATCCAGAGCCAGAGACTCCCCCTCACGATGCCACTGTTTAAGGGCTTGTTCCAATCGGGCTGTTACCTGCTGATGATCTTGCTCGGAAGACATTGCACTCCTTTCTGACGATGAGACCGGATCAACATCGAACGTCTGGTTCACCTAAATGACGTATATGTTCAGGTGACTGGCACTTTATCGCGGTAATACCATCGTTGTTTGCTATATGGTATTGTCAATTTGAGTAAAAGTGCCAGTCACCTGGTTTGCTCAATACATACTAATGACACTAAAAACTCGAATTTTGCCAGAACTTTGCTCTAATTTTGTCGATCTTGGGTCCGATTTATGCCATACAATTTTATTAACCGAAGTAATCCAACTCCCGTCCTTTTTAAAACAAAAATCTTAATAAACTTAAATAATTATATCGGTTAAATGATCGCTGGTAAATGGTACTTAGCGGTTGAATCCAGGACATTTACCCTGGATATTTTGGCAAAATGAGATGTGTAGCCGGTGACCGGCAGGGTTACGAAGAAACCGATAGTCGCGCGAAGATTTCTAAAGTAGTGAAGTAGATTATCGAAGTCCGGCCGTGATAGAGTAGATGGCAAGCAAAAACCAATTTAGGGACACATGATGCCAAAAACCGATCACGGTCAAGTTATCTTGTTATTAGCTGACGGCTTTGAAGAGATGGCGTTTTCTATTTTAGTCGTCACACTGCGCGAGGCCGGACTAGCCGTCTTGGTAGTGGGCTTACGATCCGGTCGAGTCAACGGGGCGCACGGCCTGATGATTGTGCCCGATATTAGCATGGATCGCCTTTTAGAAAAAATGCCGGCCATTCTGGCGGTAATTCTCCCTGGCGGGATGGGGCATTTAGGCCGGCTGCAAGTTGATCCGAGGGTAGGAGCGCTGTTAGGGCGGAGCGTAGAAGAAAAAGCTATGCTGGTGGGCTTAGACCCGCACGTAGCCGAACTGACCAACCATTTTATCGGTCTGGACCAGCCCAATGTCTGGTTTGTGCCCGAACCCGGTCAGTCGTTGGAGCCATTTGCCACGATGATCGCTCGACGACTGCAAGATCTTCAGGAGGGATAATACCTTGTCAGACCAAACGCATGTGCAAACCCTGATCACCCATCACACCCGGCGCTTGCAGAAGCTCAAAGAACAGCAAGCGCTAACCGGCTTCAGTACCGATCCAGCGATTCTAATCGAGATCCAGGACATCGAGGCGGAACTCAAAACCTTGCAGAAAGAATTGACCACCATTGAAGACGAGTCAGAACCGCATGCTCAACCAGAGGACGGTGACGAGACAGACTCTTCCGATGAGTATCAGACCGGCCTGCGCCATATCGAAGCGCAGCTGAATGAATTACAAATCAAATTAGTTGCCCTTGAACGTCGATTCAAATATGAGAGCCATACTGAAGCTACAGGAGCGGGTGATCCTCGAAGCCAGGTTCTGGTCCAGTTGCCGCCGCTGGGACTGAAAAATTTTGGCCCCATTCAAATTGCCCTTTTGCAGCAGTTATATCAAGGTGAGCAGCAAGTCATGGTCGAAAAAGAGTTCGGCGGTGGCTTCGGAGGGACCCGGGTCTTTTTGGTAAGGCCGATCAACCGGCGTGGCCGACAACTAGCCCGGCAGATCGTCAAAATCGGCCCGCCGCTCGCTTTGCAGCGCGAACAGCAGAACTACCTTGATCACGTTAAGAAATCCCACCCTTTTGTCGCTGCTGAGGTCGCTCGTTTTGCTGAACGGCAAGGGCTGGGCGGGATCATCTACAACTTTGTCGGCGATAGCCGTCTGGGCCAAACCCGGACCTTGGAAGAGGTCTTTCTGGATGATCAGATCTCAGCGGACGCCATCAACCGAACTCTGACCGAACTGCTCGATAAAGCCTTAGGTGAGCAGTGGTATCACCAAACCGAGCCGTACACCTGCTTCTTCGATGATGAATATGGCTCTCACCTGGTGGAGTATCTGCGCGTGCGAGTCCGCTCCGCCTCCCAAGATGGTCTTTGGCCGGTGGAGCAGCCCCCTGATTTGGTCAATGGGTATCGCCCTCTCCGCGCCGCCGCTATTCCGGCGGAACATTTAGACATCAAACCTGAGACTCTGGTTCAAATTGAGGGGTTAATTATAGCCAAGGTCAAACCTAAACTCCTCAAACTCCAACACCCTACTCAGCCGGGTATCATGGTCAAAGTCGAAACGCCGGAGGCGACGAACTTTACTGTGGGGCAGCCCGTCACTATCCGTGGCGAGGTTCGCTACACCCGCCCCGCTCGACTGGCACACCTTATGACCACCGCCTTCGCCAATTTCACCGAAGTCGGCGTCGCTCCCCAGGCCGAAACGCTGACCTGGAACGGCCACACCTACCCCAATCCGCTCCACCTCTATCCCACCATCTTGAGCCGGACCCTCACTGGTCAAAAATCACTCGTCCACGGCGACCTCCACCTCCGCAACATCCTCGTTGATGAGTCCGGTCACGGCTGGCTGATCGACTTCGCCCTGGTCAAAGAGCGCCACAATCTCTACGACTTCATCAAACTGGAAGTGTTCATCCGCCAGATGGTCTTAAGCCAGCCCCAGTATGATTTTTCCTTTGCCGATTACTTGCAGTTCGAGACGGCTTTGCTCGATGGGGCGGTAGCTGTGCCGGATGATCCGGTTTTGCAGAAGGCGTATCAGGTGATTCGGAAGGTACGCGAATTGGCGACGCAGTATGCCAAGCGTGATTTTGATAAGGAATACCTGCCGGGCTTGTTTTTGTATAGTCTGGCGGTGGTGAAATATGTAGATAATCATGGGGTAAAGGCGGCGAGGTTGGCGTTCGGGACGGCGGGGGTGGTGGGGCAAAGGTTGTTAAATAAACAACCCGATTATCCTGTATCAGAGGAAAAAAGTATGAAAAAACCTGAAGTAACGCTTTTGAAGGAATGCATGCAAGAAGTGTTTAGTACGGAGGAGGAAATTCGGAATCTCTGTTTTTTCCACTTTAAAGATGTATATCGAAACTTAAAGAATACAGATATTTGGGATGCCATCGCCTTACGGCTTATTAGTTATTGCCAGTCACGTAGCCTAGAAGATACATTGTGGAATTTAATGGAACAGCAGAGTCCTAAGATAACGGCTAAATATAAACAAATGAAATATTAAGTTAGGAGATCTTATGATGCCAATTGATGACGATCTAGGGATAAATGGTGGTTCTGGCGATCAAGATCAGAGTCAAGAGTTATCATCAATCCCTACCGAGGATCATGATTTTCCTGAAGACCCAGCGTTGTCGCTCTCAGAAGAGGAGATCGACGATGAAAAGGGAAAAAACATTCTGGATCAGATTCATACCTCTCAAAAACGAAGACCAACAAAACCCTCTTTGATAATGAGGCAATGTTTAGAGAAATCATTTGCAAATGAAGACGAACTTAAGGATTTTTGCTTTGATTTTGCTGAGGAAGTCCATCGAGAATTGAAAGAATCTGATAGGTCTAAATACATTATTCGCACGCTTATCATTTATTGCGAAACTCGCGATGAGATAGAGTCATTTTGGTCCAGTATCGAAGTGATACGTCCAAACCAATATAAAAAATTCTTTCCCCGCTGGCAAAAAGCTTACAAAGCTTATCAGCAATGGAGAGAAAATCGGGATGCAATGGAGGCATTTGATTTTGTTGAGGATTACACCTTCGAGCCGGGCTTTATTGCTCAAGAGAACTCAGTACCGTCGGCCACTGGTAATCAACCCCATGCTCTAACGAGCGACGAGCCGATTGTCATCAATGATTGGTTTTTCAATGACTTAAACCGGCCCGAGCAAAGTATGGTTCTCACAGTGGCATTGTTTGAGGGGATTAATCGTAAGTATATGGCCCCTATTGCCAAAGAACTTGAACAGCGATTGGATGGGAATATTTCAACGGATGATTAAGGAGGTAATAATCAATGTCTGAGTTAGAGAATAGTTCTAACGATTTTGTCATAAAAATTCCAGCTTCTATGTTGGGGCAGCAGAAAACTGCGGGAGGAGTTGATCAGCCAAAGGCAACGAATGACTACCATTTCTTTGCCCGGACCAACATCACCCCTATTCGGGTTAAACGTAATAGTGAACATGGTTTGACTGAAGTACAGTCACTTGCCTTTACTGAACAAGGACAACGGGAGAAAGTGTTAAGTTTACTGCACACCCCGGCCCTATATGACATCTTACCCTATCTCTACGATTATGTTTTCCGGCTTGGCTGCGCTCCAGAAGCAGAAAGGCGATATTATGCTGCCATAGCAGTAGGTCACCTGGCCACCAAGCTGCCATTCATTGATCTTAAGCAACATATTATCTTGCCTTGGGCTAAAACTAATCACTTAAGTATCCAGCTTGCTGCCTCTCTCGCTTTATCTGATATGCTTGAACATGATCTTCATAAATCAGATGTTTTGATGTTGATTAGACATTGGGTTAGTAACCCTAGTCCAGCTCTCAAAAACACAGCGCTTTTGACGTATTATTGGTTGGCCCAATCTTATCCAAAAGAGACGCTTGACGCGATTAAAGTAATTCTGTCCAGGAGGAAAATTTCCGATTACCCTAAAGTAATTGACTTATATGCGATTACCTATGATTTGGACCCTGGGCAAGCCATTGAACATCTTCACAGTTGGTTAATGCAAACTAAAAATGTTCTCTTATGTTGGATGGCCGGACTACTCTTCTTTTCAGTCGTTCGCTTAGATGATGTAACGGAAAGTGATGAGTCGCGCACTCAAGCTGTAGAAATGACTTTTACTCTGTGGGATGATCCTAAAATCCCTGTGCACTTGGAAATGCAAGAGCAGACTAACTTAAAGGTCGAACGGTGGGCTCGAGAGGCATTAACAGCTTGGGATGCGGAAAATCCAGAACCCTTTATAGAGTATCGCACGTTTTTCAAAGAGCTTCATCAGAAGTATCAAGGTCATCGCCGCAATCGCCTGGAAAATCTGCTTCAACGCTGTCAGAGCCGATACGAAAGGAAACTAGCCCGTAATAGTCGGCGTGGCCGAGATGTAAGTAATGATAAAAAACAGCAAGTTGGGTTTCTTGACCTAATTGTCTAATCAATAAATTAACTCTAAGTTAGCGACTTACTCAAGAGAGGGATAATCATGTCAATATCAAGTTATATCGCCGAACTCGAGAAAACAAAAACGTATCAAGCTGGGCTCATTAAATTCCAGGAGTACAATATCAAAACAAACCTGTTTGGCCTCCTTCGCACTCTACCCAGTGTTCCTAGCGCCGATGAAAACAGGCACGTGGTAGTGCTGAAAATGGTGGGCGACCAGCCAAACCTGGTGACAGTGCTGGATAACCCTAATCAATCCTTTAATCCAAATATTCGCGATGCTAACAAACTTTTGTTTGTTTTTGTGGAGATGAAGCGACACCTGACCAAATTGACTTCTCCCTCGGAAGGTTATCAGTTAGGCGACGGGCACAAAATTGACGCTCACCTCCAGGTCAATTACCAGGTGGCTGACGCCAAGGATTTTTGGCGTGAAGCCAAAGACCCTCTAGCCGAGTTTGAAATTGGGGTCATTGATGCTGCAAAAAATTTCTTTTTAAATATTACTAGCAATTACCTGGTTAACAATCCGGCCGCCTTGAAGCAATCGGCCGAACAGCATATTCGAGAGACAGGTCTGGTTGTTATCAAGCATGATCTCGAAGATAATATTCGGCGGAATTGTGAAATTGCCGGGATCAGGGTGATGTCAGTTAATGTGGATGTGATTCTCAGTAAAGCGCTGAGTGAACATCTACAGCGGGTCCACAATCGGCTCTATAGTGAGGGAGGTACTGCTGATCGCCGGAGAATCGATGAATTAATCGACTATGATACGACATTCTCCCCCTATTCCCTAAGGGAAATTATTAGATTTCTCGACATGGGTTTACTAGAAAATTTCTACACCATGGAGTGGAGTTCGGCCATGCGCAAAGTGTACGACAAATTGGCTGAAGCAAAAGCTGATTACTTTAAAGCTCAACAAGAATCGGAAATTAATCGGTTGCGAAAACTGATTGGCACGGCTAGAGATGTTGGCCTTGACTCAGAGAATGTTGAGGACCTAAAGGAAAAATTGGCCCAAAAACTCCTTGCTATGGCCGATGAGGAAGAGCGCTCCGAACTTCCCTCTGACAACCAATTTCTTCGGTTTAAATTGGGTGATAATTCAGCCGGCCGGTTAACGTCAGGATCGAGACAACAGCTTGCCGCCCCAACGGGTGATGATGCCCTGTAAGCACCAGAACGACCTTAGTGATTGAGGTGTTTGAAAGATGGTCGACTATATTCTAATTGCTATTTTCGCTGTAATTGCGGCATTCGTTACCAAATACTTGGCACCATTCCTGCTTTATATTCTAAAAGTACCTCACAAATTAGTGACAGTGGTGAATTTGCTGCTTTATATTGGAGTTTTTGCTGGCACATTTATAGCCCTATACTTATGGCCGCAGCCTCGGGTATTGGCGGATAGTGCCATTGCTTGGGGAGAAACGACTTATCAACACGTAGTTTCAATCCTTCCCACTCGTACCCCAACAAGTATACCTGACAAACAGACAATGACGCCAACCAAAATGCTGGTATCAACTAAAACGCCAGCACCGACTGCAATCACATCAAGTGATCCGTTAGTTTTTTCTCCTTCCTTATCGGGCGTAGTTGTAACTGATTTTGGACGACTAAATCTTCGAGAGGGGCCGGGTACTGATTATCCTAGTCTTGGTATGCTAGAAACCGGCGATAAAGTGGCTATTGTACAGCGTAATGTTGCTGGTGATTGGTTTTTCGTGGAAACCAAAGAAGATAAGTCGGGATGGGTAGCAGAACGATATATAGAAATAGAAAACAATCTTAAGCAAGTATCGGTTACCCCCAATATTGCCTCCCCATCCCCAACGTCGCAAATACAGATGTCGCCTACAGAAAATAGTAGTCTAGAAACTTTTGATGTTAGTAATGGTCAAGTATATGGCACACTGGATGCTACCTCAGATAAGTGGTATAGTTTTGTAAATGAAGATCGGACACAATCTGCCCTCCTGCAGTTGATGTTTTCCCCAAACGTAAACCTCAATGGCAATCGGGCTCAATTCTTCATTTATGAGGAAAAACATAGCTCAAATTGGCCTCCAAATTGGCCGGATACTATTCCCAATTTAGGGGCCGGGAGTTCACCTCCATCTGATCTCGATGGAGATATGGGCAATGGTGAACTACTGTGGAAAGGGGAACTCATAGGTGGTGCTCGATATTATCTGCGTATTGTCAATAGCAGCCCTGACTCATTCAGTTACTGCCTGGTTACTAAAGAAGTTAGGAATTGGATTTGCCCTCATTAATATCTCAATTGAGATATTGACCAAATGGCATAAACTGTACAAGCTTTTTGGAATGTTTTTCTATTATTAGCAACATACCAAAAACAACAAATCTGCCACGAGTTGCGCGATTTCGGAAACCGCTGCTCAACGTGAGTAACAACTCGATTTTTGACTATCTCATCAAGGAAAATGAGGGACAACGCCATAGTATACGTCTTTTACAAATATGATTTATATGATTGTCGATTTTCGGTCAACAACTACGGCCCCCCGACCACATCCCCCTCCCCACCATCGACCCTCTCCCCCCCAATATCATGAAGCCATTCAAATCGACACCACCGCTAAAAATCTATACACCACCCAAAAAATCGTATCGCTGCCTTCAAACACAAAACGCTAACAAAAAATAAACCGATCATGTCCTCCGCCAAACGTACATGACCAAAATTTTGCGTGTTCACTCCTTCCTCAACGTGAATATGTCTCCAAAAACGTGAACATGTCCTCAAAAATAAAAATAGGTCGTCAAAAATTGGCAACATGTCATGCAAAATTGGAAAACATGCTTCTTTAATTTGAATACTTGCCGCAGAGTTTGAATACTTGCCGCAGAGTTTGAACATGTCATGCAAAATTGGAAAACATGCCTCTTTTGTTGGAACAATTGAGGCAGAGTTTGAACATTTAAAAAAGAATTGGCAACATGTCATGCAGAATTGGAAAACATGCCTCTTTAATTTGAACAATTGCCGCAGAGTTTGAATACTTGCCGCAGAGTTTGAACATTTAAAAAAGAATTGGAAAAATTAAAATCCGAGCGCGAATAGGTCATTCCGAAAGCGTATTTATCATTAAAATTTGGCCATCAGTGATCAAAAGAAGCATACACTCTTACTGCCAAGGGAATGGTAGTTCTGCACTAAACCGTGATGAAAAAAATTTAGACAGGATTTACAAGATTTACCGAATTATGATCGATAAAATCGTGATAATCATGTCAATTCTGTCCATTATTTGGTCGGTCTTCCGTCGTTCTCACGTCTCCACGGTTTAATGTTGCGCTACCAAGGGAATGCTCTTTCCGAATTTTGGATTAAACGATCCAAATAGTAATGAAACCTACCGCAGAAAAGCATTCTTCTCGCGCCCTGGTGCGTCACAACGGCCTGGAGAAGAAAGCACACACTAGAAGAACCAACGCCGTCGAAGATAAATCTAAGAGACTATTTTAAAAGCCTTCATGGGTCCACAGATAGGCACAGATGGTCACAGATTTTTATCTCAATTTTGATGTTATCAGTGAGCATCCGTGTAAATCTGTGGACAAGTCTATAAACTCCCACTTTTAAAACAGTTTCTAACAAAAAAGCTCAAGGCCACAAACCCCGAGCTTTTTCATTCCCAACTAACCAACCATCAAACTAGCCAACCCTCAAACCAACCTACCCTACTGCATACCCCTTCACCCACCGGCCGACGCCCCACAGAGCCGCGCCTAAAATGACCAGGTGCCAAAAAGCCACCACCGGTTCGCCGCCGGAGGTGGGCAGGGTGGCGGGCGCTTCTTGGGCCGCCGGAGCCGGTTCCTCGGTCGCCATCGCTTCGGCGCTGTCGCCTTCGGCCATCGAGGCGTCGCCGGTTTCAGCCATCATAGCGGCGGCGGCAGCATCGGCTTCGGAAACGGGCGTGCCGGTCATCCCGGTCAGGTTAGCGAACTTAACCACTTCGCCGGAGCCGGGCGCGCCGACACCGTTGATGGTCACATAGGCATCGCCGTTGGCGTTGAAATCAATGGAGGTGGGGAAGGACAGCCCGTCAACGACCACTTCCGAGGCGTCGCCCGCTTTAATGCGGATGATACGGCCCATGTTCGGTACCGGCCCCTGCTCGGTGAATTGGCCCACCTGGACCGCGTACATATTGCCGTCGGGGCCCAGGCGCAGGTCGGTCAGCATCGTCAGGCCGGTGGCATAATCGCTGACCTCACCGCCGGGTGATACCTGTACGACTTTGCTCGAACCCGGTATGAAGGGGAAGCCGGGTAGCAGTGAGACATAGGCCGTACCGCTGTCATCGACCACCACGCCGGTCGGCACCGGGTCCGTTAACAACGCGTTGTCGCGAGTAGGGCTGGGCAGCGGGCTGGGCACGGCGTCAAAGGCCGTAACCAATTCGATGTCGCCGGAAGACGGATCGACCTTGAGCAGATCATTCGCCCCGGCGTCAGTCACCCATAGGCTGCCATCGGGCGCGGCGGTCAGACCATAGGGATGCGAGTCGACCAAGGTGCCGTCGGGGTTTTGGTCGCGTTCTACAACCCACGTGCTGGCCACTTCGGACACCTGCCCGTCCTCAATTTTGAGCACGGCGGCGCTGTTTTCCATGGCGTCGGTACCAAGCTCGCCCAGCATTTGACCGGCGGTGGCGTAAAGGGTGCCGTCAACCATAGCCAACCGGGCGCCGCCGATAGGTTCCATGCCGGCCAAAACTGAGGGCAAGGTAGCCACATCACTTTGCGTGCCATCGGCGGCAATTTGCACAATTCGGGCGCTGTCGCCAAACTGGGCGGTAATTTCTTGCCCGGTTTGCGGACTGATAAAGGGGATTTCCTCATCGCCGCCCACACCGGAATCGATCACCCACACGCTGCCATCAGGAGCCACTAACACCCCCATTGGGGCATTGAGGCCGGTGGCCACGGTTTCGCCGCCGCCTTGGGCCTGCACCACACTACCGGCTAACATAAACAATAGGATTGCCACTGCCACTACGAATTTTGTCTTCATGAAACCTCCCTGGGCTTAAGATAATTTTTATAAACAGGACGAGTTATCCTGCGTTAACCATAGTTGCGTAAATCATTTTTGCTGCAACAACATTTGAACCAGCGCGTCAACCTGGGCATCGCTCAGGTGAGTGTAAGCGGGCATTTGGTGGGCGCTTTGCTCGTAGCCTTCAACAAAGTAGGCCGCCGGATCGAGAATACTCTCGCGCAGATAGTCGGCGGCGGTGCCGGCCTGGCCTCGATAGGTGGGGCTTTTGAGGCGCGTCTCGGCGGTAGTGCCGAGATGATTTTGCTCCGGGCCAAAAATACCGCCGGTGCCGGCCACATCGAGTTTGTGACAGATGCCGCAATATTGCTCTTTATAGACTTTCAGGCCGGCCGCTATAGCATCGCTGTCGGCTAATGATGCGGTTGTGGGTTCCGCCGTCACGGTCGCGGCGACGGCGGTCGGGGCCGAAGTCGCCGTTGAAGACAGCGCAGCGGTCGCGGTCGCCGTGGAGAAAAGTTCCACAGCAGCGGTAGATGACGGTAAGGGTTGGTCGGTTGGGGAGAGCGTTGGGGTGGGGGATGGTTCCTCAGTAGCGGTGGGGGCAGGGGGGGCCAGATCGGTTGGCGTGGGAGAAGCGGCCGGCGGCAGGGCGACCGGCGTGGTCGTTGGCTGCGGTTCAGACGGTTGTTGGCCGGTGGTCGAAGCGCAGCCGGTCAAGG
Organism: Anaerolineales bacterium; assembly: GCA_020634935.1. Classification (GTDB taxonomy): domain Bacteria; phylum Chloroflexota; class Anaerolineae; order 4572-78; family J111; genus JAGRBY01. The sequence goes on from JACKAT010000002.1 coordinate 88,630, forward strand.
CCACGGCCAACAGCACGATTATGCTGCCCCATCTGAGCCGGTTGGGTAAGGAAACCAAAACTTTAAATAGCCTCATTGCTTGTAGGTCGAACAGATTCTACTTTCTTAAAGAATTTTATGGGATTGAATGAACAACGGTGCTTTTATGGTTGTAAGGTCGTGGCTATAGCGGGAAGTACGCCGCTCGATACCTGATTTTATTACAAATAGGAGCGCAATGCAACCTGCATTTATGTTTTGTAGAAATATCTCCGTGGAGTTGACCTGCTTTGATTCCAATCGTATTATTAATAGGACTTACGCAGTTGGGTGTAACGAACCCGGTGACAGTCACTTTTTAATTAAAATGAGCGTCCGTTCGGCCCAAATAGGTCGATTTATCGCATCTAAGTGACTGTCACCTTTTGAACTGCGTAACTCATAATTAAAACAAAGTCACTTTTCAGCACAGGCGATGACTTCGCTAACCGGCTAAGGCGCAGAAACGACCCATCCAGTTGGCAAGGCCTGATAAAATAGGCGTTGTTTCTTAGCCTTCGCCTTAGCCTCAGCCTTGTTTTGCTCCGGGCATAGATAGCCGAATAGATTTGAAATAAATACTGACCTATAAGCCTATGACCGAAAATACACCTTCCCTTCTTCCCGATAATGAAGTTAGTCCGGCGCCAAGCCGGGCCTTTGAAACGACAATGGCTATTCTCATTGCCGTGGTCACCATTGCCGGGGCTGTTGTGGCCTGGCGAGCCGCGCTGATCGACGCCGTAGCCGGTGACGCCGACTTTGCCGGCTTGACGGCCACCATTAACGCGGCCCGCACAAAAATCACCAATACCAACACCGTCTACGAGCATTATCGCGGCTATACCGTCTACACCCGCAGCAGCGAACTACAACACCTGCTCGAGGACACGGTCGATCTGGATCAGGCGTCCGACCTCGACCTGCGGGAGTGGGCGGTGTCGGCGCAATTTGCGGGCGACAGCCAAGAACTCTTCTCGCGGCGTTTCTTGAATGAAGACGGCAGCTACAACCTCAAACGCGAGTTCGGCGAAACCTGGGCCGAAGCCGGCCAGTCAGTCGATCTCGCTCCCGCGCCCCACTTCATTCAGGCCGACGGTTACCGCTCTAAATCCAGCACGCTAATAATGGTCTTCATCATCCAGGCCGTGGCTTTGCTCTTTTTCACCGTCGCCGAGGGTTTAAACCCCGCCCGTCCCGCCTGGCGCTACAGTTTAGCGCTGCTCGGCCTGGCTGCTTTGATTTTTAGTGTGGTCGCCGCCATTTTTGTTGAACTGGGATAAAATCCATGACGCATCCATCTGATTCGGTCACCCGCAGCCCTATTTTCTCCGGCGAACCATTCGAACGGATAGTGGCGGCGCTGATAGCCCTGGTAACGATTATCGCGGCCGTGGTGGGGTACCTGCAAAGCCAGGCCAGTATCCTCTCTGACCGGGCTCTGCGAGAAGCCCAGACGTTTGCCATCGAAGCGCTCAGCCAAAAAGCAGCCGGTGAAATCGAAACGGGTTATGCCTGGACCGACCTCTGGCGCAGTTGGTCCGAACTGGACAGCCAAGCCATTATCGCCGCTGATTTTGATGACGCCGCCGCGGCCAAACGGTATGAAACGATTCGTGATCGACTGGCCGGCCTCAGCCCGCTGCTGGCCCCGCCCTATTTCGATCCGGAGCAGGATGACGAACCGGACGTGTCCGCTTTTGAAGCCGATTTGTACGTCGTCGACTCGACCTATTTGACCGAGCGTTTTCTGGCTACGTTTGAAACGAGTGAAGCCTGGGGCGATAAAGCCGATACCTATGTGGCCCATCTGACCATTTTGGCCGTGACCTTGTTTCTATACGGCCTATCCGTAACGCTGATCGGTCAGGTCCGCTGGCTGTTTGTCATCTTGGGCAGCTTGTTTGCCTTGGTGACCGTGATCTGGGTGCTCGTAATTTACGTCCGGCCCATATCCACTCCATCAGAGCCGGCTATTCGAGCTTATGCTGAAGGGGTAGGCCGGCTGCATCGAGCAGCGCCCGAAGAGGCCATCGAGGCATTTAATCAGGCGCTGGCCCTGGCCCCGGCCTATGCCGCGGTCTATTTCGAGCGCGGCAATGCTTACTTCGATTTGGAACAACTCGAACAGGCGGCGGCCGATTACGAAGCGGCAATCGCGACCGGGCGGGGCGATATCAGCACCATTATGGAATTGAGCCGCGTCTACTATTTTCAGGGTCGTCTGGCTGACGCTCTGCGCTTGGCCCAAACGGAGTTAACCCTTGGGCCGGACCAGGTCGTGTCTTATCTCGATGTGGGCGTAATCAATCTGGCCGCCGGTCAGGTCGAGGCCGCTCAAACCGCCTTTGACCAGGCGATGACTCTGGCCGAGCAGCAGGTCGTCGCCGCCAGAGAAGCCAGCCAAGAGCCGCCCGACTCATTGTGGTGGTATCTGGATGTCGCCGCCACCGATCTGGACAGCCTGTCCAGTTGCCTGACCGAGCAGGAGTGCTCCGCCACACCGCCCTACGATATCGTTAGCCAGACCGGAACGGATGCGGCCGCAGTCGATGCCGTCGCTCAACAGCTAAAAGAATTAACCGTAGCTTTGGAATATACCGGCCGCCCGCCCGATCCCTCCACCGGGGTCGCCGTCAGTTCGTTTGAATTCGCGGCAGAACGCTATGATGACAACGATGAGTTTATCGATTACGACATCACTGACACCTTTCCGGCCGATACCGGCGATGTGGTTGTCCTGCTGACCTACAGCGGCATGCAAGACGGCCAGCAAGTCGTGGTCAAAGTCTTTGTGGATGGCGAGGAAGATCCGACCCTACGGGTTCTTGAGACGTGGGATCAGGGCCAGGCGGGCGAGACTGAACTGCTGCTCAGCGCCGGGCTGTTGTCGATTTTTAGTCCCGGCGACTACTGGGTGGAAATGTATGTCGATGCCCATTTGGTCGCACAAGAGGGATTTACGGTTGAAGAATAAGATGGGTTCAGTCTAAAAATGAACTGAAATCGGGCTGATATGAGACTTTTTTGAACCCATTTCGATTAGCAGACTGAACCAATCTTAGCCGGTGGGACTTTTAAGACAGCCTCATTGCTTTAGTGGCCACCAAGATTTCTCGTTTGCCCGGCGGGCCGGGCCGCTTTTGCACCTGAAACCCCACCGCCGCCAAGCTGCGGCGCACCTCACCTTTAACCGAGTACGTCGCTAGCCGGCCGCCCGGTGTCAGCGCCTCAAACAGCCGGCCGAAAAAGGGCTGCGTCCATAATTCGGGGTTGTGGTCCGGGCTGAATGCATCTTGATAGACGGCGTGGTAATCTCGCGGCGGAATCGTCTCGCTGGTCGCGTCGCCTACGATCAGTTCCAACCGGATCGAGTCGCCGTAGCGCCAATGCAGCCGTGAGCCGGGCCGCGGATCAGGCTGGCCGGCTCGCCAGTCGAGAAAAGCCTGCCGGATATCTTGGGCCACGGCAGGCAACTGGTGGTGATTTAGCCTGGCTAGCGTAGCAGCGGGCAGCACATACTTTTCCAGAGCCACATACTCCAGCAACGCCCCCGCTGTCTGGCTGTACTGAGCCGTGACCCAAAAATTCAACCCCGTCCCAAATCCCACCTCCAACACCCGCGCCGATTGCCCCTCGGCCAGCCGCTGCTGGATACCCGTCCCATCGAGAAAGACATGTTCGGTTTCGGTCAACGCCCCAAACGTTGAGTGAAAGGTCTCCCCATACTCGGCGCTGTAGAGGGTATCGGAGCCGTCGCCGGTGGGCTGGGGTTGGAAGGAAGCGTAGAAAGGTGTGTTCATAAGCATCAGTATACCACAAATCATCGGCCAGTGGTGTGACCCTCCCCACGCTATTTGTGAATATGGTTAAAGCTTTTAGAATACGTTTTATGAACGATGAAGGACATGAAGGGATGATTGCCATTATCGGCGGTGGAGTCTTTGGCTTATCAATCGGCTGGTATTTGGCCCGATCGGGCCAGGCCGTAACGATTTTTGAGCGGGGCCAGGTGGGCCGGGGCGCGACCTGGGCGGCAGCCGGGATGCTGATGCCCTGGAAGTTGTCCGACTCGTTTAGCGACGATTTGTTCGCACTTCAGCGGGACAGCCACCAACGCTGGCCCCGCTTTGCTCAGGAATTAAGCGCTATCTCCGATGTGCCGCTGCATTACCAAACCGACGGCCGCTTCTTTGTGGCGCTGTTCGACAACGCTGTGCAGCGTTTGGAACGGCAGTACCGGTTCCACCGCGATCTAGGCTTTCCGGTCGAGTGGCTGACCGGCGACGAAGCGCGGGAACGAGAGCCGAATTTAGGCCCGAACATCTTAGCCGCTATTTTTACCCCGATGGCTCACCATGTTGACAATCGCAACCTCGTTTTAGCCCTGCGCGATGCGTTTCTGGCCGCCGGTGGCCATCTGCGCGAGCAAACCGAAGTGCAAGAGCTGCTCATTGCCCATGGGCGGGTTCAGGGCTTGCGTCTCCCCGGCGAAACCTGCCCGGCGGAGACGGTTATCATCGCCGCCGGCGCTTGGAGCGGACAGTTGCCGGGTTTACCCCAACCGCTGCAAGGCGCTGTTCGGCCGCGCAAAGGGCAAACGTTGATCTTGCAAATGCCGCCGGACGCGCCGCTGATCAAGCAGCCCATTTTAGGGCCGGTCTACTTGGTGCCGCGCCCGGATGGCCGCCTTATTATCGGCACTACCGTTGAACGTGAAGCCGGTTTCGACGCCCGGCCGACAGCCGGCGGGGTTTTTCATATCCTCCGCAAGGCCCAAGAGATGGTGCCTAAAATCGAAAACCTGCCGATCATCGAATTGGGGGCCGGGCTGCGGCCAACCGGGCCGGATCGGCTGCCGGTGATAGGCCCTACCGGGGTGGAAGGGTTGATCATCGCCACCGGGGGACACTCTTATGGAATTTTACTGAGTCCGGCTGTCGCATATGCTGTTAGTCAATTAGCGCTAACGGGCCATATACAAGAGTTAATCAGGCCTTTTGTCCCAAAATCGGGCAACGACGAAATCTGAATTGCTTATTGTGCCATTGTGATATAAAATCCGGCAGGTTAAGCCATAGAGATTAAAATACCTATCATCGCTTTGATTTTTGTCATTTTCCCAATCCCTCTCACCGACTCCTACCTCAAAAATGTGAGAACCTTTTCGTATTTCCTTAAACCTATTTTCACTCAGCCAAAAGTTACTACTCTAGCCAGGGTTGGCAGAATCTGAAAGACGTAATTAACATCGAGTCTATCCGGCTGGAAAATGCGTTTAATGGAATTCATATTTGAAAACTTGTCAATTCTTATGTCGCCTAAATTAAGCGGAGGGGCTATGGCGTCGTAGCCGGCTAAATTCTATTAATCCAAAAACTTAATCAACTTATTCATGAGGGAGAGACTTATGCAACGTAAGCAGTTAAAACCATTGCAAACTAACGGTGATATCAATGTTTTCAGAGAGCGCTTTGAAAATAATCTCTATTACCATATCGGTCAGGCGGTGCAAACGGCCAGTCTGACCGACGGCTATATGGCGCTGGCCTACAGCGTGCGTGATTATTTGGTTGATCGCTGGCGCAAAACCGTCAATACCTATTACGAAACAAACCCCAAATTTATTTATTACCTCTCAGCCGAATATTTGTTGGGCCGGCAGTTGGCTCAGAATATGCTGTACACCGATACCAAAGATCTGGCGAAAGAAGCCCTGAGCGATTTTAACTCCCCTTTTGAGCAGCTAATAGATCAGGATATCGAACCGGGCCTGGGTAACGGCGGTTTGGGACGATTAGCTGCCTGCTTCCTCGACTCAATGGCTACTTTGGATATTCCCAGCGTCGGCTATGGTATTCGTTATGAATTTGGCATCTTCCGGCAGTCGTTCAAAAACGGGTGGCAGATAGAAAGCCCGGACGAATGGCTCTATCTGGGCTACCCCTGGGAATTTGCCCAACCCGATGACATGGTCGAGGTTCAGTTCAACGGCCACACCGAACATTATCAACGTGAAGACGGCCAATGGTGCATGCGTTGGGTTGGCGGGCAAAAGGTCATGGGCGAACCTTATCACACCTTGGTGCCCGGCTACAAAACCGGGACCGTCAACATGCTGCGCCTTTGGGGGGCGCGAGCCACCAATGAGTTCGATTTTCAACTGTTCGACAACGGCGACTACGCCCGCGCCGTAGAACAAAAAACCCACTCCGAAAATATCAGCAAAGTGCTGTACCCCAATGACAATATGCCGCAAGGCCAGGAACTCCGGCTCAAACAGCAATATTTCTTTGTGGCCTGCTCGCTCAATGATATTATTCGCCGCTTCCATATTCGCAATTACGATTGGAACCTCTTCCCGGAAAAAGTCGTCATCCAACTCAACGATACCCACCCGGTCATCGCCATTCCGGAACTGATGCGGCTGCTGGTGGATGAATATCACTTGCCCTGGGACCAGGCCTGGTCTATTACCGCGCGTACCTTTGCCTACACCTGTCACACGCTCATGCCGGAAGCCTTGGAGCGCTGGCCGGTTAGCCTGGTGGAATGGCTGCTGCCCCGGCATATGGAAATTATTTACGAAATCAATGCCCGTTTCCTGAAAGAAGTCGAGGCCCGCTTCCCCAATGACCACGATCGCATTGGGCGTATGTCGATCATTGAAGAAGGCCCTGAACAACGTGTTCGGATGGCCAACCTGGCTTCTGTCGGCAGTTTCTCGATCAACGGCGTGGCCCAACTGCACTCCGATTTGCTGAAAGGGCGCGTGCTGCACGACTTCTACGAGATGTGGCCCGAGAAATTTAACAACAAAACCAACGGCGTCACGCCCCGCCGCTTTGTCAAGCTGGCTAACCCCGGCCTGTCCGATCTGATCACCTCCAAAATCGGCGATGATTGGATCAAACATTTAGAGCAGTTGGAAAAGTTGGAGGATTACGCCGACGATGCCGATTTCCGGCAAGCGTGGGACCAGGTCAAACGGACCAACAAGCAGGTTTTGGCCGACTACATCCTGAAGCACGAAAAGATTCAGGTTGATCCCAATTCAATGTTTGATATCATGGTTAAGCGGCTGCATGAATATAAGCGCCAACACCTCAAAATGCTGCACATCGTCACCCTTTACAATCGCCTCAAAGCCAATCCCGGCCTCGATATTGTGCCGCGCACCTTCATTTTTGGGGCCAAAGCCGCGCCGGGCTATTTCATGGCGAAACGGATTATCAAGGTCATCAATGCCATCGGTAACGTCATCAACAATGACCGTGACATTAACAACCGGCTTAAAGTGGTGTTTATTACCAATTTCAACGTCACCGTGGCCCAGAAGATCTACCCGGCCGCCGAATTGTCGGAGCAGATCTCGATGGCCGGTAAAGAGGCGTCTGGTACGGGCAATATGAAATTTGCCCTCAATGGTGCGCTCACCGTCGGTACCCTGGATGGCGCTAACGTCGAAATTCGGGAGCATGTCGGCGAAGAAAACTTCTTCCTGTTTGGCTTAACCACCGAGGAGGTCTTTGCCACCAAGGAGCGAGGCTACGATCCCATGCATTACTACCATACCAATGAGGAACTGCGTCAGGCCATCGACAGGATTGCTTCCGGCTACTTTACCAACGGCGATCAGGAGGTGGTTAAACCGGTCGTCAATTCGATGCGTTACCACGATGAGTTTCTTTCTTTTGCCGATTATCAGGCTTATATCGAGGCTCAGGACCGAGTCGATGAAGTCTACCGTGATCGCGAACGATGGACCCGCATGTCAATCCTTAACGTGGCCCGCTGCGGCTTTTTCTCCTCCGACCGGACGATCAAGGAGTACTGCGACGACATCTGGAAGATTACGCCAGTGCCGGTTCGACCTCGCGGCGAACGTTAGTTGGATGGTTGGGTAGTTAGATAGGTAGATGGCAATTCCAAAGGTGACAGTCACTTGAACACGCTAAATAGACCATAAGTGACTGTCACCTGAATTTAATACGCTTCCGACGCCAAACCGGAAAACCCGAAACGGCGGCTAGCCGGCTACAGATTTTTGAGCAACCCATCCGTACAAAACTCGTTTGGCCACAGCGCCCGTGCCGGCAAACGGCTCAAAGGAGCCTGCTAACGTATATTGGGCGTCGGCCCCCCGGCCCGAGTTTGGAACAAGTAGCCGGTGAAGACTTGGACTTTCGAGGGATCATTTGGCTCAATAATCCTCATAAACGTCACCTTCTGCGAAGTCTCATCCCGAAAACCTTGAAACGGTCATCATTTTAAGCGGTCTGTCAGCCCAGACGGACCAAGATGATTTTTATCCCGCCAATCACAAGAATCCCCAACCCGATCACACTAAATATATCCCACCAAAGCAGTGACAGCACCAGGAATGGAACCGAGGCAACAACCAGCGATCCGGCCACGACATATCTCAAATAGCGGGAGCGGCGTCGGCGCACCGCCCAATGAACCGCGTCAGCCATTAGCCCCCCCGCCAAGCGCGTCCCCAAGACCGTCAGAAAGATCGAAATAAGACCCAATTCGAAGAGCGCATACCAGAACCCCGTCACCATCACGAACGCCAACGGGAACGCCACCAGCGCGGCGGTCAGATAATCCCAGACCAGCCCGGTGTAGAACTTATTCTCCTGCTGCCGAATACAATCCGGACAGCGATATCCGACCGGCGTTCGCCGGGCGCACTTAATACAAATGTGCTGGTCGCAGCGGTTGCAGCGCAAGCCGGTTTGCACCGCGGGGTGGCGATAGCAGGTCAAGGGGTAGGCGCTTTGGTCTGTTTTGGGGGCAGCAATAAGTGACTCCGGCTCAAACGTTGGGTATTCGGCTAACAATGTTGGTTGAAGATAGCCATTACTTTGAGCGGTTCGTTCAAGCATGTTCATCAGTCTCTCCTGTTATGGTTTGGGCTAAACGGTTTACAAAAGCGGTGGACCACCGCCTGTTGGGTTTATGATACTAAACCATTGTTGGCAATTCTGGGCAGAATTTGGCCAAAATTCCTCCAAATAGCGCCACCATCCTCCCAAGTTGGGTCTATACACCGCCTCAGTAGGCATTCGTATAACCCATCCTTCCTATTCGAGACCTTAAGAATGAACACTACCTTTGCACTTTAAAGTATTAGGACCAGAAACCCGGTTGACTGAATTATGACAAATAAAATCGTGATAATCTTGTAAATCCTGTCTAATTTTTCTTTACCACGATTGGGTGCAGAGCTACCAGAAGGGCTTTTTGCCTTAAAAACAGGGTTTCTAGAAAAGTGCAAACATAGTGAATGAATTAGCGGGGGTTAAATAGGGCAAAATTGGGGTAAGTTTGGGCCTTATTATGGCGAGATAAAGCTCAGGATGTTTGATATCGTAGACTCATATTTTGCGCTCGAGCCGATGGTGACTTGTTATGCTTCAGATGAAATTGGAGTGAGGCCTCATTTGAATTAAGATAAAGAAGGGAAAACGGAGGCAGCACAATGAAGCGAAAAAAGAAGCAATACACCGCCGAGGAGAAGGTGGCGATCTTACGAAAACATCTGTTGGACAAAGTGGCCGTGTCGGATGTGTGCGAAGAATATGGGGTGCGGCCAGGGGTCTTTTATCGGTGGCAAAAAGCGTTTTTTGAGAATGGGGCGCAGGCGTTTCAACGCGGACAGGAACGGCAGACGGCGCACCTGCAGGAGCGCATAGCGGAACTGGAAACGAAACTGGCCAAGAAGAATGAGGTATTGGGGGAGGTGATGGAAGAGTTTGTCGCCTTAAAAAAAACGAATGGGGCCGATTGAGGGGGAGATGGGTAGCAGTAGAGGTGCGGGATCAAGTAGTGGACTTTGTGCGGTATTGGTCACCGCGCACGGAACTGGGAGCTAATCGATTGGTGAGTTGGCTGGGGCTGAGTGCGAGTAAATATTATCAGTGGCAGCACCGGTATGGCCAAGGCAACGGTCATAACGGAACTGTGCCGCGCGACTTTTGGCTGACCGAGGCCGAAAAAGCAGCAATTTTGGCTTATCAGGCGACCCAGCCCGATGAAGGCTATCGACGACTGACCTATATGATGCTGGATGAGGGGGTCGTGGCCGTCAGCCCCAGCAGCGTCTATCGGGTACTCAAGGCGGCTGGCCGGCTACAAAAGTGGGCCACCTCACCCTCCAAGAAAGGCACGGGCTTTCAGCAGCCCGACCAGCCGCACCAACACTGGCATATCGACCTCTCCTATCTCAATATCTGCGGCACGTTCTACTATCTGGGCACCATTTTAGATGGCTACAGTCGCAGTGTCGTTCACTGGGAAATTCGAGAACAGATGACCGAAGCCGATATCGAACTGATTGTGCAGCGGGCCCGAGAACGGTTTCCGCAGGCCAAACCGAGGATCATCTCCGACAATGGCCCCCAGTTTGTGGCCAACGACTTCAAAGCCTTTATTCGACTGTGTGGCATGACCCACGTTCGGACCTCGCCCGGCTATCCTCAGAGTAACGGCAAACTCGAACGCTGGCACCAGACCATCAAAGCCGAATGTATCCGGCCGGGCACCCCCCTCTCCTTAGCCGAGGCCCGTCGCTTGGTCTCTGAATTTGTGGCCTATTACAACAGCCAGCGGCTTCATAGTGCCATCGGCTATATCACCCCCGCTGATATGCTGGCTGGTCGTCAGGCTCAAATCTGGTCCCTACGCCATCATAAACTGGACCAGGCTCGCCAAGCCCGACAGCGTCATTGGCAGCAACAGCTGTCGGAAACTTTGGTAGCTGAGGCTGAGAACAAACTCAGCCTCCCTGAACAATCATCTTTATGCGAGTCTCTAATTTAAACGGCCCTTACTCCAATTTGCGCTGAACCAAAACAGACAGCTGTCCATGGACCGGTTCCACAGTTGTCAATCGTGCGATTGACAACTGTACCGCGAGAGATTGACAGTTGTCTATTTTGCGTTTGACAACTGTCCATGGATCAGTTCCACAGCTGTGCGGCGCGCGATTGACCAGTGGGCCGATATCTGTGGCCTGATATTGGTCCTTTAAACTTCTAATCTCAATCGTCCTGGTAATCAGCACCGGCGCTGCCTGAGCCGCCTTCACCTGCGCTGTCACCAGGGCCAGTTCTTGCTTCAACCGCTGAATGATCGATCGCAGTGCAGCAACAGTTGCATGCTCTGACCTAGGACGGATGGATGGATGGTTGGTTGGTACCCACTTCCTCACCAACCAACCATCCATCCCCCTATGCCACCGCAGCCAACTCCGGTTCGGTCAGATGATGGATCCACGGCCCGCCCAAGAAACGCCTTAGACCAATGGTGACTTTAAAGATCTCCTCGGTGACCACCAGCAAATAAACCCAATAGACCGGCAGCCCCAGCACAAACGCGCCGATGAAGGCCAGCGGCACACCGATCAGCCAGACGGAGCCGACATCCAAAAACAGCGAGTAGCTGGTATCGCCGCCGCTTCTCAGAATACCAATGAAGGTCATCAGCGTCGTCACTTTGATCGGCAAAATTAACCCCATGACCATCATCGTCATTTGGGCGTAATCGGCCACGGTCTCCGACACATTATAGAACGACAAGATCGTGCCGGCGCTCAAAGCCACGGTCCAGCCAATGGGGAGTGCAGCCAGCAGCGCCAGCAGCAGGTATCGCTTGCCAAATACGTAAGCTTGTTTAATCTCATTGGCCCCAATCTTGTTTCCGATCATAATGGCGCAGGCGCTGCTCATGGCCAGGAAAACGATAAAGGCCATCCGCTCGATCGTGACCACAATGTTAATCGCCGCAATCGACTCGGTGCTGATGCGGGCGTAGATAATGGCATAGGTCGTAATCCCCAGCGACCAGCCCACCTCCGTCATAATGACCGGGAAGGTCGTCTTATAAAATTTGGGGGCAAACCCCAGGTCGATCCGCAGCAGTTGGCCGGGGTTAACCGCCAGCGGCAGCCGCCTCAAGTAGATAACGCTTAGCAAGATCACCGCTTCCAGGATCCGCGAACCGCTGGTGGCTAAAGCCGCCCCCGCCACCTCTAATCTCGGAAAGCCAAAATGGCCAAAGATCAGCAGGTAGTTGAAGGTGGTGTTGGTGATTAGGGCAATAGCCCCCACAATCATCGGCAGTTTCACGCTTTCAATGCTGCGCAGGATCATGGTGTAACTCACCGCCACCGCTGTCCCCAGATAGCTCCAACCGACAATCCTCAGATAGTCGCTGCCCAGGGCGATGACTACCGGATCTTGGGTATAGATGCCCAACGCCCGCTCCGGCGCCAGCACCGCCACCAGCAAAAAACCCAAACTACCGACCGCCGCCGTCGCCAGGGTCAAACTGAGCACTTTGTGGATGCCCTGGATATCCTGTTTACCCCAATATTGGGCCGAAAAAATAGCCGCGCCGCTGGAAATGCCAAACATCATCAGAATCATCAAAAAGAAAATCTGATCGGCTAACCCGACCGCCGCTACAGGGGCATCGCCCAACTGGCCGATCATAATCATATCAACCGCGCCCAGCGAGAAGGTGATCAGGTTCTGGATGATAATCGGGGTCGAGAGGGTGAGCATCATTCGGAAAAAGTTTTTGTCTTGGAATAGTTTGGATAACATGGTAGCCTCATTTTGAACATAATTGTCTATAGTCTAGCAGAGTTTAAGAAAGTTGTCCCCCCTCAAAGGTTGTATTGAGGGGGTTTACTCCCCTCCCATAATCGGGGTTTACTCCCCCCAATTATACTTTTGGCTCCTGACAATTTACACCTTTTGATGGTAAGATAAATGTAATAACCCAAGGTTGCTAACGTGCCTGGGAAATACTGAAAAATCAGTGTTTCGGGCTTGACCCCGTGAGAAGTAGGGAGTAAGGCGTAGGAACAAATCGATTTGGCCCCTTAATCCCTACTTCCTACTCCCTACTCCTCGGTTTGGACAGCTAGGTGGCCCCTTGAGTTAAAAATACACGGAGCAAAATCATGGGTGTTGTCCGGCATAAAATTTGGAACGACCTTTGGCGTAACAAGGGTCGAACGTTGCAGGTGGTCTTGATTATAGCGATGGGGGCGTTTGCTGTAGGAATGATTGTCGGCAGCAGCGATTTAATTCGAGTGGGCTTGACCAAAGTCTGGCTGGCGTCATCGCCGTCGATGATCAACTTGATGGTCGATCCGGCCATCGATGATGATACCATTCAATCGCTGAAAAGCGTGCGCGGCGTCGAGGATGTCGAGGGCATGCTGCTGACCACCATCGAGTGGCGGCACGATCCGTCGGAAACGTGGCGAGCGGCCCGGCTGGTCGCTCGCGATGATTACGACGACCAAACCTACGCTAAACTAAGCCTGGTTAGCGGCGAATGGCCGGAGCGCAAAACCTTCGCCGTCATGCAGGGCGCCGATACCGCTTTTGACGTTCCGCAGGGAACGGACATCCAGATTCGCGTGGAAGACAAAATTTATACGGTGCCGCTCAACGGGGTAATCTATAACGCGCTGGGCAACCCGCCCGGTTTTGGCGGTAACGCCGAATTTTATACTACCCGCCAGCGCTTCAGCGAGCTAACCGGGGAGTCAAACTTTACCCAACTGTTCGCCGGCGTCCCGGTCTATTCCGAGGCTGCCGCCACCGAAGCCGCCGACCAGATCGAGCGCCGCCTGGAGAAATTGGATATCGAAGCCAGCAGCTTGCCCTTCCCGCCGCGCGTAACCAGCCCCGAAAAACATGCCTTTCAGGATATTCTGGACGGTATCTTCCTTATATTGGGGATCATGGCGGTGTTGACTCTGCTGCTGGGGCTGCTGCTGGTTTACAATACGATCAACGCCATTATCAGCCAGCAGATCGACCAGATCGGCATTATGAAGGCCGTCGGCGCGCGAGTTAGACAGATTTTGCGTATTTACGTCATCATGGTTTTAGTGTATGGCCTGCTGTCGATGGTCATCGCCATTCCGTTGGGGGCGCTGGGCGCTTATGGCTTGAGTACCTTCATGTTAACCGCCTTCAACGTGACGCCGGAGCCGTTTAGCCTGTCACTGGCGGCGGTGTTAGTGCAAGCGGGCATCTGTTTGCTGGCCCCGCTGCTGGTGTCACTAGTTCCGATTTTTGCCGGGGCGCGCATCACCGTGCGCGAGGCCATCAGTACCTATGGTTTGAGCGCCGGGGGCAGCCGGTTGAGCCGAGCTTTGGCCCAAGTTCAAAATCTGTCGCGGATTACGCTGCTCATGATCAATAATACGTTTCGTAATCGTGGCCGGGTGATCCTGACCCAGATAACGCTGGTCGGCAGTGGGGTTATTTTTATGATGGTGATGGGTACACAGGACTCGGCCAGATACACCTTCAATGATATTTTGTTCGACATCTTGAACTATAATGTGACCTTCCAGTTTGAAGAGCCGGAACGGATCGAGCAGGTCGAAGCGCTGACGCTGGCCCACCCCGATGTTAAAGCCGTCGAAATGTGGGGCGTGAACCAGGCGACGCTGCGCCTGGCCGGCCAGCCGGAAACGAATGAAGATAAAGACGCTATCTTGTGGGGGGTGCCGCTGCCCACGCAGTTGTACCGGCCCGAAATGCGCCAGGGCCGCTGGCTCGAGCCGGGCGATGCCCACGCTGTCGTTATGAACCAGGATTTGGCCCGTGATGCCGGCGTCACTCTGGGCGACCGCATTACGCTTGATCACAATCTCTATGGCGAGTCGGAGTGGACGATTGTCGGGCTGCTGCTCGATCCGGCCATCCCCAACTCGGTTTATATGTCGCGTGATATGCTGTTAAAGATGACCCACAGCGTCGGCGAAGCTGAGACGGTTTGGATTCAAACGGTGCGCGATGACGCCGCCGGCGAGATAGCGGCGGCCACGGAGTTACGGCGCTACTTCAACGAGCGCAAATTAGACGTCAAACCGGAAGGGATTTTCCCGATGGACACCGCCAAAGCGCTGGCTGATCAGATTTTGAAGAACTTCGGGGTTATTATCTCGCTGCTGGCGACCCTGGCCTTGGTGATGGGGGTGGTGGGGGCCATTGCGCTGAGTGGGATGCTGTCGCTGAGTGTGCTAGAGCGAACTCGCGAAATCGGGGTGATGCGGGCCATCGGGGCCACCTCGCGGATCATCGCTACCCTGTTTATCGGCGAAGGGTTGACAATGGGGCTGCTGAGCTGGGTGATTGCCATGCCGCTGAGCATTCCGGCCGGTTATCTGTTAACCAAAGCATTGGGCGTGGTGGCCGATAATGAGATTCTCTACTACTACACCCCCACCGGGGCGATTTACTGGCTGGTCATTGTGACGGTTCTGTCTATCGCCGCCAGTTGGCTGCCGGCCCGCAGCGCCACCCGCATCAGCGTTCGGGAAAGCCTGGCTTACCAGTAGAGTCGCATAACTACTCAGGTGACAGTCACTTTTGGCCGAATATGAACGTCCGTTTAGCTCAAACAGGTCGATTTATCACGCCCAAGTGACTGTCACCTTTTGAACGGCGTAACTCAAATCGAGAACATTGAGTGGAATATAATGCTACAATTACAGTGATTAAGTGCCAGTCACCTTGTCCGCTGAGTAAATACAGGATCACTATCGGATAGCTTTGATTTGATCCGGATTTCGGTACCTCCTGACCGCCGACCGCCGCACTTCAACCGCAGACCTGTTTTTCGGCGGTCGGCGGTTAGCTAGCGGTGGTCAGGGAGCTATCCCTCTCGCTCTCGATAGATGGTCACGCCCACCGACCGGGCAAACCGCAGCGCGGTCGGTTTTTCGACCGTCATCTCCACGGCCTGCACCCGCAGGTTGGTGTCGAAGCAGACTTGGGCCAGGTCGGCCACGAGCCGCTCGACTAAGTACGGTTTTGAGCCTTCCACGTGGTTGATGATGGCTTTCGTGATCGTTTTGTAATTGACCGAGTCGGTGATATTATCGCTCTGGCCGGCGGCTCGGGTATCGACCCAGAGCGTGAAGTTAACCATAATATCCTGCGGGTTGGTCCGTTCATCGGGATTGACCCCCAAAATGCCGCGAATCAGTAAATCGCGGACAAAGATTTTATCAAGGGAAGCGTTCATGGCTGTTCTCCTAGCAGTGACCTGACGGTGATTGATGATGCCAGTTGATTATGGTGAAAACAGTGGGGACGTCAAAAAGTAACGTAGCCGTAACGATGTCTATTTCTTAAATCGTAACTACATACAGGACAGGTAAAGAGGGATAGGAAAAGCAGGTTGAGGGAAGAGTTGTTGAATAGCCTCAAAGGGAGAGCGACCATGCAACTTGGCTGTGTCAATGACAGAAGCCAAAGCAACATAAGCTTCAGCGCCCCATTGAGAGCGAAAGCCACCGGTGACTTTGCGATGGATGACCGCCGGTCGCAAAGCCCGTTCAGCCACATTGTTGGTGGGTTCAACATCAGTCCGGTACAGAAAGACAAACAGATGTTGGCGGTGCTTGAGATAACGTTTGTGTAACTTAACAGCTTCGAACTGAGGAGGTGAGCGAGTTAACAACCAATCACCTAGACGTTCCAGACGATGTCGATAAGCTTGGAAATGTTCAGGCGAGAGTTGGTCACGACGATGATGCAGGGCGATAGCGGCTCGGAACAAGGTTTGCACGGCGCGGGGCCACCAGCCTTGCGGATAGTGGTCAATGACCCGTTGCAGATCACGGTTCTGGTGAGCCAGACACAGTTGGCGGTGGAGTCGGTCAGCCTTGAGTTGAGCCGGTAAACAATCACTGCCCCAGACTTCAACGTTGCTATCGGCCATCACCTTGTCAATGACGGCTGCGGCCCGCGAAGGTTTAATGACATGCAACACTGCTGTGAGTGTCCAAAAGACCCAATGCCACCAGGTGCGACCGGCCACCCGCGCCCCAGTTTCGTCACTGTTGACCACCGCACTTTGCCGCACGACGGCTGCAATAGCCTCAAGCTCTTGGGTAGCGGCCCGTCCGACGCGACCCATCATGCGGTTGATGGCCCCCTGGCTCAACTCAACCCCGTGTAAGTCTTGTAAGGCTTTTTGGGTTCGTTCATAACTCATATGTTGCTGGTGTCGATAGTAGACCGTGGTGGCTTCCAACCGGCTTCCAAAGACCCGCTCCATCTCTAAACCTTGGGGCGGTTCAGCCCGCTGGCTGTGACCACAGTCAGGACATTGGACTTCGTACTGCCGAACCTCAATCACTTTGGCTTTGGGTTCAGGCAACTCCGTGATCTGGTTCACCGCCACGACCTTGGCGGCCGCAGGCCTCAAATCGCCCTGGCACCTGGGACACTGCTCGGCCTTGAGTTCAACTACCTCATCCGGTTCAGCCACCCACTGCCGTTGGGCTTTATCATGTCCATAACCGCGACCGTGTTTACGCTTGGGGCTACCCTGCGGTTTGTTGGCTTTCTGGTCTCGTGAAGGGGGTTGGGAGGAGTTCTTGGAGGTGGGGGGCGGTTTCCGGGGCCCGTTGTGCTCCTGGCGCAACTGGTCTAGTTCAGCCCTGATGCTGACCATTACCTGTTCAATTTCCGTCAGGCGTTGGGCTTGTTCCAAGACCAATTCAATCAACTCTTCTTTTGTCAGCTTTTCTAGTTCAGCCCGAATCATACCTCCTGGTATGCCATATTTTTGTTAGTTCTTAATGAGAATTTTTCACTGTATGTAAATACCTTAAATCCGTTTTGGATTCTGGCTGAAGTTATGGACAATATCTGGATAGCGGAGCAGCGGAGCGACAAAGCTTGCTTTGTCATTCAGCTAGAGTCAATGTAAACTTTGACGCTCCAGACATTTACTTTCAAAGGCAATGACCATGGAGAATTTTTTTACTGTAATGTGGCTCAATCCGGGCCTGATGACGCCCGGCGCCAACTTGGTCTTTGGGGGCTTCTTTATAATTATTGCCGTGGTTTTTTATCTGGTGCTGCGCAGAATGGACAACAACGACCACGAGTCGTAAATCTTAGCCAACAACTACCTCCAACCAACCAACCAACCTCTTATCACTGTACCTGAACCCCCGGTACATCGACCTGCCGCTCTAATTGCCGCCCATCCGGCAGGGTCGCTTTGACCAGGATAAACCAATCGCCGCCCATGGTGAACTCCAGCGGGGCTTCATACCGGCCCGGCTCGACTTCCTTGGCCTGGGAAAAAACGGGGGCCATCCCTGCGTGGCTCATATTCCCCTCCAACTCAACTGTCGCTCCGGCAAGGGGCTGGCCGGTCTCATCCGTGAGTTGAATGACTACCGCTGACTGGCCAGTAATGGGCGGATCCGGCGAGACGCTTAAATCAAGGCCGATGTCGCTAATATCACTCGTCTGACCGCGCCGGCAGCCGGTCACGATCATCAAGGTTAGGCCTAATATAATCAAAAGTAATTGTTTTTTCGTCATGACGTTATGCCTTTCCCGCGCACTCAACTTAGTTGGGCCAGTGACCCAAGGCAAGTGTATCACAATCGAGCTGAGAAAGACAAGTTAACCGCAAACCGTTTATAACTCCATAACCTGCGACAGCAGCGGCGGTATATCCTGCCTGATGCTGCCTCGAACGGCCTGCTCTTGCAGCACAGACGCAGCCACACGCATGCCGCCCAGCGCCACGGCCGCGGTCGATTGGCCGGGAAAGATACTGTCGCCGACCAGCCATAAGCCCGGCCCCAGTTTGGGCGCCCAAGTGCGGAATAGACTGGTTTGGGGGAAGCCGCCCACCCAGCCCCACTCGCGTTGGGTGAACCGCTGGAACGTCACCGGCGTACCGGGCAGCACCAAATCGGCCGCCTCGCGAATGGAAGGCAGCACCGTCGCCGCCGCATCGAGCAGCCGGTCGGCGTAAATTTGTTTGCGCGCCTCGTACGCAGCGCGATCCGGCTCATACAACGCCCACCAATCTTTGAGTCGGGTGTGCGTACTCAGGGTAACAGCCCGCCGGCCAATCGGCGCGCGATCCTGATCCCAAGCCGGGCTGAGCGACAGAAAAACGGTGTTACCCTCGGCCAGCGGTTCTTGCCGAATAAGCTGATGGTGCAGCGCAAAATCGGCCGGAATGGCTGCCGCATCAAGGCCGACGTAGGTGACAAACGCGCCCCAGCCGTCTTGAGGCTGCGCCGGTAAGCGACGCAGCCGGCGCGGGGCGCTGTCGCCCATCAATTGGGCCAAATTCCACGGCGTCAAATTGGCGATCACCAGATCGGCCGGGAAGGTTTTATGACGCTTAGTTTCTATAGCTACCGGGCGATTCTGTTTTATCACCAGCCGGGTGACGGTCTGCTTGTATTTGATCTGGCCGCCATTTTGCTCGACCGCCTTGGCCAGTGTGGCCGCCAACCCGCCCATGCCCCCGGCCAGGTGGACCACGCCCCGGCGCGGCAAATCGAGCGCCGCTGCCCCGTACAGCGCGTTGGCGTAGCGGCTGGTCGTCTGGGCGGCGATCAGCAGTTGGGCGTCGACGAAATGGCGCAGATTTTCCGGCGCATGGGCCATGTGGGCGGCCACCGGTCGCCCGGCGTCGAGAATGAGGTGCGGATGAAGCCGCCGCCCCGGATCGCGGCCCAGCCACCCTAGCCCGGCTTTGACCAGTTGCACTGCCTCACGCGGACTTTGCGGCGGCCAGGGCGGCAGGCGCAGCGCCAAATTCCATAGGTCGTCAGCAGTTTGCTCCTGCCAACGCCAAAAAGCATCGCTCTGCAGGCCGAAGGCGTGGCGGCGCTCATTGTGGCGGCGCTCATCAGCCCAGCGGGGTACCGCCGCGCCATCGGGTAGATGGACGACCATCGCCGGGTTAGCCTCATGGGCCGGCCAGCGCTCGATGCCCGCCGCTTGGGCTACCAAATCCATTGGCCCGCCGGGATAAAAACCGCCGGCCACCGTCGCGCCCGCGTCGAACCGGTATTTTTGGTGGTAAAAGGTTCCGGCGCAGCCGCCGGGATAGACCTGGGCTTCCAGAACGAGGACGTTTAATCCGGCCCGGGCCAAAATGGCCGCCGTCGTCAGTCCGCCCACGCCCGCGCCGATGATAACGATGTTGGTCATGGTGATTTTCTAGTCCTACTCCCCGATTTGTTACCGCTGTCCGGCCAGCACTTCAGGCCGGATGAAAAGATAGATGAACAGCATCCCGCCCAGCAACCCCCCGATGTGGGCAAAGACGCCGACCCCCAACGGCAAAACTTGGCCTAACTTATAGGCTTCGATCGCTAGCTGGCCGAGCAGGGCGTCTTTGGCGACCTGGGACAGGATGAAGACCCAGGCTGGCAGCCAGAGGGGAATAGGCAGCGGAATAAAACAGAAGCCAGGAATAACGGGGAGTGCCGGAGCCAGCCAGGTGGAAACCAGGGTCAGCACCTTTTCATTCGAGTAGAGGAAAAGATAGGCGCCCATGACGCCGGCAATGGCCCCGCTGGCCCCAAAACCGGGAATGTGGCCGCCGGTCAGCATGATGTTCATCGCGACGCTCATCAGGCTGGCGGTAAACCCACATAAGGTGTAGAGCAGGGCAAAACTGACATGGCCGGTCGCATCCTCAACCTTCCGCCCGAAAAACGACAGGACAAACATATTGCCGAGCAGATGGCCGGCGTCGGCGTGGAGATAGGTACTGGTTAAGGCTGATAAAGCGCCCAACCCCTCGTGGTTGATAATCAGGTATGGCACTTCCATAAAGGGATAGATGCCCAACCAGTAAGGTTGATCCGGTTCGTGGGGCTGCTGGTAAATGGTGAACGTGACCCACAAGTGAACCAGCACATTGATCGCCACCAACAGCGCCGTCACCCAGGGAAAACCTCGCCGCCGGCCGCGCCTATCCTTGATCGGCAGCAAGAAAAAGATTTGGAGGAATATGTAGAGAAAAATAATCAGGGTTGGGCTCAAGATGGCGTCTCCGGCAATGATTGATAGATCGGCATTAAAATGATGCTCAGAGCCACCACCCAGAAAAATATTCCGGCGGCAGCGATCACCGGGCGGGCTTTGATCGCTTCAAGCCCCTGCTGGCCGGCGACCAGACAGATAAGCGGATTCTGCGGCAGCGAGGTGGCGCTCACCCACAAAAACGCCCCGAACATAGCCAGCAGGAGCGCCAGCCAGCCGCTCCAGTGGATCCACCAGGGCCGTAGCCCCGAGTCGAGCAGCAGCGCCAATACGCAGACCAGAATCGGTCCGGCGACCTGCCGTAGAAATTCTGACCAGCCGCGCACCAGCCCCTCCGGCAGATCAGGGCTGAGGATATTCAAACGCTCGCGACTGCGTTTCCACTCCACCAATTCCGGCGATAGATAGCGCACAGCTTGTTGGTAAGCCTTAACCGCGGGGTGAAACTGCTGCAGCTCCTCGTAAGCGCGGCCTAAGCGAGCCCAAGCCAGCCCCTCCTGCGGGGCCAGGTGCGTGGCTTTCGCCAGATACCGAGAGGCCTCCTTCGGTTGGCCGCGCTCCAGATATAAATCACCCAAAGCAAAGTGCGCTTCAGCCGTTTTGGGTGAGCGGTCGATGGCCTCGGCGTAGGTAGTGGCCGCTTTGGTAAAGTGCCGGCCCTGCCGCAACACATGCCCCAGCGATAAATACAAACCCACCACCTCCGGCTCTCGCTTGATGGCGTCTCTTAGCACGGCTACCGCTTCATCTGATTGACCCAGTTCGGCCAAAACCTCACCCCGGCGTTGGTATAAGCCCGGTTGCTCCGGATCGAGGCGTTCCACCCAATGCAGCGCCTCGATGGCGTTCTTGCCGCGATGGTGCTGCCGGTAATCGTCGGCTAGCTGGATGAAATAGGTCGCCCCCGCCCGATAATCGCCCAGGCGGTGGTGGCATTCGGGGCAGCGGTCCCACTCCACATCTATTTTAGTCTTGCAGTCAGGACATTCGACCACCAGCGGTAGCTGGCAGTGAGGGCAAATGGTATCTATTTTGGAAACGGGCTGCTGGCAAAAGGGACAACCGCCTGTGGACGGCTGCGGCTGCGGCCGACTTGTCTGGGCCGGAGGCCGCTGTGTTGGGGATGCGGGTATCGCAGCGGGTTTGATTCGTTTGTAACGGCTGAGTTGGTGCTCCTCCTGAGAGAAACGCAATGAAGTTTCAGGCGGTAGGGTGTCGTCATCTGCGATCTGGGCTTGCCGGTGGAGATGCTCGAGTCCGGTCAGCGCGACCTTATTGGCGGGGTCAAGGGTCAGAACCGTTTCCAAACAAAAATATCGTTCGCTGTTATCCTCAGCCACCGTACTCAGCCACAACCAGGCTTGAAGGTTAGTAGGGTCCAATTCGGTGACATATCGTAGGATGTTGCGGGCGCGTTGTTGGAGATCGCCTTTCGATGCGCCGGGTGGTAGTGGCTGTTTCCCGTGCGCCATCTTAGCGACGGCTATGCCCTGTTGTAGCAGCTTTTGAATATCAGAATGTTCCATGACGGCCTCAAGTTGGGGTTAAATCTTGGTGCCTTACCCTTTCATTCTACCATTTCGGACCCGAGACGACAACGAAGCCCTATAATTCCATAAAGCCAATCTTACCTGAGAGAACCGTTTTGTCATTCGCGCCCGGCGTTTTATAATGTGCAGGACTTACACAAATGCCCGATCTTGTAGCGCAAATTGCCAATTTGCGCCACGCGTCTGCCCAAAGTAGGGAACAATTTAGCCAATTGTTCTACACTCTGCGTAAGTCCTGATGCGTTTACTTTATGGGAAACAGCGGAAGGAAAAGAATGACCGCCGACCAAATTCATCGATAGCACAACATTAAATCGTGGAAATGCAAAAAATCGACAGAATTAACAAGATTTACTTCATTATGATAAATAAAATCGTGATAATCCTGTAAATTCTGTCTAATTTTTCTTAACCACGGTTTAGTGCAGAGATACCAATTCATCATTCAGCCTTCATTATTCATCATTCTATGCTATGCCAAAAAACTCTACCTTTGTCGATTTGATCACGATTGCCCTGGAGCCGGAGTCGTCCGTACCGCTTTACCAGCAGTTGTACGAGGCGCTGCGCGAAGCCATTTTGACCGGCCGGCTCGAGGCGGGGCTGCGGCTGCCTCCCACCCGCGCCCTGGCCGAGGAGTTGGGCGTATCGCGTAACACCGTCGTCAACGCCTTCGAGCAGCTCATCGCTGAAGGGTACATCGACAGCCGGGTGGGGGCGGGCAGTTTCGTGGCGTCTGATCTGCCTGAGGAGGTGCTGGAACTGCGCAGCAAAACCCTCGACGCCACGCCGTCTCAGCGTTGGGATCGCCGCGGCATCCTATCGCGGCGCGGCCAGATTATTGCCTCGGCCCCGATGCGGTTGGGACCGAGTACGCCGGCCGCCTTCCAGCCCGGCCTGCCCGCGCTCGATGAGTTCCCCTTCAAAATTTGGGAACAGTTGATGGACCATCACTGGCGTTACCTGCCGCCGGATTCCTTTGGCTACGGGGCCGCGGCCGGCTACCAACCCCTGCGCCAGACCATCGCCGCCTATTTAGGCGCGGCGCGCGGCGTTCGCTGCGAGGCGGAGCAGATCATCATGGTCGCCGGCACGCAGCAGGCCATCAATCTGGCCGCGTATGTCCTGCTCGATCCCGGCGACAAGGTCTGGATGGAAGATCCCGGCTATCCCGATGGGCGCGTGGCGCTTTTGGGCGCGGGCGTTACGCCCGTCCCGATCCCGGTCGATGCCGAGGGCATCAGCATCGACCTTGGCCAGCAGCTTTGCCCCGACGCCCGGCTGGTTTACATTACGCCCTCCTACCAATATCCGCTCGGCATCCGTATGAGTTTGAGCCGCCGGTTGCGGCTGCTGGAGTGGGCCAATCAGGCCAACGCCTGGATTTTAGAGGACGACTACGACAGCGAATACCGTTACGCCGGCCGGCCGCTGGCCGCGCTGCAAGGGCTGGACCACGCCGGCCGGGTGATTTACATCGGCACATTCAGTAAGGTGCTGTTCCCGGCGCTGCGGATGGGTTACATTGTGGCTCCGCACGATCTGGTCGATGCCTTCACCGCTGCGCTGGCCTTGGTCAACCGCTGCCTGCCGATCCTGCCTCAGGCCGTGCTAACCGACTTTTTCGCCGAAGGCCATTTCGCCCGCCACGTGCGCCGGATGCGGACCCTCTACGCCGAGCGCCAGGCGCTTTTGGTAGAGATGGTTCAGCAGGAATTAGCCGGCCGGCTGGACATCGGCCCGGCCGAAGCGGGGCTGCACCTGCTGGCCCGCTTAATCGATTACGATGATCGACTGGCCTCCACCCGCCTGGCCGAGAACGGCATCCACGCCCCGTCCCTGGCCTCCTACGCCGTCCGGCCCCAACCATTCCCCGGCCTGGTTCTCGGCTACGCCCCCCTCACCGAACCGCAAATCCGCCAGGGCGTCGAAACTATGGCGCGAATTCTAATTGATAATTAGGAAATTGCTGCGGAGCGACAAAGCTGGCTTTGTCATAGACAAAGTAAACTTTGTCGCTCCAAACTTTCACCCTTCCAACTCCCCACTCCCCAACTCCACCAACTCCATAAACTCTACAAACTCCACCAACTCCCTACCCCACAATCAACCCATCCTCCCCCGGCTCGAAGCGAGCGGTGAAGTGACGCAGCACCGGCGGCGATTCGACCATGCGCACGCCGCGAATCCGGTCGCGCCGGTTGTTGACGTGGATGAGGACCTCGGCCACGTAATCGACGTGGCTTTGGGTGTAGACTCGCCGGGGAAAGGCCAGGCGCACCAGCTCGTTGGTCGCCGGTATCTCCGAGCCGTCGGGTTGGAGGCCGAACATGACCGAACCGATCTCGACCGAGCGGATGCCGCCTTCCAGGTACAGCGCCAGCGACAGCGCCCAGGCCGGGAACTCGCCGGGCGGGATGTGGGCCAGCATCGATTTGGCGTCGAGATAGATGGCGTGCCCGCCGGGCGGCTGGACCATCGGAATCCCTTCGCGGGTCAGAATTTCGCCCAGATAGGCCACCGAGCGGATGCGATAGCGCAGGTAATCCTCATCGAGCGCTTCGTGCAAGCCCACGGCGATGGCTTCCAAATCGTACCCGGCCAGGCCGCCATAGGTGGGGAAGCCTTCGGTTAGGATCAGCATATTTTTACAGCGCTGGGCCAGGTCGTCATCATTTAAGGCCAGAAACCCGCCGATGTTAGCCATCCCGTCTTTCTTGGCGCTCATAGTACAGCCGTCAACGTAACTGAACATCTCCTGGGCAATAGCCATCGGCGTGGCGTCGGCATAGCCTTCTTCCCGCATTTTGATGAACCAGGCGTTTTCGGCAAAGCGACAGGCATCCAAAAAGAGGGGGACGCCGTGGCTGCGGCAAATTTCGCTGGCGGCCCGGATGTTGGCCATACTGACCGGCTGGCCGCCGCCGGAGTTGTTGGTGACGGTGATCATCACCAGCGGTATGTGTTCTCTCTGCTCGGTCAGGATTTGCGCCAACACTTTTAGATCGATATTACCTTTGAAGGGATGCAGTTCCTGCGGCCGTCGGGCCTCGGCAATGGGGATATCGAGCGCCTGGGCGTGGCGGTACTCGACGTTGGCCCGGGTGGTATCGAAATGGGTGTTGTTGGGGACGATATCGTCCGGCTTGAGCAGGGAGCCGAACAGGATGCGCTCGGCGGCGCGGCCTTGGTGGGTGGGGATGACGTGCTTGAGATGCGTAATCTCCTGGACGGCCGCTTCAAAGCGGTAAAAAGAGCGCGCCCCGGCGTACGACTCATCGCCCTGCATCACCCCCGCCCACTGAGCCGATGACATCGCCCCGGTCCCGGAGTCGGTCAGCAGATCGATCAGGACGTCCTCGGCTTTTAAAAGGAAGAGATTATACCCGGCCGCTTGCAAGGCTGCTTCTCGCTCGGCCCGCGTGGTGTGCCGGATGGGTTCAACCGCTTTAATTCGAAACGGTTCGATAATAGTTTTGAACGGCATAAATCACCTCGTTGTGAATGAAAATTGGTTACAGTTAGCAAGTTAGCAGTTAGCTATCAGCTATCGGCTATCGGCTAACTGCTATCGGCTTTTTTCGGCTTATTGGTAGCACCATCAACATGATTTGTCAATTTGCCCTATGACGATGAAAGGTAGGTTCCGAAAAACAAGAAACACCGAATTACGGCCAAAAGACGATCCCCGCCGGCCGGATGTCCTTTCCTGCAACAAAAAAGTGACTCCCGGCGGGCCGGATGTCTTTTCTTGAGACAAAAAAGTGATTCCCGGCGGGCCGGATGTCCTAAATTACGTCAAGAAATCGATTCCCGCCGGCCGGAAGTCATTTCCTGAGACAAAAAAGTGATTCCCGGCGGCCGGATGTCCTAAATTACGTCAAGAAATCGATTCCGGCGGGCCGGAAGTCATTTCCTGAGACAAAAAAGTGATTCCCGGCGGCCGGATGTCCTTTCTTGAGACAAAATAATGATTCCCCGCGGGCGGGATGTCATTTCCTGAGACAAAATAATGATTCCCCGCTGGCGGGAAGTCATTTCTTGAGACAAAAATACTGTTCCTGGCTGGCCGGAGTACTGAATTGCCAGCAAAAAGGGGATCGGTGAAAACCGGACGCCTATTTTACGGCAAAAAACCCGTTACCACGCCCGACAGGTCTGTCCCGTTGCCCCATTACCTTCCCTTGAAACAAAGACCTGGAGCATCAAAGCTCTGCTTTGATCCCCTTTGCTAAAGCAAGCTTTGTCGCTTCACAGGAACTGTCTGACGCAATAAAAACCCTTCGCGATCTTTACGTCTTGGCGGTTTACTGCCCGACTCGCTGTACCAAGAACCTCACCTCATTATCAATTATCAATTATCAATTGTAAAACTGTGGATTATGGAGCTGAATTGTTATATAATTGGGGTAGAAGCGAGGTTTAGTGCAAGAGCAAGATAGTCTGAGGTGGGTGGCGGTCTCAGCGATTTGAATTTGCAAAAAAGATGTTCGGTGATCAATGA
This sequence comes from Anaerolineales bacterium, assembly GCA_020634935.1. Lineage (GTDB taxonomy): Bacteria > Chloroflexota > Anaerolineae > 4572-78 > J111 > JAGRBY01. Next base: position 115,569 of record JACKAT010000002.1, read on the forward strand.
GGCTGATTTAATCTCATCACTTGAAAAGTTATTCGGCTTGAAGATTGCTCGGAACTCGATTACTTTGGTGACGAGGCCATTACTGATGAGCTGAGTATTGAGAACCTATCAAAAGAATTTGATTTCAATGTACAATCAACATGGTCTAGGAATATTAAATCATCTAAGATTACAGAATATATCAAAGAAACAGCGCTGGATTTTAGGGTTTATATTTATAGTTGTTATCATTTTAAGTACTTCGGTGACAGATCCTCTGACGTCACTGCTCAAAGCCTCTCTGTTAAAATTCGACGCTGGAAATTTAACTTATTTCCCGAATGGTCAACAAATAATTGATAATCAGGGTGAATTTGCCTTTGGTGAAATTACCTTTCTGTTAGATGGTGTATTCTTCCTTTTCTTTCTAGCCCCTTTAGTACTTATCTTTTTTAGAAATAAGTTGGGTTTGATAATCCTGCTATCTGTAGCTCCATTTGGTTGTGTAGCTTTCTTCATTGGCGGACTCCAAACTATCCTAACCTATCAAGAGATTACCACAGAGTTAAAATATCGAATTCCTATAAATCAAATCGCGCAAATAGAAATCTCTCGACTTGACGATGAAACTGGAGTTTGTTCATCATTGATTCTAACAGACCAAAAAATAATTGCTGATGGCTTTGAAGAACTTACCCAAGCACAAAGTAAGCGATTAAGCCATGAAGGCTTCTCAGCAAAAAATGGGTATTCTATTGCGCTTTCGTTTATTGACGCGGATGAACACTATCCTTATCTTATAGTTCACAGAGAAAGTACCCAAAGAAGAATAGCCGAAGCTGTAGTACCGCAATTTTCTTCGAGAGGAAAAACTCCTACAGAAGGCTATAGTTCGCCAGAGTTTTATCGGTGGTTGGCTGAATATGTTGATCCATATTTTCAGAACTGTGATCTTTAAAAGAGGAAGGCATTAATGGTTGATGACTCTCATCCAACAACTCAAAATGACGATTGGCTAACAGAACTCCAACTGATTCGAGAAGAAGCCAAAGCTGAACAGCGTGAGAAACAAGCCGCGCACGAAGCCAAGGTGGCGCAACTAAAAAGTACGGTGGATCTACTGAAACAGGTCAACGGCTTAGAATTCCTGCGGGACATTCAAAAAAACGTGCTGAATGGGCAGGGCTTACTTGAGCAGCTTGACGATACAGGGAAATATGACCGCGCTTTAGCTTTGAAGTGGGATGGTTCCATCGCTGCGCCCACCCGGCCCAAAGAGGAAGGACAGGCCCAACACGGCATTTTGATTGGCGTGACCAAGGATCAGCTTTTTGTGAATGAAAATCTCGTTTCACCGGCCACATCGCAATCACTTCAAAAAAGTTTGATACAGCTCTTGCGCAGTTTGGATAAACCTCAACAGGCTGAAGCGAAACCCCCACAAAAAGCGCCACCATCTAAAGACACCTTTGCCCAGCTAAAATGGGCCATCATCCTGGGTCTGTTATTCATTATTTTCGTGTTGATGGCATTGGGCATAATTTTGCTGATGAATACTGGTTTTATGTGATAACCAGGCCGTGCAATGGCTAATCCAGGTTGGAGTCCCTTAACCATTTATGTTATAATTTCCCTCATAAGCCACTTCCCTGTCCAGCCAACACCACACCCGGCCTAAATAAAAAATTTCAACTACTCAGCCATCATGTCATTTCGAGCGACGAAGGAGCGAGAAATCTCCCTAGTCGCTGTTGGCAACCGACCATCCAGGAGATTTCTCGGCAAAAAACGCCTCGAAATGACATGCCTGAATAGTTACAAAATTTCCAGGAGAGATTTTATGACCGTACAAACTACTCAGGACGAAGTTTTAGCCCCCCCGCAAGAAGATTTACCCGCCCCGCCGCCTGTCCAGGACCTGCCTCCCCTTGAAACGAGTTTGACGCCCCGCCAAGTTACCTTTGCCAACAAAAACAGCGCCCTGGTGCTGACTCCGCCGCCGGAGACGGCCCCCGCCGATATCGCGGCGGCGTTGGGACTAAGGGAGCCAAGTATGGTCTTGCTGCTGCTGGGGGAAGCCGAGGGGTTGGATGACATCACCGAGGCCTATCTCCAGCAGCTCTTTAGTCGGGGTATCGCTCGGACTGCGGCCATCACTGAAACCCTCATCCTCGATGGCGGGCGGCACAGCGGCCTGATGGCGATGATTGGCAAAGGCGTGGCCGACCGGGGCCGGAAATCTCAACTGATCGGCGTCGCTCCCGCTCGCAAAGTGACCGAATCAGCCGACGGGACTGACCGCGAACCGCTCGACCCCAATCACTCTCATTTTGTGCTGACCGACGGGAATGAGTGGGGCGATGCCACCGAAACGATGATCCGGCTGGCCGGGGCCTGGGGGCCAACCGTGCCGGTAATCACCATTTTAGTCAACGGCAGCGATGAGACCAAAACTCAGGTAATTGAGGCTGTTCGTTGTAATTGGTCGATCATCGTCCTCAAAGGCAGCGACGGCCTGGCCGACCGGCTGGCCGAACTGCGGCAAAACCGGTCTACCTTCATCCTTGATCCCGATTTGGCCGAAATTGTGAGCGATGGTAATCTCTCCATCTTTTCGCTCGGCAGCGCCATTAGCGCTTTTGAACGGCTGTTGGAAAAATTAACCTGGCCGAAAGAGAATCTCAGTATGGAGACTCTGGAATTGGCCTGGAAAACTTTTGCGATGTACGATGCCAACGCCAATCGCCAGCAGCGATCATACGGTCGTTCGCAAACCTGGGCCTTGATCCTGGGCATTGTGGGGACGCTGTTGGTTTTGAGCCAATCGCAGATGGAACTGCTCGGGTATGCGTTAGATGAATCCTGGTCAGAAAATGCGCTGCACATCATTATTCTGCTCATTCCGATTAGCATTACCTTCATTATCGCGCTCGGCAATCGCTTTAACGCCGGCACCAAATGGATTTTATCTCGGGCCGGCGCTGAAAGCATCAAGAAGGAGATCTATCGCTACCGGGCCCAGGCCGAGATTTACAGTGATAACCAAACCCAGGATGTGTCGCGCGAGCTAAAACTCACTCGCAAAATTGAGGCGGTCAGCAGCAAATTGATGCAGACCGAGGTCAATACCTCCGCCATTAAGGACTACACCGGCCCCGTCCCGCCCAAATATGGGGCCGCCGAGGGCGACAACGGCCTTGACTATCTATCCCCCGACCGTTACTTGAAACTGCGGCTGCAAGATCAAATGACCTACTATCGCCGCAAAACCGTTGAGTTGGAAGCCCAACTACACCGTTTGCAATGGATTATCTATCTGGCCGGGGCCGCCGGCACGCTGTTGGTGGCCATTGATCTCGAGTTGTGGATCGCGCTGACCACCACCATCGCCACCTCGCTCACCACCTTTCTCCAATACCAAAAAGTGGAAGAAAAACTGATGCGCTATAACCAAACCGCCACCGATCTCATGAATATCCACAATTGGTGGCTGGCTCTCTCCGCCGAGGAGCAGGCCAACCCGGACAATATCGACAAGCTTGTCGGCCAAACCGAAATGAGCATCCACGCCGAACATGCCACCTGGGTGCAGGAGATGCAAGACGCCCTGGCCGAGATGCGGGCCGAACAAACCAAAGACGAGAGTACTCTCTCAACCGATCATAAGGTTTTTGCCGTCAAACGATAAACAATAAATAATGCGTCTCTGAATAATTGCACCATTGGTCTGGAGATTAGAGATTAGGAGATAAGGGGATGACCCCCACCCCATCGCCAAATTTCCCAATCTCCTTATCTCAATTTAGGTGAAGTTATCAAAGACGACTCGAATGGTTTCCAACAACTTATCCACAACCTTTCCCAATATTATCCCAAGAATAATCCCACTTATCCCAAGGATATCCCAATGACAACCCAGCTCATCTTACACAACGCTCGAATTTATACCGTCGATCCGGCTCAGCCGTGGGCCGAAGCCGTGGCCTGCGCCGAGGGTCGAATTGTGGCCGTCGGCGCCAACAGCGACGTCCTCAACCTGGCCGAACCGTCAACCCAGGTCATCGATGTGCAGGGCCGGCTGCTGTTGCCCGGTCTAATCGATGCCCACGTTCATTTTTTACAGGTCGCCATTCGCCGCCACCAGGTGAGTTTGTACGGGGTGCGCGATTTTAATGAGGTGCGCCGGCGCATCCGCGAGGCGGTCGCTCAGGCGGAGCCGGGCCAATGGGTTCAGGGCTGGGGCTGGGACGACAATCTGTGGGACATCGCCCCCACGGCGGCCCTGCTCGATGAATTAGCGCCCCGGACGCCGGTTATTCTGTACCGGCTCGATATGCACACGATCTGGGTCAACAGCACCGCTATGCGCGAAGTCAACCTGACCGCTGCCACTGTTGATCCGCCGGAAAGCAAAATCGAGCGCGATGCCGCTGGCCAACCGACCGGCCTGCTGCGCGAGTGGAACGCCATCGCTCTGGTCGAGCAGCACATCCCGCCGCCCACCGACGATCACCTGCGCCCCTGGCTGGAAGAAACTATCGCCGAGGCTCACCGTCTGGGGCTGACCGGCATCCACGACCAGCGCGTCGAGCGGGAGGGCCGCCGCAGTTTCCGTCTCTTCCAAAGCCTTGACCGCGAGGAGCGGCTCAAGCTGCGGGTTCACATGCACATCGCCGCCGATTACTTGACCGAAGCCGCCCTGCTTGGCTTGCGGCCCCGCTTCGGCAGCGAACGGCTGTGGCTGGGCCACGCCAAAGCCTTTGCCGACGGCACGCTCGGTTCGCAGACGGCGCTGATGCTGGAACCATTTGAAGGCACCAATAACACCGGCCTGGCCGTCACCTCGGCTGATGAGCTGTGGGAACTGGCCATCCAGGCCAACCGGGCCGGCTTCCCGCTCTCCATTCACGCCATTGGCGACCGGGCTATCCGGGATGTAATCAACGTGCTGAGCGAATTCAAGCCCGACCTGGCCGCCGGGCAATTGGCCCACCGCATCGAGCATGTCCAAATCATCCAGCCCGATGATATGCACCGCATGGCCCAGCACGGTATCATCGCCTCGATGCAGCCGGTTCACCTGGTGTTCGACTGGCGCACAGCCGATCGGGTCTGGGGCCAACGCAGCCGCTACACCTACGCCTTTCGCTCGCTGCTAAACGCCGGCGTGCCGCTGGCTTTCGGCTCCGACGCGCCGGTGGCGCCGCTCGACCCGCTGCTCGGCTTCTACGCCGCCGCTACCCGCCAGGATGAGCCAGGCCAGCCGCTCGGAGGCTGGTATCCTGGCGAACGGCTGACCATCCCCGAAATCATCCACGGTTATACGATGGGGCCGGCCCAGTTAGCGGGCCAGGCCCAGCGCCAGGGCTCGATTACTCCCGGCAAGTGGGCCGATATGATTGCGCTTGATCGGAATATTTTTGAAATTGAACCGGCGGCAATTAAGGACGTGCAGGTGGCCATGACGGTATTTGGGGGCGAGGTAGTTCACAGTTCGTAGGTCGCCGCCACGGCGGCCAACTGGTTTAATTCTTTGACATAAGTGGGACGAAGCAGCCAGGCTATAAACCGATATTCCAGCGCTCCCATCATCCCGGCCGGTCTGGCAAGCTGGGTGGCGATAGTTACATCAGCCTGCCGGCCGTTCGCGTGGGCGTCGACGGTAAAGGTAGTCAGGTAGCCCGTGTCGGTGGTTTCTGCTAAAACGCGCCCCGGCTCAGGCTCGGTGATGAGCGCGCGGAAGGTTTGCAGTTGCCCCAGCACCCGCATATGGGTCCGAATGACCGTCCCGGCTCCGATGCCGCCCTTTTCCACCTCCAGCGAAACAAAGGGCGGTTTGGGCAGGATTTGCGGATGTCCCCGCTGATAGTCAGCAATGATAGCATACAGGACTTGCGGCTGGGCCTGAATGAGCGCCGAAGCGGAAAATTGATATACGGGCATTGATTTACTCCTGTAAAATTAACAGTTATATTTTCAGTACTTGTCGCACGACCTTTTGCATGTGAGCCAGACGATACGGTTTTATGATAATGCCCTTAAACCCGTAGGCTTGATAATTGGCCATGATTGGATCGGTTGCGTACCCGCTCGATGCCATCATTTTTGCGTGCGGGTCTATTTTTAGGATTTCGATGGCGGCGGCTTGCCCGCCCAGCCCGCCGGTTCGTCGGTAAAGCCAAGCGGCGTCATTAAGTGATTTTGTCCATTATAAAATGCTCCTCTGAAAATTCCGTAGGACAAACTTAAGTTTGTCCTACGGAATTTTCATTCTCGCTGGCGTTCTGTAGGATTGTTCGACTCCTTTGAATTAATACAAGTTATACCTATCGTTTCATCTTTGTTCAAACCGAAGAGCAAGGGATTGCTTTAAACAAAAAGCGCCGCTCGGTCAAAGGGCGGCGCACCAACATCAAGTTTTTTGATGGACAGTAGGCAAATCCGATTTTGCTCTTATTTTGACCCAAACCTCGGCCAGATTACCGCGCGTTTTTTCGCCCCTGGGCCGCAGGAAAGGGATTGCTATTTGGATCCGAGCCCCAACATACATCAGCAGTGGGATCGAGCAGCACGGTGGTACAGCGACAAACGGTATCGTCATTAATCAAATCAGCCGAGCAGAGCAGCTCCCCCCTGGTGGTAATCAGGTTTTCCGTACATTGTTCATTACATGACTTGCCCTGATCAATCTCGTTCACGAAATAACTAAACGTACAGTTGGCGCTGCACGCTTGCAGCGCGGTTGGCAGTTCAATTGATTTGACCACCGGCAATAGGGCTAAACTCATGCCCGCCATTTTGAGAAGTTCCCGGCGCGTCAGATTTCGTTGAGTTAAAACGGGCGGGGTCTCGGGTTCTGCCAAGAGATGCGCTTGGCTCAACTGCTTGAGCGTATATTGGACCAATTCTTCAGCGTGATTAGCCTCAATTTTAGGCTGAAGCCGGGCGGCAATTTCAGCGGGGGTCGATTGCCCATCACATTGCTGCCAGACCAGAGCCGCTGTGGGATTTAAGGCGTGCATTTTCTGGCCGGTCCAATCATACAGGCATAATTCATCCCCCAGCGTTTCCACATAAACATTTTCCAATCTTTTGGGATAATCCATCACTGTCCTCCTGTTAATTTGAGTGGTTAGGATCGGCTATTAAATAACTTGAGCCGTCAGGCAGGAGATGGGAGATTAGAGATAAGGAGATTGGCCTTAGAAATCTCCCCATCGTCCTATCTCCTTATCTCCATCTTCTGTCTTGTTGAAGTTATTTAATGGCCATTCCTTAGTTTACCGATGAGGAGCCGATACGAGTTTTTGCAATAAAGGGACGATCTCTTCGGCTTCACCCCGCTTGCTCTTGATCGTTTTGGCTTTTAAGACAACTTGTTTAAGAATAGGTATCGATACCTCCGGTCCTCTGAGCGCAGCAATCGTATTATTCATCAACGCCAACATCGCCTGAGCCGGCGACAATGCACGCGGCCGCCATTGGGCTTCCGGCTGGTAATCGGTTATCACCACCAGCCCGACCGGCAGTGGCTCGACCCCTACCTGCCCCCCCAATTCTTCGGCGGCATATTTCTTAGCATTTAAATCATCGCCGTCCCTGACTGACAGCGGGCTGGGATAGGGGCGAACCCAACCCTGCGAGTCGAGAATAGCAAACTCATCGGAGTAATAAGTGGCGCCACGTTTAATTAAAGCGGTCACTAAAGAGGTTTTGCCGCTAAAACTGCGGCCAGGGATCATAATCGCTTTACCTTGCCAGCCCACCACCCCGGCATGCACAAATAAACAGTTCTTGGCCAGGAAAGCGGTGACCAGTTCCAAATGTGAGGCCAGGCGAGCGCATAGTTCATCAAAATTGTGGGTACGGGCTATGCGTCCGGAACCGGCATACAATAAATGGTACGGGCGGGTCCCTTGACGCTTACTCGCTCCGGCAGCCACCAGCGAATACATAAAATCGACTTGGGATGAAGCGGCCGGCTCCCACCCCCAGGGCAAATGCTGTTGAACCCGCTCTAGCACGGTGGGATCAGTGACCCGAATGCCAAAATGAGTTCCATAAGCGCTAAAACTCAACCCCGCCGCCCACCCGAGACGGTCAAGCTTCGCCAGTCATTTAGAAGTATAGGTTAATTGAGGTACCATCGCCTTAAGCAAAGGGTGATGCTCCTATCAATTAATAAGGCGGCTCCCTTGAATATAACGGTCTGGAGCATCAAAGTTTACTTTGACCCCATCGTGGATGACAAAGCCAGCTTTGTCGCTCCGATACATTTTCATTCCCGGTGTCGTCCTGTAAGGACTATCGGACTCCAAGAAAATATTGGGGGTAGGGCTAATAGCTCAAGCTAGCCGTGCGTGATGAATTTACGCCATAACTTCTCACGCTTACACCAGTTACAGTTGGGGATGGTTGAAATGCCGGAATGGCTTCAATAAGTGCGATTGTTGAAAGTGAGGACCCGAAAAATATGGCACGAAGAATTGTTTTGGATTTTAACATCAATTGATCGTGCCAGCAAATAGCAAAAGGCATAGATGGCTGAAATCAGCCACGAATGACCCGAAGGTAGCTCTGCCCTAAACCGTGGTGAAGAAAAATTAGACAGAATTCACCCGATTTACCGAATTATGACCGATAAAATCGTGATAATCTTGTCAATTCTGTCGATTAGGGGGTCGATCTTCCCTCATCTCCCGTTTCCACGGTTTAATGGTGGGCTACCCTTGTCAATCTTGTCTAATTTTCTGGCCCAAAATACAAGAAACGGGTTGCGAAGATACGACCTCAAAAGATTTATTCAAGCATAACGTTAAGGCTCATGGTTAATGGCGGTTGGCCCGGTTTTTGAAATAATGCCTCACCCAACCCCCAATATGGAGCGGATGAGACACGGCGCGCCCCCACCACACCGCCCAACCGGAGGGCAGCCCATAATAAAAGCGCAGCCACCATTCGCTGGGGAAAAAACTGTCGCGCAGGATGCCGCTGTAGCCTTTGTGTTGTTGAGCGGCCAAAGCATAGCGCGGCCAGCCTTGAAATTCTTGACCCATCCCGCTGGGGGGCCGGCCAGGCTTGAGGTGCGCCGTCCTAAGCAATTCTTCGGACAGCGGCGTTAACCAGTGGCACAATCCCAGTACATTACGGATACGGGGATTGACTCGCGGCCAGTTAATCCCGGCGGCAAAGCGTTCAGCCAGGCTGATCAGGTCGGCCACCCAAATTAGGCGGAGCGAGTCTAGCAAAAGATTAATTCGGAGATGCTGGTAGATATGATCCAGCATGGCTTCGTAACCCAAGGTTTGGGCGGTTACGCCTTCGATCATTAGCGGCAGCGCCGACGAACACAGCGCCTCTAACTCGGTGGCGGGTGTTCCGCTGCTGTAAAGGTTGTGATGAAGTTCTACCGTAACCGATAATCCTTTAACCCGGCGCACGGCAGCCGGTAAATGCTTGGCGGGTAGAGCCTGGCCCGGCTGCGGAGCCTCAAAACCTAATTTAGCCAGTAAGGCCTGGGCTGGCCGCGCCTGGGCTGGGCTGACCAGCAAATCAATATCGCGCATGGGGCGTAGGCCGGGATTAGGGTAGATCAGGTGGGCTAAAGCCGCGCCTTTTAGGATCAGAACGTCAATTTCGGCGGCTTGAAAAGCCGTCAGCATCTCGGCCAGGACCTGGCCGCGCACATGGTTAGCATGGCCATGTTGCATTGTGCGGGCCTGCCACTGCTCTTTGATGGCGCTGGGCAGGGGGACATGGGCCGCTTGTAAATGAGTATAAAGCAGCGGAGTTAGCCCGTGGGCCTCGGCCTGGGTGGATAATTTATGCCAATCAGTCAATTCAGCCGCTTGGAGGCGTAGCTGTTGGTATTGGCTTGGCTGGCCTGGCGTTCTGGCGCAAAGCGCTAACAATGGGTACATCTTTTCCGGTTGGGCCATAGTGATCAAGAAATAGGGGTTAAATAAGCCGGACTGACGCAGTTCTACCGGTGACAGTCACTGGATCAGGCTTGATAATAAAGGTCTGGCACTTGTAGACCGAATTGTTTTTGCCGAAGCCTGGGTTGTGACCCAAACTTGAACGCAGAGCCGGCCAGTTTGAGGTTGAGTTGGCGTTAATGGCCCTTCCGGCGGTATGGCCCTCAACCTCAAACTCAAACTCAAACGCCAACGCCCTATGGTTATGGGTTGAGCCGATTAGCTGTGATGATATCTACCGTCCCCACAGATGAGTCGTTGCGGGCGGTTTTATAGCGCTATTTTGGCCGGCGCTGCGCCGGGTGACGACGATATAGCCCCAATTTTGCAGTTCTGGTGTGATCTTATAGTTGTAGCGGAAAGTTAACAAATGTGAGGCCGCGCCTTGCAGATGGCTGTACAATTCAGCGGCGATGGCGTTGGCCTGGGCCACGGCCGCCGCCCGTTGGTTTTGGCCGGCGTCGCGCCGGGCGAGTTTTTCGGCCATCGTGGTGCGCACCGCGATTACCTCGGTCAAATGGGGGCTGGTAAAGCGCTGGCCTGCCGGGCGGCTTAACTCTTTGGCTATATACGCGCCCGTCACGCTCAAATGCGCTTCCGGGGTTTGGGGTAAGATGATTTTGGCCGATGACTGCTTGACCTTGAAGCCCCAACCTTTGGCCTGTGCGGGCGCTTCGGGAAAGGCGGCGTCGAGGGTTTTGCGCATTATACGCACCAGTTGGCGCAAGCGTTGATAGGACTCTTTCATTTCTTCCGAGGCCACGGCCCGCTGTTCTTCACCTGCGCGGCGCTGCTGCTGGCAGAGGGCCGCTTGTTGCAGTAAATCGGCTATCCAGGCGGTAAAGGGGAGCTGCTCGGCCAGGGGGCGAGTTTGATCGTAGGTAACAAAGGTCTGGCCGGTCCTAAAAATGTCGCTGCGTTTTTTCTGACTGGGCAAATGAACGTTGTAGATGCTTTCGGCGTCGTAACTGAGGTTCAACATGGGGTTTCTCCTGATGAAATAAGAAGGTTGTAGCAAGAAGGGTGGATTTATTTTGTAAACTATACATCCAGTATAGCTAACTTTTCAAAGGGAGTCTATCCGGCTGAAATTTTTTAAAAGGCGGGGTTGTTTTTGAGATGATTGATAAATGAGAGGGCGGGTTAACGGATTTGGGGAGAATGACAAAGTAAACTTTGTCGCTCCGGTGGGTTTTGGGTAAGAGGGAGAGGTAGGCGCATCAAAGGTTAGGGTGATGGGAGAATGACAAAGTAAACTTTGTCGCTCCGGTGGGTTTTTGAGGGTGGCGTTTTTTTGGCCGCCAAAAAGGAGGTCTCACGCAAAAAGGTCGTTTTTTGGTCGCCAAAAAGGAGGTGCAGCCGTTGGAGGTGGCTTTTTTGCCGCCAAAAAGGAGGTCTCACGCAAAAAGGTCGTTTTTTGGCCGCCAAAAAGGGGGTGCAGCCGTTGGAGGTGGCTTTTTGGCCGCCAAAAAGGAGGTCTCACGCAAAAAGGTCGTTTTTTGGCCGCCAAAAAGGGGGTGCAACCGTTGGAGGTGGCTTTTTGGCCGCCAAAAAGGGCGTTGGCGGGCATAGGAGGTGCTTTTAGGGAAAAAAAGGGACATTTTCCAACTTGACGTGGGGCTGCTCCGGCCGGATTTAGCCATCTGGCCGACAGAACGGGGATTTGGCCATCCCCTCTGAACTTCCCAGGCTATGAGGAGAAATAGTCGAACGCTTGAAATCACGCGCTTGCGGGCCGGCGAGGATGGCCATTATTACCCATTTCTTTGCCGGCGTGTAACCGTTGTAAAAACCGGCGGTAGTAATTCGTAAGAATTAATTTATTAGGCGGCTTCCTATATTTGATCCGTATCGGGAAGACATCATTCAATGCGTATGTAAGATGATCGGCAGCCAGGTCTTACAAATATTTACCGACTTAATATAGTCAATTTGGGCTTGCTGGAACAGCGGCAGGCTATCATACGGATTAGGCAAGGTGTCATCCGTCAGATACACATAACTAATATGGCGTGCTATGGTTAGGTCAATGTTTGATTTCATTGTATCCGTATCTGGCACAGTATGTACAATGGCTGCGAATCGCTCAGAAGGATACACAGCAACATAGGGTGATACGGTGTAGGTAAGCCAATGACTTGAATACCCTTCAAAGATCACCCCCGTATCACAACTGCTGTGGCTGAAGTAACATTCGTCAGGCGTAAGGCCAGGATTGATAAAAACTTTATCTAAATTGGGCGACGATTTAACATCATCACACAGTTGTTCGTAGTAATCACATTTATCAGCCGTGCTTGCGACTTCATCTAAAAATATGCCATCGATGTCGAAGCACTGATCATACAAGTCAATTTCATTGGTAATAATCTTAGTCGCCCGTGATCCATAACTAGTATAGACATAGCCCAGGATTGTGACCTGGCCGCGATGGAGATCATTAATACCATGCTGGTAGTCGCTATTCGGCGGGCAACTGCCCGGCCCATTATTAGGATTGATGATGACCGTAACCGAGATTTGGTCAGTAGCTGTGGCAATGTCATCCCAGATGTAGTTAGATGGATCGTACCAGTTGGGGTAACTGTACAATGGAATTAGCAGCTGAGTCTTTTTACAACCGGACGTGGTTGTGGCATAGGCTGAAGTCGTTTTTGTTTGGTCATTGGTTAGCCCATTGGGTTGCTGAAAGGAATCGAGGGGGTACGACGGCCCCGGGGGCATCAATGGTTGTTCGGGGGTCGTTGTTTGGGCAAGACCAGCCAATGAGGCTACAAAAAAAACACCGGATAAAACAGCTACGATCATCGTACTGGCTGATCTTCGACTTATAGGTGTCATAGGTCTATTATGCCGTAACTTCGCCCGCGCCGCCCAACAATGGCGCTCGGCGGAGCGGAATAAGCGGATTAATTTCTCCGGTTCCTGTCAGGGCTGCTCGTGCGCCCGCTGATGCCAATGTCGGCAGCGACCTGTTCAGCCGGAGACTTACGTCCAGTCTTTGTCTTTCTTTAGCCGCAGCTCTTCGATCATGTACGCGTGAAACATCTCGTGCAGTAGCAGATCCCTAAACATGATGAATACGGAGTAGTGGCTGTACGCTTCGTGCCTTGCCGTCCGTTGCCAATCCTCGTCCGGCAGCGCCTTTAAGCGCTCTACCAGCCGCGCCCGCTCTCTCACGTAGCGATCAAGGGCTTGGTCCAAGTCCGTGTTGAGTAATGACCCCGCTTCCTCGTCCGCCGAGGGCAGCATAGACTTTATGTAGGGGGCCGGCTCAGACAGGATCAACTCTAGCCGTAAAAGGTAGGCCGGGTCTGCGGTCGATATATGACAAGCATGTTCGTGAGCGGACCACTGAGTAGGGCTGGGGCGGCGCTTTAGATAGGGCGGCGGCATCTCGTGAATGAGGCCGGTGATCATACGAGGGGCGGATTGTAAAGTCGCTATCAAAGTCTGCACATCATTCATAGCATTCTCCAAGATTAGTTACACCGGTAAGCGGCCTAATTATGAGTATCTGGAAAAGAAATTGGATAACTTTACGCCAGCATTTTCATTGATATGGGATTACGCTGATGACGTAACTTTTTCAGCAGAATTCTAAATCTATTATCACACAAACCTTAAGCTTTTTCAATAATAATACTACAACATACAGGGGCAAAACGTTACTGCGGTCGGGGAGTAGAGAGTAGAAGGAGGAAGTCTTGTAACCGGCGGGTGACAGCGTGCGGAGATGGGCGGCGATCAATTTCTCCGGCTGAACGGGCGGGTGACAGAGGATGGACAAAGCCAGCTTTGTTGCTCCTATTTATCCTTAACGCGGCCTGATTTGATAAATTTTCCCGGCGCTGAAATCGCTGACTAACAAACTGCGGTCGGGTAGGACCAGGAGATGCTGCGGCGTTAGGAGACCTTTGAGAAAAACCTCATATGTCCCGGTGGCGTTGTCGCCGGTTGCCGTAACGGCGATACGCGCGACGACGCGTTCGCTGGGGCCCCACAACGCGACGAACAACACGTCATCGGCCCACGGCGAAGCGACGACGCTGGTGGGCGTGCTGCGAGGGGGGAAGATTACCACCGGGGCGCGGGTCGCCCGGCACAGGGCCTCGGTTCCGCCGAAATTCAGGGCCGGTTCTTGCCGGCCAAAACAGGCCGGCCAGCCAAAATCGGCTCCGTCGATGACCCAATTTAATTCGTCTGGCGGCGCGGCCCCATTGACTAAATCATCGCCGATATCCGTGGTCCACAATCGTCCCGCTGCGTCAAACGTATGGGCGTAGGCCCCTTTGAGGCCGGTGGCTAATGGCTGCGGGTTTTGGGGCGCGTTTGGGTCCAACGCCCACAGCGTGGCGGAGCCGGTCGAGGCGCGGTTGCCGCTGCGCCGCCCGCTGGTTTCAAATAGCAGCCGCCCGTCGGGGCTAACGGTGAGCGTGCCGTTTGAGCGGCCGTTGAAGGGCAGGTCCGCCAGCACTGTCTCGAGCGGGCCGATTGCGCCGGTGTCGAGCAGCGAAGCCCGCAAAAGATTTCGCCCGGCCGCGATCCAGACCGCCTGTCCTATAATTGCCAGGCCGGTGGGTTTGAAAAGATCGGCTAACAGCCGTTGGCGCTCGCCGGTGGCTAAGTCAATGGCTAAAAGCTGGCCGGTTCCGTCATTTTCACGGCCGTTGAGCTGAGCCAGCCATAATCGCCCGTCCGGTCCCCGGATCATCTGGGTGGGCCCGCGCAAATCGCTGACGATTAGTTCGATGGTGTAATCGGGCGGCAGGCTCAAGCCATCGGGGACGGAGGGAACGGTAGCCGCTGCTGGTTCGACGGTGGCGGTTAACGGCGGCTCGGTTGTTACCGCCGTGGTCGAAGTCAAGGTTGTCGGTGCAGATGTCGGGTTTGATAATGTCGTCGAGGTCAAGATCGCCGATGTCGGCGTTGAGGGTAGCGGCGAGGGTGTTGTGACCGTTTCCGTTGTCCCACACCCCGCCAGCAGTAAGACGATGAGGATTATGCCGGCGTAAACTGCCTTAAAGGTTTCGATAGGGCGCACTAGGTTCCTGCCGTGAATTTCTTTCAGAATATCGTACATGGATTGCTGGGGCCTTGCTCTGTTCCTTGTGAGCCATTATTTGTTCGTTGGGAGGGATAGCTAACCTCATCATTTTACTGCAATATCGATTTTTTGTCAGGGCGAGCTGCGACGGACCTGAGTACCTATTGCCGACCCTATCAAAATCGACTATACTTAAAGTCATATTGATTGCTTTCAGCCGGCCCGGCTCAACCCGATGCCCCGGTTGAGGTCATAACCAACGTACCCGGAAGACGACGCTGCGGATGAGCCCCCGAGTAGGTGTAGGAGAAAGGGGGCTTTAAGTCCGGTTGTGGAGGGTGCTTTCCACACAAATAAGTTTGACCAAACCATCGACCTTTTCATTAACCCTGCTAAATTTAATCGCAAGAGCGAGCCGCCAGTATTATTGGCGTTAGGAACAAGTTAGCCAATTGTTCTACGGACTACGTAAGCCCTGGAGATAATTTCTTATGCGACGAAACCAGAAATCGGTGATTTATTGGGCGATAGGCGGCGGCTTAGGGCTGTTGGCTCTGCTGCTGTGGCTTCGCCCGACCCTTTTGGCCCCAACCGGACCAAAGAACGCCGCTCCATCAACCCTGGAGCCGGCGGCTACCGTGCCAATAGAGGGGTTGGTTGTTTCTCTAGCTTTCAGCCCCGACAGCCACACGCTGGCCGTAGCGGCGGGCAATCCTAACGCCAAAGGCTCGCTAACCCTGTGGCATTTACCGGAAATGCAGCTCAGCCAGACCCTGGCGGCGGAGTATAATAAGACCGTCTGGAGCGTGGCTTTTAGTCCCGATGGCCAAACTTTGGCCACAGGCAGTCAAACCAATCAGATCCAACTGTGGCGCGTGGCGGATGGAGAACGGCTTGCCTCCTGGTCGCAGCCAACCAATCCGACCGATCCTAAGAGCGTGGCCAAAGGCGTTCGGGCCGTCGCGTTCAGTCCCGATGGGCAGTACTTGGCCTCAGCCGGGGTCGATACGGTCTGGTTATGGGACGTGGCGGATGGTCATTTGCTGTTCAGCATGCCCAATCGTGAGCCGGAGGTGGCGTTTAGTCCCGATGGTCAGATGTTGGCCACTCGCAGTCAAGACGGCCAAATTGACCTGTGGTCGGTGGCCGAGCGGCAGGTGGTGACGACGATAGCCGATCCCGACCCGGGCCTGTGTCCCCTGGCCTTTAGCCCCGACGGCCAGCTTATCGCCTCGTGTCAACGCAGGGGCGGTATTAACCTGCTCCATCTCCCTGACGGTGAGATAACTGTTTCATTGGAGGGACATTCGGGCGGGACCTCCAGCGTGGCCTTTAAACCGGACGGTACGATTTTGGCTTCCGGCGGCGTGGATGATCAAACGGGCAGCGGCGAGGTGGTACAACCGGTTTCAGCGCCCCGGCTGTGGCGACCGGATACGGGGGAGTCCGTGCAGCGCTTCAAGAGTTCCATCGGGTTCATCCGCGCGCTGGCGTTCAGCCCGGACGGGCAGTGGCTGGCCTCCGGCGGTACGGACGCGAATGTTTATCTGTGGGCAATGAAGTAATCGCAGGATGCGAAGGGTACTCAGGAGGTCTACGGCGACTGATCGACGTATCGATCAATCGATTCTGAGTTTGGAATCGACTGATCGACGTATCGATCAATCGATTCTGAGTTTGGAATCGACTGATCGACGTATCGATCAATCGATTCTGAGTTTGGAATCGACTGATCGACGTATCGATCAATCGATTCTGAGTTTGGAATCGACTGATCGACGTATCGATCAATCGATTCTGAGTTTGGAATCGACTGATCGACGTATCGATCAGTCGATTCTGAGTTTGGAATCGACTGATCGACGTATCGATCAATCGATTCTGAGTTTGGAATCGACCAATCGACGTATCGGTCAGTCGATTCTGAGTTTGGAATCGACTATTTGTGGCGGGCTTCGATGTCTTTCAAATGGCCGATGGTGGCGATCTCATCGGGGCGGACGGTTTCCGAAAACCAGGCCTCAAGAATTTCCTGGGCCACTTCCGGCGAGGTGGCGCGCAGGCTCATGACCAGCACATTGGCGTCGTTCCACCAGCGCGCACCTTGGGCGGTTTGGGCGTCGCCGCACAGGGCGGCCCGGATGCCGGGGACTTTGTTGGCGGCGATTGAGGCGCCGGTGCCGGTGTAACAAAACAGCACGCCTTCGTCAGACGCGCCCGTGGCCACGGCATCGGCCAGCTTTTCGGAGGCCAGCGTCCAGGGCAGATTATCATCGGCCAGCGGGCCGTACAGGGCAACCTCGTGGCCGTGTTGGGCTAAATAGTCAACGACAAAGTCGGTTAGATGGGTTTTTTCATCGCTGGCAACGGCTATTTTCATCGGTCAATCCTCCTGGTTAATTATCTGGCTTGAGCCGTCATTTTACGCGACTTCAGGACTAAGGCAAAAACCGGGTGACCGTCACTTTCAGCCTTTGAGTCGTTGACATGGGGTCGATTTAGGAATAATTGTTAAATAACTTCCCCAATGCCACTGATAAGGAGATTAGAGATGGGGAGATAAGGCGATTGAAGCGACTAAAATCTTCCTGTCGCCTTGTCTCCAATCTCCCACCGAAATCCCTGACTTATTCTTGGGCAGTTATTTAGGAATTGCGTCAGTCCTGTATTTCTGCATCATTTGCAAACTCAATCCAAAATTCGCCGCAGGGAACTAAGGCGCAGGAAGCCAGGCCAATGAGAGTACCGGATCGCCAGGCTTTTTCGATGATGGCTTTGATGAAGTTCATTTGATCTCTCCTTATAAAATAAATAGGTATTAAACAGGGGATTCGCTCGTGATTAGAGGGTATAACTTTGGCCCCACGTAACCCGGGTGCGTGCGGTGGTTGTCGGCGCCGGTGTTGTGGTTTGGGGCGGCGTGGTCGCGGTTACGGTTGGGGGTGGGTTGGTGGCAAAAGCCTCCAACTCTGGTAACAAAACTACACTCTCCTGTTCGTTGGGATCGGTGCGGGCGACCAGCGCAGTGACGGCTTCGGTTTCGCTGGGGTTGTAGGGCAGATGGGGCATCCCGGCGGGGATGTACAGGTATTCGCCGGCGCTAACAGTGAGATGCTCGGATAGTTGATCGCCGTACCACATATGGGCTTGGCCGTGCAGGACGTAAATGGCGGTTTCATGATTGTGGTGTAGATGGGCTTTGGCATGCTGGCCGGGCGGAATGATGGTCAAATGCAAGCAGATGGCCTGGGCTCCGGTATTCTCCGCCGAAATTCCGCCCAGATAAGTTACGGCTTGTTTACTTTTGTAACTGTGGGTGGGTTTGATCACCTGACATGATAAAGTTTTGATTGTCATCGTCGTCTCCTGTATTTATAAGCTATCTGTAACGCCTCAGCCCTCATGTCATTTCGAGCGACGAAGGAGTGAGAAATCCTTCAGAAGGGTGTTGGCAACCGAACGTTGTAGGGATTTCTCCACCTTCGGCTCCGCAATGACATGCCTGAGCAGTTACAAAAAGGATACCAAATTTTAGCGGGCTTGTCTGTCGCACGATCAGGACAGTTTTGTCATAGAATCGGGACAATTTGATATTGCTCGTGGTGGGTCTGGATCACGATGTCGCCGGCTGTCTGGTACGGCTGCAAGAGGTGAAGCAACTGCCGGCGATAGCGTTCATCGAAGTGATCCGCGAATATAAAACGCAGCAGATGGAGCCGGTTCTGCTCCGAGTCGGCAAAGCGCACGATGTAGTCGATGCGCTGTTTGTGATAGAAATAGCCCAGCCAGGCGAGGACCTCCTCCAGATTTTCGGCGGTGTGATAGGGCAGCGGTTGGCCGAGTAAAGGATGGCTGGACTCCCAGATGTGAGCCAACGTATTATCGCGCCCGGCCATGGCGATGAGGAAGCGACCTCTGGGTTTTAACCTGTGGACAATCTGCTCGACTACGCCGCAGAGATCCGGCACGTAGTAGAGTACATGATTGGCCAGAGCCAGATCATACCGCTGCGATATGGTCGTGGGCATAGTTGACCAGGCATTGATGGTATTGGTGGTGAAGCGCTGTAAAGCGGCTTGGGCTTCTTGCCGGTAACCGGCATCCGGCTCTACCAGCGTTAAGTGCAGATGCTCAGGTGGGGCTTGCAGCCTGGTTAAGAGTTTGCTGGTGAAGTTACCAGAGCCACACCCTAAATCGAGCCAGCGCAGGGCTGCCTCGGTTTTGAGACGCCGGCGCAGAAAGGGCAGATAGCCTTCTACATCGGCGTGGGCTTCTGTCGAGTGAGCTTCGAAGAAGGCATAGTCGGCGTAGATAGTAGAAAAGTCTTTTGTTGTTATCATAATATCCTCTTATTGGTCGTGATTAGGCTATTAGTCGATAGGCCGGAATAATAAATGTTTGCTATTCATAAATTTCGTAATTAATATGAGTTACGCAGTTCAAAAGGTGACAGTCACTTGGGTGTGATAAATCGACCGGTTTGGGCTAAATGGACGTTCATTTTCGGCCAAAAGTGACTGTCACCCGATTCGTTATACCCAACGGCGTAAGTCCTAATTAAGTGCGGATAGAATAAAAATGATTTTTACGGCTAAGATTTTCATAAGGGTTCCTTTCTTAGCTCATTCAAATTAAGGTTTTTCTTAATCGAGTAGCCTTGTCTCTAAGGTAGGACGGTTATCGGGGGATTTCCTTTCATTAACCAGCTAAATCCATAATTTTTTGGTGGGGCGTGAGCGGAGCCATCGATTTTGGGAGGCGCGCGTCATGTTTTAACCGTAACGCCTCTTGGGTCGATAGTTCCTCCAGCCGCTGAATCTCGGCGCTGAGCGGGTCCTCCGGATTGGTAAATGGGCTTAACGGTGAGACTGTTGGGTTGAGAGGGTGAAAAGAGGGCAGCGTTGTTTTGATCCCGAGCAGTAAATGGCCTAATTTGTTCATTGTTTGTTCCTCCTTTTAACAACGATGTCGTTGTTAAAAATAAATTTACATTTACCAGGATAACAAAATTCGCCGGGTTTGTCTGTCCCACGTTTTGAACAGTTTTGTCATACAATTAAGACAAATTGAGATTTGGGGATCAGGGATGAGTGATTGGGGGGCGGCCTAATAAAATAGCCCGGTGAGTGCCACCGAGGCTGTTTTTATGAGAGGAGAGGGATAGGCTCTTGGGGACAACGCCGAGCCTGAAAACCGTGGACAAGTTGCTGACTTATCCTGCAAAACTTGTTCTCAAATGCGTCTATTCGACCTATTCCAACAGATTGTGATCCATCGCAAATTTTATCAGGCTGGGCAGGTCGCGTAGGTCGAGTTTATCTTTGATGCGCCGGTTGTAGGTGTAGACCGAACCAACCGAGACGTTGAGCAGGTCGCTAATTTCGTGGTTGGATTTCCCTTGAGCCACCAGTTGCAAGACTTCCCGTTCTCGTCCGCTCAATTTGACCAGCGGATTTTCACTCACGTCTTGCTCCTGGGGGGTCGGTTGGGGTAAGTTGCCGGTGATCTGGGTAATATACTGCTCCATTTGGGCCAAGACCTGGGCGGCGGTTTTTAAGTGATCGGCCACCAGGGTCAGGTTATCAGCGCTCAACAACTGTTGGGCCATGGTCACGGTCGATTGGACTTGTTCAATCTTTTGAGCAATCTCATTGTGCAAATCGATAGCCAGCCCTTGCCGGTCGGACTGTTGGGCTTGGATGAGCAGGCTGGTCAGGTGGCGGAGCTGGTCACTCTGCTCGCTGACCACAGTAAAAAGGCGATCTTTTTCCTGCTGCTGCCGTTTGCGCCGCTCGATTTCGGAATGAAGCTGAGTGTTGGCTTCGGCCAGTTCGGCTGTTCGGTCTCGCACTTTTTCTTCCAATGTTTCGTTGGCATGTTGTAATTCTTGTTGCAAGCGACGCAGTTCTAGATGCGTTTTGACCCTGGCCAGCAGCTCCTCGGTTTGGAAGGGTTTGGTGATGTAGTCGACCCCGCCAATGGAGAAAGCCGTCATTTTATCAAACACTTCATGCAGGGCGCTGATAAAAATGACCGGGATCTGGCGGGTTTGTTCATCGGCCTTGAGCTGCCGGCAGACCTCGTAGCCATCGATATCCGGCATTTTGATGTCGAGCAGAATCAGGTCGGGGTGGCCAATTTTGGCCCGGGCAAAGCCACCCTGACCGTTCCGAGCCATCAATACCTCGTAAGCATAGCTTTCCAGGGTATCGATGGCCACTTTTAAGTTGGTGACATTATCATCGATGATCAGGATACGCTGTTTCATAAGAGTCCAAATATTGTTCTAGCAAGGCCATAATTTTGTCATCCTCGAGCGCTTCGGCCAGGGTGTGTAAAGTTTGAGCAAATGGACGGTAGGTCTCGGCCAGGGCTTCTAAATTTTGAGCCTGTGCCTGAAGGCCGCGCATATTGCCTAATCGAGCCAATTCATACAGGAGTTCCAGTTCAGCTTGTGGGGGCGGGGTTATTTCGGACGAATCGAAATTGACATTTACAGACTGGCGGGGGTCTTGGCGCTGATTATCGTCATAAATCCAGGCCAGGTTGAGGTAACGCTGTAGTAGACCATATAGTTTATCAGCCTCGACGGGTTTAGCCAAAAAATCATCACAGCCGATGCGCCGGCTGTGGGCCTGGTCCATGTACATGGCGCTGGCTGAGACGGCAATGATCGGAATATCGGCCAGGGCCGGCGTTTCCCGCAGGGCGGTTATCGCTTCAAAGCCCATCATCACCGGCATGACCAAATCCATAAAGATCAGGTCGGGTTGGGTTTGTCCGGCTTTATCCAACCCCTTCTGCCCATTTTCGGCCAGGTCAACCGCAAACCCCAGCGGTTCTAGCAGGTTGAGCAACACCAGGCGGTTGTCGCTTTTGTCATCCACCACCAGAACGCGCCGGCGTGCGCCCTCGTAGCCCGTCAACTGCTGAGCGGGGGTCTTTATTGGTGCAACGGCTTCAACTACTGGAAAACGAGCCTCGAACCAAAAGCGCGTGCCAACGGTTTCATTGGCAAGTAGTCTGGTTTGCGGCGGACTCGCTACATGTATCTTACCCCCCATCAGTCCAACCAATCGTTGGCTGATGACCAGCCCCAGACCGGCGCCTTGTTCCCGCTGCCGGCTGTCGCCGGCCTGTTCGAAGGGTTGGAAGATCTTTTTCTGCTGGTCGGCGGGGATGCCGGGGCCGGTGTCTTGCACAGCAAAAAGGAGAATACAGAATGTAGAATGGAGAATGGCAGGCTCTGGTTTAGCATTCATTAGTTTGCTATTCGCTTTTTCATTGACCCGCAGCGTAACCCGGCCCGTTTCGGTAAATTTGACGGCGTTGCCGAGTAGGTTGAGGAGGACTTGCCGCAGACGTTTTTCGTCGGCCTGAATGAAGGCGGGTAGGTTAGAGTCAGCCTGGTAGATAAACTGCAACCCTTTTTGTTGGGCGGCCATACCCATCAAGGCGGCTACGTCAGCCAGAAAGGCGGGTAAATTCAGCGGGGCAGGGGTGAGTTCCAGGCGATTGGCCTCGACTTTGGCCAGGTCGAGCACATCATTGATTAGAGTCAGCAGATGCTGCCCGCTATTGTAAATTATGTTCAGACCATCTTTTTGCGCGGTCGTCAGGGTCGGGTCTCGATTGAGAATTTGAGCATAACCTAAAATACCGTTCAGCGGGGTGCGGAGTTCGTGGCTCATGTTGGCTAAAAAGGTGCTTTTAGCCTGGCTGGCAATCTCGGCCGTCTCCTGGGCCTGACGCGCTGACTCAAATAGTCGGGCATTTTCAATGGCGATAGCGGCCTGACCGGCAAAAGTAGAGGCCAGGCTGATGGTTTCTTCATTAAAGTCGTTCGGCGTATAGCTGTCCAGAGCCAAGATGCCGATCATCCGATTGTGCGTGATTAAGGGCACGCCCAACCACGATTGAATGGGGGAGTGAATATCTTCTAAAAAAATAGCGTACTCAGCCGGACCATTGGGCAGGTAATAAGGCCGGCGGGTTTCAATGACAACGGAATTGGGATTGTCGCCCGGCACCGGAAATTGTATCCCAATAGCCTCGTTGGGGTTTTTTGATGTTCTCTCATCGACATATTCACCCACAATTTCCAGGCAGCCCTCCTTCAATATTTGCACCGAGGCGCTGTCGTAAGGCACAACCTTCCTTAGCTCTTCCAGAATACGGCTGATGGCCTGGCCTAGCTCTAATGTGGAGGTAAGAGCAGCCCCCACCTCATTGAGCGCCGCCAATTGATCAACCCGCCGGTGTAGATCAGTTTGGATTTGGGTTAGCCGGATATTAGTCTCCGAAAGGTCGGCGGTACGCGTTTCGACCATGTCTTCTAATTGTTCGGAGTACGTCTGCAAGGCTTTCTTGCTCTGCTTCAGTTCACTAGACTGCTCTTTGACATACACATATCCCAATAACGGAATAGCCCAAATGTGCAAATTATGGCGGATCGGGCCATAGATTTCTGCATAAGTTTCGTGAGTCGCCAGATTGAAAAGCATCAGAAAATCATCCAAGAAAAAACAGGCAATCGCTATGATGACGACATTTCGCAGCCAGCCTTTACTCCGTGCTAAGAGGACAATCGGGATGGCTAATGAAATGACGCCGACAATACGAAAAACCCAATCGCCCCAATACATCCCAAACTTTAGCTCGGGGTTGGCAGCGACAGCCTGAGCCCAAGGCCAAAAGGTGATCAGATAACAAGCAACGGTCACGCTGATCCAAACTTGCAAATAGCGACGAGAGATCGAGGTATCGCTCAAGATATATCGTAGAAAAGCCCCGGCAATGAACACGACGGCCACGCTCCGCAGGACGTGTTCGAGCGGCGGAAAGAATATTTCCAATTTAGCCGGCTCAATCACCCCGGCGACGATCAATGAAGCGATAATGAACATAAAGAACTCACGCCCCAACCCTAGACCAAAGCCCCAGACCAACAACTTTTCACGCGGATGGTCGCCCTGGCGCTGTCGTGACCAGGCGACATAGAGAAGTACGGCAAAGAATATTGTGGTCAACCCAAAACGAACTAATTCATTTGGCGGCCCGCCAGCACCGCCGCCAAACTTAGCCAGAACAGTGATGAGGTACTCAAAAAATTGGTTCATTGTATGCAAACTTTACGCTTAGCCGATACGTAGGATATAGCGATTTAACTTGAAAATCTTAACGCACTTTTTACGCAGAAATTTCAGATTGTGACGATAATAGAAATGTATCGGATTAATTTTATCAAACCGGAGAGATATACTATGACTATCGATACATCCATGAAAATTCTATTAGTTGAGGACTCCAATTTCGTTCGCCGTTCGGCTCGGAAAGGCTTAACTGAATTGGGTTTCAAAAACGTAGTCGAAGCTGAAGATGGCAACCATGCTATTGAACGACTGCAGCAAGAAGAGCGCATCGATGTTATTGTCAGCGATTGGAACATGCCCGATAAAGATGGCTATGAACTACTGCTTTGGGTACGCGCCAATGAAAAAACTAAAAATATTCCCTTTATTATGGCTACCGCTCGTGGCGAAAAGAAACAGGTTGCTAAAGCAACCGAAGCCGGTGTTACTGATTTTATCACCAAACCGTTTGCTGCCAAAGAATTGGTGGCGCTGCTTGAGCAAATTTTTGACAAAGACAAAAAAGCCGAAAAAGCCGCGGCGGCTCAGGCTCGTCCCCGCCGCGCTGCCTCGGGTAAACTTCAGCTTAAGGTTGCCCATATCCAAATCACCGATCACCTTAGTTTGGGCGTTTTAAAGCATCTCATTAAATCCAATAAGCTCAATCCTCGCCATTTCGAATTAGAAACGGTCTGTATGTCCAGTTGGAATCCTGTTCAGAAATCGCTAGAAACCGGCGAGGTTGATGTCGCTTTTATTTTAGCCCCGATCGCTATGGATCTGTATAGCTTTGGTGTGCCGATCAAACTGGTGCTACTGGCCCATAAAAATGGCAGCATCTTTGTCCGTAAGCGTATTGAAGGCGAAGGCAAAGTGATAGCCGAAAATTTTAAGAACAAAACATTTTACATTCCGCATGAGATGTCAATCCATCATATGCTCTCTCACATGTTTTTGCGGGGGTTGGGGCTGCGCCCCGGCTTTGAAGGCCGCGGCGACTTCGATGTATTCTTAGAAGTAATTCCGCCGATCCAAATGCCGGAATACCTGGCTACTAATCCTCAAGCTGGCGGCTATCTAGTCGCTGAACCGATTGGCACCAAAGCCATTGCCGAAGGAATTGCCGAATTAACCTTTCTATCCGGCGAGTTGTGGGAGAACCATCCCTGTTGCGTAGTCGCGGTGCGGGATGAAATTGTGTCGGAATACCCGGATGCTATTCAGGAATTAGTCAATATGCTGGTTGAAGCCGGTCAATTTATCGAACAGAAGCCAGAAACTTCGGCTGCAATCGGCGTTCCTTTCCTGGACCCGACCGGCAGCTTGGGATTACGGGAGGCCGTCTTACGCGATGTCCTTAAAGAAGATCAGGGCATCAAAACTGGCGACTTATTCCCCGTTATCGAAGACCTGGACAAAATTCAGCGATACATGGTACAAGAAATGGGTCTGGGCACACTGGTCAACCTTGAAGAGTTTGTCGATACTCGTTTTGCTGAAATTGCCTGCAAACATACTCCCCCACGTAAGTCTGTACTTCGCAATGTATCCGATATTCTTAATAATACGAACAATCGGCAGGCCACTACTCGTGTTTCTAAGGCCAGCCTAAATTTGGAGGGCAAATATCTGATATTTAATACCAGTAACGGCGAATATGGGTTAGATGTGCTTGGCGTTAGAGAAATTATTAAGATGAGACCTATTACCATTGTCCCTCACGCCACCGACTACGTCAAAGGCGTAATCAATGTTCGGGGTGAAATTGTACCGGTAGTTGATTTAACCCAAAAGTTAGGTTTAGGCATTGGTAATTATGATCAACAGGCCCGGATAGTGGTGCTGGAGGTGGCCAGTTCTAGTGGCGTGACGCCGGTGGGGATTGTAGTTAGTTCAGTTACCGAAGTGGTTGATATCGAAGCCAAAGATATTGATGACGCCAGTTCCATTGGGCACGGTGTTGACGCCAAATACATTTTAGGGTACTACAAAGCCAAAGGGGATCTTAAGATATTGCTGAATGATAAACAGTTGTTCAACTAAGACCGGGAGATAATTTATGAGCACGCTCAAACATTTGTACCAGCAGATAATTGATGCTATGGGCGTTGATAATTTGAGTGTTCCAACTACCGCTGTCAAGTTTTATCGACACGATGATCCCATTCCAGACCCGGTTTTAGCTCATCAACCCATTGGTATTACGCTCACTAGTTGTCAGGCCGCCAAACAAGCCTCGCTTGGTGACGCGGTTTTACTCACTCTTGACAATATTGGCTGTGTAGCGGCTGCTATTAGCTTAGGGTTAGTTGACCAGGAACAAGCTGCTCCGCTATGCGGCCCTAGGGTTTATACTGACTTGATGCAAGTCCAATCAGGATTAGCCGAGACATTTGAACCCCCTACACCTAAAGATTTCACCGCCGGTCGGGTGTATGCTCATCGGGCCGCTGGTCGCCCCGAATTTGGCCTATTTGGCCCCGAAGATAGCGGCCGCTTTACAGATGTTGTTACAGCTAGACAGGCGGTCAGTGAGATGACCGCCATCCAACCAGCGGTAATGAAAGGTGTTTTTCTTTATGACTTAGATTTTGAAGAGGTTGATCTCATCCCTGATGTGGTTGTCTGTAGTGTGAGGCCGGTAGAGTTAGCCCGCTTGATTCAAGCCTATCAATATCAAACCGGTTGCCGAGTGAATGCTAGTATGGGCGGGTTACGTGTGGTAAATTCTGACTTGATCGTTCGCCCCTATCTCACCCAAGAAATTAATATTTCGACCTACTGTTTGGGGGCTCGATTAATTGCCCAATACGAAGCCAATCGTCTAGGGATTGGCTTCCCATTTCATCTCTATGAATTAGTGGCCCAAGGAATGGTCGCCTCCAGAACTGGCTATCCATTCCCCCTCTACCCAGGCGTAGCCGACTTATGAACAACCTGGTAAAAACTCTAATCAACCAAATGTCCATCACCACCGGCACGGCCCTAACTGATGAACATCTTCGGGTCTTAGAGTACGCCTACAGCTTTTACGAAAAAAATCGAGTTGGACCGCTCTATCAAAACATCAAACGACACACTGGCGTTACCAAAGAAACCATCGAACAACTTTTTCCTTATGGACTTAACTCGGTTTACACCTGGGTCGGTATTCCGATCTACTCCGCCGATAAGGGCTGTAAACCGTTTGTTTCAATAGCGGTAGACAATGCGCAGCAGGTCTACCTGGATTATAACGGCACTACTCCGCTACGACCGGAGATTGTTCAAGTCTTAAGTCGATATCAATCTGACTCCGTAGGTTTTGGCAACGCCAGCAGTAGTACCACGCTAGGTAAACACGCTTACGATCTCGTTTATAAAGCTCGCCGTCAACTGGCTGATTGTTTAAGCGTCTCTGCCGAAGAGATTATTTTTACCGGTAGCGGTTCCGAGGCGAATAATTTGGCTTTGAAGGGGTTAGCTTTTCAGCATTTGGCCCATAAGGGACATATTATCGCGAGTGAAATCGAGCATCCATCCGTGCTGCGGACTCTCGAGTTTTTACAGCAGCTTGGTTTCGTAGTCACTTACTTACGCATTGAACCAGATGGGCATATTTCACCTCAGGTAGTGAAAGATCATCTTCGCCCAAATACACTTCTAGTTTCGATTATGGCAGCTAACAACGAAATTGGGGTTATTAATCCCCTAGCTGAAATTGGTCAGATTTGCCAGGCAGCGGGTGTGCCGTTTATGGTCGATGCCGTTCAAGGTTTTGGCAAAATCCCACTGCGTCCTAAATCATTAGGGATTTCGCTCTTGTCGATGTCAGGCCACAAGATTTATGCGCCTAAAGGTGTCGGCGCTTTGTTTGTTGATAAATCTATTACGCTTACTCCCCTTGTTCATGGAGGTGGACAAGAATTCGGGCTGCGTGCCGGCACCGAAAATGTCGGCGCCATAATAGCCTTAGGTCACGCGGCCCGGCTGGCACATACCGAGATGAAACGGGAAAATGAACGGCTGTTGAGGCTAAGAAATTTCTTTTTGGCCGAATTACAAAGAATTGTACCCGATGTGATCGTAAACGGTTCGCTTGAACATCGGTTGGCGAATAATCTAAACGTTGGCTTTCCTGATATCGATAGCGGATCCTTGCTGCTAAGCTTAAACCAGATTGGTGTTTACGTTTCGGCCGGCTCGGCTTGTAGCGCCGGCAGTCGCAGTGTTTCCCATGTTATTAGCGCTCTAAGTGTTGACACCGAACGCTATGGCATCATCCGTTTCAGCTTTGGCCTGCAAACTACCCAATCAGACCTCGAATATCTGCTTAACTATCTCCCCCAAATTCTCAATCAGCTTTGAACAGCTCATAATATGAGCATATGGCTAGCCATTGATAGCACTTTACGAAAATGTGCTTACATTTGTCTTATTAAGCTTGCCGAATCTTTGTATTGGTATTGTAACCGTTCTCACCAAAAGGATGAAGTTCCTCGATCCAGATCTGTTCGAGCAGAGTCAACTCATCGCTGACATTGAAATTTGGATCGTCCCTGACCTTCACTACTTCCAAAATTTCGAAAACAAACGGATCCGGACCGTATTCATCCCATTCCTGTTGAAGCGCTTTGTTACGATGTGAGCCAACAGTGAGCATAAATTTATGGGCATTCAATGGCCCATCAAGATTCAGGCTGCTGCCAAGCAATATTTTGCCATTCTTAGTGTTTTTCACTTGGAAGATACCGGCCTGTTTTTCTCTTTCTTTGTATTCTCTCTTAATATCCTTTTTTGACTTCATTGGAATAAAACCTCAACTCATCATTTACAAATTCGACTCAAGAAAATAAACACCTCGTGGACCGACAGCTATTAATTGCCGGCCATCAGGGAGCCAGGCGCAGTCGGATAGAAGCCGTTGGTGAATTTCGTTGGTTAAGGTGGCGCCATCCTGATTTAAGGCGAAAATTAATACACGCGGTGTTTTGGTTGGGGGTGGCGGTGGCTCCGCTTGAGCGGGAGCGGCGGCCGCTGTCCGGATTTGGCTGGCTAACTGTTTGGCGAAAAGCCGTAAAGGCATCGAAATAGACCACAAATTGGTTGAGGGCCTTGCTGACCTCACCCCGGCGTACCCCCTGCGACGCTAATGACTGGGCCACGGTCAACGGATCGTCGCCCCATTCTTGAATCATTGGCAGCACAGGCTTAGCCCGATCACCGGCAATTTGGTTGGCGCAGGCGATCGCTTCAGCATCAAAATCTCGAATAGCCTACCGGACAGGCCAAAAAATCCCGACAATCAGCAGTTCATACTTGACATCAATCTTGTTGTTGGCTGCGGCCAATTTGGCACATTCAATCAGCGAGTCGTTGAGTTGAGCTTGCCACCGTTCGGAAAAACTCATTATTTCTTCCCGTTCAACACCGTGGAGTATATCTCGAATTGTACTGCAAGCCGATGGAGATTGCAACGACTTAGGAAGCTCAAAACAGCAGCGCAGGCTAATGCCCCGCTGTTGATAGCCGGAGATAAACCGCTGAATTTTCTATCGTTTTATCTTGCTCCGTCAGGACTTACGCAAAAACCCAGGTGACAGTCACTTATTGTCAATAAATTAGCCTCGGAGTGGTCCAAACAGGTCGATTTAGCGTATTTAAGTGACTGTCATCTTTGGAACCGCGTAAGCCGTGTCTGTTTGTTCTGGTGCAAAAAAGTGTGACCTATAGCACACTTCAGGTGTGTTGTAGATCATAGAAAAATTGGTCTGATTGAGGTATAATTAGATTACCTAACCAGGTCTCATTAGGTTTCGGAATAACTTTGGGCTTAAAGAACCATCCTGTTGGGGATGGCTTTTAGGCCGCATCTGCGCTAAAAACCTATAAGATCTTTAGTTGCCAAAAAACCACATTAGCGGAAGAGCGGAGTAAGAATGAAACCTCACTATGGCTGTTGCCATCCTATCCAATGTATTTTACCTCCCCACGTCGTCGATGCGATTAAAATGCGCGGCGATGCAGATCAGCGAAAAATGGCGGAAGCCCTGGCCAAACAGGCCACCGAGATACGAGAAGAACGGGAAGAAGCCACCCCCCCTGATTCGTTTATGGGCGCCCCTGTCTTGGCTATGGGCGTAGCTCCGGCCGTAAGTCGAGAAGTGTATGACGGCGGCAGGCGAGCCTCCTTGCCGGGAACCCTTGTTCGGTCCGAAGGCGAAGACCCGGTTGACGATCCGGTCGTTAACCAGGTGTATGATCTCACTGGCGACGTGTACAATCTTTACCTTGATGTCTACCGGCGCAATTCGCTCGACGGCCAGGGATTGCTTATCGTCTCGACCGTCCATCACCGGCGGCGCTATAACAACGCCTTCTGGAACGGCAGCCAGATGGCTTATGGTGACGGCGATGGCACCCTTTTTCAAACTTTTGTCGAAGCATCGGTTGTTGGCCACGAACTATCTCATGGCGTGGTCCAATATTCCGGCGGGCTGGCCTATAAAGACCAGGCCGGCGCTCTCAACGAGAGCTTTGCCGATGTTTTTGGCAGCCTGTCTAAACAGTATGCCCTGCGGCAAACCGCCGCCGAAGCCGATTGGCTTATCGGTCAAGGTATTCTGGGGCCGGACGTTCATGGTCTGGCGCTGCGCTCGATGAAAGCGCCCGGCACGGCTTATGAAGACACGGTTTTGGGTAAAGATCCTCAACCCTACCATATGGACTTTTATTTAAACACCTCATCGGATAACGGGGGGGTTCATATTAACTCCGGCATTCCTAACCACGCTTTTTATCTGTTGTCCCAATATTTGGGCGGCTATGCCTGGGAAAAAGCGGGCCAAATCTGGTACGATACCATGCAAGTGATCAACAACCCGCTAGCCACATTTAATAATTGGGCCGATAAAACGGTGGAAGTAGCTCGCGAGCGCTTTGGGGCTCGCAGTATGGAAGTGGCGTTTACCCGACGGGCCTGGAAGCTGGTCGGCGTAGATTTGTAATATCTATTCAGGTGACTGGTCTGTCACTTTGGAAGTAAAAGGGCCAGTCACCGGCTCAATGGAGTAGATCACCATAACCTATGAAATTTTTTTTACGAGTCCTAACCGGCCAGGGTATCACCCTGCAAGGCGAGATCGACCTGACTGATCTGCCTGAAGAACTGGTCCGGCGAATTCAAACCACTTTAACCCGAAAAAACTTGGCGGCCGCCGCAGCGGCCAAACCAAATCCCCAAATGGTTGATGCTTCAGAGTATGAATTGGCCATCTATCCTGACAATCCCAACCAAAAGCCACAGCGCTACACCTTTGTTGACGCCGATGATAATATCGATGTGCTTGAGATACTCGATGATATTATGCACGAAATTGTTCGCCGTAAAAAAGGTCAGTCGTAAAGCGTTAATATCTCCGTTTGTCCCTTACTAGCCTAATCATTAAGACTTGCGTCTAATTCGGGTTTGACCCGCCAGTCTCTCCCCTTATTCCCCGTGCAGCCTGAACGTCAATATATCGGCGCAATAAAGCTTGTTTAGCCCTATGTTGGCGCAACAAAACTTGCTTGGTCATATATTGGAGCGACAAAACTGGCTTGGTCCATGAAAGCCAACTCGGTCGCCCAAAGCTTATTTTTGGAGAGGAATTGACAAATGAATTACAAAAGGCTCATCACTGTTAGTCTACTTCTGTCTCTATTCAGCCTAATCGGCCCGACGCACGCGCTGGCGACCGGCGGCGGTGGGGCGTTTGGAGTACCGGGAGCGCCCTCAACGTGGAGCTATGCCGGTAAACAGGGCATCGGCACGGCTTATGAGCAGTATCAGAATAAACTCTACAGCGACACCGGCCCCAGCGGCCCGATCTCTAAGGTTTGGTTCTCTCTGGCTCAGGGCATTGTGACCGAGACCGCCTTTGGCCAGATTCACGAAGCCCAAATCAAAGACTTGCAATTTTTAGTTACCGGCGATGGTTTTTTCGATGAGGAAAAGGTGGATACCACCAACCAGATCGAATATCTTTACACCGACAGCGCCGGTCGTCCCTTATCGCTGGCTTACCGGGTCATTAATACCGATCCCGACGGCAAATACCAAATTGAAAAGCATATTTTCACCGACCCGGACCGGCAATCGCTCTTTATGCACGTGATCTTTACCGCCAACGAGGCCAACATCACCCCTTATATTCTGGTTAATCCCCATATGAACAACACCGGCTCCGGCGATGTCGGCTTTGTCAGTGACAACTCGCTCAGCGCCCGGGAAGGGGAGGGTGTCTATATGACCCTCAAGAGCAGCCAGCCGTTTATCAAGACTTCAGCCGGGTTTGTCGGCCAGTCTGACGGCTATACCGATCTCAACGATAACGGGGTAATGGATTGGACCTTCGATTGGGCCGATGACGGCGGCGGCAACGTCGCGCTAACGGCGCAACTGCCGACGCTCAACAGCGAGAGCGTGACCTTTGACGTGGTTGTCGGTTTTGGCGACTCTTTGGCCGCAGCTACGACTGAGGCTGACGGCACGTTGACCGACGGTTACGCCACCATATTAGACCGCTACAACGGTATCGGCGGCAATATCGGCTGGGAAGATTACCTGGCCGGGCTGTCGAACCTGCCCGCGATGATTCCCCAAACCGGCGACGACGGGAAGCTGCTCTACGCCAGCGCGATGGTTTTGAAATCTTTGGAAGACAAGGAAAACGCCGGCGCTTTGATTGCCTCGCTGTCGATCCCGTGGGGCGATACGGTTTCGGCGGACGCCAGCGCCACCGGCTACCGGGCGGTCTGGCCGCGCGACTTCTACCAGGTGGCGATGGCCTTACTCGCCTTGGGCGATACCCAAACCCCGATAGTCTCCTTTGAATATCTCGATCATGTTCAAGTTGATGCTAATACGCCCAATAACAGCGGCGCTACCGGCTGGTTTTTACAGAAGACGCCCGTAAACGGAACTTTGGAGTGGTATCGGGTCCAGCTCGATCAAACCGCGATGCCGATTATGCTCGGCTGGAAGTTGTGGCAAGCCGGCCTGCTGTCCAACGGTGAAATCACCACCTGGTACAATACAATGCTCAAACCCGCCGCCGAATTTCTGGCTAACGGCGGCCAGGTCCACCTGCTGGATAACAACGACACGATTACCCCGCCCCGTACTCAGCAGGAACGCTGGGAAGAGCAGTTCGGCTACTCGCCTTCGACTACCGCTGCCCTAATTACCGGCTTGCTGGCCGCGGCCGACATCGCCGAGAACGCTGCCGCCGACCCCGGCGCGGCGGCCTGGTACAAAACCAAGGCCGATGAATTTGAGAGTACCATTGAAACGTACATGTTCACCACCACGGGTACTCACGTGACGGGTGACGACAACGGTCAATATTTTCTGCGTATCACCCAAAACGAGGACCCCAATGACGGCGCTAATATCAACGGCAGCAACGGCAAGTCGGCCATCAATGAAAAGGAAGTCTTAGACGCCGGTTTCTTAGAGTTGGTGCGCTACGGCGTTCGACGAGCCGATAACCCGGCCATTCTCGACTCGCTGGTGGAATTGGATGATGAGACGCTGCCGGATAATCTGCGCCTTAAGTACGACTTTACCTTCCCCGGCGACAGCACCGCCTACCCCGGCTGGCGGCGCTACGGCAACGATGGCTACGGCGAACGCACCGATGACGGCAGCAATTACGTCGGCAGCGCCGGCGACCAGCGCGGGCGGGTCTGGCCCTTCTTCACCGGCGAACGAGGCCATTTTGAATTGGAGCTGGCTAAAGCCAACGCGGGCGGCGCGCTCGACGCGGCCGGCGTGGCGGCCCTGCGCGATGTTTACGTCCGCGCCCTGGAAAATTATGCCAATGAAGGGTTGATGCTGCCGGAGCAAGTCTGGGATGGCGTAGGGAGCAATACGGCTCATAACTACACCACCGGCGAAGCCACCAACAGCGCCACCCCCCTGGCCTGGACCCACGCCGAGTATGTCAAACTGGTCAAATCGCTGACCGACCAAAACACCTGGGACTCGTACGCCATTGTGCGCGACCGCTATGGCGAAACCGGCGGCCTGGCCTCGACCTATCCGCAGATTTACTTCCGGGGGACGCCCAACACCTGGAGCACCACGCCGATGACGCTCACCGCCGATTACACGTGGGTCATTACCCCCACCTTTGGCAGCGCCGGCAACGAGCGTTTCAAGTTTGACGTCAATGGCGACTGGTCGCTCAACTTCGGCGACAACCAGCCCGACGGCATCGCCGACCAGGCTGGGGCCGATATTCCCATTACCGAAGGCCCCGGCGACTACACCATTACCTTTAATGACCAGACCAAAGCCTACACCGTTACCAAACAGGGCGGCGGCGGTTTTGCATCGATGTATCCCCAGGTTTACTTCCGGGGAACGCCCAATACCTGGACAATGACGCCGATGACCCTGACGGCCGACAATGTTTGGTCAATCGATGTGACCTTCGGCAGCGCTGCCAGCGAACGCTTCAAGTTTGACATCAGCGGTGACTGGACGCTCAACTTTGGCGACAACGAACCCGATGGCATCGCCGACCAGACCGGCAACGATATTGTGATTACCGCAGGCGCGGGGAATTACACCATTACCTTCAACGATCAATCGAAGGTGTACACGGTGGTCAAAAATTAGCCTCGCCTCAGGCGGCTGGTGCTTTTGCTCAAGCGCCGGCCGCCTGAGGTCAATGGCAAACGCTAAATGAGGTAGCTAAAAACAATGGATGTACAACCACCCAACCATCTAACCCACTATCCATTTTGCGTCCCCAACTCAAATTCAGCCGGATCATCATCGCGCTGAACGATGCGCCATTCTTGCTCCGCCTCATCGAAATCGGCAATCTTCTCCAGGGGCAGTTTGGCGTACTTGCCGTGTCCCTCAACCGCGACCTTGCCGCTGTTGAGTAGAATCTCCCCTGTCCCTTCAAAATACCGCTCAGTTTCTTTGGTAATACGGCCTACGACCCGCAGCTCTTCATTAAGCGGCACCGGCCGGTGGAAGCGAAGCGAAAATTCAATGGTGACACCCCAGATCATCTCGCCATATTTGGTGAGGATAGCCCGCCCGATGGTTTCATCCAGAATAGCTGTGGCAATACCGCCGTGCAGCCGGCCCGGATAGCTTTGATGTTCTTCCTGCGCGGTAAACAGCGCCACGATCTCGCCGTTTTCCAGTTCATAAAAATGGGCCTTTAAGCCCGCTGAATTTTTTAACCCACACACCAGACACATTTTTGAGTTAGGTTGTTTGCCGATGACGCGATAAGACATGGTTATTCCTTTTATAGATAAAAGTCTGGAGCATCAAAGCTTGCTTTGATCTTTTTGGACAAAGCAAGCTTTGTCGCTCCTGTTGGACAAAGCTTGCTTTGTCGCTCCTCCGATAGGTTTTCGGTTGGGGTAGTAACCCACGGATAATTGAAGCCTAATTAGAGCCAAGGCGCAAATCATCTGGCCTGCTATTGGCGGGATGGCTAATTTGTTGACCAACTCTGCTGTTCCCATTAAAATAACAACACCTATCGAAATTAAGATCGTGAATTAGATAACCCAAGTTGCTTCTGGGCCTAGGAAGTCCCAAAAAACTACTGTTTCAGCCCTAGTCACGTGGGAAATAAGGCGTAAGACATAAGAAGTAAGTTGATCCCTTACTCCTTACTCCCTACTCCCTACTC
This sequence comes from Anaerolineales bacterium, assembly GCA_020634935.1. Taxonomy (GTDB): domain Bacteria; phylum Chloroflexota; class Anaerolineae; order 4572-78; family J111; genus JAGRBY01. Next base: position 151,390 of record JACKAT010000002.1, read on the forward strand.
CTTACTCCCTACTTCCTACTCCCTGATTTAGAAATCCAGGCGGTAACTTGAGTTAAATCATGTCCACCCTTTAACTGCACCCTGCGAGGAGGCAACGTGCGCCTAACAATGAATGTTTTAGGTTTAAGTCAACGGGGCCTGGCTCGTCCGATACGTCGATGGCTAACCTTGATCGCGCTGCCGCTGCTGTTGTCTCTCGCTGCTTGTACGCCTATCAGCAATTCCAACACCCCCATCCTGGACAGCGCCACCACCTTTCCGCAAGAGGTTGTCGCCGAACTGCCCACCCCCCAAACCTATCGCCTGGGCTTGCACACCGAAGTGACCGGAGCCGGCGCTCAAATTGGCGATTTAACCATCCGCGCGGCCCGGCTGGCCGTGGAAGAGATCAATGACGCCGGCGGCGTCAACGGCATTCCGCTGGAACTGGTGGTGCGTGATGTCCGCTCCGATCCGCAAATCGCGCTGGAGCAGTATCGCCAGGCCATTGCCCAAGATCATCTGGTGGCCTTACTCGGGCCGCTCAAATCGGCCTATGCCACCTTGATGGTGCCTGAACATCGCCACCAGCATTTGCCGATGTTCATCGGGGCCACCAATTATACCCTGACCGAGCAGGGCGCCGCCAACCTCTTCCGCGCCCGTCCCAGCGACCGTTTAGGCGCGGCGGCGATGGTCACTATCGCCATCGAACGATTGAACGCCCAGCGCGTCGGCCTGATTTACGACAGCGACGCTTTTGGCAGCGGCGGGGCCGAACTGATCCGCCAGGAGTTGAGCCAGCGCGGGCGCACCTTAGCCGCCGACATTAGCTACCGGACCGAAACCAGTGAATTCGATCCATTTGTCCGGCAGCTAGCCGAGGCCCAGGTGGATATGATCCTCATCTACGGCACCAATCAAACCGATGTGGGCCGGCTGCTGCGGACCATCCGCTACTGGGATTTGGAGGTACCCATCTTTACCTCGCCCGGCGGCTCCTCGGTTGTAACCCACAATGTCGCCGCCGAGGCGCAAGACGGTATCCTGGCCATCAACGACGGCTTCTTGAAAGACTCGGCCAAAGCGGCCACGTTTCAGGCGGCTTTTGTCCAGCGCTTTGGCGTGGAGCCCGATACCTACGTGGCCTGGGCTTATGACGCCGTCTATCTGCTGGCCGATATCCTGGCCAAACATCCCACCGCCACCGACGATGATTTGAACGATCTCATCCGCCAATCAACCTTTGCCGGCGTTCAAGGTGTTTACCGGTTCGATGAAACCGGCGAGGGCCTGCACTCTGTCACCATTGTTCTGATGAACGATGGCATCCCTCAACCGGTTGGCACGTACAGCCAGGATGGATTTTTTCCCAATGATAACTGGCAAACCGTTATAACCCAGCTAGCCCCGGCGGCGGAGCCAATCCCATGATGGCGCTGTTGACGCATCTGGGCCAGTTTCACCAGCGGCGCTCCCTGGCCACGCGGTTAATTGTCTTAATCTTGGTGGTGGCGACGCTGGCCATCACCATTTTGTTTTACGATTTGAGCCGGCAAAACCAGCGCGAGATTGAAGACCTGCAAACCGACAACCTAATCAACGACGCCCAAGGCCTGGCCCGCAGCCTTGATGCCCTGGTTGAAAGCGAAAACAGCCGCATTGCCAACCTGGCGCTGTCCCGCGCCGTTCAAGAGTTTGTCAGCGCCCGCCCCGACCAGCGCTCGGCCCTGTTTACCCCCACCCTAACCGATTTTACCAACTTTCTTGACTCCAGCCCGGCTTACCGGGCCGTGCTGCTGCTGGATGACTCCGGCGAGGTGTTGATCTCCACCCAGGGCAGTTATGTGGGCCAAAACTTTGCCAGCAGCGATTTTTTTGAGGAAGCGCTGCAAAAACACATCTATATGTCTAACCCCGGCCTATCAGCGCTTGACCGGCAGGCCGTGATTTGGGTGGCCGCGCCGGTTTACACCGGTAATACCCAAACGCCGGCCGGCGTGGTGGTGGTGACGCTTTCGCCGGAACTGTTATATAACCCGGTAGAGCGGCTGGCCATTGGCGAACAAGGCTACGCCATTCTGCTTGATCAGTATGGTATCCGGCTGGCCCACGGCCGGGATCGAACCTATATCTTCCGCAGCCTGACGCCGTTACCGGCTGAGGTTTGGGCTGAACTGCAAGACAGCCACCGCTTTGGAGCGCTGCCTAAAATTTCGGATACCGGCAGTTATGCCCTGTGGAATTATATTCAAACCGAGCCGCGGCCCTCGCTGCTGATTAATGCGCTCGATGACCAGCACCAGCGAGTGTACTACAGCGCCGCCCGGTTGAAGACGCGCAACTGGACCGTGGTGGCGATGCTGCCCGAAGCCGAAGTCTTGGCTCCGGCCAACCGGGTTACCTCGCACGGGATGGCCGCAGCAATTTTGTTGACGGTGTTGTTGGGTATTACGGTAGTCTGGATGGCCCAGCGCATTATGCAGCCCGTGCCGCAATTGGTTAAAGCCGCCAGCAAAATTGCTCAGGGCGATTTATCGACGCCGATTGAAGTTAAAGGTGTGGCCGAGTTGAGCATGTTGGCCGAAAGTTTCGAGTCGATGCGCCACAATTTGCGGGACTCGCAGGACCAACTGGCCCATTGGGCCCACACACTGGAGGTGCGCGTGGCCCAGCGCACCCAAGAACTGGCCGCTTTATCGGAAGTGGTCGCCTTTGCCAGCCTGTCCCAATCGCGCCCGCAGTTGATGGATACCGCGCTCGCTCAATCGCTTAAGGCGATGAACGCGGAGATGGGCGGCATTTGGATTGCCGACAGCGCCGGCGTGGTTCACTTGCAAGCTTATCGCGGCCTGGACGACGAGCTGATTGAAGGGCTGACGACCTTTGAGTCTGGCGAAGGGCTGATTGGCCGTGTGCAGAAAACCGGCGAGCCGGTGGTGCTGGACGACCTCAGCCAAGCGCCGCGTTTAGCCAGAGCGGTGGTGCAGGAACGTCTGATCCGGGCTTTTGTGGCCGTGCCGCTGCGCATCCACGGTCAAAACCTGGGAGTGCTGGCCGTTTTCAGCCAGGTCCAGCAATATTTCAGCCCCGAAGTGGTGCTGCTGGCCGCTTCGATTGCCCGGCAAATCGCCTTGACCCTCGATAACCTGAATTTGGTCGAGCAGGTTCAGCACCAGGCCCACAGCGTAGCCCGCCTGCAAGAGCGCGAGCGCATTGGCGCGGAAATTCACGACAGTATGGCCCAAACCCTCAGCTATCTTTACCTGCAAGCCGACCAACTGGCCGACGACGCTTTGACGATTTCGCCCCAAGAGGTGAAATCGCGCCTGGGGTATGTGCGGGAGGTGATTGCCGCCTTAACCAGTGAAACACGCCAGTTGATTGCCCAACTGCGCGATGTATCGCCCCCGCCGCCGGCGAACCTGGAAACTATCATTCGGGCCGAATTGGACAAACTGTCGGATGAACTTAAAATCGAGGTCAAGCTGGATTTGCAGCAAGCCGGCGCGATGGCCATCCCGCCCGAAACCGGCACGGAATTAACCCGCATTGTAGGCGAGGCCCTGCGTAACGCCCAAAAACATGGCCGGGCCGACACGGCCTGGTTAACCTTTCAGCGCGACAATGGCGCGGCCTTACTAGCGGTGCAAGATAACGGCTCCGGTTTTAATCCCAACCAATCGCCCAACGACAACCGGCACCATTTTGGCCTGAACGTGATGCAAGCCCGCGCCAGCCGCATTGGCGGGCAGTTAATTATTAACAGCGAGATCGGCAAAGGCACCCGTATTGAGATTATGTGGCCGGTTAATAATGGTCAGGAGAGATAGGACACAGCGATGTCAAAAGAACGCAAGATACGAGTCATGGTGGTGGACGATCACGCCCTGTTTCGGGACGGAATGGTTAGTGTGGTGACGAATCAGCCCGATATGGAAGTGGTCGGCGAGGCCTCTGACGGGTTGGAAGCGTTTATTATGGCCCAACAACTCCGGCCCAATGTCATTCTGATGGACATTAATATGCCCGGCACCGACGGCCTGGAAGCCACCCGGCTGATTACCCAGGCCCTGCCCGATACCCATATCATTATGCTTACGGTGCGGGACGATGATGTGCAGATTTTTGAGGCGATTCGCAACGGCGCGGTGGGCTACTTGCTTAAAACCATTCGCGCCCGTGACTTGATCGACATGATTCATGCCGCAATTAAGGGCCAGGCCGCGCTGTCGCCGGGGCTGGCCCTACGGGTAATGTCGGAGTTTCGCCGGCTGGGCGAGCCGGACCCGTCCGAGCCGGTCGCTCCCAGCCAAGCCGGCGAGACTGACGCGCGGCTGGAACAGCTCACCGAGCGGGAACAGGAAGTGCTCAACCTGGTGGCCGAAGGGTTGAGCGATAAGGAGATTAGCGAGGCGCTGTACATTAGTCTATACACCGTTAAATCGCACGTGCGCAATATCCTGTCCAAGCTGCACGTCAAGAATCGCCGCGAGGCCGCTCGTCTGGCGAAGAAGTAGAAAGAACTAGTTCTTTTATTAGTATAATTTTTCACAAATACCTCTTTTGTCCCTCTTTTATTGGGTCTAGAGTGATTGAGACCCGCTTTAAATTCTGGTAAAGTAAAGCTAATCGAATAGTTTCTCCTAACTCACTTCGGGAAAGGGGACCGGCTTACCTGGGGATTATGGGTCAATAGGCCGGTCCCCCCTCATCACATTCACTTTCTAAATCACCCCATTTTCGGGAGGTTTTTCGACGTGTTACTGCTTTTAACCTGTATTGTTTTATTAATGGCCGGCTACTATATTTACGGCGCATTTGTGGAAAAGGTTTTTGGTATCGACCGCCGCCGGCCCACGCCGGCCATTACCGAAGCCGACGGCGTTGACTTTGTCGAGCTGCCCACTTGGAAGGTGTTTCTCATTCAACTCCTGGACATTGCCGGGATCGGGCCTATTTTTGGGCCTATTCTGGGCGCGTTGTACGGGCCGCAAGCGTTACTGTGGGTGGTCTTTGGTTCAATTTTTGCCGGGGCCGTGCACGATTTCTTTAGCGGCATGCTGTCCGTGCGCAACAAGGGTCAAAATATCCCTGAAGTGGTCGGCGACGCGCTGGGCATGCCGGCTCGCCACGTGGTGCGCTTCTTTTCGGTGCTGCTGCTGCTGCTGGTTGGCGTGGTGTTTGTGCTCAGCCCGGCCAAACTGCTCAGCGAGATGACCGGCGTGAATGTAACGGCCCTGATCATGGCCATCTTCGCTTACTACTTCATCGCCACGATCGTCCCGATCAACGCCGTGATCGGCCGGCTCTATCCCCTTTTTGGCGTGCTGCTGGTCTTTATGACCGTGGGCGTAGCCGGTGGTTTAATCTTTGGCGGCTATGAGTTACTGCCGAACCAGAACTTTTTTGCCAATGCCCATCCGGGCGACGCGCCGCTCTGGCCGCTGCTGTTTATTGTTCTCTCCTGTGGGGCTATCAGTGGTTTCCACTCTACGCAATCGCCGTTGATGGCTCGCTGTCTTAAAACGGAAACCGATGCTCGTTTTGTCTTCTACGGGGCCATGATTTTGGAAGGGATTATCGCCTTAGTCTGGGTCGCCGTGGGCCTGTCCTTCTACCCGTCACCTGAAGCGCTGCATGCCGTCATTGCCTCCGGTTCCCCCTCCGCTGTGGTTAACGACGTTTCAACCACCCTACTGGGGCCGGTGGGCGGTATCTTGGCTATCATCGGCGTCATTATTCTCCCTATCACCAGTGGTGATACCGCCTTCAGAAGCACGCGTTTAATTCTGGCCGATGTCTTTAAGATGTCGCAGAAATCCGTTTCCAAACGACTGCTGATCGCTGTTCCCCTCTTTATTATCGGTTATGTCGTCTCGACGCAAGATTTCAATCTCATCTGGCGCTACTTCGGTTGGGCCAACCAAACTCTGGCGATGCTGGTCCTGTGGGCCGGCGCTATTTATCTGGTCAGGGCCGGCAAGGCCCCGTATCACTGGATAGCTTCGCTGCCGGCCGCCTTTATGACCGCGGTGAGCCTCACCTTCATCGCCTTCTCGCCCATCGGCTTCAACCTGCCCTACAACGTCGCGGTCGTCTTGGGGATTGTCGCGGCCCTGGGGTCTCTGGTAGCGTTCATCATCAAATCTCATAGCTGGCGAAAACCCCAGGTCTCGCTGGCCGGAACAAAAGCATAGGGATGGTATAACCGGCTCATATCCGTGTTAGGCGCCACTTAACCCCACAGATTGATGCCAAGGGGTATTTCCCAACGGTCTATAAGGGAAATACCCCTTTTATTTGTTTAAATTAAGGGGCTGCCGGATGTTCAAATGGGGAGTAGGGCGTAGGGCGTAGGGATTAAGGGTTCAATAGGGTTTACTTCCTATTCCTTACTCTTAACTTCCCCCGTAGTTAGGAATGAGCGATAAAAGGCCGGGGCAAGCCGCTTTTTTCGACGCCTTTTCTAGGAAGTGGTACAGTCCTGACAGGACGACAGCGAGAATGAAAATTTATTGGAGCGACAAAGCTTGCTTTGTCATCCACGTTGGGGTCAAAGTAAACTTTGACGCTCCAGATGGCTATTTTCAGAGGAGATGATATGATGGGCAACTTTTTCAATGTCTTTTTTTAAAAAGAAGGTGTGATGAGTAACTTTTCGGACGTGTTTTCTAAAAAGAAGGTCCGCTGGCTAACTTTTCAGACGTGTTTTCTAAAAAGAAGGTCCGCTGGGTAACTTTTACGACGTGTTTTCTAAAAAGAAGGTCTGCTGGCTAACTTTTTAGACGTGTTTTCTAAAAAGAAGGTGTGATTTGTAACTTTTCAGACGTCTTTTCTAGAAAAACGAACCGATTTGTAATTTTTCAGACGTCATTTCTAAAAAGAAGGTCTGATTTACAACTTTTTCGATGTCTTTTTTAGAAAAGTGGTCTCATTTGTAACTTTTTCGATGTCTTTTTTAGAAAAGTGGTCTGATTGGCAACTTTTTCGATGTCTTTTTTAGAAAAGCGGTCTGATTGGCAACTTTTTCGATGTCATTTCTAGAAAAGGGGTTGCGTCGGCAAGTCAATGGTGATCTTTTTTTAAACAACGATAGTCGCGTGGAAAATTTCCTTACTGGTTTGTTATAGTTGAATGGCGTTTATAGAGTTTAATGAGTTCTTGGCGTTCATAGCGCGTTCCGAACAAATAATGGCGTATTTTGTAGTCGTCAACGACATAGTGCGAAAAATGGACAACAACGGATTGACGAAAGGAGCGAATTTTGCTTGTCTTAATCCGTTTATTTCCACAATCCGTTGTTGTTTTTAGGCGTTACGCAGTTCAAAAGGTGACAGTCACTTTTGGCCGAAAATGAACGTCCGCTTAAGCCCAAACAACTCTATTTATCGCGTCTAAGTGACTGTCACCTGGTTGGATACACCCAACTGTGTAAGTCCTAGTTTTATCGGGGCAGCATCAGTTTGACCCCTACCAATAATGACGTATTTGATCTAAAAAAGAGGGCTTTAGCTGCTATGAGTAACTCAATGAACTCCCTAACTCTTAACTCGATCAACTCTAATCCACGTTCTGTGTCAAATCTCCCTCGCAAACCTTTTGCGGCAAAGGGAGGTGTGCTATACTTGAAGTAGCTTCGTTTTTCGACCTCGTTTTGATGACTTCGATTTCTAGTGCTTTGTTGATTGGATAAGGTAGGCTTTTGGTCTAATCTTATATCAATGAGAATGCTGGCGTAAAGATGTACAATTCTTTTCCAGCTAAGAAGAGGCGTTAGGCCGCAAGTCTGTGAGACAATTGCGAATGATTGACTCCAAGATTTGAGTGGAGAGTATAACTAGGATGAATCAACAAAACATTTTCTACTCTTGGCAGACAGACACCAACGAGAGCTTAAACCGATATTTCATCGAGGATTGTCTCAAGCGAGCGATCAAAAAGTTGAATCGGGAGGATTTGTCAGACTTAGTGATTGATCGAGACACAAAGAATGTTCCTGGGATGCCGGATATAGGGCATACTATCTTGGAAAAAATTACGAAATCCACGGTCGTCGTTGCTGATTTGACTATCATCAACCCCTCTTCGGTGAGGCGTCCTCAGGAGCGGCCAGTGTCAAATCCGAATGTTCTCTTCGAACTCGGCTACGCTTTTGGTACACTCGGACCGAAGGCGATGGTCGGAGTGTTCAACACCACCTCTGGAAAAATCGAAGAACTTCCCTTCGATCTACGACCGAAGCGTCTGATGACCTACCGGTTGGCAGTTGGTGATGACAAAGTCGGGGTCCGAATGAAGTTGGTTAATGATTTGACTGATGCAATCAGGCAGTGTTTAGGGGACACTGAGGATGATCAAATCCGTAGAATCTCTCGAATTTATGGAGTGTTGTCCGAGCTTTGGCTGTTCGGGACAGAGATTGATGAGTGGTACGGTATCAAGAGCTTGTTGGAAGTAATTCAGAGGCAGTTAGCTGCAGCCCAGGAACTTCCGGCTTTAATGGTCAAGAGTTCCTTCTCGGACGATGCTTTGGGTAGAGTAAATTATATTATCGGTTCTCTAGAAAGCGCAGCTACTATAGTCCTCAACGAAGAAAACTGGCCAAAGATCAAAGATCATATTTCATCTGCTGCGAACACCATTAACATTATATTGCATTTTCAACGGATAAAGATTGATCCGAGTTATCACGATGAGTTGGTCAGAAGGACCGCAGCGATACCAGCCGAGTTGGACGAATATCTTGAGAATCTACAGAACGGCGAACTACATAGGTTGGACTTAGAAAAACTCGCCCACGAGTTGCGTTTGATAGCTTTCAAGCCTTTAGTTCCTCAACACCCGCATTTTACTGTTGAGTTGAAGGAAATCAGTTTGGATTTTCGCCTCAACATTCTGCGATGGGCAAAAAACACACCGAAGAATGTTGAGGCGATAGAGGTTGTTAAGGATATTCGCGGACGGCTAGCGCAACTGATCAGCAAGTACGGCCTGTCATGACAAATTTAAATGTTATTAAACTGATTTTTTATCGTAAGGCCAGGCTTCACATAGTTTAGTCACCAGTTTTGAGCGGAACGAAAGAAAGCCATTGGCTGAGTTAGTGGTTAAGATTGCGGATATCTTTAGTGTTACAACAGGCCAACTTTAAGAGATGAGTTGGAAATAGATGATTAACCCCCTTTTCTATTGTTACACCATTTCACTCCAAAAAGCGGCCTAACAACGGCCTGTATTTGACGCCCAATCGGCGCGTTTTGGCAAACAGGTGTCGCCTGTGTGGTTGATTGGTCGACGGAGATGAATTTGCTGGGGAAGTTAGTGTAGGATCGAGCAGGTGTCTCCGGTAGTGGTTTGGTTTTTGGCGGTCATTCTTCGGGGTGCAAGTAAAGCCGAGCGTCGGGTAAGTAAAGGAAAATGGAGAACGGACGGATGAAGGATCGAAAGCATTATTTATATCTTTTACGAGAGATTTCAGATAATCCTTTTGTGTGGATGATGTTAGCAATCATTGCCCTCTTCTTGATGGTTGAAATTAGTTTTTTATTCCTAATACCGTCTATCCTAATATTAGGAACGATTTTTTTGGTAAACAGCTTACTTGGACGCCGGTGCCCAAATTGTGGGGGACGTCTGAAGCAAATGGAAGGCCGTCTTCATCCAGGGGATCAGCGAGTTGTTCAGATTATTTGGCGTTGCTTAGTAGATGGTTATGAAGAAATAGAAACGAGTAGATGCGAGCCAGATGAAGGTGGTTTTCTTTAATTCATTGAAATCGTAAGTAGGGTCGAGGCCCGAGACCCAACAACTCAGTCGCCACTGGCTGCCGGGTTTGGAGTATCTGTACACCATTCTGCGGTACGTGGCCGGCGGGACGGAGAAAATCGAGCGGCGTGAATTTATCGAGGTGGTGCAAGCCATCTTTGAGACAGGAGAAAATTCGATGCCAACATTACTGGAACAATGGTTGCGTCAAAAGATGACAACCCAACGTAATCAAAGAAAGGCATTAGGATTTCCGAAATGAACCCAGTACAAATTGAAAACGCAGACGTCGCCGCAGTTTTTGATCAATATCCGGAGCGGATGAGAGAAAAGTTACTGTTCTTGCGGCGATTGATCATCGAAACAGCGGCCACAACTGAAGGCGTAGGGGCGTTGGAGGAGACGTTGAAATGGGGCGAGCCCAGCTATCTGACACCGCAAACCAAAAGTGGCAGCACGGTCAGGATCGATTGGAAAAAGAAAAAAGAAGATGAATACGCTATCTATTTCAAATGTACGACGACGTTGGTGGCGAGCTTTCGAGAGAAATATCCGACCGAATTCAAGTATGGGGGCAATCGAAGTATTATCTTTAACGAAGACGATGACGTGCCGGTAGAGGCATTGAAAGCGTGTATCGCGATGGCCTTAACTTATCATCTGCGCAAAAAGTCAAATAAGCGAAAGAAATGAGGGAATAGCTCCCTCCGGCCAAAAACGATTTAACGCGAAAGTCGTTATAGACGCCAGAGACGCAAAAGAAGGGTCAAACAGTTGCGTCTCTGGCGTCTTTTGCGTGGCAGTGACTGTCACCTTTTGAACTCATACTCGGAAAGGCGGCAACTTGGGTTATTGATATGATTTAAGCCGCAGCCGGCTAAATGCTAGAGGTTAACAAGTCATTTAAAGGCAGTTTGTTGGCGATTGAGACAGAATTCAAGGGGCTTGGTATGATAGAACCGTCAATATAAATGATAACTGGGTTTTAGAGCAGCTTTTTAGCCTCAGTATCAGATAACCAAAAATTTTAGTGTGGGTAGAAAAAGGATATAGGTCATGTCGTCTTTAGATGAAAGTGCAAGAAAGTTTACGGAAATGTCGAGAAAGGTCACCTTTTCGAGAAAGCCAATTGGTTGTATTTCTATAATTTTCATAATAGGGCTGATGGTGCTCATTGTTTCAGACGGCATTTTTATCATCGAGCCGACAGAATTGGGCGCGATAAGACGGTTCGGTCAAGTGGTTTCTCCCAGTCCATTGCATCCGGGCCTGCATTATAAAATACCGCTGATTGATCAGGCGGATACATTGCAGGTGTCTTTGGATACGTTTCACGCTGAAAACTTACTGGTTTACACGGTCGATAACCAACCGGTCACGGTATCCGTGAGTATGAGTTATCGCATTCCTGAACACGCGGTTTTTAATTTGATGTATCAGGTTGGCCGAGCCGGTTCCGTCGATATTGCGGAGAATATCCGGCCGGTCCTCAATGATCGAATTATGCGGGTGTTTGCGAAGATGAATACAACCAAGATTAGTGAGGATCGGGTGGTCATTGCCGAAGAGATTAAACGATCGGCTCAGGAAGTGCTCAATGACTTGTTCGCGCTGGAGGTCGTTGATTTGCAGATTTCCAGTATTAAATATTCAGAGGTATTTGAGGCGTCAATCGAAGCGGCTGTCAAAGCTAAAAACGAGGCCACTGCGGCGGAAAATACGGTGAAACGGATTCAATATGAAGGTGAACAAAAAGTCGTAACGGCTAAGGCCGAAGCCGAAGCCTTGATCGCCGCAGCCGAAGCCCAGAAGCAAGCCAAGATATTAGAGGCGGAAGGTGAAGCACGTTTGATTGAATTAGAAGGCAAGGCCAAAGCCGATGCGCTTAAGCTCCAAGCTGCGGCGATTCGGGATAATCAGGAATTGATTGATTTTACCAAAGCCCAAAACTGGGACGGGAAATTACCTCAGACTATTTTAGGAAGCACTGTGCCTTTTCTAGATGTGAATGGATTAAGGGCTGAATCAAATCAATAGGCAACGTTACCTGCTACGACCTCTGAAAATACAGTCGTCAGATGTCGGTAATCGGTAGTCAGATATTTTCATTGTCAGTATCGTCTCAGGTGAGACTGTCGGACTCCTCTGAAAATGGGGTTGTAGGACAAACTTAAGTTTGTCCTACGGAATTTTCATTGTCGTTGCTGTACCGAGGTTCTGTCGCACTCTTCTGAAAATACGTCTTGTAGGACAAGTGGCCGGACTGGTCCTACTCTTTTTATTGGGGGTGTCGTTATCCAGGCCCTCTGAAAAATTCCCTTTCAAACCTTTTGCGGCAAAGGGAGGTATGATATACTTGAAACAGCTTCGTTTTTGACCTCGCTTTGGTGTTTTATATTCTCACATAGGTTGTTTATTGAAAAAGTTAGGCTATCGGCCTAATCAGATACAATGAGCATGCCGGTGTAAAGGTGGATAGAGTCTTGGCCGGCTAACAAGAGATATTGGGCTGTTCAAATACAATTTGAGAGAGGATTGATGGATAAGAACAATTCGGCACAGTTGGTACTCGCCAACAAAATTGTTGAGCATTTCAAAGTTGTCTCTGATGTGGAAGCGATTGCCTTGGGTGGTTCTCAAACCAGTGGCTCGTTGGATAAGCATTCAGATATTGATTTGTACGTCTATACTCATAACATCATTCCCTTGAGTAGTCGCCAGTTGATAGTCCAAAAATTGGGAGCGAGCCAAGCTGATCTCAACCTTACCTTTTGGGACCTCGGCGACGAGTGGTTTGACTTAGAAACAGGGATTGAAGTCGATATGATCTATTGGGATCGATTATGGATAGAAGACCAATTGGAACGGGTCCTCGTTGCTCACCAGGCCAGTATGGGCTACACAACCTGTTTTTGGCATACGGTATTGAACTCGAAAATATTGTTTGACCGGCAAGATTGGTTGGCAAAGTTACAGGAAAAATCTAGCCAACCCTATCCTGAGCCGCTAAAACGGGCCATTATTGCTAAGAACCATCCGGTCTTGAGGGCTGTCATTCCTTCATACTATGCTCAAATAAAAAAGGCCATCGAGCGCCACGATTTAATCAGCATTAACCATCGTCTGGCCGCTTTATTGGCTAGTTATTTTGATGTGTTATTTGCGATCAATGAAGTCAGCAATCCAGGCGAGAAAAAAATATTGAAATTTGTGTTGGACTATTGTTCAAAAAGGCCGATAGGCTTGCAAAGACAGGTTGAAATTGTTCTGCAGGGAGCAGCTACTGCTGACAAGGTGTTGCTTGACCAATTGGATGAGTTATTGGACAGTTTAGATGATTTATTGATCGAGGAAGGAATTGATCCGGCCCAGACTTTAGTATTAGACAAAATGGTCTAAATGAAAACAGTAACCTTTGATTACTCCCCAGAACTGGTCAAGCAAGTTATAGGCCGATTGATTATGCAGCAGATAATGCGCTCGGCCTTAGTGGTGGCTGTAGGGTTGGCCGGGATTATAACCTTAATCGCCGGCGACCGAGGTTTGTTTCAGGGCGCCAGTATTACGGTGCTGGTGGGATATTTTCTGCTTTGGTTCAGATATTATCGTAACGCCATCAACATAGCTAATGAGCTGACCAATCGGTCGATCACGGTTAAGTTTGATGAAGAAGACGTCAGCTTTCAGAGCGCCGATCATTTGTCTATTATTAAATGGTCAAGGGTCAAGAAGATTCAAAAACTAAGTGAGGCATGGCTGTTCTATATCTATGCCGATAGCCATTATACCCTGGTACCCACCTCACGTCTGGATGACGAATTGAAAGCGTTTATCGAACAAAAAATTGTTAAACACGGGGGGCAAATCATAAGAGGTTGATTATTGATATTCTCGAAAAACAATAGTGTAACTATCGGGGTAGCTCTGCCCTAAACCGTGGTGAAGAAAAATTAGACAGAATTAACCCGATTTACCGAATTATGATCGATAAAATCGTGATAATCTTGTCAATTCTGTCGATTATGGGGTCGATCTTCCCTCATCTCCCGTTTCCACGGTTTAATGTTGTGCGACCACTATCGGTTTGGGCAGCGAAAAGTATGAAATCTAATGGGTCAATAGCGGTTTGTTTAGGCGAGAAGGAAGTTAATGGTGAAAAAAAAGGCGGCTGTTATCGTGATATTGCTGCTAGCAGGTCTGACCATAGCGGCTTTTCAATCTCCTCAATTCCAGGTCCAAACCATTTCCAAGCCGGCCGTGGCTTTGACAGCGGTTTCTCCCCCCACCGCCTCCCCTACTCAAACACTCGCTTCAATCGTATCGCCGTTAATCGGAGCGCGGCAGTGGCTGCAAGCTTTGAATTCTTCGGATGAAGAAGAAATACAAACCCTTACCTGTCAAGCCCAGCAGGAGTCATTAAAGGAAAGTTCAGGCTTGGCTATCGCTTTTCCCTCGCTGGCGAAATTATCGCCAAATGTAACATCACAGCTTCAAGGAACCGTCTTCGGCTTAAACCTTGAAATCATCCGGCAGGACGAGACGCGAGCCAGGATACACATTGACGGCAACTTGGTGGTGTCCGGGTCCGGGTTAATGGCGGTTTATGCGATTGATGAACGATGGTGGCTGGTCTATGAAGAGGGGCTGTGGCGCTGGTGCGGCACCAGCCAGGGCGAAGCAACGCCCACCTTAACGCCGACAATAACCACTACCCCGTTTCCCCTTACCCGGTCTGTTCGAGCGGGAGGTTCTTCAAGTCTATCACTGTGGAAAATATTGGGTATGATTTTGACGATACTAGCCGCTGCTGCCAGATTTTACAACTTATTTCAACGCCATCAGAATAAAAAAGGTATATGACAAAAATAACTTTAAATACCGCTCTGTTGTTGATTATGGTGGTCGCATGTAACCGCGTCCCTCCGCAACCGCCAAGCTATGGGGGGAAAGTTCATTATGCTCAAGGGCAACCGCTCAATTTTCCTGATGTGACCGTGGAGTTTGTGGGTAAAAGAGAAGCTCCCGCCTCAACTGATTATCCGCGAGGGATGACCTTTTATGATTTCAAAGTTTACCGGGGCAGCCAGGCGCAGCTTGTGTCCTGGAGCGCCGGCGCCGGCGATATTGGCCCCACGCGGTTTGAACTGGCCGGAAATCGATATGCCTTAGAGTTAGCCATGTCCGACCGGCTGGGTTCCTTGGGTCAGGATGAATTGGTCCTATGGCGAGAGGTCAGCCCCGCTACCGAAGCTCCCATTGCTACGCCTATGCCCATCCCGGCCGGCCCGCCCCTCGAGGCCCAAGACTATTACCACCAAGGTCTGACTCAATTTGCCGCCGGGCTAACTGAAGAAGCGGTGGCCAACTTTACCCAGGCTATCACCCTTTATCCCCCTTATATTGACGCCTATCAATTTAGGGGGAAGGCCTATTCTGAACTGGGCCGCTACGATCTGGCCCGGGCTGATTATCAACAGGTTCTTGGGCTTAACCCCCAACCAGACATACAAGCCACCGTCGCCGCCGCCTTGCAAGAAATTGCTCAGGCCAAGACCATTGTCCCTACGCCTACACCTACACCAACCCTGCCCACGCCGCCCTCTTTGTCGCCGGTCACGATAACGTTAGGGCAGCCGTTTAGTCTGGCCCTTAATCAATATGGCCGGCTGGACTCGACCGGGCTGGGGATTGAATTTTATGAAATGATTGAAGATACGCGCTGCCCGCGCCAGGTCATCTGTGAATCTGAGGGGTGGGCCAGAATTGTCATCTACGTCTGGATAACCGACATAGAACCCATTGAATTTATCCTGAATACCGACCCGGCAGACAGTCAAAATAAGGTCTCGTACGATGAGTACCAGGTTCAACTGCTAGGTCTTGAGCCTTATCCTGAAACGCCGGAACACGACATTGCGCTTCAAGAATATCGGGCTACGTTTGTTGTAGCAAAATAAGAATAACTCAGGCGGACAGTCACTTTTCGCCGAAAATGAACATCCGTTTAGCCCACACAGGTCGATTTATCGACTCTAGAAGGAGATTTATGACTATCAAAGATGCTTTTGATAAAGCCGCCAAAGCGTATGATGTGGCCAGAAAACAGTTGATCCCATGCTTTGATGATTTTTATGGGACAGCTTTGGAGATAATCACCCTTTTAGAAACTGCTCCAACCAAGGTTCTTGATTTAGGTGCAGGAACCGGACTTTTCGCGTCGCTTGTGGCTCAGTGTTATCCCCACGCCGAATTTACCCTGTTTGATTTATCAGACGCTATGTTGGAACAGGCGAAACAGAGATTCGGCAATGACAACCCAAAAATAAAATACGTGGTTAAGGATTATGCCGTGGAGCCAATCGATGGCCAATATGACCTCATTATCTCGGCGCTGTCGATCCATCATTTGTCGGATGCCGAAAAGGAGACCTTGTTTCAAAAACTGTTTTCGAGTTTGAATGACAACGGGTTGTTCATCAACGCCGATCAAGTGCTGGGCGAAACTCCGGCTGTTGAGAAAATCTATAGAGAGATGTGGTTGAAGCAAGTAAAAGCAAGGGGTGTCTCCGACGCGACACTGGCATCCGCTTTGGAGAGAATGAAAGAAGATAAGATGTCAACCTTATCCCAGCAGTTGACGTGGCTCAAACAGGCGAACTTTGCGGATGTGAATTGTTGGTATAAAAATTTTAGTTTTGCGGTTTATTCGGGGTGGAAGTAGAACACATCTAGCGAGGTCGGGCGACTTTGAAACTCTTGTAGTGATTTCTGTCCGAGCGGTTTGCCATTCCACTCGATTGTTTCGACGTAGCTTGGATAGGATTGTTAGGCGTATTTACTTCGAATCACGACTTAACGGTAGAATACGCACTCGAAGCCGCTGCTCATCGATAACCACTAATGCGCCATCCTCAGGTTGAGAAAGATTAGCCTACAAAGTATTGATGACTATGGCTGCTAGATGTTGCGGAGAGACATCCTGCGTTCGGACTTGAATAACACTTGGTCCTTTAGCCTGAGTTAGGGCCAGAAGCCTGCCGAAATCCAAATCATGGGTAAAAATGAGGTGGTTGTTTGCTCTGGCATAAGCCATTAATTCCTGATCAGGCGCACGAGGGTCGCCGACTGATGACCAGTGTTTGGCTGAATAACCTGCCTACTCAAACGTCCCAACCCAATCCGGCGATAGATTCATATCAAGTAGAATTTTGAGACTCATCCGGGGAACTCAAGCGGCAGGTCAATTTCCTCAACTCGCCAGGCTGCATAGGATAAAGCTTGGTTAATGTCTTCCGCTTCTAAGTAGTTTTCAACTCTAAGTTGTTACATTAATTTAGACAGAATTAACAGGATTAATATGATTTTTCCTTATTTTAATCTTGGAAATCCTGTAAATCCTGTCTATTCATCCTGGTCTCAAACTCACAAGTTAGTTATGAAAATTACTTAGGTAAGGGTATAACCGGAGAATATCGCTGGGAGTATGACCTGTGGCTAAGAGGCCGATAATTGTGCCTACCGTCACTCGTAGCCCTCGAATACAGGGTTTACCACCCATTACGTCAGGGTTAAAAGTAATACGATCTAAATTTTTCATTGGTTTTCATCCTCCATAGCTGTACGGTATCATAACAGATTTTTAGCCAAGGTTCAAACAAAATAGAAGACACGGGCAACTTTCACTCGATGAGAAGTATCCAACGTTTCGGAAAAAGACTGTTTTGCTGCTGCGATAAATCGACGGTCGGGT
This sequence comes from Anaerolineales bacterium, assembly GCA_020634935.1. Classification (GTDB taxonomy): domain Bacteria; phylum Chloroflexota; class Anaerolineae; order 4572-78; family J111; genus JAGRBY01. The sequence goes on from JACKAT010000002.1 coordinate 168,887, forward strand.
CGATTAGCAACCGGCTCGATCGGCCGTTGAAGCTGACGTACGCCTCGGCTCGGATTTCGAGATCGGATTGATGGGGGCCGGCCAGCCGCTTCTCTAAATAGTGGGCGAATTCCAAAATCATATCGGGCTGAAACGACATCTGCTTTTCTTGCTGGTAGGTCAGGTAATCGCGGGGATAGACGGTCCATTCCTGGCCGGTTTGAGGATCGCGGACGTGAAAGAGGGTGAAGCCAGTTTTTTCGACCAGCATCACGCGCCAGGAAAAGCGAAAGCCCTCCTCGGTCCAGAGGACGCTGCCGGGGTACAGCCAATGGCGTAGGGGGATAAGAATTTGGAGGATGAAGCACAGCCCCAACAGGGTGAGGATAAGGCGTTCGGTTTGAGGCGGTTGGGGGGAATGACGGTCGGTTTTGGGAGAATTCGAGGGACGATTTGATGCGGAGGTTGTGGCTGTAGATAATGTTGGCGTCGAGATTTTAGATGGTGAGATAGGACTGATACCGGCTGAAGCCTTGACGCTGGAGGCAAGTGTAAGAGACATCGGTAGCAGGCGACTGGGCAGAGCCTGATGAATGTAAGGCGACCAGCGGTGGAAAATCGTTCGAATGGATGAGAGAGCCGTTTGATAATCTTGTTCGGTAAAGAAGATGGCCGTGCAGGCGATCATAATCCACGGAAACATGCCGATATGGAACAGCAGGCCGGTCATCAGGTGAAAGCCGATGACGGCCAGATAGGCGGCTGGACGCGTTTTGCGCCACAGGAGAAAAAAGGGAATAGTTAGATCGTAAATGGCGCCGCTCCAACTCATCAGGTAGGCGAACCAGGCGTAATCGAACAGGAAGCCGATGAGCGGGAAGCCGGTTTGGGCCGGCAGCCACAGCCTGAGCGGCATCGCTTGAAAAAGCCAGTCGCCGTTGAGCTTGGCGATACCGGCAAAGACGTAGACCAGCCCCAACTGTAACCGGATGACGAAGAGGGTCCAGCGCGGTACAACATCGGTTTTTAGCGCCGGCCACAGCCAGCTATCGACGGAACCACTGCGGTGCAGCGGCAAAAAAATTAGCAAAAAACTGAGCAGCGAGATAAAGTAGTAGTGGTTGAGGTAGTAGGTTTTATCCAGCAGTTCGGTGTAGGTGAAGAGTAAGAAAAAGACGATGATGGCGGCGCGGTACATAAAACCCAACGCGACGAACAGCGCGGCAACGGCCACCAGCCCAAAAACAAGGTAAAGCCCGACGCTGGGCAGCGGTTTGACCCAGGAGAAGCCGTAATACGTAAAATGGAATTCCGGCTTGAGATAAAACGCCTCAACCCAGCCGTTCGCTACAAAGCGAATTGTCCCGGCCAGCATCAACAGGCCGAACAGGACTCTAAAAACCACCAGCGGTAAAATTGAAACCGGTTGGCGTAGGTCGGGCCGCCGGTCGATTAATTTAGTCGCCATCACTGTCGTTAAAGGTCATCGTGACCGCCAGATGATTGGCCATATCGGCTTTGATTAAAACGATCAGCTTGCGGGCCTCATTGTAAACCAACTCCACCTGATCGGGTTGATGTGCCATCGCCTGATGAAGCGGGCCGTCGATGGCCTTCAGCGCGGCCTGGGTAGTTTCGATTTGGGCGTTGATGACCTTCGACAGCGGCTGGCCTTCGTATTCGGCCCCCAGGTAGTCGAGGTAGTCATCAAAGCCCAACTGCTGGCCGCCGTTAAACACCGTGGCCAGGCCCTCAAAGTTGCTGTGCAGCAGTTGGCCGGAGAGGCCGCTCAACTCGGCCTCGACCAGCTCCGGCCGGACTCCGGCTTGAGATGTTTTGCCCAACGGATGCCCGATTTTCCGTTTGACGATATCTTCCAAACCGGCGGTCATCTGGTTGACCAGCAAACTCAGCAGCTGCTGCTGTTCGCCGCTGTCGGCGTCGGCGTTGATAAAATTTCCAGCGTAATTGTCGCCCTCGGCGGCCCAGATATTGAACAGGTCTTCGGCTTTATGATTGAGGTTTTCCGCAGCGGCCACCAGATACTGCATCCGTTTTTGACCGGCCGGGTCATCCGTAAAACTGCTGACCACCTGGGCGTTTCCCGCCGGATTGAAAATGAGATACTCGATGGCCGGCAGCCCCTTGGTCGTTGAGCCGTTCGCGTCGATTAGCGGCTCGTCGATGGCCTCTTGCTCGGCGATGAATTTTTCGATAAAGTCAACGTTGGTTGGCCATTTATCGATTTTGTTGTAGAGCTCCATAAAGGACACTAAATCGCCGTTGGATTTGCGGAAAGACCCCAATTCAAAAAATACCAATCGGTTCCAGCCCAGCGCGGCCTGCTGCCAGGCTTGTTGGACGTCTTCTAAGTCCGCCTCGGTCGGATCATCACGGAATTGATGGGCGGCGTCTTCCAAGGCGGCGGCTTGTTCCCCAAAATCTTTGAGCAGCGGCATAATGACATTGTCAGCCATATTGACCAGCAGTTCGTGCCGATCAAACCCGCTGCCGATAACCGTTTCTGCGGTAGGCGGCGATGGCTCCTGGGTTTCAGCCGCTTCAAGCTGCGCCGATGAGCCGCAAGCGGCGAGGAGTAAACAAATTAGCCCGGTTAAGCTGAAGGCGATGATCGAGCGAGGGGTTAAAGGATGAAAATGATTCACAAACGTTACCTTTCTTTTGGTAACTACTAGCCATCATATCATTTTGAGGGACTAAGGAGCGAGAAATCTCCCAGAAGGGTGTTTGCAACCGGACGCTGTAGGGATTTCTCCGCCTGCGGCTACGAAATGACATGCTTGAGCAGTTACCTTTCATAAAGATTTTAAAAACGCAATCAAGGCGTCGCGGTCGGCCTGGATCATATTCAGGAAAACGTCTTTGGCCGGTTCGGCTTCGCCGCCGTGCCACAAAATGGCCTCAGCTAAATTTCTGGCCCGGCCGTCGTGCAGGTAATAGCTGTGTTTGTTAACCGTTTCAATCAGGCCGATGCCCCACAGCGGCGGCGTGCGCCATTCTTTGCCGGTGGCTTGAAAGTCGGGCCGGTGGTCGGCTAGGCCGTCGCCCATATCGTGCAGCAGTAAATCGGTGTAGGGGTGGATGGTTTGGTGGGAGAGCGTGGGAATCGACGGGTGAATTCCCGTTTGCATAACCGGTGTGTGACAGGCCGTGCATTGGGCGTCGGTGAAAAGTTTTTGGCCTTGCCGGACGGTGTCATCCTGCCAATCGCGGCGAGCCGGTACAGCCAGCGAACTGGCGTAGAGGACGACCTTGAGAAAGTCATCATCGGCGATTTCCGGTTGGCCGCCATTTGCTGCGTGCAGGCATTCAGTTTGCGGGATGGCGCACTCTTGCTCTGGAAACAATGTGGTCGAGATGCCAATGTCGCCGATAAAGGCGCCGGCCACCTGCTGGAGGACGTGCGGCTGGTTGGCTTTCCAGCCGAATCGACCCAGGGCCATACGGTTGTTAAAGGCATCCCAAACGTAGTTGGGCCGGCCGGAGATGCCGTCGCCGTCGGCATCGGTTGGGTCGGCCAGGGCCAGGATGGTCTCCTCCGGCACAGCTTCCAGCAGGCCCATCCCGATCATCTGGTTGGCGACGCGCGGCGACAGCATGGTTTCTGGGTGAAGGTCGCCGTAGGCCAGATCGACCAATTCGTAGGTGGGTTCTCGCAGGCTGTACGTTTCGCCGTCGGCAAAGGCGCCGGGGATTTCACTGTAAACCACCTGGATCGATCCCTCGGTGGGTGTGTCGTTAATCGCCTGGTCTTGGAACTGGCCGCCGTAGGTCGGTTCCGGCAGGGGCGCTTTGTGGATATCGGAGCCGGGAATGCTGAGGCGGATGAGAAAACCGGTGGACAGTTCGCCATCCGTTGCCGGCGGTCGCCCCCGACCGTCTTTAAAGTGGCAGCCCGCGCATGATCGAGAATTGAACAACGGGCCTAAGCCATCGCGGGCTGTGGTCGAGGCCGGGGCGGTCACCCAGTTTTGATTGAAGAAGGAGTTGCCCACAAAGAAAAGCAGGCCGTCGCTGCGGTCCAGGCCGGGCGCCGGCTGGCCGAAAGCGTTGGGCGTGATGTTGAATACGGTCGCTTGCCCGCCTGATAACGCTTCCCCAGCTTCTGCCGGGACATCGCTGTCAGAGACAGGTTCGGGAGGGGTTGTGTTACACGCGGCGAAAAGGAGCAGACCGGACAAGGCTAAAATGATAAAAACGAAGGCGTTGATTGATCGTCGCAATTTTTAACTCACTTCAGGACATAGTCAGTGGTTAGTGGTAAATGCTCCACTGACCACTGACCAGGTTCAATTCAGTCGGTAAATCATAAGGGGCTTGGCTCGGATTGCCAAATTCGAGCCAAACCGGGATTTGATAGTCGCTTTTGCCCCCGTGGATCGGCCGGATGGTTAGATGGCGTTACTCGGGCAGGGCGGTGTTAATCATCAAGCCTAAATCGGTGCTGGCTTCGGCTATCTTATCGCCGCTGTCTTGCAGCACCGTGACCAGTTCCAAGATTTGTGGGCGCTCATCGGCCAGGACGATGGCTTGGTCGAAGGGGATGTGGATGCTGTTGACTTGCTGTAACATGGTGTTAAGTAGAGTCAGCAGTTCTTCATTTAATTCGGGGTTGACGGCGGCGATGACATCGGCGAGCGAGGCGCCGCTGACGGTCGAGCCATCGACACGGGTGTACTTACCCACATAGACGTTATAGATGCCCTGAGCGTTGGTGATGATATCGCGGTGGGTGTTGTCGCTGAAGCAGGAGTGCTCGTCTTCTTGGTCTTGGTTGTCGTAGGCAGTGAAGATGCGCTCGCCGGCCAGCTCCGATTTACTCAATACGCCGATACCGGTGAAGATTTTTTGCAGGGCGTCGTTCGGCGGTTGGCTTAAGAAATCGGCGCGATAGTTGCCCTCGATAGCCGGGTCCCACGCCCTTTTTAATTCAGCCAGGTCTTCAACCAGCAGGCCGGCGGCCGTTTGTAAGTAGAGGGCGCGTCGATCGGGGTTGGGCGCGGCGCCGCCGGCGACGTAATCGGTATAGGGCCGGTTGCCGGCGCCGTCGCGGCTAAAATCCTGGCCCCACAGCAAAAATTCGATGGCGTGGAAGCCGGTGCTGATGTTCTCTTCCGCGCCGACTTCATTAAGCGAGATCAGCAGCGCCTTATCGATGGTTGGGTAGGTTTCGACATCGTTGATGATGCCGCTGTTGGCTTCGCCGTCAACGTAGTCGATGTAAACCTCATCCAGCGGCCAGGCGTTGATCAACCCTTCCGGGCCGTCCTCATCGTCGATGGGGCCGCCGTAAAAGCGAAAGGCCTCGGTTTGGCCGTAAGGCTCGCGGGCGGCCAGCCAGGCGTCTTTGGCCGCTTGCATGGTTTCAGCGGTGGGATCGGCCACAAAGGCGTTGATCTTGTCTTGCAGATCGACGGCCAAGTTGTAGGCGTCCTCATACGTGGCGAAAACGATGTTAGCGTAGGTTTCGATGGCTTCTGTTTTGAGGGCTTCCAAATCGACTGTCTCGGCCGCACGAGCTGCCGGGGCTTCAGTCGGCTCTGCGGCCGTGGTCTCGGCGGCGGGCGCGGTACTGCTACAAGCGGCGACCAGAACGACAGTCACTCCCCACAAGATGGCGACCATCACGTTATTAAACAGTTTCACTTCATCACTCCTTTTGATGTTGAGATAAGCTCATAAGCAGGTTTTATAGTAGCGATTCTTGGGGTGGGTAGCAATAGCTCTCTGTTAATCCTTTTTCTGCGGGCGGCTAATTTCGTTACTAACCCTGGCACGGGCCGGTGTTAACTTGGGTTAGAAGTGCTTTTTTAGATGATCGGTGTAAAAGTAACCGAATTATCGGCTCTCGATTTAGGGAGGTCAAAATATGACCAACTTACATCCTGCTTCAAATCTGCAAAAAATTTGATGATCGAGTATGATAAGGACCATAGAACATTTTGGAGGTTGCAACCGAGCATCTCATGCGATTGTCTTTTATTGGAATGTCAGGTACAGGAAAATCACATTGGTCAAGCCAACTGGTTGAACAGGGTTATCAGCGCTTTTGTTGCGATGATTTGATCGAGCAGCGGCTGAAACCGGAGTTAACCACGGTAGATGGCAGGACGATGTCGATGGGGGAGTGGATGGGGTTTCCTTATGAGCCACACTACCCTGAACGAGAGGCCAAATATTTACAGTATGAAGTGAAAATTCTCAATGAGATTTTGGCTCATATTGAGGCCAATCCTCGCAGCAACCGCAATATTATTATCGATACTACCGGCAGCGTCATCTATATGGGGACTGACCTGCTTGAACGGCTGCGAAAGTTGACCACTATCGTTTACCTCGACACGCCGCTGGCGGTACAGGAGCGAATGCGTTCGGCCTACTGCACCAATCCGGCGCCGGTGGTGTGGCGCGATAAATTCAACCAGCAGCCTGACGAAACGCACGAAGCTGCTCTGGCCCGATGCTATCCTGACCTGTTAGCATCGCGGACCCGCGAATATAAAAAATGGGCCGATATTACCCTGGATTATCACCTGCTCAGACAGCCATCGTTTGGTGTGGCTGATTTTATTAATGAAATTAGCCACGTATATCCGGTTGTTGAGAAGGCTTTTTGAATTTAATGGACGGTAACGGTGCCGACGCCAGTTCTAACAACCAAACTTTATATTCCTCAACCCCGGCCCGAACTGGTCCCCCGCCCCCGGCTGCTACAAAAACTTACTGACGGCTTAACCCCGCAGCGGCGGCTCACCCTTGTTTCCGCGCCCGCCGGTTTTGGCAAAACCACCCTGGTCAGCCACTGGTTAACCCAGACTGATGGAGGCGAAACGATGGACGTTGAGCCAAAAACTCATCTTTCATCTTTCATCATTCATCATTCTGATGTCGCCTGGTTGACTCTGGAAGAAAGCGATAACGACCTGGGGCGATTTTTAACTTACATGGTGGCGGCGCTGCAACAGGTTGAACCGGATGTAGGGCAAACCGTTCGCGGTGCGCTGCAAGCGGCCCAACTACCGCCGGTCGAGTCGCTGCTGACCGCGCTGATCAATGATATTGCTGCGCTAGACCGTTACATTGTTCTGGTTCTCGATGATTATCACACTATCGAAAGCGATGATGTTCACGAGGCCCTTAGTTTTTTAATGGAACATCTGCCTCGGCAGCTTCATATTGTGATGACCACCCGGGTTGATCCGCCGCTGCCGCTGGCCCGCTGGCGGGTGCGCGGTCAAATTACTGAAATTCGGTTGGCCGACTTGCGCTTCAACAACAAGGAAATGGCTACCTTCCTTAATGAGCGAATGGGCTTGAGCCTCTCGCCGGATGATATCTGCGTGTTGGAAGAGCGTACCGAAGGGTGGATTGCCGGGTTACAGTTGGCTGCGCTGTCGATGCAGCGGGTGCAGGATGTGTCGGTTTTTATCAAATCCTTTGCCGGCAGCCATCACTACGTGGTTGAGTATTTGGTCGATGAAGTCCTCAATCAGCAGCCGGAGGCGATCAAACGCTTTCTGCTCAAGACCTCGATTTTAGAGCGGTTGTCCTGGCCGCTGTGCGCGGTGGTCATGGGTGAAGCCGATGTAAAAAATGAAGAAATTAGCAATGAAGAATTTAGAAATAAAAGCACAGAAATCTCGGCCATTGATCCGATCCAAACTTCTTTAATCAGTTCTCCACCCTCTCCAATTTCCAATCTCCCATCTCCCCATCTCCAATCTCTGACCTCCTCCCAAGAGATTCTTAACTATCTAGTCCACGCCAATTTATTCATCGTCCCCCTCGACAATGAGTGGCGTTGGTTTCGGTATCACCAACTGTTTGCCCAGGTATTGCAAAATCGATTACAGCACACAGTTGATGCGCCCGAGATTATTTGGCTCAAGCTGCAAGCAAGCCAGTGGTGCGAGCATCAGGGTTTTATTGGGGAGGCGATCCGGTATGCGCTGGCCGCCGGCAAAGTGGATCGGGCGGCGGAATTGATCGAAACGCACGCCAGGCCGTTAATGATGCGCGGGCAAATCGCCACTATCAAGCGCTGGATGGGCGTTTTACCGCCCAAAGAAATTGCCGCTCGGCCTCGCCTGGGCTTGATCGAAGCGTCGTTAGAACTTGTCTCAAGCGATTACGCCAATCTGGCTGTCCGGATTGAAGAAGTGGACCAGGCTTTACAAAAAGATCGCCCGCTTGAGCCGGACGCCGCTTTTAACGATCTTCAGTCTGAACTGCTGACCTATAACGCGGTCTTATTGGTCACGCAAAACAAATTCCCTGAGGCTATCGCGCAGGCGAAACAGGCTTTAGCTCATGCCGATGTAAGCAATTTTTATTTGCAAGGTTTCATTACCTTGATTTGGGCTGGGGCTGTTTTCAACAACAAACAAGAAAAAGAGGCTCTATCGCTGCTACGAAAGTCCATCGAACTCAGTGAAAAGGCAGGTAGCCTGTTTTGGGCGCTGTTAGGCATCGCTAAGCTGGCGCAATTTCAGGATTTAACTGGGGAACTGCGGGCCGCCGAGATGCTCTATCGCCAGGCGGTTCAACTGGCCAGCCAGGAACAGGATCAGCATTCGCCGGGCGTCAGCTTTGCTTATGACGGACTGGGGCAGATTTACTCGGAATGGAATCGGCTAGATGAAGCGGCCGCTTATCTGGAGCAGGCCATCAAACTCAGCGATGTCGGCGGCCTAAAAATCGGGTCGATGATGGACCGGCTGCATCTGGCTTTGGTTTGCCAATATCAAAGAAAAGCTGAGCGGGTGGAACAGCTCGTATCAGAAGCCGAAAAAATTCTTCAGGAGATATCCCATCCTTTTGCCGAACACGTGCTGTGCCTCCTAAAAATTCGGCTGCTCCTGGCCCAGGGTAAACTGGCTGAGGCGGCTCAATGGGGTAGGAAGCTGGATAAAAATTTGTCGAGCGATGACCCGTGGATCGTGGCTGAAAATACCGGGGCCGCTTTAGCCCGAATTTATATTGTCCAGGCGCGGCTGCGTCCGGAGAGCGACTCCTTGGATAAAGCACTCGAGCTGCTGGCGAAGCTGACGCGCCAGGCTAAGTCGCTGGGGCGGCTTTCCTATCTGATCGAAGGGTTGGTCTTGCAAGCTCTGGCTCACCAACTTAAAGGAAACATTGACCCGGCCGTCTCTATGCTGGCTGACGCCCTCCGTTTAGGCCAGCCGGAAGGGTATTTTCGGGTTTTCGTCAACGAAGGCCAGCCGATGGCTCATTTGCTAAGTGAGCTTCAGACCAGGCAGCCAACGTACGCCGCTTACACTCAACAACTACGGGCGGCCATTCTGCAAGAACAACCGCCAAAGGATGAAGCTCCGTTGCCGGTTTCCACCCTATCCCCAGCAGAGCCGTTGGTCGAGTCCCTGAGTGAGCGCGAGCTGGAGGTGCTGCGGTTGGTGGCAGCCGGGTCTTCCAACAGCCAGATTGCCAAGGTGCTAATTATCGCGCAAGGGACCGTTAAAAAGCACTTGAGCAACATTTTCGGCAAACTCAACGCCGAAAGCCGGACTCAGGCCGTGGCTCGCGGTCGGGAGTTGGGGTTATTAGAATAACTTTCCTCATTTAATCGGCTGTTTTGTCACTCCGCTACAAAAATAAACCCGGTAATACCTCTTTTGGTTCCCGACAGACCCTTCGTTTAGTGATAAAGTAGAAGCGTAGTGGTTGAATACTACTTCTTTTTTATCGAACGGAGGCGAAAGCTATGACCACCACCTATAAAATTCGGATAAAAGGCCATCTCGATCAGCGTTGGGCTGATTGGTTCGGCGACCTAACCCTGACGCAGCAGCCCGACGGCACCACGGTGCTGGCCGGGCCGGTTGTCGATCAGGCGGCGTTGTACGGGGTGTTGACTAAGATTCACAACCTGGGCATGCCGCTGTTGGAAGTTTACCGGCTTTCGGACGAAGCTCAAGCCAGCTAACCTCATAAGCCGGAGTCGGCAAAGACAGGCGCGAGCAGGTTATCGACCGGGACGTAGTCATCGGTTAGCAGAATGGGCGGGCTGGCCTGAAGATAGGCGGTCACTTCGGCTTCTGGAACAAAGGTTTGCACCAGCGAGGCCGTACTGATGATCGTATCAAGTGAGCCTTGCGTCGCTAAAACCACGTAGGTCTGGCGGCTAACCGTGCCTAACTCGCCAACGGTGGCGGCGACATAAACGTGGGAAAAGGTTTGCTGTAAGGTGTTGACGTAGGCGCGCAAAAAGTCACCTTGTTTGCCGTCGATGATGTTGACCATGTAAACCCCATCCGGCTTCAGATGAGTGGCAATAAGCCGGTTGAACTCTAATGTGGTGAGATGATACGGCACTGAAAAGTCGTTGAAGGCGTCGCCGACGATGAGATCATAGTGGGTCGTTGGAGGTAAATTGGTGATAAAGTGGCGGGCATCTTCGTTGAAAGTGGTGATAGTGGTGTCCAGCGGCAGGCCCAACTGATCGTGGGCAACGGCGGTCACGCCGGGATCGATTTCGATGACCTCGATTTGGCTGCCGGGATGAACCACCTCGATGTAGTGAGGAAAAGTGTAGCCACCTCCGCCGATAAACAAAACTGACACCGGCATCTGATCGGGAAAAACCGTGGCCAGGACATTGGCATAGATTTGCTCGTAGCCGTAACGCAGGTGGGTGGGATCGGTTAAATCGACGTAGCTGTGGACTAACCGATCGAGGGTGAGGATACGCAAATCTTCATTTTCGTCATCGAGGCGAACTTTGATGCAGAAGTAATTGGTTTCGCGTAGGCACTGGCTATTGAGCCAACCTTGCTGCCAGGCCAAGCCGGATAAAGCCAGAAAGGCCAGAAAAAGCCCTAGATAAGTATATCGCCTGCGTCCGGGCCGGCTCAAACTGATGATCAGGCCGATCAGCAGTAGCGTTCCGGCCACCCCCCAGACAATATGGCGGGTACCAAAGGTGCTAATCAGAAAAAAGCCTGTGGCAAACGTGCCGGCAATGCTTCCCAATGCGCCGGCGGCATAAATCTTGCCAACGATATCGCCGGTTTGGCTGAGATCATTGAGGGTTAGTTTGACCACAATGGGGCTGATCGTCCCCAGAATGGTAGCCGGCAGCAGGAAAACCGCCGTAAAGATTAAAACCACACTGGCAATAATCGGCAGGTCCAAGGCTTGCAGCGCTCCGACCCAGGCTAACGAAGCCAGGATAGTCATACTCCCTAAAGCCGACAGCGCAAAAAATAGAGCCAATACGTTGCGACTGGCCCACCGGTCGGCAATTTTGCCGCCCAAATAGTTCCCCAAACTGATGCCGGCCAATACCACCCCAATGATACTGGTCCAGGTATAAAGGCTGACGCCGACAATAGGAGCCATCATTCGCCCGGCAATTAGTTCAATTACCAGAATACAGAAATTTGAGAGGAAAACAATGACGATAGCCCAAAAGGGCTGTAAACGATCGGTTGTAATGGTTGGTTGCATAGGCAGCGATTATAGCTGAAAGCCTCATTTTGGGCTATTGGCTAAGCTGATGCAGGCGAAAGCTTCGGTAGTTTTTACGGAGATGAGAGGCGATTTTCCGTACTTTTTCCCGCAGCAAGGGCTTGGGAAATGGCAGTTTCTACGCTTCACATTTGTTGAGCCCTGTACGTATACTAAAAGCATCAATATTTCACTTTTAGGCTCAAAATCCAAGTAAAACTGTCATCTTAAAGAATGGAGTTAGCTATGAATACAAAGTTAATGGCAAAAGACGGGTTCACCACCCTTGAAGAGGTGTCGGCCTGGTCAAACAATCTAGTCGGCAAAACTACACCCGAGAGTCCCAACTTCAAAATCGAGAAAATTCTCCAATTTCAGCTCGTTCAAAAAGGGGATGGTTATGGAGTAATGGTGTTAGTTGAGTTAGAAAAACGGCAGTCAATGAGTTCAATGGTCATGGAAATGCGTAAAGACCTTAACCTTATCAATGGGGGATAATAAAAAATCGGGCTTAGCCACCACCTCACTGTTGGGTGATAACTTTACCAATGCCCAGGAAATTTATCGTTGGCTTCACAATTTAATTGGCCAGCCGGCATCATCTTCAGAGCATGGTTTTATTGAGCAGGTGATTGCCATTCAATTAGATCTGAATATTAATCGCTACACGGTTAAAGTTTTGGCAGAAATTACCCATCCCTCTCAACTAACCGACGGACATAGAAAAGTTGGCCTAGAAAGTTAATTGAGCTCAAATGTAATATGCAATGTAATGTTCTGATGGTATGCTAAGCATATTAATACTTGGGGCCACGTTCGGGAGGAAAAAAAGAGCGCCTTTACCTCGTAAAGGCGCTCTTTTTCATGAATTCTATTTTTCGAAGAGTAGACCGGATTTATGGCAGGTCTTTTTTATTTAAGCGGCTAAGACGTTGATTTTTCGGGCTTTAGCCGGGCCTGATTTAGGTAAATTGATTTGCAGAACGCCGTTTTTGATTGAGGCGCTAATGTTGTCGGTGTCGATGCCGTCGGATAAAGTGAAATTACGTTCGTAGTCGCCAACTTCGTATTCGGCGTAGGCCAGGTTATAGTTGTCAGGGTTTTGTATTTCAACGCGACCGCGAATGCTCAACACGTTCTTTTCAAGCGTAATATCGAGACTGTTTTGATCGACGCCAGGCATGTCGGCTAATACAACTAAGGCTTCTTCTGTTTCGTAGATATCGGCGCGAGGCACGTAGGCTCGCCCCGGTCGCGTGCGTTCTGTTCCTTCGGTTACTTGAACTTCTTGTTTTTCAGCGTCTTGCGTTTGTAGAGTGCTATTTTCGTTAGCCATGATGTTACCTCCTTGGGGTGCTATGCTCGTTAACTATCCAGAATTTATGATGGGCGTTTAAGCCGCTTTAACGGCAATTTTCTTGGGTTTTTCAGCTTCGGCTCTGGGCAGCGAGATATGCAATACCCCTTTGTCAAAGACCGCCTCAACATTATCGGCTTCTACCGTGAAGGGCAGTTGGAAGGTGCGGGTAAAGCTACCAAAACTGCGCTCGCGGCGATGATATTTGGCCCCTTCTTCCAATTCTTCTGGCCGGCGAGAACCGGTTAATTTCAGCGTTTCGCCTACAACAGAGATGTCGATATCTTCAGGATTGACGCCCGGCAATTCGGCGGTCACAACCGCGCCATTTTCATTGGTCCAAACATTGATGGCCGGGAAACTGGGCGCCATGCGGGAACGGGGGGTGTACGCGAATTCATCGAACAGGCGGCTCATCTCTCGCTGCATTCTGTCGATATCGCGCCAGGGATTTTGGGATCGGTATAATTGAAAAGGTCGTCTAAACATGATAGTTGCTCCTTTCTTATTTCTAAGAAAATGATGATTTGATCGAATATTTAATCGATTGAATTGACTCATTAACATTACAATCTCATGATAAAACCCGAGTGTTAGAATAATGATAGACGAGTGTAAGAGGTTTATTAGAATCTGGGAGCGTTCAGCCATGAGCGGTCAGGTATCAGCCTTTTTCTGGCTTTGGACGACGAATCCGATAGACTGCCGCTAGCTGACCGCAGACTGCCGAAAAATAAACATACTGTTGAAGTTCGACGCAATGAGTCGGTGGTATGTTAGGGGGATATCGAAACCCAGGTTAAATCGAGGATGTGGCTGTTTTCTCCGACAATCAAAAAGGCAGATAGTTGCTTACACTATCTGCCTTTTTGAACCGGATTTGGGCCAATAAAAGGCCGCAATCAGAGCGTCAAACCGCATTTGATGGGAAGTATAGCGCTCCTTATAAGCCAATTATGGCTCGGCTTATTTTATCTAACGGCCCGGCTCATCTTTTGTAGGTTCTTAAACACGATTGACCCTTCGTGGTAATCAACCTCGATGATATCGCCCTCCTGGAATTTGCCGGAAAGCAGTTGCATCGCCAGCGGGTCCTGAAGCTCGCGCTGGATGGCTCGTTTAAGTGGTCTGGCTCCAAACGTGGGGTCATAACCCACCTCAGCCAAATGTTGTTTGGCCGCCTCGGTTAAGACCAGCGTTAATTTGCGTTCCGCCAACAGTTTGCGTAGATTGGCCAACTGAATTTCCACAATTCTAACCAAATCTTCGCGAGTCAAGCGATGGAAGGTGATGATGTCGTCAATCCGATTTAAGAATTCCGGCCGGAAATGTTGACGCAGAGCTTCCATCACTTTAGGTTCAGCCGCTTCCGCGCCCAGCTCCATAATGTAGTGGCTGCCGATGTTACTGGTCATAATGACCAGCGTATTTTTGAAATTAACCACTCGCCCCTGACCGTCGGTCAGACGACCATCGTCCAACAGTTGCAACAACGTGTTAAAAACCTCCGGGTGGGCCTTTTCGATCTCATCAAACAGGACGACGCTGTACGGATGACGCCGGACCGCTTCGGTCAACTGGCCGCCCTCATCGTAGCCGATATATCCGGGCGGCGCGCCGATGAGCCGGCTGACGGTGTGCCGCTCTTGATACTCGCTCATATCGATGCGTACCATGTTGGCCTCATCGTCGAATAGGAATTCGGCTAAAGCGCGGGCCAGTTCGGTTTTACCAACCCCGGTTGGCCCTAAGAAAATGAAGCTGCCGATGGGCCGATTGGGATCTTGCAGGCCGGCTCGACTGCGGCGAACGGCGTTAGCCACGGCGGCGATGGCCTCCTCTTGGCCGACCACACGCTGATGCAGCCGCTGTTCCATTTTAAGCAGCTTTTCCACTTCACCTTCCAGTAGTTTAGAGACTGGGATATTGGTCCAACGGGCAACCACCTGAGCAATTTGCTCGGCGTCAACTTCCTCTTGCAGCAGTGAGCCCTTGGCCTGAAGTTCGTTGAGTCTTTGTTCTTGGGTTACTACTTCAGCTTCGAGATTGCGTAAATCGCGATAGCGCAAGCGAGAAGCGGTTTCTAAATCGGCCGAGCGTTCCGCTTGTTCGATTTCAATACGCGTCTGCTCGATCTGTTCTTTAAGCCGGCGCATGTCTTGGATGGCTTTCTTTTCGTTTTGCCATTGCGCGGTTAAGGCCTGGCTGCTCTCGCGCAGGTCGCTGAGTTCGGCTTCCAACTTTTCGAGCCGTTCTTTACTGGCTTGGTCTTTTTCTTTTTTCAACGCCTCGCGCTCAATCTCTAGCTGCATGATGACCCGGTCGACAGCATCGAGCTGAGTCGGTTTGCTGTCGATTTCAGTGCGAAGGCGCGCGGCGGCTTCATCGATCAGGTCGATGGCTTTGTCGGGCAAAAAGCGGTCGGAAATGTAGCGATGGCTGAGCGTAGCCGCCGCGATCACCGCGCTATCCTGGATGCGAACACCGTGATGCACTTCATACCGTTCTTTGAGACCACGCAAGATACTGATCGTATCTTCAACGCTGGGCTCATCGACCAGCACCGGCTGGAAGCGGCGCTCCAGAGCCGCGTCTTTTTCAACATATTTGCGGTACTCGTCCAGGGTGGTCGCGCCGATGGTATGCAATTCGCCGCGAGCCAGCATGGGTTTGAGCATGTTGCCGGCGTCCATCGCCCCTTCAGCCGCACCTGCCCCAACAACGGTGTGCAGTTCGTCAATAAATAAGATGATTTGGCCGTCGCTGCCGGTGACTTCTTGCAGCACGGCCTTGAGCCGCTCTTCAAATTCCCCCCGATATTTGGCGCCCGCAACTAGCGATCCCATATCGAGCGCAACAATCTTTTTATTCTTCAGCCCTTCCGGAATGTCACCACGTACAATCCGTTGGGCTAAACCTTCGACGATCGCGGTTTTGCCAACGCCAGGATCGCCAATGAGCACCGGATTATTTTTGGTTCGGCGGCTGAGCACCTGAACCACGCGCCGAATTTCGTCATCGCGGCCGATAACTGGATCGAGTTTGCCTTTGCGAGCCAGATCGGTCAGATCACGGCCATATTTAAGTAGGGCCTCGTAGGTGCCTTCCGGATTCTGGCTGGTTACGCGCTGGTTACCGCGAATACGGGTTAACGCCTGCAAAACCGCACTATGGGAAATGCCATAGCGCTGTAATAACTCAGCGGCTTTATCGCCCGAGTCGGTAATGGATAGGAGTAGGTGTTCGGTCGAAACGTAGTCATCCTTCATTTTTTGGGCCAGTTTTTCGGCATCCCGCAAAATGTTGTTCAGTGCTCGAGAAAGGCCAGGTTGAGAACCTCCGTAAACTTTAGCCGCACTGCGCATTTCGGTTTGGAGGGTCTGGACCAGGGTATCAGGGTTGACGGCCAGATGCTGCGCAATTTGCGGAACTACGCCGCCTTGTTGAACCAGTAGCGCCAGCAGCAGGTGATAAGGTTGTATTTCGCTGTGGCTATACTCTTCAGCCAAACGTTGAGCTTGTAGCACAGCTTCTTGGGCTTTTTCAGTAAATTTGTTTAGGTTCATTAAAGTAACCTCCCTCTAGTGGATGTGTTTTCTCAAATAAGTGAGTTGGTTATTAATCAAGACCGCCAGGGCTAACCGATTACGCTAAGCATAAGAGCCTCGGAGGTCCGAATTGTGCGTTTGCTGTCTAAGTTAACTATAGGGTACAACTGTTAGAATCGCGATAGATTTATGTTAGCGGCCTATAAGAAATGTTTTGTGATTTAACAATCGGTTGGTAAAATGATAGCACGATAGGTACATCCGCGAATTTTCGCTTTTCGGCTTAAAGTATAAACCCCCGCGTTTGGCCAAATGGATCACATGGGTAACCTTAATTGAGGAGACGGTGGCATAGTGCAAAAGAGTTCTGGCTCTCGTTTAGAAAGAGAACAAGCCCGGCTTTTTTATAACATAAGCCGGGAACTCGCTGCAGCTAAAAATCCGGATGAACTTTTGGCTGTGATTATTGAGAATGTCAACGAACCGCAGGTGCAATCGGCCTCGCTGTGCCATATAGAGGTTGATCAAGCCGGCACACCGGCTTGGATGCAAATTGTAGCTACCTGGGAGCAGCCGGGGCAGGCAGGTGTGGCCGGATATCGGATGCAGTTAAACGACTCTTCGATCGAGGCCTTGTGGTTGGCTCAGCCGGAAAGGCCGCTTATTATTAGCAATACCGCGACCGATGACAGACTTGATGAAAATACTCGGCACTCGACTTCCCAATATGGCGTCGTGGCCATCGTCTCGATGCCGCTGCGGGTGGCCGATCAATGGGTGGGGCTCTTGACGCTTAATTGGTCTAGTCCTCAAACCTTTGATCCGAGCAGTGAATATTTATATGGAGCCATCGGGATGCAGGTGGGGGCCATTGTCCATAATTGGCAATTATTGAAACAAATTCAAACTGAAGCCCAGCAGTTGGCTCAAACCAACATAACCCTGGAGCATAAGGTTGATGAGCATAAGACGGCCCTAATTCGAACGGAAAAGCGGTTTCAAGCGATGGTTGAGAAGTCAACCGATCTATTTGGGACGATTTCTGCCGAAGGGATTGTTCAATATATTAGCCCGTCAATAACCGCAATTCTAGGTTATAAAACTGATGATATCCTGAACCGCAGTATATATGATTTTGTTCACCCCGATGATATGTCCTCTTTTCGAGAAGAAATGGATCGACTGCCGGCTGATCCACACGCTGTGTTTGAGACTGAGTTTCGCGCCAAAGCGGCCTATGGAAATTGGGTTTATCTAGAATTACGGTGTCGCAGCCTGCTCCACCTGCCGGAGATTAAAGGTATCATCTGTAATGCTCGGGATGTGACCGAACGGAAATTATCAGAAAATATGAATCGAGAGCTTAATCGCCGGCTGATGGCGCTGCAGGCGGCCAGCGCCACGCTGACGGCCAGTTTGGATATGTCGCAGATTTTGGCGGTGCTGGCTAGAGAGATGGTTTATCTATTGGACATGCAGGGCTGTGCTATTCATGAATGGCTGCCCGAAGCCCGAGCAATTATAGTCAAAGCCTGTTACAGTGTAGACGAGCAATTTATAGTGGCCCCATTAGGAACATCGTATGAGTTGAGCGACTACCCGGTCACAGAGAAGGTTTTGCTTAAGGGGCATATCGAACAGTTAAGGGTCAGCCAAGAAGGCATCGACCCCAGTGAATTGGCCTACATGCAAAGTACTCGGCTAAAAACGCAAATCATGATGCCCATACGGGTCAAAGAGCAGATCATTGGTTTGATTGAAGTTTGGGACACGCGCATTGAGCGGGTTCTGTCAGAGGAAGAGCTGGAATTGGCGCAACTGCTGGGGCGCCACGCTGCCATCGCCGTTGAAAACGCCCGACTTTTTGAACAGGCCCAGCAGGAGATCGTCAATCACCAACAAACTGAAACAGCGCTGCGTGCGAGTGAAGCGCGCAATAAAGCCTTGCTCAATGCCAATCCGGATATTATGATTCGCCGCAGGGGCGACGGGACCTTTATTGATGTCCGTGTCCCCAATCCGGCTGACCTGTTTTTACCCGCCGCTGAACTGCTCAATAGAAAAGCAATCGACTTACCAGAGACGGTACCGTTGGGCATAAAAGACCTGATGATCCAGGCCACAAAGTCAGCGTTGCGAACAGGGCAAATGCAGATTTTTGAGTATCAGGTGGCGCTGCACGGAATTGCGAGAGATTTTGAAGCTCGAACGGTTCCCAGCGGTTATGATGAAACCATTTCAATCATTCGCGATATTACGGAACGCAAAAAGTTAGAAGCGCAGTTGCGCCAGTCTCATAAAATGGAAGCCATCGGTCAGCTAGCGGCCGGTATCGCCCATGATTTTAATAATATTTTGACCAGTATTTTAGGTTACGCGGAATTGCTACGGAGCGATCCCTCGATCTCGCCTACGGCCGAACAAGATCTGGAGCGAATTATCCGCCAAGGCCAACGGGCCGCGCATCTGATTCGTCAAATTTTAGATTTCGCCCGAAAAAGCGAAATTCAGAAGCAGCCAATTGCCCTCAATGAACAAATAGACGAGACGGTCACTAAACTGTTAAAGCGGACTCTGCCAGAAGATATTTCACTGACATTAGATCTGGCTGCCGAAGCGTGTTGGGTCATGGCCGATCCAGATCAAATTCAACAAATCCTTATAAATTTGGCCTTAAATGCTCGTGACGCGATGCCTCAAGGCGGCGATCTCTGTTTTAGGTTGACCCGGTTGACCTTGGCCAGAGATGATCTACTGCCGTTTTCAGAGATGGAACCGGGCGGCTGGCTCAAGTTAACGGTTGCAGATACAGGCGAAGGCATTCTCCCCGACAATCTCCCTTATATTTTCGATCCATTTTTCACCACCAAAGAGGTCGGCCGAGGCACGGGTTTAGGCTTGGCTCAAGTTTTCGGCATTGTCAAAAATCACAAAGGCCAAATTGGGGTGGAAAGTAAAGTGGCCGAAGGCACCACGTTTACCATTTATTTACCGGCTGCTCCCGAAGCTTCTTATTAAGACATTGCGTGCTGACAGTCCCAACCAATTACCGGCAAAATGCTTGTCTTTTGGCAAAATTCGGTTAAGATTAAAAGATGAGCTATTCATCCTTAATGATTGATCAACCCTATGATCCCTTCGACCCGCCGATCGTCCGGCTATTCGAAAAATTTCGATTTTTCGCTTATCCTGATCCTCTTTGTGACCAGCCGCCTGATGCTGCTGCTGGCTTTTCCCATCGATAGCTTGATTGTCTATGGTGATTATCAACATTACTTCAATGTGGCCAGTTTGAGCCAGGTTGGCGGCTGTATTTTTGCTACCGGCGCCAGCGCCCCCTGTTTTCCTTATCTTGATTATTGGTATGAGTTTCCCCCCATTTTTGCTTATCTCAACATTGGGGTGTTTTATCTGGCCGGCGGGCAGTTTAAAAACTATATAATTTTGTTGGGATTTGTCCTGCTTATTGCTGAGGCGGGTAACTTAATTTTATTGTACCGGCTGGCCGGCATAGTGTATGGGCCGGCGCGGGCGGTTAATATTGCCTGGATTTATACAGCGCTGTTTGTCCCCATTTTTTTCTGGTTGGGTAATTTCGATGCCCTGACCACCTTTTTTATCTTGTTGGCGCTCTATGCCTTAACTCAAAGCAAATCGAAATGGCTGGCACTGGCCTTGGGATTGGGGACGATGGTTAAGTTTTTACCAGCGATGCTGCTGGCGACGGTTTGGCGGATGAAAGGGATCAAGCGCATGCTTGGCTATACAGCGGCTACAGTGTTGATTAGCCTGGTGATTTTTGCCCCATTTGCCCTGATCAATCCGGAGCAAACGCTGGCTTCGCTGCGGGCGCAGGCGGGCAAATCATCTTACCAAACGGTATGGGCCATTATCGATGGAAATGACGCCACCGGTAACTTTGGCCCACTCATCGATCATTTTAATTCGGCCACAGCAGGCCAGCCGATTAACAATCCGGCTCGCCTGCCCACCTGGCTTACGATAATACCGTTTGGATTGTTAGGTGTCTTTGTTTTTATGCGCCCCCAAACTCTAACCGATCCTAACTTGGACGCGGTTATCTTTACCACTCTGACTTTTGTCATTTTCTTTCTGTGGTCGCAGGGCTGGAGTCCGCAGTGGCAAACCTTTCTGATTCCGCTGTTACTGTTGAGTTTCAAAGAAAAACGGGCGGTGCTGTTTATCATTGTGCTTGGTTTTATCAATTTTCTAGAGTGGCCAGTGATTTTATCGCGTGGGTTAACCCCACTGCTGCCGATCACGATTGCCGCGCGAACGCTCGTGCTTATTCTGTTGGGCGTGGAACTATACCAAAAATTGACCGCCTCAAAAGAGGCCGTACCTTGACGAATTCTCGAACCCTTGATATCGTTTCAGTAGGATAAGATCTTAGGTAACAGCTTCTTGCATTTTGGGCAAGAAGGTTAGACAAAATTTACAAGATTAACAGGCTTAAAATAATGCTTAAGCATCTTATCAATTCTGTTGGTGTTGTCTAAAAACCTTTTTGGTCCCGGCTTGGCCGGGTTAGGACTGATGTAGTTGACCCATTTTGTGACTTCAGACGTCTCATGAATATACGTTCCATCCACCTCCCCCCATCTAAGCGCTCTTTCGATCTGGCTTCAACCAACAGTTTGCTGGTTGCCATCCTGTTTATTGCTATCTTTACGATGGCTGTGCGAGTACCGGCCGACACGGATACGTGGTGGCATCTCAGTTCCGGCCAATATATTGTCGAAAACCTGACCATTCCAACCACTGATCCTTTTTCCCATACCAAATTCGGCCAACCCTGGATCGATCACGGCTGGCTGGCCCAGATAGCTTGGTACGGCTTGTACGTGTTGGGCGGTTGGGCGCTGATGGCGCTGGTATTGGCGGCGCTGGTGACTACGGCCTTTTGGTTTGTGTGGAAGCAGATCGAGGCCAACGTGTTTATCGCTGCGCTGGCGATGGTATTGGGCGCGATAGTCTCGTCGATTGTTTGGGCGGCTCGTCCGCAGATGGTCACCTTTTTACTCGTGGCGATAACGGCCTATTTGCTAGATCGCTACAAGCGGCGTAACGGACGCCTACTGCCGTGGCTGCCACTGATTATGATCTTGTGGGTTAATGTTCATGGCGGTTATGCCATTGGCTTTATGCTGATGGTCGCTTACGTGATAGGTGAAGTCACCAACATCGCCACCGGACACCAAGAAGACCCCGTTCTGAGTTGGAGCCAGCTTAAACATCTACTGCTGGTGATGGCGATCTGTCTGGCGGTGGTGGTGATCAATCCCCATACCTGGCGAATGTGGCTTTACCCGTTCCAAACAGTCGGAATTGGGGCGCTGCGCGATTTTATTCAAGAGTGGCAAAGCCCTGATTTTCACCTGGTGTATGTGCAGCCGTTCGCGGTCATGCTGCTGCTGATTGTGGCGGCGATAGGTCGTTCGGGCCGACAGGCCGATTGGACCGATCTGGCGTTGGTGGCAATGTGGACGATGTGGGCGCTGTTCGCCGGGCGCAACATCGCCATATTTGGACTGGTAACCACCCCGATTCTGGCCCGCTATGCCGATATCGCCTGGACCCGCCAGTGGGAGACTTGGGGCTACGAGCAAGTGCCGTTTGCCGTCAATACAATTCCTACCGGTCGCAGTCGCCAGCCGAAACTGGTACTCAACTCGGTTTTGTTGGGGTTGATCGCCATTGCGGCCTTGGTCAAAATTGCCATACCGCTCACGCCTGGGGCTAATCTCAAAGCCGAAAAAGCCTCGCTGCCCTACGATGCTATCCAGTTCATTCACCGGGAACAGCCGCCTGCGCCGATTTTCAACAGCTACAACTGGGGCGGCTATGCCATCTTCAAACTCTGGCCTGACTATCAAGTTTACATCGACGGCCGAACCGACCTATACGACGATGCGTTTATTCGGCGCTATCTCGAGGTGATGACCGCTGACGATGGCTGGCAGCAGACGCTTGATGAGGATGGAATTAACACCATTCTGATCGAAACCAACAGTACCTTGGCCAAATTCTTACGGCTTGAGTCGTCGGGCTGGGAAGAGGTTTATCAAGATGATATGGCCACGATTTTTACTCGGGACAAACCCATGCCGTAATGCCGTAACCAAGTTGCTGTCGTTTGGTGAAAAGAAGTGCAGTTTACCTTATTAAAATTTGATGACAACATCCAACCTGATTACTCCATCCAATTTTAATTATAAGCAAAGGTGGCTATTAGTGGGCCTGGCGGCCCTGGCCTACCTCCTGCGGCTGCACCGCTTGAACGTGGAGAGCTTTTGGTTTGATGAGTCGCTCACCGCCTTATTTGCCTTACAACCTCTACCCGTCGCCATCCAATCGATGCTCCAGGAAGGGCTACATCACACCCCGCTTTTCTATATTTTACTACGCCCGTTTGTGTCGGATGCATTTAGCGAATTTAGTATACGATTTCTCCCCGCCGCGTTTGGGGTCTTGGCGGTCCCATTGATCGCTCAATTAGGTCGATTCATGGGGAATGTGCGGGTGGGATTACTAGCTGCGCTTTTGTTAGTCATCAACCCCTTTCACCTTTGGTACTCTCGAGAAACTCGAGCGTATACCTTTCTCATGCTAATCGTTCTGGGGTCGATGTTCTTTTTTAGTCAAAACCTAAAAGCAACTCGCTTGCGCAATTGGGCCGCTATGGCGGTATTTACGGCCATTGGCATCAACAGCCATCATTTCGCCTTTTTTATCCCCTTGATCCAGTTTGTCTTTATCATCGTAACGTTTAAGCGAAATTATGTCTTGCTGCGCCCTTGGGTCGGCGCACAGCTATTCGTCGCGCTATCGTTTCTTCCCTGGACGTTAATTGTGCTAAATTGGGGAAATTTTTATCTTTCGAGTGCGGCTGTAGACCGCCCAGTATGGTATGATTTGTTCCAAACCTTTTGGAATTTTAGTCTAGGTTACACCGTCCATTTGACGCTGGTCACGATTCTATCTTTGGCTTTTTTCTTGTTATTACTGGGATTGGGGATAAATCATACATATAGAACTGACAAAGGGTTATTTTTGATTTTGTGGCTGATTATCCCGCCGTTGGTAACATTTTTAGTCTCTTTTCGGTTGCCGACTTACATGGATCGTTATTTGATCCAATCTCTGCCGCCTTTTTTACTGCTGATGGCGGTTGGTATCACTACCATTCGATGGCGAGGTCTAAGCCAGGCCGCGGCCGCGCTGACCGTGGCCTTGATGCTAGGAGGTGTGTATCGAGTGTATTACGATACCCAAATTTATGATCGGGCCGATTGGCGCAGCCTGGCGGCTTATCTCGAAGCCCATGCCACCGCCGATGACGTCATTGCCCCCTGGTACTATCAAGCTTTAGTCTCCCTTTACTTTTACTATCAAGGTTCGTCACCGTTCGAACCCATTATTAGTTTCGATAAGGTGGCTCTGCCGGCCTACTCATCACTTGGGCAAGCTCGGCCACGTCGGATCTGGGTTATCATCGAATATCCCAATAACTCGGCCCACCAGATGGGGCACTGCCAACCTTTTGATGAGCAGAACTTAGCCGGACTTCCAGAAGCTAAGAAATGGCGGGCCAGCCAGCAGAGCAGGCTACAAGAACGGATAGATTTCACCTGTCTTCGTCTGGAACTTTATCAGTAGTTGATTAGATCTTAAACATCAATTAGGACAAAAGGGGGGAGGATGCTTTTATGAAATCAAAACATACTTGAGTACACCGGTGGAGGGAACATGAACTTTTCGAGATTGATCGATGTTAAGACTTAGTGTTATTATTCCCGTTTATAACGAAGAAGCGACGTTAGAGGAAATTATTACGCGGGTAAGGCGCACCGGCCTTGTCCACGAAATGATTATCGTCGATGACGGCTCAACTGATGAGTCTTCGGCCGTTCTGAGTCGATTGCAGAACGATGGTTCCCCGCCCTTGCGTATTCTGTACCATCGCCGGAATCGCGGCAAAGGGGCGGCCATGCGAACCGGCCTCGCTGCCGCAACCAGCGAGTTGGTATTGGTACAGGACGCCGATTTGGAATACGACCCGGCCGACTACCCCGCTCTGCTGGCCCCCTTTGCCGATCCGGCGGTAGAGGTTGTGTATGGATCGCGCAACTTGCGGCGCAATCCCAAATCATCCCTGGCCTTTTACTGGGGCGGACGGCTACTCAGTTGGATCACCAACTGGCTGTACGGATCGCGTATTACTGACGAAGCAACCGGTTACAAAGTCATCAAAACCGAGCTGCTGCGTGACATCGGTGTGGAAACAGATGGATTTGAGTTTTGTCCGGAAGTAACGGCTAAACTATTGCAACGTGGGATTACCATTCATGAAGTCCCGATATCTTACCAGCCTCGAACCCGCCAAGAAGGGAAAAAGATTCAATGGCGTGATGGGGCGATTGCCATCTGGACGCTGGTGAAATATCGATTTTTGATTAGGAAGGTTCCCCAAATCCGCACCAAAAAACAACAACTGGTTGAATAAGGGAGTCGATTTGTGGAAATAAGCCGAGCCTATCCTCAGGTTTCAAAAATATCCGTTACGCAGTGGTTGATCTTAGCCGCGCTATGTTTTGTTTTGATTGCCGCTGAGTCGTTTGCTCTCTACACCGTCTTTACGAGTAAATTTCCGAGCGGTAACGATTTCTTCGTTCGCTGGCTGGGCGGCCGCGAATACCTGCTGCACGGTACCAACCCCTACGATCAGTCAGTGGCCGAACAAGCTCAACGAGCGATGTTTGGCCGGCTGACCACGCCCGAAGATAAAGATGAAGCCTATTTTGCCTATCCACTCTACACGCTCTACTTTTTCTGGCCGTTAAGCCTGCTGCCGTACGCCTGGGCGCAGGCTATCTGGATGACCTTGCTGCAATTTATGCTGCTGGGCTTAACCGTTGTCTCGCTTCGGCTGGCGGGCTGGTCGCCGCCCAAATGGCTGTTTTGGCTGACCCTTTTCTGGGGTATCTTCTTCTATAATGGGGCACGAGCCATTATTCTGGGACAATTTTCGATTTTAGTAGGCTTAGCCTTACTGTTGGGATTGTGGGCAATTGAGACCCGTCGCGATATTTTAGCCGGAATTTGTTTATCTGTAACCACGATCAAACCGCAGATGGTGGTCCTTGTCATTGTTTTCCTTTTAATCTGGGCTTTATTTCAGTTTCGGTGGCGTATAATATTAAGTTTTGGTCTTAGTATGTTAACCCTGCTGTTGAGCAGTATGCTGCTGGTTCCGACCTGGCCGGTTGATTTTATCCAAAATGCTATCGCCTACAGCGATTATGTGGCCTTTGGCACACCGCTAGAAAATTTACTCCATTTTTTACTGCCCGACTCTCTGGCCGCCCCCCTGACGATAGTTCTGTCAAGCCTCTTTTTCTTAACACTGCTACCCGGTTGGTGGTTGGCCTTCAAAGGGCGGCCCGGAGCGTACACTTGGGCAATTATGTCAACCCTCATTGTCAGCAGCCTTATCGCCTTCCGTTCAGCAACCACCAATCAGGTTATTCTCTATTTGCCCATTTTCTTTTTCTTCCAGCGTTTAACCGAACCGGGGGCAGCTTTGAAGGCCGCCCTCATCGAAGGGGGTCTACTGGTCGTGATGTGGGGTGCTTTCATCGTGACCTTGGCCGGCGATTGGGAGCATATTATGATGCACGGCCTGCTGCCAACGTTAGTGCTGATTTTATATGCTATTGATTGGCGCCGCCTCTGGCAGTCGGCCCAAGCATATGAGCATCGACACCCGCGCCTTCAACCCAGGCAAGTGTTATGAATAAATCGACGGCTCGCTGGCTAATCCTTGGCCTGCTGGTGTTGTGGCTGTTTTTTGTATTGGGCAGCTTCTTTGCCGTGCAGAAACCGTTTGCCGCTGAAAATGTGGTGGCTGTAGGCCGCACCCTGCTTGATCTCTTGGTGGCAATCTGGCTGTGCGCCATCAGTTTAGGCTTAGGAGCGTGGCTGCTTAATCTGTTGAGCCGAGATGGCTTAGACTTGGACGAGATAGTTATTTTGGGTACGGGGCTGGGTTTTGGTCTGTTTGGGTTATTTGTGTTTGGGTTGGGGATGGTGGGACTATTTCATCCTTTGGTGGCTTACACAGTCACAGTAGCTCTAAGTCTAGCCGCCGCGCCCCAACTTTGGCGGCTTTTCCGACGAAGCCGGATTTGGCAATTCATTGACCCGCCGCCTCGCTTGGTCGTCATCTATTTGACTACTATCGGTTTGTTAGCGTTGTCGGTGGCGCTGCTGCCGCCGACTGATTGGGACGGTTTGTTCTACCACCTGACTGCCCCTAAACGTTATCTCGAGGCGGGACGCATCGTCAGCGGGATCGATGTCCCCCATTTTAGTTTTCCGTCGTTAATGGAGATGCTGTTTGCCTGGGCCATGCTCTTGCGCGGAGATATCGCGGCCAAACTCCTGCATTTTAGCTTTGTGCTGCTGCTAACGGGGCTGGTTTACATGACTGCTCGGCGCTTCCTCGGCCCAAAATCCGCTTGGCCCGCTGTAGTCATTCTGGCCAGCATGCCCATGCTTGGCACGCTAGCCGGCTGGGCCTACAACGATCTCGCCTTGGCTTTCTACCAACTCGCCAGCCTCTATGCGGTACTTTGCTTTTTACAGTTAGCCAAAAGCGGTCAGCGGTCAGCGGTCAGCGGTCGGCAATTATCAATTATCGCTCTCAGTGCAATATTCGCCGGTCTGGCGATGGGGCTCAAATACACCAGTTTTGTCACCCCCGTGGTCGTAGGTTTACTGCTTCTTTGGAACGCCCTACCGACTACACCCTACGGACTACGCCCTATGTTCCACGCCCTAGCCCTCTTTCTTCTCTTCTGCCTCATTGCCCTACTCGTGGCCTCGCCCTGGTATTTGAGAAACTGGTTTTTTACCGGCAATCCGGTCTATCCGTTTCTGTACGGGCTGTTTGGCGGCGCATTTTGGGACAACTTTCGGGCCGAGTGGTACGCCGCCGCCGGAACAGGCATCGGCTGGCAGCCTTCGACGCTACTGGGGCTGCCTTGGCTGCTGACTTTAGGCGTGCGCGATGCGAACTATTGGGATGGACGCACCGGGCCGCTGCTGCTGCTTTTTCTACCGCTTGTGATCGGGTGGACACTCTTCCGGCGAGACAACCGTCCTGCCGTCTTCAACGCACTGTTATTTTACGTGGCGGCTCACTTCGCGTTTTGGACGCTGGGGGTCATTTGGTCGAAAGCGCTGTGGCAGTCTCGACTACTGCTGCCGGGGTTGGTTGGACTGGCGCCGATCACCGGCTGGGTTTGGTCGGAGCTACCGCGCCTCGACACGCCGCAATTTTCGTTTAGTCGTTTTGTTAACATCGCCGTAGTTTTGACGCTGACCTTGACGGCCATCGATGTGGGGCTGTTGACGATGAAAATCGACCCGCTGCCTTACCTGATTGGCCAGGAATCACGTGATAGTTATCTGACTCGACAATTGGGGGCCTACTATGCGACCATGCAGCAAATCAATACCGATTTACCACCAGGATCGACAATTGTCTTTTTGTGGGAGCCACGCAGCTACTACTGCCAACTCGACTGCCGGCCCGACAGTATTTTGGATACATTTCCGCATCTGGTGGATCAATACCATACCGCCGACGCCATCGCCCAAAGTTGGCATGAAGCCGGCGTAACGAATGTGCTTATTCATCGCAATGGCTTGCAGTTCGTTGAGAATGAACTGCCTGAAACCGTCGATACCGAGGTCTTGTCGGCCTTGGAAGAGAATTATTTGCAGCCGGTATTTGATGTAGCCGGGGCTTACCAGGTTTTCACGTTCGCGTTCGAGGAAGGGAATTTGTTGCGGGCGAGCGATTAAATTCGGGCCGATGAATAGGTCGACTCGGTGGGTAGTTCGGCGGGGTGGCGGTTGTCTAAAACCTGAACGACTTCTTGAAGAAGGATGAACTGGCCGGGAATGAGCAGAAAAATCAAAACGTCGAACGGTTCGTTTAAAGCAAAATAGAGCCAAGGCAGCAGAAGGCTGGCCGCGATTACTGATTTCAGCCATATTGAGCGAGCGTAGCGCATCAAGATGAAAGCCGGAATGAGGCAGAAGGTGAGATTATACGAACCGGTTTGCGGCAGCGTGATCAGTCCGAACAAAATGATGGCCGAAGTCATAAAACAATTGTTCTTTAAATTCGGGTTTTGCCAGACCAGCAAAACGTACCGGCCGGCCCAAATGGCCAGCAGTAAAAGCAGTCCGACTCGCAGCCACAATATCGGCAGCAGTTCGGGTGGCCAGGTGGCGAAGGGGTTCGCGCCGTAGCTTTGCAGCGCTTGCAGCCAGATCACCGGCCAGAAACCGATGAGCAGGGTGGGCATAATGAAAAAAACTAAGCCGGTAATCAACAAGGTCATTATGAACGCCACGCGTGCAGGTGAGCGCCGGATCAGAACAAGAGCGGTCACAATACCCAACAGCGCCAGATCGGGCCGGATTGTCGCGCAGGCTAAAGCCAGCGCTGACCAGCGCGGGTGATTTTCTTTGAAGAGGTAGGCGGATAACACAAAGCAGAAGATGATGAAAAAGGTAAGCTGGCCGACCACATAGGCGTTGATCGGGTAGCGAAAGCCGAGCAGTGCCAACATTGTTAAGACGAAGAGCCAAATCGGCCGGACCGGCCACTTCAGCAGATCGAACCCCAGCAGCAAGGTAGCCATAAACAGCGGGATTTGCAGCGATAGCCAGATGATGATCGACCAGAAAAACGGCAGTGCGGCGAACGGCAACAGCACAAACGCGATGTGCGCCGGATGAGGAAAGCCATGCTGGTATTGATGCAGCGGGATGATCTTATTAAATACTCCCAACTGGATGACGCGAGTTGTTTCTGGCCCGTATGGATTTTCGCCCCGAAGGATGGCCTGCCCACCGGCCCAAATCCAAAAAAGATCGAACGCCTTGCCCCGTGGTTTGACTAAAAGTTGGTACGATGGAATAGCCATTAACGCCACGATGACGATAAACAGTGGCATCAGGATGAGTAAATTTTTCTGGCGGGTGGTGAGGTTCACTGGGAATGGCCCTTTCCTTATTTAGGGTAGCATAAGTTCATTTTACAAGAGGTTACTTAACGCTTGCAACCTGACAAAAAAATTCTAAAAACGTACATCTGGCTAAGTCTGCTTTCGATAATAGGAGTGGCCTGGCTTCAATGGCCCCGATTGGGCGATCCGTATCGCGTTGATGAGGATTTTCGCACATTTTATTGGTTTGCTAAATTTCAAAACCCCGCGCTCTTCTCCCACGACCCTGATCAGGGTATGCGCTACGTAGAGATATTGAGGCCGTGGGGTAAACCTTTTCTAACTTCAATCTTCAGTTTAGGCTACGATTTTCTATTCTACGCAGCCGGTTTCGTGTTTGAACCTATTTTGTTTAGCAAATTACTTCCTTTTATCCTAATGCCGATCACCGTATTGTATGTGTTCGAGTTTGGCCGGCTGGTGCGCGATCATAACACCAGTCTGGTTTTGGGTATCGGATTTTTACTGTTCAATTTGGCGGCGTCGTCTGCTGTATCGGTCTTGAATGGGTTGCAGCGATCTTTTGCCCTGACTTTTATGGTGGTGCTGCTTTATTATTTACAGGCTCAAAAATACAAATCGGCTGTGGTTGCTACGCTGGTGGCGGCGCTGTTTTATCCGCCGGCCAGCGTGTTGATGCTGGCGACCTGGGGGCTGGCCGCCCTGCCCTCGCTGCGGCTGTCCCATATCGGCGTATGGTTGCAGAGCCGGGCAGTCGTGCATTTAGGACTGGCCGTAATATTAACCGGTGTTATCCTGTCAGCCTCGGTGATACACCTGCTCGGGGTATTCGACGCGTTCACTAATCCGGCCCAGACCGCGCCGGAAGGGCTGGCTGAGGCGTCTGATGTAAAAACTGAACCGTCTGATTCCCTCTTTACCAATCCGGTCTACGGCCCCGGCGGTAGCGTCGAGTTGTTCTATGTTTTTCCATTAGTGGGTCGTGGTGGCATTGTCGATCTGGGCGAAGACCTGATCAACTTGTTGATTTTGCTGGCGTTAAGTGGTCTGATTGTGCTAGTGCAGGGTAGAGCAGCCTTTAAGCTGCCGCAAGTGGTCTGGGCGATGCTGATCGCGACCTTGGTGATGTTTGTCGCCGCCTGGTTCGTGGCATTAATCATCAATAATTTTTTGCTTTACCTGCCTAGTCGTTATACGCGCGTGGGACTGTTCCTATTTCTATTTTTATTTTTTGGGGTCAATATTATTGATTTTGTGAAAGAGGCTCCGGGGCTGCTGCGCCGTAACCCGCGCCGCCTGGTGTGGCTGGTGGCCGGCATAGAGTTGGTGATTTTGGGATTGATCCTGTTTTATCCGACTGAAAGCGCTACGATTAGCGGCCTCAATATGAAGTGGCTGTTGGGGCTGACCGGATTGCTATTTAGTGTGTTAGGTGTCGCTCTATACCGAAGACCACCTGCTTCGCCGGCGCAATCAAGTCGTCCAGCTACTCTGTCACCGTTAACTAAAGGGGTGATCGGACTAATCGGTGCTATCTGTGTCATCGGCTGGCTGACTTACGCCTCCATTCTGACGGAGGTCAGCTATCTTAACCCGCCCTCTGAAGAACGCGCTCTGTTCAACTTTTTATCGACCTTACCTACCGATGCGGTCATTGCCGGAACGCCATGCGCCATCAACAGTGTGGAGTTATTTGCCAGGCGATCGGTGCTGTTTAGCTGCGAGCAGTCTCACGGCGATAGCCGCGCCATCAGAACTGCGCTGATGGCCTACTATGCCGCTGACACCCAGACGATCGGTCAATTCTGCGCCGAATACGGAGTGAATTATTTAGTGATTGATCGCCAGAGTTACTCGCCGGAGTACTTGGCTCAAAATGATATCTACTTTGAGCCATACAATCACGAGCTTTTATCTGTCATTGCTCGGCAAGATCGATTTATTTTGGCCGATCTTCCGGATGAGATCAAGCTTTTTCAAAACGGACCTATTTATGTGGTTGAATGCGCCCAACTTAACAAGGTTGACTAATTTTGGAACGCCCTACTGACCCCTCACTGCCATATGCAGATAAGGAATGAATTCGGAATGAAAGCCTGGCTCTCGCGGCACCATACGCTTATCTTGATCGCTGCCTTGATCATTGGGGCCGGTCTACGCTGGGCTCGCATTGGAACTGCCAGCTTATGGTACGATGAAACGTTCAGTACACTGACGGCCCGCCTGAGTTTGGCTCAAATCTTAGCCAATGCGCCGCATGGGGTTCATCCCCCCGGTTACTATGTTCTTCTGCACTTTTGGCTTCAGTTGGGGCACAGTGAGGTTGTTGTACGCTCTTTGTCAGCCTTGTTTAGTATGGGTGCGATTTTGTTGATTTATGGTTTTGCCCGCTGGCTGTTCGATAAATCTGCAGCGGCCGTAGCCGCCATAGCGATGGCGATAGCGCCCTTTCAGGTCTATTTTGCTCAGGAAGTGCGCATGTACAGTTTGATTGTTTTATTAGCCATTGGAATAATGTGGCTTTTTCTCTATAGCATCATAACAGATAAGAGTTGGCTGGCCTGGATTGGTTATATTTTTATGGCCACATTGGGCTTATACGTTCACTATTTTACCGCTTTTTTATTGCTGGGCTTGCATTTTTGGTATTTGCTTAATGTCCGGCGGTATCAATCAAAGCTCATGGCTCTGCTCGTAACGGATGGTCTAATTGGCTTACTGTTTTTACCTCAAGCCAGGCAAGCGTTAACACGCACGACCACTTACCTGGGGGGCGAGGCCTGGCAATCCGCGCCGAGTATTTTATCGCCGCTGACGACGATCTACTATTTACTGTTTGGCCATCGCGCGCCTATTGGGGTGGTGCCGATTGCCCTGTTTCTCCTTTTGGCGATCTTAATTTTAACCGAGTGGGAATCGCGGCGGCGCGCCCCCCAGCCCCATCGCTTCGAATGGGTGCTGTGGTTAAGTCTCTTGACGCCTTTAATCACCGTGATGGCCATATCGCTCTTGTCCCCTCGCTCGATTTACGTTGAACGCTCGTTTGCCGTCACGTCACCGGCTTTGATCCTGTTGCTGGCTAGAGGCAGTACGGCCGCGCCCAAACTGTCACCAACCCCTTATCTGATGGCTGCGCTGCTCTTGCCGATTGTCGTAACCTTAGCGACCCATTACCTTACCCCTGATCCGGCCAAACCACCGATCAGAATGGCTGTGCAAACCATCGAGGCCGGCTTTGCTGCCGGTGATGTGAGTTTGCATTTGCAAGAGGCCTCTGGCCTGCCGGCGTTATGGTATACATCCATTCCCCAGAAGGTGATCGATGTCTCTGGGGCAACCTTTACCGGACCAACCACCCATCGTCTCTTTGGCGGCGACATCGTTGACTGGCAGGAGGCCATTGCCGGGGCGGACCGATTGTGGTTGACCGTTATGCCCGGCTACACCGGCGACGCCCAGACGGCCGTCCGAAAAGCGATCGAGCAAACCTATCCCCAAGTAATGATGGAAGATTGGGGCTCGATCCAGGTCTATCTGTACGATTTGAAACGTGAGCCGTGATATGACCGCATTTAACCAAAAATGGGTGTCTCCGACCGTTATAATCGCGCTGATCAGCTTGATCTACGTGTTCGGGGTATTACTGGTGAACAAGGGCGATCCCCAAGCCTTTATCCTGTTAGGAACCCAATTTAGTCAGAGCGATCCCAATGGCAGCGAGGGCTATGACGGGCAGTTTGCCTACCAAATCGCGCTCAATCCGGCCGGGGCTGCGCCGTATATCGACGTGCCGGCCTATCGCTACCAGCGTATTTTGTATCCGCTGCTGGCACGATGGCTAGCTCTAGGTCAAGCCGCCTTGATCCCGTGGACGTTGATCATCGTCAACATCGGGGCAATTACACTGGGAACTGGGGCTACGGAACGGCTTTTGCTACACTTGCGTATAAGTCGCTGGTACGCCTTGGTTTATGGGTTGTACGGCGGGCAGCTTCTCTCGCTGCGAACGGACCTCAATGAACCCTTGGCGCATGCCTTTGTTCAATTGGCGATGTTGGCCTGGGCCAAAGAGCGCCGGTGGTGGGCGGTTGGGGCGTTTGCTTTGGCCGCCTTGGGCAAAGAAACCACACTGGTTTTTCTGGCGGCATATATGCTGTACACGCTGTCTCAGCGGATGTGGGGCTGGACATTGCGATTAGGGTTAGCGGCGATCCCTTTTGTTCTTTACCAATCTTTTCTATGGAGTTGGCTCGGTAGTTTTGGTGTGGGATCGGGCGGCGCGGGCGCGACGCCATTCAGTCCGATCCCGCTGGCCGGCTGGCTGGCGATTGCCGGCGTGAGCGTAGGCGCTTTCCTCTTGATTTCGCTGGTTGTCGGGCCAATGTCCATATTGCCGAGTATCGCCGGCTTGTGGCTCAGTCTGAAAGAGGTTGGGTATCAAAATCTTCACCCGTTTGTATTTTGTTTGCTGCTTAACAGCGTCGTCATCTTATTTTTGCCGACCTCTACCTTTCGTGAACCGGTGGCCATGCTGCGCCTGACCACCGGCCTGATGGCGGCGATGCTCATGTTTGGCGCTTGGCGACGCTCGCGGCGCATTCTTAATTACAGCACCTTTTGGATTTTTACCAATGTACTGTTGATCAATGGCGTCGCCGGAGCGGGATAAAATTAGAGTTTATCGGATTTAAGGTGACAGTCACTTACGTCCTATATTTAGTCGCAAAAAGTGACTGTCACCTATTTTCGATAATGTCTATTGATTTGACCTTTGTCACTTCCACTTGTGACGTTTTTATTGTATCATGTTAACGTGCCGTTATCCGACCCTTTGTTTTCCATAACGGAATTGTGACCAAACTCGTTCTTCAATTTGGACTCGTGACCTGGCAACGTCAAAAATGTACCCTGAAACTTCTCCTCTGATTGTTCTGTCATTGGATTGCGCTAACTACCGCAATCGTGGCGAGAAGCGATCTGATATGACTTGCATTATTCGTGAGGTGACTGCTGTGATCCCCGCTAGGCTTCCTGCTCAACAACTTTTTCCTGTAGATAAGGTCAAGAACGTATCCAAAGCGTATTTTTTAGAAGCAAAGAGACGAACTTATGCTTATTAGATCAAATAGTTCTCTGGATATTAGTGTGATTATGCCGGCGTATTACGAGGAAGCCATTATCGCTTCTGTCATCGAGCGAATCCAAACCGTGCTGCGCGAGTTAGATCAAACGTATGAAATTATTGTGGTTGATGACGGATCGCACGATGAGACCGCTCGCCGCGCGCGAGAGGCCGGGGCCAGAGTCATCGTCCACCCCTACAATATCGGCAATGGGGCGGCCATCAAATCGGGCATTCGCCATGCTCAGGGTGAAATTTTGGTCATGCTCGATGCCGACGGCCAACACCTGCCGGAAGACATTCCTCGGTTGATTGAACAGTTGGAAACGTATGACATGGTTGTTGGCGCGCGAACCGCTGAGTCGGACAGCGATTGGCACCGCGATCTGGCGAACAGAATCTATAACTGGTTTGCCAGCTACGTTTGTGGGCGCAAAATTGATGATTTGACCTCAGGCTTTAGAGCAATGAAGGGCCATATCGCGCGCGGGTTTGTGTATTTGCTGCCCAATACGTTCTCTTATCCCACTACGTTGACGCTGGCTGTGGTTCGGTCGGGCTATACCTTGCATTACGTCCCGATCAAAGCAGCACGGCGAGTGGGCAAAAGTAAAATTAAAATTTTTAAGGATGGCCCCCGTTTCTTATTGATTATTCTTAAAGTCGCTACGTTTTTCTCGCCGCTAAAGGTTTTTATTCCGGCCAGTATAGCGATGTTTACGGTTGGCGTTGGTTATGGTCTATTCAAAATCGTGTTTCTGGCTTCGCGTTATGGGCCCACCTCGGCTATGTTGATGACAATGGCCATTCTGGTATTTTTGGTCGGGTTAGTCTCGGAGCAGGTGGCGCAACTGAGATTTGAAGTACGCGAAAGTTCAGGAAATCACCAGTTTGTTCGCTTACCCTTGACAGCGCATGATTATCGAGACGCACAGCCTGACCGCGAAGAACAGGCTACTATTGAGGAAAAGTTACCGTTGTAAGCCTGCCAAGGCGTGTTTTATGAAGCCAAATGATTGTTAGAAACTCGGTTATTAATAGTAACAAGGACATCATGCATATTTTGTGCGATATTTCCCATCCTGCTCACGTTCACTTTTTCCGAAATGCCATCGATACCTGGCGAACGCGCGGGCATAAAGTCACCATTGCTGCCAGAGATAAAGATATTACCCTGACTCTCTTAGATGAATATGGCTACGAATATGAGTGTCTGAGCCAAATGCGCCGGGGGTTGATCGGCCTGGGTTTAGAACTGTTGGAACACGAGGGCCGGTTATATAAACAGTCCTGGCGCAACCCGCCCGATGTGTTTTTAGAAATTGGCGGAACTTTTATTGTTCACGCGGCGAAATTATTGCGTCGGCCCGCCATCGTTTTTTACGATACTGAACACGCCTTTGTATCCAATACTATCACCTATCCTTTCGCGTCTGCGGTTTGTACCCCCGCTTGTTATCAAGGTGATATTGGTCCTAAACATGTTCGGTACGAGGGATATCACGAGTTGGCTTATTTGCATCCCAATTGGTTTAAGCCAAATCCCGAAGTTTTGACTGAAATCGGCCTCAAACCGGATGAACCCCTCTTTGTGACTCGGTTTGTGGGGTGGGAGGCCAGTCACGATGTGGCTCAAAAAGGATTTAGTCTGGCGGGTAAGATAAAATTGGTACGCGCTTTAGAACGGTATGGGCGCGTAATTATTACCTCAGAGGCTGACCTTCCGGCAGAACTACAGCCTTATCAAATGCGCATCGCCGCTTCAAAAATTCACCATTTATTAGCGTTTGCCACCTTATATATCGGTGAAAGTGCGACAATGGCCTCTGAGAGTGTGGTGCTAGGCACACCCGCTATTTTTGTGAGTCCCGTCGGGCGTGGCTATACCGATGAGCAAGAGAACGAGTATGACATGTGTTACACGATTTCTGATAAAGAAGAAGAAAAAGCAATTGCCAAAGCTCTGGAGTTAGTACAGTGCCAAAACTTAAAAACAGAGTGGGCCGAAAAACGCCGGCAGTTGTTAGCGAAAAAAATTGATGTCACCACCTGGATGGTTGATTTTGTTGAGGAATTTGTTGAAGCTCATTAGATCACCGATTTAAACCCAAACTTGAATACAGTTCTGGCTCTATTGAATTGATTTATTTGATAATAAAGTAATGAATATGATTGTTGATAATCCAAAAGATCGAGTACAAATAAATGAGCCTTTATCTCCCGACACCTCTTGTCGAAAGGTGCTCAATTACGCTGAAGCCCATGACTACACCGGCTATGGCAAGTTTGATGCGTTAAATAGTCCGTTCTTAAAGGCCCTATCATTTAATAACAAGTGGTTGCGTTTAGTTGTTAGCCAAATCATAAAACGGACGCCTATTCACATCCGGCCTGTGTTGGGAGTACGCCAATATAAAAATCCGAAGGGAATGGCTCTTTTTGCCAGGGCTTATCTGAATTTATATCAGGTTTACAACGATCCACACGATCTTGAGCAAGCCAAATATTGCCTATCGTGGCTGCAAGATAACTACGCCGCCGGTTATGCCGGCTACTGTTGGGGCTATAATTGGGATTGGCAGGACTTGGGCTTTTTCGCTCCGTTTGGTTCACCTAATTGTGTCGTTACCACGTTTGTAGGGCAGGCGCTTTTAGATGGATACGAACTTATGGGCGATGCTAAATATCTGGAAATGGTGCGCGGCTCGGTCGAGTTTATTCAACAAGACCTCAAGGTTCTTTTTGAAGACGATGCAATGAAGTGCGTAAGTTATGTCCCTGCTCGCGATATCAAAATGGTGGTGATGGATGTGAGCGCCTTAGCCGGGGCGCTTCTGGCTCGTGTCGCTCAACATACAGGCGAAACGGCGCTGGCTCAGGAAGCCAGAAAGCTGGTCAATTATGTCGTCGATAAACAAACTGATTATGGAGCCTGGTATTATACCCATCCTCCTGGCGATTCGCCGGTAAAACACGACAACTACCACACGGGCTTTATCTTGGATGCTATTTTAGATTATGAATTGGCGACAGGCGATGATCGGTTCCGGGCTGCCTATCGACGTGGCCTTAAGTTTTATCGCGACGAGCTATTCTTAGCCAACGGTGCGCCTAAGTGGATGAGTCACAAAGTTTATCCTTTCGATATTCATGGCTCAGGCACGGGCATCGGAACCTTTTCCCGCGCGGCTCGTTATGACGACCCGAGCAACCTTGATCAAGCCGCTCTGATCGCGCAGTGGGCTATTGAACATATGCAAGCGCCACATGGATACTTTTACTATCAGAGAAGTCAGTATTGGGTGAAAAAGTACACGTTAATGCGTTGGTGTAATGGTTGGATGGCTCACGGATTGAGTCACCTACTGCTGGCTAGACATATTTTGTCTCAGGATAAGATCTAGATGTGTGGTATTGCGGGCATTGCTGGCCCTAAGGCCACCTTAGAGTTGGCCCAGGCTATGGTGCGAAGCGTAGCCCACCGAGGCCCCGATGGGGCCGGTGTTCATCAAGACGGGCAAACGTTCATCGGGCAAACGCGCCTGAGCATCATCGATTTGGTGACCGGTGACCAACCCATGCCCAACGAAGACCAAACTATTTGGGTGGTCTTTAACGGGGAAATTTACAACTTTCCTGATTTACGGCGGGATTTGGAAGCCAAAGGACATAATTTTCGCTCTACCAGCGATACGGAAGTGCTGCTTCACGGCTATGAGGAATACGGGCTTGATTTGCTGCCTAAATTAGACGGCATTTTTGCCTTTGCGATCTGGGATGCCGCCCGGCAAAGACTCTTGCTTGTCCGGGATTATTTTGGGGTCAAGCCGCTTCACTATCATTTTGACGGTCAAACCCTGCGTTTTGGATCGGAGATTAAGGCCATCCTGCAAGACAACTCAGTTCCACGACAGATCAATTTTCAGGGGCTGCACTATTTTTTGAACCTGCGCTATATTCCCGGCGAGCAAACCTTGTTGGCCGGTATCAAGCGCTTGCCGGCGGCGCACTATATGCTTTTTGAAAATGGGCGTGTTCATATCGATCGTTACTATACGCTTAAGGTTGAAAAGCACTCCCAACAAGACGAGGCTTATTTTATAGAAGGTATTCGCCATTACCTGAGCCAGGCGGTGCGGAAACAACTCATCAGCGATGTTCCTCTGGGGGTCTATCTCTCCGGCGGGCTCGACTCCAGTGCTATCGTCGCGTTTATGAGTGAATTAATCGATGAACCGGTCAAAACTTTTTCCTTAGGGTTTAATGAGCCAACGGATGAACTCGATGATGCACAAGTTGTCGCCACTCACTTTTCGACCTGCCATCAATCGCTGACGTTAGCTGCCGACCCATTACAGCGCTATCCCGAGGTCATTTGGCATGCCGAAGAACCTAAAGAAAATATCTTGCAAGGATATCTACTGGCTCAATTTGCGCGGCAGCATGTTAAGGTTGTTCATGGGGGCTTAGGCGGTGACGAGTTATTTGCCGGGTATGCGATCAATCGATTTGTTTATCCTACCCAAACCCTCCACCACTTTGTGCCAAATAAGGTGGCCAAAAGCGCCCTCCAGCCCTTAAGCCGCTTGGCCTTTGTTATGCAGAATAAGTCAGGTTTGCTTCAGTTGGATGAGTATCGTCGCGGGGCGCAGATGTTGCTGTCCTTGGGTGATCCGGAACAGTATTATCTTATCCTACGTAACACGTGGGATTATGATCAAGGGGCATTTGCTAATCTTTACGGGCCGGCCCTTAATGGCCAACAGCTTGATTTAACCCACACCCAGTTTGACGCGTACTTTAAACCCAATGGCCGGGGCGTTCTCGACCAGGTGTTGTGGGCCGAGTTTCATACCAAAATGGTTGACGATTTTCTTATGAACGAAGATAGAACCTCGATGGCTCACGGCTTGGAGGTGCGCGTTCCCTTTTTGGATCGGGATTTAGTCCGCTTTGCGCTCGGTATTCCGGTTGAGTTGAAGATTAAGAACAATCAAACGAAGTATATTTTCCGTAAGGCTATGGCCGGGATTTTGCCGGAACACGCTGTTCAAAAGAAAAAATGGGGCTTTACCTTTAATCCCTACTATCAATTTCAAAAAGATTTAAAGACCGTCGCCGAACGAGTGCTAACCCGAAGACGGGTTGAAGCTAGAGGCTGGTTCAATTACGACTATCTGCGGCGAATTCTCGATCATCCCCCCCATCCTCGTTTGCGCTGGCACTATTTTATGTTGTGGTTGGGGTTAGGTTTGGAAATTTGGGCGCAGATGTTCTTAGAAAGCGCGGGCGAAGCGCCCCTATTTGACCTTGAGGCCTACTATGACCAATAATCCCATTCGACGCTTAAAACTTTATCTGTCTATGCTGCGGTATGGTAATGCTCATAACCGAGATTTTGCCAATGAGCATTATCATTTCTTTACTACCATGCAGCGTAATCTACAAGAGTATGGGGTTACTGATTTACGCGGCCGGCGCGTGCTCGATGTTGGCTGCGGCAAAATGTTTTGGTTGACGCTGCTCCTGCATAGCTACGGCGCAGCGGTTACCGGCATCGATACGGAATTTGTTGAGTCGACGCCCAGTCTGGGTAAGTATACGAGCTTACTATTTAGTAACGGCCCTGAACGCGCACTCCGTACCCTGGTATGGGATCTGATGTATGCGCCCCCTTATTATAAAGAATTAGCCAGGGTCAGTGATTTCCCCTTGAGGTTTGAGAATGTTGATGCGCGGCGGGCGAGCGTGACCGAATTGGAATTTCCAGATGATACATTTGATGTCGTCGTGTCCCACGAAGTGTTTGAGCATTTGCCCGATATTCCGGCTGCGGTTCGGGCCTTGCGACGCGTGATGAAACCAAAGGCGATAACCTATATTTATGTGCATAACTTTGCCAGTATCTCTGGGGGCCACCACATCGCTTGGAAATACCCTGATACCGAACCATCAACGCTGGTCCCCCCTTGGGATCATCTCCGCGAGAATCGCTACCCCGACATTCCGTC
Organism: Anaerolineales bacterium; assembly: GCA_020634935.1. Classification (GTDB taxonomy): domain Bacteria; phylum Chloroflexota; class Anaerolineae; order 4572-78; family J111; genus JAGRBY01. Next base: position 209,458 of record JACKAT010000002.1, read on the forward strand.
GTGGATTAATGGCTTGCGCGAACGGGATTATCGCCAGGCATTTGAAACGGAGTTTGATATTGTGGATTGGTTCCCCACAAGTAAGGAAGGGCAGGCTTTACTGACGCCCGAAATTCGCGCCCAGTTAGCCGCATACAGTGAACAGGAGCTGCTAACAAAAGGTTTTGTTATTGTAGCGCGGCCAAAAAAGCCCCAAAATAATGTCGCTGCTTATGTGTCGGCAGAGGCAGCCAATTGATGATGATCTGAATAGGCAGTTGAAATCTATGAAACAAGTTTTACAAAACTTTAAAACTGGCGAACTTAAAGTTGAAGAGGTGCCGGCCCCCATCATTCGGCCTGGTTTTGTGTTAGTTCGCAACCATTATTCCTTAATCAGCACCGGAACTGAAGGGGGAACATTTAAGTTAGGTCAAATGTCGTTGCTAGGCAAAGCCCGAGCCAGACCTGAGCAAGTGAAAAAGGTGATGAAGGTGGTCCGAACCGAGGGGGTGATGACCGCGTATCAAGCGGCCATGCGCAGCTTGGATATGCCGGTGGCCTTTGGCTATTGCTGTGCCGGCGAAGTGATTGAGGTTGGATCAGGAATAGATGATTTGCGCTTGGCTGATTTAGTCGCGTGTGGGGGGGCCGGCTATGCTAATCATGCTGAGGTAGTAGCTGTGCCTCGCAATTTGTGCGTACAAATTCCGCAGGGTGTTGATTTGCGTTACGCGTCATTCACCACGCTTGGCTCCATAGCGATGCAGAGCGTTCGTGTCGCCGATGTCAGATTAGGGGAGAACGTTGTGGTGATCGGGTTGGGATTGGTGGGCTTAATTACCGCTCAACTTTTAAATGCCGCCGGCTGTAAGGTGTTTGGGATTGATGTTAACCCCGGTCGCGTTCAGTTTGCGCTAAAGCACCACTTTTGTCGAGATGCGGCGACGCGAGATGCCGGAAATCTGCAAGCGCTGGTTACGTCATTTTCTGGCGGCTATGGGGCTGACGCGGTGATTATTACAGCGGCTACGCCCAATAATGATCCGATAATCTTAGCCGGAGAATTAGCTCGTTACAAAGCTAAGGTTATTGTTGTTGGCCGCACCGAGATGACCGCTCCTAGAGAAACGTATTTATTCAAAGAGTTGGAGCTGCGCACCTCGCTGGCCTATGGCCCCGGCACGGGTGATCCCACTTATGAAGAACAGGGGCATGATTACCCAATTGGCTATGTGCGGTGGACGGAAAATCGTAATATGGCTGCCTTTCTCGACTTATTAGCTACCGATAAGCTTCAGCTTGAGCCGCTCGTTACCCACCAATTTGAAATTGAGCAGGCGGCTGAAGCCTTTGCATTGGTTACCGGCCAAACCCCCGAACCCTCTATCGCCGTCGTGCTCAGCTATCCTAAGTTGCAAAAACCCGAGGCCGCGCCGGAGCGCATTAAACTTCATTCAACCAATGGAAGTTATGTAAAACAACCCTCAAGTGTGGTTCGAGTAGGGGTAATTGGCGCCGGCAGTCACGCCATTAATGCCATCATCCCGACCTTAACAAATTTGAGCGATATTCAGTTAACCGGCATTGCCTCAGCCACCGGTGTACGGGCTAAAGCTTTAGGCAGCAAGTATAATTTTGCTTACTGCACAGCCGACGCACAGGATATATTAAATGATCCCCAAACGGATTGTGTGTTTATTCTATCGCGTCACGATACCCATGTCTCTCTGACTGTAGCGGCGTTAGAAGCCGGGAAGCATGTGTTTGTCGAGAAACCCCTGGCCATGACCGAGACCGAATTGAAGCAAGTATTTCAGGCTCAGCGAAAAACAGGCTTGAATGTGGTGGTCGGTTTTAATCGTCGTTACGCGGCTTTGGCTAAAAAATTAAAATTCTTTTTTGCCAATCGAGTCCAGCCCATATCAGTTACCTATCGGGCTAATGTCGGATATCGACCGCCACAGCATTGGTTACACGATCCCCAGCAAGGGGGCGGGGTAATTATTGGGGAAGCTTGCCACTTTATAGACTTTTGTCATTGGTTAATTGGCGCTCCTCCCACTCAAGTGGCTGCTTTTATGCTAAACGGGGCTGATCAGGGGGTAATCAATCAGGATAATGTCCACCTTACCTTAGCTTTTGCGGATGGATCGCTGGCCACGGTGACTTATTTATCGGTCGGAGATGCTTCTTTTTCTCGAGAGCGAATAGAAGTGGTTGGGGAGGGTGGCTTGGGCATTTTAGAAGATTTTCGATCATTGCTATTTGCTCGTAATGGCCTTAAACGGGGTAAGCGAAATTGGATTACTCAAGATAAAGGGTTTGCTGGAGAAATTGGTGAGTTTATAGATTCAGTCCGTAACCATCAACCGTATCCGATCCCTTTTGAAGAATATGTTTTAAGTACCTTAGCCACTTTAGAATCTTTAAACGCTATCCAATTTAACCAACTCAGACCAATTGAGCTTGAGCGTTTGGTTAATTAGAGAAGGAGTAATGATGGGTAAGACACAACCAATAGCAGTTCACCCAGACGTATATGATGCTGAATGGGTAGAAGAAATGGGGGGAATGGGCAGCAACAATGTATTTGTCCAAAGTCAAGGACAAAACATTCGCCCCAGGCTGGCTTATGCCCTTAAGCTCGGCGATGTTCAGCCTGGTATGTCCGTTTTAGATATTGGTTGCGGACGCGGTGAGGTGATGCTCAAATGCCGATCGAGGGGAGCTGCGTCGGTGATCGGCATCGATTATGCCACCGTGCCGTTGCAGGTGGCGCATGATAATTTAGAGGCAATGGGGCTGCACGTTAATTCGGACCGGTCAACCGTAGGCTTGGATCGGGCCGATGTTAAAGCCCTACCATTTGCGGATGAAGCCTTCGATCGTATTTTTATGCTCGATGTTGTTGAGCATCTTTATGAGTGGGAATTGCAAATGGTCTGGCGGGAAGTCCAAAGACTGCTAAAACCGGACGGCTTATTAATTATTCATACGTTACCCAACAGATGGGCTATGGATTATGGGTACAGAATGATAAACAGTGTGATTCCGGGGTTACCTACCACTGTAGCCGACAAGCGAGATATATTTCACGTCAATGAACAATCGGTGATTAGCATGGCTCGTTCATTAAGGTGGGGCGGCTTGCAGGCCAAAGTTTGGCTCACTGACCAAATGTTAGCTCAGGCCGATTGGCTGCGAGAAACCCAATTAAAGGGGGAAGAAGCGCAGATGCAAATTTATACCACCCTTCAAAAACCCCTCTGGCGTAAGTTATATCGATTAGCTACCAACCTATCGACGCGTGTTTTACTCGTGACAGACTTGTTTGCTATCGCCTGGAAATCAGAAGGGACACCCGCTACTCTCCAACAAACCCCTCGTGCTTATACAGAGCGACTGCTGGGCTATTTGGGGAGATAAAGTGGATGATGGTACGTTCCTTCCGTGAAACCCTCGTCGACTCTCATTTTAGCCGGATAGTCCAAGTGGTCTGGGGCGGTTTAATAGTTGTATTTATTAGCTACTATTTATGGCACAACTGGGTAATTTTTAGCAGTTTTAATTGGAGATTTGATTTTAGATGGATGCTAGTTGCCCTGGGGTGGGCGGTTATTCGCCGCTTCCTGGGGGGAATTCGTTGGGTTCTAATTGCCCTATACAACCATAAATCCTACTCCTGGCCTGATGTAGCGGACCATCTGCGGGTTTATTTTCTGTCTAATTTGGCCAATTACATTCCGGGCAGTTTATGGTATATGGCCAGCCGCATCCAATTGAGCCGAAAAAAGGGTGTCAGTACATTACAGACTTCTATGGGATTGATTTACGAAACCTGGCTTTTAGTATGGTCCGGATGTATGGTCGGCCTTTATGTGGCTGTAATCGTGTTTCCTCAAAATCGCCTGAACATCTTTATCTTCACCAGCTTTATGCTTATTCTGTCACTGGTCACTATCCATCCTAAAATCATTAATCTCATCTTGGCCCACACCTTGCGCTTTTTGAAGCGCCCGCCCATGCTGCTTGAGGTGACATTTAGCTGGGGATTACAACTTTGGCTAGTTTCATTAGCCGTATGGATCGCCGGGGGATTAAGCCTGTTTTACCTGCTCAAAGCTTTTTCGCCTGATTTGTCTTTAGATAATTTTGTTTACGTAACATCTGCTTCCGCTTTGGCTTGGACTATTGGCTTCCTAACGCCCTGGGCTCCCTCCGGTCTAGGCGTTCGAGACGGTATTCTGGTTTGGTTGCTAGAAGTGGTAGTGGCAGCCCCTCTGGCCGTGGCAGCTACCGTTGGGGCCAGGTTGATGACCGTCATTGAAGATTTATTATGGGCCGCGATTGTTCTGTTCCTGTGGCGTAAGTAGGTGATGTGATGTCTGCCAACCCCCACCAGGCTGCCAACCAGCGGTTTCTGTCGAATTTCATAGATTACTTGATCGCCACAATTGTGGGCGTACTGCCGCATGCCTCAGGAGCCAATGAGTTGAAATGTTGGTTGATGTCTTTGCGCGGTACGCAAACAGGACGCCGTATCAAGTTATGGGGTGGGATCTGGATCGATCAGTTTACCCCTTTGGCAATCGGCGATGATGTTACCATTGGACAAGGGGTAATGTTGATCGTTGGGGGTGGGATCAAAATTGGCAATCGAACCATGATCGGGCATGGCAGTAAATTGATTTCCGTTGGACATCGGATACCGCCCAATCGCGGGCAAATGCGTTTTTCCGGACCCGAACAAGCGCCTATTTTTATCGCCGATGATGTGTGGATTGCGGCTCAAGCCGTTATTCTCCCCGGTGTTACGATAGGCGAAGGGGCTGTAGTTGCTGCCGGAGCGGTAGTGACCAAAGATATTCCCCCTTTTGCCGTAGTTGGCGGCATACCGGCACAATTAATTCGAATAAGAGATTGAATTTTTATCACAATTTAGCGGAATGGTTTTTGACTAGAGATTAATTGGAGATTGATGAGTGTCTGTTAAATCCCTTACTGAACAATCAAATTCTACCTCAACCGGCCGACTCGTTATCTGGACGCTCGCGATAGCCCTGCTAGCTAACTTTCTGGTGCAAATTCCGGAGTTGTGGGACCAATATCGAGTGGTTAAGGATGTGCAAAATTTGTACCAGATGGCTCGTTTTCAGGACTCGACCTTATTTAGCCACGATCCACAAATCGGTTTTGGCGCGGTCGAGATAGGGGTACTGGGGCGGCATTTACTGATCTATCCCCGCAGTTTAGGTTATGGATTGCTATTTTATGGGGGTAGTTTTCTAATAAACTACATTTGGCTCATCAAATGGCTGAGTTTTGGCCTGATGGCTCTGAGCGTCTTATACCTATTTAAATTAGGTCAATTATTAGGTAACGATGATTGCGCCCTAAGCCTAAGCCTATTGTTTATATTTTTCATCCTGGCCTCTTACCAATCTATTTCTATCGGTAGCGGCCTGCAACGAGCTTTTTCTGTGCCTTTAATTATTGTTTTTATCTATTATCTAGTGGCCAATAATTATCTTGGGGCGGGCCTGGTGCTGGTAGCCAGCACCCTCATTTATCTTCCAAATTTTCCGGTTATGGCGATGACTTATACGCTGTCACTCATTAACTTTAAAGGGATTTCCAAATGGTCTCTTATCGTTCCCCGATCTCGGCTTTGGGCCTGGATGGGGACTATTTTCCTGTCAATTTTGGTCATTAGCTTCGCTCTGGCCGTAGAACTAAAACTTATCTCCTTTACCACTAATACAGCCACCGAACAATCTCAGTCAAGCTTATCCGGAGAAATGCTGTATCACTCTCAAGACTATGCCGAGTTGTATTTTGGCTTTCCTTTTTTAGGCCGAGCCGGTATTCTCGATTCAGGTTCGGATGCTATTAATGTCATCGTTTTATTTATCTTTGTCATGTTAATTTACGCCGTTGTGGGTCGCCGCTCCGTTCGGCGGCTGCCTGATGTGTTTAGCCATCTTTTGATTGCCAGCATCATTATGTATGCCCTATCTATGGTGGCGATCTTTGGCCTGTCGTCATTGGCGCTGTACTATCCTTCGCGTTATACCCGGGTAACGCTGTTTGTCTTGCCGCTTTGTTTTGTGGGATTAAATTGGCCCCTTTTCCTGGAAAAGTTACCCGCGTGGTGGCGTAGAAATATCCGGTTATGCCTCTTTTTTGTGTTGTCGCTCGGTCTGACTCTGGCGCTGGTATACTTTTTGCTGCCTTCATCTTTACCCGTCCTCCCTCTTTTATGGCTGTTTGGCTTAATTCTTAGCGGTGTTTTGACGGTCTGGGGTGGCAGCTACGTAGTTCGGCTGATAGCCGGTTACACTTCATTAGCGGGTAGGTCTCGGATAACAGCGATAGTCGCGGTAGCCGCTATTACGGTATTTTTAGGGGGCAGTTATATTAAAACACTAGGTCTTAGGCCGATTGATCCCTCTAAATCGGCTCGTAATGTTTACCAATTTATTGCCACTTTACCCAAAGATGCGCTTATCGCCGGAGAACCTGAATTAATGGCCGGTGTTCCTCTCTTTTCTCAGCGTAGTGTTTTGTTTAGCGCACTCCACCCTAACTTAGATGCGCCTATCTTGGATTATTTCGATATGCAATATGCTGAGTCGCCGGAAAAGGTCTTGAATTTTTGCCAAGATTATAAAGTTAACTATTTGGTATTGGATACAACTAACTTTGCCCCACAATTTTTGGCTAATAAACAGTTTTTCTACCAACCCTATAATGACCTCATTGTTGATATGGTCGCTACCCGATCTCACTTCGTGCTGCCTCGTTTCCATCCTATTTATACCAGCGATCCTTACGTTGTTATTCAATGTGATGCTAAAACCGTATTGGCTAGCCACCAGGATTAATGAAGGCAGCGTTATCCTGAGGGTCGTACAACCGACCCGGTGTAGTTTGAGTGGGTCAGTATTGGTCTTACCACATAGATGCCAGGGAAGATAATCCGTGACCACTAGTCATGCCAAACAACAAACAGCTACGCTGTTCACAGCTCATTTGCCAAACCTGGCCCCAGCCCTGGTGGTAGCGGTCGTCTCGATAACCTATTTATTGCTCATTCTCTGGTTTAATCAGTGGGATCCGCTGACCTTCGTTCGCCTGGGCACACGCTACGGTCAAGGCGACCCCAACGGCACCATCGGCTACGACGGCCAATTTGCCTATCAGATGGCCCTGCGCCCGCTGGGGGCGACCCCCTACCTCGATATTCCGCCCTATCGTTATCAGCGTATGCTCTACCCGCTCACGGCTCGACTGGCGGCTTTTGGTCTGCCTCAACTCATCCCGTGGGCGCTGCTTGGCCTCAATTTGACTGCGTTGGCTGTGGGTACATTTATAATGTCGCAGCTTTTGATGTGGCACAAACTCAACCCGTGGTACGCCCTGCCGGTGGGATTGTTTGCCGGCCAGTTAGTCAGCCTGCGGCTCGATCTCAATGAGCCGTTCGCGTTGACTTTCGCGCTGTTGGCCGTTTATGCGTTTGCGAAAGATCGATCCCGTTGGGGGGCGGTATTTTTGGCCTTGAGTATGCTGAGCAAAGAGACATCGATTGCTTTCGTTGGCGGCTATTTGCTCTATTTTTTCCTCAAACGGCAATGGCGCAGGTTGATCGAAACCGGCTTGATGAGTTTGGGACCGTTCGCGCTGGTGCAGTTGGTGATCTGGCTTAATTTCGGCGAAATCGGCGTGCGATCCGGCGGGCAGGGCGCGACCTCGTTTAGCTGGATTCCTTTCGGCGGTATGTTCGCCGTTGGGTTCGACAACCTCCAGACGCTTGTCGTTGTGCTGCTAATTTTGGGGCCGTTGATTTTGCTGCCGTGTCTGGCCTTGACTGTTAACCTGGTTCGATTTTTCCGTCAAGGCCATCTGTCGCCGCTGGCCCTGGTGCTGGGGTTGCACATTGTGATGCTGGCGACGCTGCCCTTTTCGACCTATGTTGATTTTCCCGGCGTTCTCCGCCTGACCAGCGGGTTAGTGGTGGCTGCTCTGGCTTACGCCGCCTCGGTCCGAGCGCCCAAAATTCTCAATTATGCAATGTTGTGGTTGGCTTCAATCCCGCTATTAATTTTCATCGGCTAATGAAATTCGATCCGGCGTATTTGAAATCCAAGCATTTTTGGCGCGATCTCGCTCTCATTTTTGGACTGGCGCTGGTGGTACGGACTTTGACCGCCCTGCCGCAGCAGCAGCCCAGTTACTTCGACGCGGCCTACTACTATGTCAACGGCGTCAACCTGGCCGAGGGTCGCGGTTTTGTCGAGGATTTTGTCTGGAATTATCTCAACCACCCCGGCCCGCCGCCCCAACCAAGTCATCTCTACTGGATGCCGCTGACATCCATCCTGGCCGCGGTGGGCCTGATTGCCGGCGGTGTGAGTTATCGAGCGGCCCAAATACCGTTTGTGGTATTGTCGGCCTTGGTTGCCCCGATCACCTATTGGCTCGCTTACCTTCTAACCGGCCAACGCTGGTCGAGTTGGTTAGCCGGCCTCTTTGCGTTGTTCAGCGGTTTCTATGGACCCTATTGGACGGCTATCGATAATTTTACGCCATTTGCGGTTTTTGGATCGATGGCGTTAGCGTTGGCTGGCCTGGAGAATGAAAAATGGCGAATGGCCAATGAAGAATGGAAACCGGAGACTGGCGATAAAAGGGTTAGTGGGTCAGGGTTACGACTTCTTGGTTTGATGGGAGCCGGGGTATGTATTGGATTGGCCCATCTATCCCGCGCCGACGGCTCACTCCTCCTCATCGCCATTATCCTGCTCTTTGGTTTACGCATGATGTATTACACCTTTCTCCGTCCCATACCTCACATTTCCCGCTCCATATTCCACGACCTACGCGCTCTCTTCCTAATCTCCCTGGCCTACTTGCTGACGATGCTGCCCTGGTTTCTGCGCACGTACGAAGTTACCGGCTCGTTTCTTTCGACCGCCGGAACCCAGACCATTTGGCTGACGAATTATGATGATCTTTTTAGCTACGGGCGTGAGCTTTCGCTCCAAACATTCCTGGCCCAGGGCATTGGCCCTATTGGGCAGGGGCGCTGGTGGGCGCTAACGAATAATCTCCAGACGGTTTTGGCCGTGTGGGGGATGATCTTTTTGGGACCGCTGGCACTCATCGGCGGTTGGCATTTACGCCATCGTATTGTGGTGCAGTTGGCGGCGATGTACGCGCTGCTGCTTTTTATCGCCATGACCTTTGTCTTCGCTTTTCCTGGCGCACGAGGCGGCTTGTTTCACTCCGGGGCGGCGCTGGTGCCGTTTATTTACGCGACGGCGGTTATCGGGCTGAATCGCAGCATCGAATGGGTGGCCGAGCGCCGTCCGCGTTGGCGACCTAAAACGGCCAAGCGCATTTTTGGAGTGGGATTGGTGGTGATGGCGGCGAGCCTATCGAGTTTTATCTACTACCAGCGCGTTCTCAAGGGCAACGCCTGGAACGGCGCCGACTCGATCTATCCGGCTATCGCCGCCTGGGTGGCCGAGCAAAATCCTGCGGCTACGGTGATGATCGGTAACCCGCCGGCCTATCGCTATCACGGCGGCGGGTTGAGCGTGGTTGTCCCCAATAATGATATCGAGACGGTGTTGCAGGTGATGGCGGAGTATCGGGTCGATTATTTGGTTTTGGACAAGGATCACCCGGTCCCGTTGGCTGAAATTTACGATCACCCGGAAGCTCAATCTGATCTGTCGCTCCTTCAAACGTTTAGGCCGGGGTCGGGCCAGGAGATTTATATTTTTGGGGAGCGGTGAGGTGTAGAGTTTATAGAGTTTGTGGAGTTTATAGAGTTTATAGAGTTTGTAGATTGTGGGGTTGGGTAGTCTCCCCGTTGAGCCTGAAGAATCGCCGATGAGCCGAAAACGTGGATAAAGACGAGAGAAAATCCGCGCATTTCGGTCAATCCGTGGTTTCAACTCGCACCAACACTCTGGCGGGAGACTATTTGGGGTTAAGGGTTTTTGATGATTGAGGAATGGATTATAGATGGTAGGAATCGTTCGGCGACGGTAGGAACGGTTCGGCGACGGTACGAATGGTTCGGCGGTTGGTACGGATGGTTCGGCGACGGTACGGATGGTTCGGCGGATGGTAGGAACGATTTTTCGATGGTAGAAACGGCTTTTCGGATGGTAGGGATCATTTTTTGGTGGTAGGAACGATTTTTCGGATGGTAGAGATCATTTTTCGGCGGTAGGAACAACTTTTCGGATGGTAGAGATCATTTTTCGGTGGTAGGAACGACTTTTCGATGGTAGAGATCATTTTTCGGTGGTAGGAACGACTTTTCGATGGTAGAGATCATTTTTCGGCGGTAGGAACGACTTTTTGAACGGGAAAGAGGTTATTTTATCGGTGGGACTCATCTTTCACGCCGACGTTTCTAAAACAAATACGCACCACGCACTACGTCCTATGTTCTACGTTCTACGTACGCCGCTGCCCTGGCTGCTGTTGGCCTTGCTGCCCGGTCTATTTTATCTGGCGGTTTCGACCTGGGGGTTTGGTTTTAGCGGTTTTCCTTTGGATGACGCTTGGATTCACCAAACCTACGCCCGCAATCTGGCCGAGAGCGGGCAGTTGGCCTTTGTGCCGGGCGTACCCAGCGCCGGATCGACCTCGCCGTTGTGGAGTTTGCTGCTCAGTGGGGGGTATGGGTTAGGTCTCCCGTTTAAAGGATGGACTTACGGCCTCGGTATTATTTTTCTGGGGCTGACCGGTTGGACTGCTGCGCGGCTTGGTCAAAAGCTCTTTCCCGAAAGTGAGTGGGCCGGGCCGGCAGCGGGTTTGTTTTGCGTGTTCGAATGGCATCTGGTGTGGGCGGCGGTTTCCGGTATGGAAACAATCTTATTTGTCTGGCTGTCGTTGTTTTTGATGGAGCGCTATCTGGCCATTGCTTCAATCGAGCCGAATGAAGCAACGATGAGTCGCTATTTTGGCGTGGGATTGTTAGGCGGTTTGCTGGTTTTAACCCGGCCGGAGGGATTGGGCCTGGTTGGTCTTATCGGCTTAGATGGCGGCATTCGCTGGTGGCGAGCGAGCGAACGGTCTGCCAACGCGCTGCTGAAACGGTGGTTGGGCCTTGGCCTGGGGCTGGTTGTGATGGTCGCCCCCTACGTGTTGTTTCATCTGCGGTTAACGGGGCTGCCGTTCCCGAACACGCTTTATGCCAAACAGGCCGAGTACAGCGTTATCCTGAGTGAGTTTCCGTTGTGGTGGCGGCTGTTCGGCAACTTCGGCCCATCCCTTGACTCGGTGCAGGGCGTCTTCCGGGTGATTTTTATTGGGGCGCAAGTGCTGCTGCTGCCGGGCCTGCTATGCGCCGCCTGGCTAACGTTCAAAGAGCGGCGTTGGAATTTGCTGCCGGTCTGGGGCTGGTGGATCGGTCATTTGCTGTTGTACGCTGTCCGGCTGCCGGTGACCTACCAACATGGTCGCTATCAAATGCCGGTTATCGCCTGGATGATTGTGGTGGGGGTGTGGGGTACGGCGCGATGGGTTGCCCCATCAAGTCCGAAATTGAAGCGCAACCTATTCGTTCGGGCTGGGGGGAAAGCGTTGGTCGGGTCACTGGTGATCCTGGTCGTGGCCTTTACCGTGGTGGGCGCTCAAGCTTATGGGCGGGATGTGCGTATCATTGAAAGCGAGATGGTGGCCACGGCCCGCTGGCTCGATCAAATGGTCGAGCCGGACGCGCTTATCGCCGCGCATGATATCGGGGCGATTGGTTACTTCACCCGCCGGCCGCTGATCGACTTGGCCGGGCTGATCACCCCTGAAGTCATTCCGATTATCCGAGACGAGACCGCTTTATTTGATTTTATCACCAGCCGCCAGGCCGATTATCTGGTGACATTCCCCTCCTGGTATCCGGCGATGACGCGCCAGCCATCGCTCAAGTTAATCTATAGGACAGAAGCCCTCTGGTCGGCGCAAGCAGGTGGTGATAATATGGTCGTATATCGTATTGGCCAACCATAAAGCAGCCTAAATGTCATCTGTCTTCACCTTAAAAAATTTCCTTGCACCAATATTAATGATCGTGGTATACTTTATGGTATGTAACTCTGCTGGAGTGATATTCGATGACCGATAAATCAACCTTATTAGACCAGTTTGTAACAGATGCTACAGCAGTTCTTCGGGAAACGGAACAAAATCTGCAAAAACTAGCCCAGGCCGCTTTGCTGCGGCATCAAGAACTGTACGGCGGTAAAAACGGCCGGGCCGCTGACAGCAGTGAGCCAACGGCCCAGCGACTGCAACAAATTAGCCAACAGTTGGCTAAGCTCTCGCAGCGCAGCCATGCCTTGCAAACTTACTTGCAAGACGGGTTTGAGGCGCCGCCGGCTGATGATGACGAATGGCCGCGCATCAGAATTTTGCAAAGCCACGAGGAAGAACGAGCCCAGTTAGCGCGGGAGTTGGAGGATGGCGTCGGCCAACTCCTGGCCAATGCCGTTTTCGAGTTGGCTTCGTGCCGGCATTTACTGGGTGGGCATAATGAACGAGCCGTGGCTGATGGACTGGATGCCTTGCAAAGTGAACTCGAGCAAGGGTTAGCCGATGTCCGGCATTTTATTTTGAATTTGGAACCCGCCGCCATTTTAGGTAATTTTGGTCTGGGTGAGGGGGTTCGGCGCTATCTGGAACGGTTTGAACATAGAACCGGCCTAAAGACCCAACTGCGGGTCAATACCAATATCGGGCGACTGCCGAGCATTTTCGAAATAACCATATTTCGGGTTATTCAAGAAGCATTACTTAATGTTCAGCGCCACGCCAACGCCGGCGCCGTTGAAGTGATTTTTTCAGAAAACGACGGATTTGTGGAATTTACCATTATCGATGATGGCGATGGTTTTGCTTCAGATCGGGTTGACGGCTCTAGGAAAACCCTGGGCTTGGCTCGAATGGTCGATTATACCGACCTCCTGGGCGGCCGGTTGAAAATTTTGAGCGAACCGGGCCAGGGGACGCAAGTTACGCTGTCGGTGCCGTATGCGGCTATTTAAGGGCCGGCTGAAACGGCTTTGAATTGGCGTTTTCGGTGGTGAATGTTGCTACCGCTTACTCTTTCTTGATCTTAACAGCGAGGAGATAGTGTAATGTCGAATACAACTGTTATGTTGGTAGATGATCACCCCTTATTCCGCCAAGGGTTACGGCGCGTGTTGGAAGCCCAGGAGGGTATTGAAGTTATTATGGAAGTGGCCGATGGCGAGGAGGCGCTGCGCCTGGCGAAACAGCTAGGCCCTGATGTGGTCTTGATGGATATTAATTTGCCGAAGATGAACGGCTTACAGGTCACGAGAGAGCTAAAGCAGGTGGCTCCGGAAATTGCGGTGATCATGCTGACGGCCTATCACGACGATGAGCAGATTTTTCACGCGGTCCGTGCCGGCGCCGCCGCCTATTTTCCTAAAGATGTTACGCCTCGCCGCTTGGTTGAAGCTATTCGCCAGGTAGGCAAAGGGAATTATGTGATCGATGACGAAGTGCTCGATAAGCCGGAGGTGGCGAGCTGGCTGCTGTCGCAGTTTGATAAAGTGGCCTATGTCGATGGTCTGCCGAATGAAATGTTTGCCCCCTTATCTCCGCGCGAGATGGAAATTTTGCAGCACATCGCTAAAGGTCAGAGTAACAAAGAAGTGGCCTATGAGCTGGGCATCAGTCGCCAAACCGTCAAAAACCACATGACCAGCATTCTCAGAAAATTGGCGGTAAATGATCGCACCCAGGCCGCCCTTTATGCAGTCAGGCGAGGCTGGATTCGATTGCATGATGAAGAATAGCCAGGCGTTGGTTTGGATAATACCAAGTGATATTTCTGAGGAAACAAACAGAAGGGATTAGTCTCAATGGGTTTACGACGTTTAAGAAGTTTGGAAGAACCGCCGCCGGAAAAATCGCCTAAAAAAGAACCGGTCCCTCAAACCCCCGCTCAGATTATTGAACAGACGCATGTAGAAGCCGATCAGATTCAGAAAGAAATTAAAGAGATCGATGTTCTGATCAAACAAAGCTCAAATGAAGTCGAACGGCTGGCTCAGCGAAACGCGCAGTTAACCAATAAACTACGCAATATGGAAGCCAATATCGATACGGTCCCTCGCCAGGACATCAAAGAAATCTATACCGCAGCTCAGGAAGCGCAAATGCGTTTATTTATGATGCGCGGCCAAGTGGAACAGTTGCAAAGTAAGCAGGAAGTGTTGCAGCGTTTTGCCGGTGGGTTGGGTCGGGTGCTGACTATATCGGACGGTCTGGTTTCGCAGGGAGCCTCGAAATCGGGCCCAGACATGCCCCGAGTGAATGTGGGCGAAGCGACCGGTATCATTCGCATCATTGATGCTCAGGAGAATGAGCGGCAGCATCTGGCTAACCAACTCCATGATGGTCCGGCGCAGTCATTGACCAACCTTATTTTACAAGCCGAAATTTGCGAACGTCTGTTTGACAGCGATCCGCTGCGGGCTCGGTCAGAATTAAGCGAGCTAAAAGAAGCCGTAACCTCAACCTTTCAAAAAGTGCGCGAATTTATTTTCGATTTGCGGCCGATGATGCTTGACGATTTGGGCCTAAACCCCACCCTTAAAAAGAGCATCGAAGACTATGAGCAAAAAACCGGTATTGCCTGTAACTTAACCATTAGCGGTAAAGACCAACGGCTGCCGCCTCATACCGAAGTAACCATTTTTAGAGCTATCCAACATTTGCTAACCAATGTCAGGCAGCATGCTCAGGCCACCCACGTGCAAATTGCTTTATCGGTTCATGATGACCGCGCCCTGGTTACAGTGGAAGATGATGGGACCGGTTTTAATGTCAACGACGCCCTATCCGCCGCCCGCCAACGCAAAACGATTGGCCTGGGGAGTTTACAGGAGCGGCTGGAAATGCTAGGGGGGCAGCTCAATATTGATAGTTCGCCGGGCAAAGGCACTCGCGTAGAGTTTTGGGTGCCAACCATTTGAGCCGACAGGCGTTTCCGGACCACGTTGGAAAGTAAGAAAGGGGGTAAGGGGTAAGAAGATTTTACCCTTACTTCCTACTCCCTATTCCTACTCCTCGGTTTGGACACACAGCCATATAGCCTTTTAGTCACGTTGACCCTCCTTGTGACCGCCTCTATACTTTGAAATATAGACCAACAGACCGATTTTTCCTCCAATCATGTTAAATTTACCCGATACCCGTAACCTTTTTGCCCGTACTGGGACTCTATGTATGAACAGAACTTATTCTTCAGTTATACATGGTTAAGGAGTATTGCTGTGATACGAAAGCAAAAAGGTCAAGCTCTTGTTGAAATAGCCTTAGGATTACCGCTTCTTTTATTGCTCTTATTGGGTATTATCGAAGGAGCACGGGTTGCCTGGGCTTATATCACTGTGCAGCAGGCAGCCCGAGAGGCCGCTCGCTACGCCGTTACCGGCCGGCCCTACTTCAATTCAGAGGATTTGGACGGGCTGAATGACGCCGAGCAAATTACTTATATCGATCAAAGTTGTATAGGGGAAAAATCCGAACCGGATCCCATCGACCCCACTGTCACAACATGGTATTGTGCAGCAGAACTGAGACTGGAAGCCATTGAGAAAATCGCGATCAATACCGGAGAAACTTTAAATGTTAATCGGGTCTGCTCGTCAGCTACCGGTGATAACTTAGAGGAAACGGATTGTAATACGTCCGGGGCCTTTAGGGTGTTAATTCGGGGGCAGTATTTAGATGAGCAAGATCAAGTGGTTAAAGACAAACCTAATTTCCCCGGAACCGAGGGTTTGAATATCCAGATTAACACCTATTACAACTTGCAGATGCTCACGCCTATTTTTGACGCCATTATGGGTGGGAATTACATTACCCTAAGTGGCGCGGCTCAACTGCAAAATGAAGGGCTTGATACGGCCGTAGGGATCGAACCACCACCCGCCATCGATCCGCTTGATCCCAATAACACCTGTCCCGGCTGCGGCGGCGGCGGCGGTACTACGGCTGAGATTTCGTCAATCAGTGGTTATAGTAGCATTGACCAGACGGAGACTGATTTTCAGGTACGGCTGATTAATCATATTGGGGCAACCTATGATATTTACCTGACGAATTCCCTTGGGAATGGCGGGATGATTTGTGCCAACGTGACTCCTGATGCGTCGGGACAAAAAGACGTCTCCTGTGACCTGAGCGCCGTATCCACTGGCTTGCTGCCCCCAGGTCTCTATGACCTCTTCTCAACGGTGAGTGGTACTCTCACTCCCGCGGTAGCGGCTGCTGAATTTCAAGTTGAGATCATCGCGACGACAGATCCGACCCTGAGATTTGTGAGTGGTAACAATCGCTGGGCGGTTGGCTCGGCCACTCAGATTCAATTGGTCGCGCACAAGGATACTGACGGACCTTTTACGCTGGCCTTATTCGACAAGAATAAGAATAAGATTAAAGATATTGTGGGCGGCCTCAGTGCTACGAGTGGACCTATCGACTGGACGGTTGATGATGTAGCCGGTTGTGATGTTAAAAGCGGGACGCCGTGTTATTTGCAGACGCTTAGCGGCGGCTCAAAATATGCGGAATTAGCCGTTTATATCAACCAACCTAAGTTGGTTTTAGTCCCCAATACTCAACCTTACGCTCAAGGCCAAATCCTGCGCGTGTTGCTGGAAGGACATACGCCCGGTAAGGTCTATGATATCTATATTAAAGGTGGAACCCTCACCGCCCCGCTGAAATTGGGAACTACCCTGGAGACCGATGCGTTTGGCGATACGCCTTATGCGGTTGCCTGGCAAGTTCCGACCAGTTGCGGCCAGTTCGATGGTTGGGACGATGGCTTTTATGATATTGTCTCCCGGCCCGAGAATCAAAGCACCGAAATTGCCAAGAAAGAAAATATCGAGTTCTTGACTCCAACCGATCCCTATCTGACTCTGGATGGGGGTAATACCTGGCCGGCTGGGTCAACCATCAATATTGGCGTCCATTTGCACACACCTTTAACTACCCATTATTTAGAGTTTGATAACACCCGGATCCCCACATCCAATGCCGGTGATACGTTTAATACCAGTGATTGTGGCTATGCGGCTGTTGATTATAAAATACCTATTGATACGGCCGATGGAACTTACAAGATAACCTCTCACCTCAACAGTAATAACGCCAAACAGGCTGAATTAGACATCACTGTAACCAGTGTGCCGATCATAGAAGTGCTCGAAGGTGATACGGTTTTACCGAACCAAGAAATTACCATTCGGCTGAGACGGCACGTACCCGATACTGGATATCGGATTCTATATGCGGAAAAAAAGCTAACTGAATTAAAAACCGACTCTAATGGCCAGGCGCAATTCACCTACGATCTGTCACAGTTGCCCAGTTCGCCTGGACCCGATCCGAAAGCGCCAGGCAACCTGGGGCAGTACTTTGACCTCTATTCAGTCAGTTTAGACAACCCCTCTGTTACTGTGGCGCTCACCCAACTTGCTTTGCAGGGCGCCGACCTGAAGGTAACCAAAATTGAGTTCCCCCCAGAAAATCAGATCGCGATCAATACGACTGTGCCAGTAACGATTACTGTCCAAAATATCCAAACCGTGCCGGTGACTTCCTACTTTGATACCGATCTGTATCTGAATCCGTCGCCGGTCAATCCCTCATACTATAAAGGCTATAACTTCCCCGGCGATGTCAAACACTGGCGGAACTCGGTGGCCCCGGCCGGTCAGCCGGGCGATACATTCACCATTCAGGAAGATTTCTTTGTAGGTGAGTACGGGCTGCAGACGCTGTATGCCTTTGCCGATACCAGTAACTTTGTAGTAGAAGGCGAATCGTCAGGGCAGGTGGCTAATCCCAATAACCTGTTAAATAACAGTTTTACGGTTCGCTGTACCTCCGGTAATACTTTGGAAACCTTCAATAGTTTACCCGCCAACTGGCAGGAGCAATGGTACGGCGATGCCGATCGAGGCAGTGGAGCCACAGTTAATAATGGCCAACTTGTCTTACAAAGTGATGGTTCAAGTACTTGGGTAAACAACGACAGCAGCGGCGGTGAGCTGTATTTCTACAAGACGTCGCCCGTTACCACCACTCTGGGTTTCGATGTGGTGGTCCAGGTTTTGGATGTTCAGCGAGTGGGTTCCTGGTCGAAGGCGGGAATTGAGATCCGTAATTCGGTGAGTAGTAATACCAGCCCCCGTGTGGTGTTGGGAGTAGCCCGGGAAAATGGCGCCTCTAACTACATTGTTCAGCCAGGTTTCCGAGATGGTGGGGCTATGAACTGGGCCTCGCCAGGGTCGACCGTTATTCAAAATAATACCAAATTTAGTTTCAATAACGGCCCCATGTGGCTGCGGATTGAACGCGTCCCGGGTACAAACGACTTTAACTTCTATTACCGGCAGGACTCAGGGACGCCGCCAACCGAACCCGCTGCATCCGCCAGTTGGTGGGGGAGCCCGTTTGCTAATGCGTCTGTTAGTAACATCAGCGACCAGTTGTATGTCGGCTTGTTCAATTCTCCCTACGGAAATGGTCAGTCCAATAGGGGTACTTCCCGGCTTGATAATTTTAGCGTATTCGATCCCACCAATTGTGAACCAGCCCAAGGATCGCCGGTGGATAATAGCTTGCCGCCAGGCTTGACCCTGTGCTCAGATCCTATCGAAGATAAGAGTTTTGAGTTGTCGCCTTCAAAATGGAGCATGGCTTTTGATCAAGGGGTAACTCGTTCTCCTGGACAGGCCAACAGTGGTAACTTTAAGCTCAGTACCTCCAGTTTCGCCGGCTTTCCAACAAAACCTTGGTTTTATCAGCAGTTTATTATGCCGGACTGGGTGATCTCATCCACAACCTCATTTAAATTGAGTTTAAGCAAAAATATCAACAGTCTGGCCGACGGCAACCAATCTAATGATAAGTTCTATGCGGTAGTTACGACCAATCCATCCAGTATCGCCGCCGCCAAATTGGGCAGCGTCACCACACCGACCGCTGTCGCCGACGGGGTCATGCCCGCAGGCATCTATAATCCCACCCGCTGGGATCCAGTTAATGTGACCCTGCCTATCATTAACCCCGGTACGATTGAAAATTATGCGGAGCAACCACTCTATCTGTACTTGTATAACGATAGTAACAGCACTGGAGTTTGTGGCGGCTTTTGTGCCACTAATTTTTACTTCGATGATGTTTCCCTGTCGCCTTGTACTAGCGAACCCTTGCCTAACCCCATTAATACCCGTTTGACAGGCCAGGTCACCCTCAACTTCAGCAGCGGTTCGACCCAAAAGTTGCCCTACGTTAAGGTTTGGGCCTACGCTCAAGGTGATCCAACGGTTTATGAAACGATGACGCTGCAAGATGGCACATTTAATTTCTATAACTTGCCGTCGACACCGGAAGGAATAAAATATCTGGTTTTTGCCCAATATCACTTAGTAGACGCGGTCGATCCCACCCAGATAGAAACACTGGCTGCCGATACATCAACAATTTTGAGAGATGTGCATACAAATACCAACCCTCAACGTGTATCTCTTGATCTGTTTACATTATCGGTGCAGTAAGTTTGACCGAGATGTGTACCCATCTTTAGTAGATCGATCGGGAAAAACTTACCGGAGCGACAAAGCTGGCTTTGTCAAGCTCAAAATAGCGCTTTGTCGCTCCGGACTTTTTATCTCAACAAGGAGAAACCTCTAAATTTTGTGACTTTAGGGAAAATTAAGTAAGTACTTTTGGCCTGTTCGATTTATGACTTTCGACCCTGTTATCAATGGCTCAACTGTGATATGCTGGCAGTAAATTATCGTTACGTCCAAAGAATTAATAGAGACAGTTGTAATAACTAAAAATTTAGAACTTATTGTGAGAAATTTTGATGAACAAGTTGATAGAAAGAAAAGCCTTTCTTCTTTGCTCGAATGCAGTTATTGTGATCGTAATGCTGGTTGGCGTGGCCGGTGCTTCGGCCAAGAGTTCGATAGTTGATGCCGCTCAATTATTTCTAGAAAATAAGACAGGGTCTCCCGCCTTTATTGATAGCCAAGCCGTTCAAACAGCACGGCTAACTCCTCTTGGCACTCGGGCGGCGCGTATTGCCCAGAGTAATCAATATTTGGCGGTTGCTTACCAACAGGGTAGCGTCATTCGGCTGCGATCGACCAAAAAAGAAGGCGAGGGAGCTTGGATCCCGTTCCCCCCGGTTCTGGGCAGTGGAGCTGCTCCCAGCTTGGTCTTTTCAGATGATACCACCGTTCATGTTGTTTGGGTTGATACTAATCAACGGCTCATCTACCATGTCTCCTGTACTTTAACGCT
The DNA here is from genome assembly GCA_020634935.1 of Anaerolineales bacterium. Taxonomy (GTDB): domain Bacteria; phylum Chloroflexota; class Anaerolineae; order 4572-78; family J111; genus JAGRBY01. The sequence continues at coordinate 229,819 of JACKAT010000002.1, forward strand.
TAACAGAGCCACCTGTGGGACGCCACTGGCCATCAATATCAACAACGGCGATACCGTCGAAGCGCCGGAGATTACCTTTCTGGCGGGAACGCTTTATGTAGCCTGGGTTAACTCTAGCGCCGCTCAGGTTATCGTTGCTCGCTCAGCCACTGGGGGTTCTAGCTGGCAGTTAAATACTACCCCCCTTGGCGCCAGTAATTCTTCCGGAAGTACATTGGCTTTGGCGGCCAGTGGCAGCTTGATTCATCTGGCTTATAGTTATAACAGCGGCGCTAACATTAAGTACTATCGCTCCACTGACGGAAACACGTGGAGTAATGGTCGAGATTTTGGCCCGGATTTTAACTATCTACAGGTTAGCAATCCTACGATTGAGGCCAATGGTAATAATGTTTATTTAGCATGGGATAGTTTGCACAAAGATATCCAGTTGGACGACGGTTTTAGAAAATATGGGTTGCTGGGTATATTATCGATCGATGGGGGTGTCAACTGGGAAGATAGCAACGCAGGCACGCCCGTTACTGACGACCCAAGATACATCACCTCAAATAACGCCTTTGGTAGTGGCACATCAACTGATCGCCGGCGAACCAGAGAGGTATCCGGGGCAAACCCGCCAGAAGAAGCCGGCTTACGGCCAAGTCTAGCCCTGACCCCGGGAAATACATTTGCTATCGTCTGGCAGGAGCGCCCTGACGCCAGTTGCGTAGCTGATGAAAGTGGTACCGTTATTACCTCCAATGGCACCTCGGAGATTCAATACGCAGCTGCGGCCAACCCGGCCACCCCGGACTCATCGGGTTGGTGGGCCACTAAAACTGCTGTTGACACAGCTTCTATCAATTTTTACTCGATTGATCCGGATTTTGTCATTGATGGCAGTGGCCGACATGCGGTTTTTATGAAATCAGCCGCCGAGTCAGGTGAAGTCAACTGCCGGGCCGGTGGTGGCGGAAATGAGTATGCTATTTACTATCGGGGACCTTATTATACTACTGTTGATCCAGATGAAGTGCTTTTCCCCGTTATAGTGAAATAGGTGTTGGCTGTAACTATGAGGCGGTTGGCCTTTTAACGATAAGGACCGTTGACTTGGCTACTGAATAAATACTATGTTTGATAAATCTGACCGAAATCGCCGAATCCGAACCAGAAATAGGATGCGCCCTCAACCAAAACCCCGACTGCTACAACGGCTTCGTCGGCGAGACATCATTTTATTGGCAGGGTTATCGACATTTGCCTGTTTTGTCGTAATAATTGTCGCTCTGCTGATTTTGCGCTACCAGCCTATTAATTCGACTACATCAGCGGTGGTCGAAACGGTACCAACGGTATTGCCGATTCATACCGTTACCTTTACTCAAATAACCGGCTTGACCCAATTTCAGCCAGCTCAGACTGCCAGTCAGGATTGGGCGGCTGATGCTCAGTTGATTTCGGCTAGCGCTAATTGGCCTGGCGTGTTATCGGTCGGACAGGTTGGCGAACCAGTTGAGTGGTCTTATCGCTTCTACTCACCTAGCCTAAAACGGTTGCTAATTACCAAAGTAGAGCCGGATAATCAACTAACCAACGTCGAACATATTGGCAAAATAACCTTGCCACCACCCACTCTGACTACTGAAAGTTGGCTGATTGATAGCTCGGCTGCTTTGGCCATTTGGCTCGATTACGGTGGGGCGGAACTGCTCCGACGGAATCCGGGTTTGGAACTGCTCGTCCAGCTACGTGCTATTAAAGACTATCCTGGCCCGGTTTGGATGGTTATTGGTCTGGACAAACGAACCCAAGATATTTTTGTGGTGGTTATCGATGCTGCTGAAGGAACCGTAGTATCGATTGACTCATCATTAGAACTTTAATTCATAAATCATTATTCATTATTCATTACCAGTCGGTTTAGTATGTGGAGGCAAGTATGGTAAAGAACTATCTATTACAAATAAAAGCCAAATGCCAGAAGCGATTGCAGCCGCAAAAAGGCCAGAGCATTATTATTGTGACTTTCGCCTTTTTGGGGCTGCTGGCTATGTTAGGACTGGCTTTGGATTTGGGGCTAGTCTACATCGAGCGCGTGCGAATCAGCCGTACGACTGACGCCGCTGCCCTGGCCGCTGTAGTTGAGCTGCCCTTTGAAGAAGAAGCGATGCGGCGAGCCGTTGAATTTATTGAACTCAACGGCTACGATGTCGGGCCAGGAGGGGATACTGAAATACGTGTTAGAGGCTGTGTTGATGTGAACGGCGATTTGGCCAACGTCGATAGTTCCGGAAAATTAGGCGATGATGACATTATGCAGCCCCAACCCACCGATCCGTTGGCTGGATACGTGTATCAACACGCCGCCACAGACCCGCCGCGAGCCATTTTCCTCATCGATACCCTGTCTTATCAACCCTTTGATAAGGACAATAACGGTGACATTACCACTAAGAACGGCGACAACTGTATCGATGGCTCACTTTACGGCACGGCTAATAAAATTCGTGTCGCTGGTCAGGTCAATGTTGATATGAACTTTATGCAGTTCTTCGGCTTCGGCGAGGTGCCTGTTTCGGATCGCGCCGTCGGTGAAAACGTAACCAACTTGGACGTGGTGGTGGTCTTTGACGTGTCCGGCTCGATGGATTTTGAGACTACGTGTTTCGACTGTTGGGAACCGGTTGGGAGTGGCGATCCTAAATTTGATGTTATCGCCCATCCCTGGCCTGACAACGGTAACTTTAATCCTCTACCTGATGCCACCATAGCTAATATCTGCACCCAAGCACCTCAATCTATTAGCCACTCAACGGGAAAATATCTAGTCCACGAAGCGGAACTTTACTCGCGGGATGTGCCGTGGCAGGGCTGGCAGTTCGAGCGGCGGGTGGCCGGCCAGGGCTTTTGGGTTATCCAGCGAGCCGACCGGGGTGCCTCGGGTTCAGATGCTCGCGGATCTTATATCCGAACCCACCCCTTCCCCGTCTACAGTCAGAGTAGTATTAATGAATTTCCGCAACTTCAGGGAGCTGCTTATAATAATGAATGTTTCGACGGGCCTAACCTTAGTGGGGCTTGCTGGTCGTCGAAAGCTAGCATTTTGGGTGAGACGCCGCCGCCGAGTACGCCGCCCTATGTAGAGTATGATTTTACCCCCGACTGGAGTGGTAACACTTACGTTTGGATCAGAGCGCAAGGTTCCGGCAACTATGGCTGGGAATGGAACGGCCGTAGTCCGGGCGATAACCCATCGGGTTACCGCAATTTGCCGGCGTGGCGTAAGGCGATCTTTTGGCAAATTGGTCGAGCCAACAATACTAATTGGAGCGATATTCAGGGCCGTAATTTTACTAATCTGGATGAATCGGGTGACCAACGCTTGCCCGATAACGACAAATGGCGCTGGTTAAGGTTAACTGACCAAGGCTCTCCCGTATCAGTCACTAGCGGGGTTCAGTATACGCTTCGGCTGTATCAGGGCAGCGCCGGCTTCCAGGTGGATAAAATCATCTTCACTAACTTTAGCGGTGGCGATATAAATACAACCATCGATAAAAATGGCAGTGTTAGTGGCAGCAGCAGCGGCATTACCTCGGCCTTCAAAACCTTCATCAATCAAAACAGCGGCAAAGGACCGGCGGCGACTGCCGGTTCGGGAACCCGTGAAGCCTGCAATGTCTGTAACCCGGTTTTTGGAGGTGAGTCGGTTGCTCCGAACCAGTGTTCCTGCAAAACCAGCAGCACCGATGCAGCCTCAGGTGATTACGGAGCCGGTGGCGCAGGCATTGGCTGTACTCAGGTGCTGACTGCCACCAACAATTTAAACAACGATCTATTTCATGATGAAGATCCCATTCGCAGCGCCAAAGAAGCCGTTAAGAATTTCGCCGCCCGGCTCGACCCCAAATTTGACCAGATCGGCTTTGTCGCCTATTCAAATGATGTATTCAACGGCACCACCAACGGTATTCGACAGCGTGCAGAACTGCAATGTATTAAATGGGCTACCAAGAATTCGCCCCAAGGTGTTCGGCAGTGCTATGATCCTGCCACTAACCCTATCTCCTACACTCAAGTAATCAAAACCGTCGAAATCCATGATAATACCAACGGGACCAATATCCCGATAGGCATGCGGGAGGGTTTAGAGGAGTTGGGGGTAGAAACCCCTAACAATACCAACATCAACTCCAATTGTAATCCTGCCATCAATGATAAAAGTGTCTGTGATCGTCAGGGCGCGGCTCGACGGATTCTGGTTCTAATGACGGACGGTTCGCCCAATGATGATGACGGATGTCCGGCGCCCAATAACATGTGGACAGGGACTTTTGGCCAAGGTCGAAAAGCTTACGATTGTTCGATTTACTACGCCCAGCAGGCCGCCAATAAGAATGTCACCTTATACACTATTGGGGTTGGCTCTGGCGTCAACTTTGACTTGCTAACGGCTATGGCCACCGGAACCGACCCCACGACCGGGGATAAATATTTTGAACCCCGTGGCGGCGCCTATTTCCCTGCCGCCAAACCCAGCGACTTAGACCTGATTTTCGATACGATTTTATCAAACATCTTTGTGCGGATTGTGGGCTAGATTGAATGGATAAGGCGTAGGGATTCTTTCCCTACGCCTCAATAGCGCTGTGCCGAAGAGAGGAAGAAAATGTTACGTAAATGGTTGCCTAAAACAGAAAAAGGGCAAAGTTTAGTGGAACTCGTGATTGTGACCCCTTTGTTGATTTTTTTGATGATCGGGGTTTTTGAAGTGGGTTGGGTTTTGCGGGGGTATTTGGTCCTGGTTAATGTCAACCGCGAGATCACCCGCTATGCCATCAGGCCAGGTTATATGAACTTTTCCACGTATGGTAACGTGGAGGACAGTTGGAAAAGCATCCGTACCTGGGTGGATACCGCCGTTACCGGTCAGCTTCCGCTCAACTTCGATGGCGATCCGGGTGATATTGACCCCAATGTGGGTAATGCAACCTTAATCATTTCCCATTTGGTGGCCGATACCGGCTTTCCATGTAAAGATATCAATGATCCGGCCTGTAGTAATTGCGCCGCATTTGAAGACCCTAACTATAACCCTTTTCCACAGGATGATCTGATCATTGATCCCAGTCTTAGTAAATTCGATTATCAAACTACCCGGATTGGCCCGGATGAAACAGTCACTGGACAGCGGGTAACCCGCCAGAATTATACCGAAATTATTAAGAAGATGGTGGCCCAGAATAATCAGTTCAACTGCGAAATTTTAAAGCGAGGCGGTGTTCCTTCGGCTAATAATGTGATTATTACTGAATTATTTTATGATCAACCCCAACTGTTTGGTTTTCCTCTTATCTCAAATCCCTTTACCGACCCGGTACCTCTTTATACTCATACCACCATGCGTATGATTGGAGCCGCCCGCAGTACGGGTAGTAGTAATGGGGATTTGCTGAAGGACATTGACGCCATAGGACCGATTTGTCTGGCGTTTCCTTTATTGGCCAATGGGAACAATCTTTCCAACGGCCAAACTGTAGATATCGCCGCTAACGGCTGGCTGCAATGGAATCAAAACACCGGGACTCTCACCCCCGCTGAATATTTGGACTATTCGCTCCAATTTCCGCAAATGTCCGTTGCCGACTTTGTTGATCCGACCGGCTCTACTGTCGTTTTGAAAACCGGCAGCCGCGTAAACATAGTCTTTGGTTCGCAGGACGTTAGAGCTTCATTGAAAAACTTGGTCGGCCAGCGAATAATTATTCCCTATTCAAATACCCCTACTGCTAACCCAGTCGTGGTCGATGGATTTGTATGGGCTACCATCGGGGTAGAAACCAACATTTTGCCGCCGGGTAATGGTGCAGTCACTGGGGTTAATGCCCAATTAACTCTTGATACACCCGAAAGTAAGTACGATGACTTACCCGAGGCTTGTAGCCCTTAGTATCATTTTTTCTCTGTCGGGGCTTATCTCAACGCTAGTTTTTAATTCTGGCTTGTCCAAATTATCAAGTAAGGAGCAACAAATATGGAATTATTCCCTGCTCTTAATTTCCGACCTTTTGAATTACTTATGTAAAACTTGGCATCCCAATCCTTGACTTTTTTGAATAAAATGATTATTATACCCATGCTAGCGTCCTTTTCGTCTAGTTTTGATGAAAGGGAGAATTAATATGCAACGTGGCAGACTGCTGATCATTCTTGGAATTATCCTTGGTCTGGCAACGGTGGGTGCGGTTGCTTTCCTGCTGCTTAACGGGGGAAGTACGACTGTACTACCTGGTGAGGCGGAGCCCACGCCTGTTCCTGTACAGTCGGAGGAAGGTGGTGGTATCCCCACTACGCAGGTGATTGTTGCCCTCCAACCCATTCCGCGTGGTTCGGAATTTGTTGCCGGCTCGATCGGGCGTCGCGATTGGCCGGCTAATAACGTACCACCCGAAGTCATTGCCGATGAAGCTGAGACGATCGGAAAAGTTGCTAAAACAGAAATTGTTCAAGGCCAGGTTATCGTTCGCAGTATGTTGGTTGATGTTGGGGTGGAAGGTGAAGCTTCACTCAGCATTCCCCCCGGTCGGGTAGCGGTAGCCTATCCTATTGATAGCCAATCCAGCGTATCATACGCTATTCAACCCGGCGACTCAGTTGACATCTTAATAACCGCTTATTTTGCGGATGTGGACGAAGAGTTTCAGACACCGCTGCCCAATAAGACTCGCTTCTTCTTTCCATTATTCGATAATGAAACCGGGGCTCAAATTGGGCTGGAGTTAAGCGAAGAAATTGATGAAGGGCGCTTTGAATTAGGGGCGGGCGATGTCGCTTCAATTGTAATTCCTAGCACTACTCAAATACCCAGACGAGTGGCTCAACTTACGGTCCAATCAGCCAAAGTATTGCGAATTGGTCCGTGGATCGATTTGCCAGCTCCTGCCCCACCTGAGGATGGCAGTCCACCACCGCCACCACCACCACCTGATGTGGTAACCTTAGCTGTTACCCCACAGGATGCTCTAGTTCTTTATTGGATCCGAGAAAATAGGATCAACAGCGAAATAGCTTTAAGAGCTGCTGGTGAAGAAGAAGCCGACCATTTGACCGAGGCGGTTACGTTGCAATATATGCTTACCCGCTTTAATATTGCGGTTCCGCCTAAAATCGAATTTATCATGATCCCATCTATCTTCGATCTGCTGGAACAGACGGAAGGCTTACAACAACTTGAAGGTAATACAACACCTCAAGAGTAGTCAATAACAAAGTTGCTCATACGCAAGAATGGTTGTACACCATTGTGTATGAGCCTTTGTTTCTTTATAAATCAAAAGTCTGCTTGCATAACTAAGTATGCCGGGATAATTATATGTCAGGATCCGTTGCTCCCCTCTCAGATCATTCAGGCGAACAAAAAATACGTGTGTTGCTTGTTGATGATATCCCTGAAACTCGAGAGAATCTGCGCAAGCTTCTTTTCTTTGAGTCAGATATCGAAGTTGTCGGCGCTGCCACCAATGGTGAAGAAGGTGTGCAGATGGCCATTGAGCTTAAGCCAGATATCGTTTTAATGGATATCAATATGCCTGGCATGGATGGCATCACGGCCAGCGAACAAATTAGTCAGCAATCTCCCTTTACCCAGATTATTATGATGTCTGTCCAGGGAGAAGCTGACTATTTGCGTCGTTCAATGCTGGCCGGTGCACGTGAATTTCTCATAAAACCGTTTTCTAGCGATGAATTGGTTAGCAGCATTCGCCGGGTGTATCAATTGGGAGCTAGCCGCCGTGTGGTTATGCCGGCTTCAGCTCAAACTGGCGTTGGCGCCGGAGCTGCCAGCAAAACTCTGGTCGAACTGACAGGTAAAATTGTCAGTGTGTTTAGTTCAAAAGGCGGTGTTGGCTGCAGCACTATCGCTGTCAATTTGGCCATTGCCTTGCAGCAAAATGCCGCTATTAAAGTCGCTGTAGTCGATACTAGTTTGCAATTTGGTGATATCGGCGTTCTGCTCAACCTGTACGCCAGCCGTACTATCGCCGATTTAGCCTCAAATGCCGATGAACTTGATGATGAATTGATCAGTGATGTTTTTATTCCTCATAGTTCCGGCGTCAAAGCTCTTTTGGCTCCCCCCCGGCCAGAAGTAGCGGACACCGTCACTCCTACTCTGGTTACTGACGTTTTGCAACGTCTGCGCCGTATGTTTGATGTGATTATTGTTGATACCGGCAGTGTCTTGGATGATGTTGTCTTGAATGTTCTTGATTTATCTGATAAAATAATAGTTGTAACCACACCTGAAATTCCGTCCATTAAGGACGCTAAGCTATTCTTTGAGGTTACTGAAGCACTTGAATATGAGCGCGATCGTATCATGTTTGTGCTCAATAAAACGGATAAACGCATCAACATTCGGGCCGAAGATATAGAAGCCAACATCAAATATCCCATTCGAGGTCAACTTCCCCTCGACGAACGGGCTGTAACAACATCTGTTAACCAGGGTGTCCCCTATATTTTAGGAGATAAAAATGGAATGTTAACAAAAGCCGTAATTCAACTAGGTACGCATTTGTTACGTTCGCTTAATGACCAGGATGACGCATAAAACGTCCATTTAAAGAAAGGGGACTTCGGTCCTTTGTATTAAATGTCTTTTGTCCCAAACAAATGGATATAATCCCTAATTATCCTCATTCAAATGCAGCCCCTAGTTTAAGTCAAACGCTCTTTGAATTGCTGTTTAAGTTTACCGACCACCCAAATCTTCACAAAAGAATAAGAAACTTGTATTCATCCCAATCTTGTAATTTCGATAAGAGGCAAAACAATGTCACTACTAAAACGTATTGAAAAAGGAACAGGACAGTCTAACAGCGTAAAGGAACCTACCCGGCCCTCACCATCCACCAACCCGGTTAGGTCCAAAAACCCAGAAACACAAATACGTCGAGCCCCAGGCTCCCCTCAAAAAGACGCGTTTAAAGAATTAAAGGAACGTATTCAAGATAAACTAGTAGCTGAATTAGATCCAACAATGGATATTTCTCGTACCGATGAAGTCCGGCGGACTATCCAAGATATGTACGAGCAGATTTTAACCCAAGAAAATATTATCCTTAGCCGTACTGAGCGCGAAAGATTGTTTGAGGGCATTGTGGCTGAAATTTTAGGCTTTGGCCCTCTGGAAGCGCTCTTGGCCGATGAGAATGTTAGTGAAATTATGGTAAACGGGCCGGACAAGGTTTTCATCGAACGGAAGGGCAAGCTAACTCTCAGCCGGGTAAATTTTGAAAATAATGAACACGTCATGAAAGTAATCGATCGCATCGTCTCCCCGCTAGGCCGCCGCATCGATGAAAGTTCGCCGATGGTTGATGCGCGTTTACCCGATGGCTCTCGGGTCAACGCCATTATTCCGCCTCTGGCGCTCAATGGACCTACATTGACTATTCGTAAGTTTGAAAAAGATCCATTAACCATTGACGATTTAATCCGCTTTGGCTCGATGTCCAGCGAAACGGCCGAGTTTCTGCGAGCTTGTGTCATTGCCCGCTTGAATATTGTGGTCTCGGGTGGAACCGGCTCAGGGAAAACAACTTTGCTTAACGTCCTCTCGTCATTTATTCCGGAAGATGAACGGATTATCACTGTAGAAAACGCCGCCGAATTACAATTACGTCAGGAACATGTCGTTACGCTAGAATCTCGCCCCGCTAATATTGAAGGCAAAGGTGAGGTGTCGATCCAAGATTTAGTCATCAACACCCTTCGGATGCGTCCTGATCGTGTAGTTGTGGGTGAATGCCGGGGCGGCGAAACACTTGATATGTTACAGGCCATGAACACCGGTCACGATGGCAGTTTAACCACCGCTCACGCCAACAGCCCGCGAGATATGTTATCACGATTGGAAACAATGTGTTTGATGGCCGGGATGGATTTGCCGGTTCGGGCTATTCGTGAGCAGATTGCTTCGGCTGTTGACCTTATTATTCAGCAAACGCGTCTGCGCGATGGTAGTCGTAAAGTGGTTAACGTCACCGAGGTTCAAGGTATGGAAGGTGATGTGGTGGTCATGTCCGATATCTTTGTTTTTGAACAACAAGGTATGGAAAACGGAAAAATCATCGGTCGGCTGAAACCAACTGGAATTCGGCCTAAATTCTATGAACGAATCGAGGCGGCAGGCCTTAGCCTGCCCCCCAATATCTTTGGTGCAACGGGTAGATATTAACAGAGCTAGGGAACTGTTCTCTATAGGACCCGGGCTTAGTGCGGAGGTGGTGTAATGGTTTGGGTAGTCGGATTGATGTTTATTTTAACTGCAGGAGTATTGGCCGCTGGCGTAATGGTCTCCAGACAGGGCGATACCGCTACGCAAAAGCGACTAGGTCAATTCGTTGGTAATTTAGATGACGACCGAGGCGAAGACCAGTCTAAAAATCGAAAAAAAACCAGTTCTCCTTCTGCCTTAACCCAGAGTTTAGACCAAGTCTTAGAAGAGCGCGGTATTGGACGAGGCCTCTCAACCGAATTAGCCCGGGCTGACCTAAAGATTACTGCGGCCGAATTTTGGGCCGTAAGTTTGATGACAATGGTTGTCGTTGCCGGTCTCTGCTGGTTAATCTACGGCGGGTTCATTATGCCACTGGCCGGTTTCCTCGGTGGGTTCTTCTTACCAAAAATTTATATTAAAATGCGCCAAAAACGCCGGTTAAATGCCTTTAATGATCAACTTGGCGATGGCATCACCCTTATGGCTAACGGGCTGCGGGCCGGTTATTCTCTGCTTCAGGCTATGGAAGCGGTAGCTAGAGAAATGCCCGATCCTATGGCTACTGAATTTCGTCGAGTTGTGCAGGAAATTGGCTTGGGCGTCGATAACGAGCGGGCCTTTAACAACTTGCTTCGGCGTGTTCCCAGTAACGACTTAGACATGATGATCACGGCTATCAATGTCCAGCAAGAAGTAGGGGGTAACCTGTCTGAAATCCTGGAGATTATTGGCTTTGTCATTAGAGAGCGAGTTCGGATAAAAGGCGAAATTCAGGTGCTCACGGCTCAGGGACAGTTGTCAGGTTACGTGATCTCAGCCTTGCCGATCATTTTGGGGCTGCTTCTTTATGCCATGAACCAAGAATATATTGGGCGAATGGTTTTTTCGTGCGAGTCTCGTGGTATCGATGTGGATAATGGCGGATTGTGTTCACAACCTTGTGGCTGGATTATGATTGGCATTGCTCTTTTAGGTATTGCCACCGGTTTCTATGCTATTCAAAAGATTGTGGACATTGACGTTTAATGAAAGAGTTTACTCACAGCTAATAATGGGTGGGGAGGTTAAGTATGGATCCAACAACACTGCTCCTTATAGGGACAATAGGTATCGCGTTTATTGTTGGCGCTATTCTGCTGGTTAGGTTTGGGCTAAGTGCCACTCAAGGCGCCGGTGGCAGCGACATCCAAAGCCGGTTGGAAGAATATGCCAGCCGATCCGACGCTCCCTTATCTTTGGAAGAGATAGAACTTTCACAGCCTTTTAGCCAGCGTGTAGTAAGACCAATGCTAGTCGGCCTCTCTACGTTTTTTAGCCGGCTTTCCCCCTCAAAATCAAGAGAGGCAATGGAGCTGAGACTCCAGTTGGCCGGCAAACCCTACAATTGGGGACCAACTGAATTTTTTGGCTTGAGAATATTTGTGGCCCTTATTCTGGGCGTACTGATATTTTTACTTATCTTAATCTCACAAACATTCCTCATCGCCCTTCTCTCTGCTACAGTGGCTACCCTCATTGGTTTCATGCTGCCCTTGTTGTGGTTGCGCTCAAAAACCCGCAGACGCCAAACCGAAATCATCAAAGCCTTGCCCGATGCTCTAGACCTACTGACCATTATTGTTGAGGCCGGCATGGGTTTTGATGGCGCTATGCAAAAAGTAGCCGAAAAATGGGATAATGAAATCAGTAAAGGTTTCGCCAAAGTTGTTCAAGAAATGCGTTTAGGCGTCTCGCGGCGTGAAGCCCTTAGGAACATGGATGCTTCTATGGGAGTGCCTGACGTGACTACTTTTGTCGCCGCTATTATTCAAGCTGAGCAGTTAGGGGTTAGTATTGCCAAAATTCTAAGAGTTCAATCAGAACAGATGCGTATCAAACGCCGCCAGCGAGCCGAAGCCGAAGCCAACAAAGCGCCGATCAAAATGCTCTTTCCAATGGTTTTCCTGATCTTTCCGGCGCTGTTTATTATTTTGCTTGGCCCCGCCGCTCTGGTTTTAATGGAAACTCGATTTAGCAACTAAGCCATAACATTTGAGCATCCGCTAAATGCTAGTTCTCAACCAAACTCGTGATATTCCGCTTATTACTCAAACCCGATGGGCCGATACCTTCTGGCTGCGATTGCGAGGATTACTAGGTTCTAACCCCCTCAAACCAGGGGAAGGCTTAGTTTTAGTAGGTGAAAAAAGCATCCATACCTTTTTTATGGGGTTCCCCATAGATGTTGTTTATGTTAATAAACAGGGCCAAGTCATCCGTCTTCAAGAAAATATGGTACCTTATCGATTAGGACCTTTAGTTCCCAAATCAGCTTATGTCTTGGAAATGCCCATTGGAACAATTGACCAAACTAATACAAAGGTAGGTGATCAGTTAAAATTTGAGTCCTAAATTTATGTTGATAATCATTCTACCAGGGTAAACTTCACAAGGCTGTGATCAACTGATGAGCTTTTTTACATCTGCCCAAAATTTAATTCATTCAGGACTTGACTTACTTTTTCCACCTGCTTGCGTCCACTGCCAGACGTCTAATGTTTGGCTGTGTCAAAATTGTAAAAGTGATATCCTTTTTATAACCTCTGTGGTCTGCCCTCGCTGCGGCACACCGGTTTCTGCGCCGGCTTGCCTTCAATGTTCACTCAATCGCTTAAAATATATCGATGGCATCAGGTCGGCGGCTGTCTTTGAGGATAATCCTATTCGCTCCGCTGTTCACCATTTTAAATATAACGGTCGAAAAGTATTAGCCAGTAGCTTAGGCGAAATCTTGGCCGAAACCTACCGGCACTATCAGCTTAAGGCCGATGTCATCATTCCAGTCCCCCTGCACCAAACGCGTTTCAAAGAGCGAGGTTTCAATCAAAGTGCGCTCTTGGCCAAGAAACTGGGCCGATTGGTGAGCCTGCCGGTTGACACTACTACCCTTTACCGAACTCGCGATACCGGCTACCAAATGGCCCTTAAAGCCCAACAGCGACGCCAAAATGTAGCTGGCGCTTTTGCTTGCCGTGGCCATTTGTCGGGATTGAGATTTCTTTTGGTTGACGATGTCTGCACCACAGGTTCAACCCTTGATGCCTGTGCGATGACTTTGAAGATGAGCGGTGCCGACTCGGTTTGGGGTCTAACCCTGGCCAAAGCCGGTTAATCTTCATCAAAAACTTTTTACGAGAAAGGAGTAACCCATGCAGCTCGTACTTACAGGAAAAAATTTTGTGGTATCCGATAGAGTCAGAGATTATGTTGAAAAAAAAGTAGGAAAACTGGATCGGTATCTGGATGTTACCGAAGCCCGCCTTGAGATTTCTCAGGAAAAAACAAAAAGCGCCAAAGACAGAAATGTGGTCCAGCTAACCCTGCGTACCGATGGCGCGATTCTGCGGGCCGAAGACCGATCACAGGCCATCTATGGCTCTATCGATGCGGTGGTTGATAAAATCCACCGCCAAATTGTCCGTTACAAAGGTAAACGGGTTGATCGCCGCCAGGGCCATATCAAAAACCAGCGCGATGACCTAGATTTTGTTCCAGAGGAACTACCTGAGCTAGAACAAAGCGTTATCGAGAGTATCGCCGACGAACAGCACCGAGAAATTGTACGGGTCAAACGGTTCTTCATGAATCCAATGACCGAAGAGGAAGCCGTTGACCAAATGGAACTGTTGGGTCACAATTTCTTTGTCTTCTACAATGCCCAACTTGGCCGCGTTAATGTTATCTATCGCCGCGAAGATGACAACTACGGTCTTCTTGACCCTGAACTGGCGTAATGGTAAATTGAAGTTATAACTAAGGCGGGGACACACGTCCCCGCCTTTTTAATTTCGTGTTTAGGAAAGTTAAATGCAGCTTACCGTCAACGGTCAAGAACATCCTTTAATACCCATTCAGACTTTTCGAGAAAAATGGGCCTTGCCGGATAATTTTACCCTGTCCGCCTTTGAGCCTAAAGATTGGGCTGTCGGGTCGATGGACCGGGCTGGACAATCTCTACTCAAAATGAAACAGGCCGTAATCGACGCCGTTCCTGCCCAAATGTCATGGTCAGCTCTCCCCGTAACGGCCGGGCAGATAACCGAGTTTTTTCGCCAGCAGTTGACATTAATCAATCAGGACATCGGCCTGCAAGACATCGAGGTCGATTTCGCGGCGGCCGGTTTCGGCGATGTCTTGCAAACGGTCATTTACGAATTGCTGCGGTTGAAGCAAGTTTGTCACAGGGACATAACCCAGATCCGCCATGAGTTCGATTTTTCAGCCGTTTACCAACGCTGGCTCGATGACTCGGTACGTGTCTCAGCCGTCATCTTCCCTTACTCGCACGCCGGCCGGCAGTTCACTCTACGCACCATCAACAACGCCTACGGGCGAGTCGGTTTGGAAGTTCAGACGCCGAACGGTCTGGAGTACGTCGTCGATAGCTCGCTGGCTTGCCCCGCTGCCAACTACATGCGTGATTTGAGCCGAGACATCGCCGCCGCCCTCTTACGTGCCCTGCCATATTAGAGTTCATGGAGTTTAATGAGTTTATGGAATTTAATGAGTTATCCCCCCATATCTGATCAGCCCCTTTTTGGGCAAGATGCGGCCGTTATTTGATCTGAAAACTCCATAAACTCTATCGACTTTCCCCCGCCGTCCCGTACAATTTACGCAGTCGAACATACGTCACAAACATATACCAGCTCATCAAACTACATACCTGAAGCCCCACCTGACCATCCTTATACCCCCCTAACGTCACATATCGCCGTCGAAACTCCCGCAGCGGCATCGTTAGATACGTCCAGGGTTTGGCCCGAAGACCTTTGTCTTTCAAAATTTTGGCCTCAAAATCGATGTAGCGGCTCTGCTTCAGCTTAAACTGCGCCAGCGAGTCATAGTTGTAATGAATCAGATGCTCTTTTAAGTACCCCGCCTCTCCATCCAAAATAACCGTTTCATGCACCTCTCGCTCCGGGTCGTACCGAGCCGCGTCGATCTTCATTAGTCGCAGTTGGCAATCGGGATACCAGCCGCCGCCCTTCATCACGTGTCCCCACATAACGTTATAGCGCGGGACCCACCAGCCGGGGCTGTCCGCCCGAGCTGTAACGTGCAAAATCTCATCCTTTAATGACGGCGTAACGCGTTCATCGGCATCGATAAAGAAAACCCATTCACCTCCCAGCGATCGGGCATTTTCGAGAGCGCTGTTCCGAGCCACGGCAAAATTGACAAAATGGCTCTGGAAAATTTTGGCGCCCATAGCCTGGGCTATTTCTACCGTCCCATCGGTACTGAACGAGTCTTCCAGGGTTACAGCCTCGGCCCAGCGGACGCTCTTAATGCAGTCGCCGATGTGCTGAGCGACGTTTTTAGTTAGGATGACTGCGATGATTTTTGGCATAGCTCCCTTTCCTGCCAGAGATCAATAACTTGGTTATAACCCGCCAGACGCTCGTCTCGCTCGGTGGGGGATAATCGTGCGGCCTGTTGATCGGCCTTGGCTTGTCGCTGCATGCCCAGGCGCACAATCTGCCGGGCCAGCCAAATCTTTAGTGACCCATAATGTTTGCAGTAAAATCGGTAACGGCTGCGCCACAAATTAACAAAACTGCTGGTTTTAATTTGCCCGGTGCTTTGCCCGCCCCAATGGGTAATCACCGCCGCTGGCACGCAGTAGGCTTGCCACCCGGCGGCGGTAATTCGCTTGCTCCAATCGACCTCTTCGACATACATATGGTACCCTTCATCCAGCAGGCCAACCGCCTCGATCGCCGCCCGCTTGACCGCCATCGCCGCGCCCAGCGGGTGTCCGATCAAAAAAGGACGCTGGGATTCGTATAGAGACCGGCTATAGCGCCCGTTCCAGCGCGACTCAACCAGCCGGCCCGGCAGCGGTAGCAGTTCGATCGCTAACTGCCATAGACCGGGGAAGGCAAACGCGCCGTGTTG
Source organism: Anaerolineales bacterium (assembly GCA_020634935.1). Taxonomy (GTDB): domain Bacteria; phylum Chloroflexota; class Anaerolineae; order 4572-78; family J111; genus JAGRBY01. The sequence goes on from JACKAT010000002.1 coordinate 246,029, forward strand.
AAACGAGCCGTCGCCGTAAACCAATTTCGCCCCGGCGATGCCGGCTTGAGGTGTTTGCTGCAAAAAGTCAACCAGGGCGGCCAGTGCGCCGGGATGGATGAGCGTATCGGGATTAAGCAGCAGAACGATTGCCGGTTTAGGGGAAGGATGGTCGGATCGCCCCAACCCCATCGCTCGTAGGGCCGCGTTATTGCCGCCGGCAAAGCCTAAGTTCTGCTCACTGGCGATCAACTTCACATTGGGGAAATCCTGCCTGACCATCGCCGCCGAGCCATCGTGCGAGGCGTTGTCAACCACCCAAATTTCGCCATCGAGTTGGCTGCGAGCCAGATCAGCCTCGCTACTGCGCAGGCAGTCGGCCAGCAGCTCTCGAACGTTCCAACTGACGATGACGATAGCTAAATCCGGCATGCTTTAACTAAAAACCAATAATGATGGGCGTCGGGCTGACGTGATCGTTGAAAGTGTCAATCCGGACGTCTTCATGGATTAACCCGGCCCAGAATTCGACTGTGTCTTTATCGGCCGGGACATCGAGTAGTTGAATAGAGCCGGTAACCAGCGCCCGCTGGCCAGGCATCAGGTAATACTCAATGTTGTTATTGATGACCCGCTGCTCTAACTCGTCCAGATTGCCCACGGCCCAGCGGTAGGGGTACGCATAGCTGGGATTACCTTCATAGTCGATCCCAACCCGCCACGTCCCGGAGGAGGTGAAAAAATCTTTGGTGTTAAAATTCTCATCGCTGCGATAACCGACGCCGGAGCTAGGCCCGTTGGTCCGGATCGGCACGCTGCCGAAGTTTTCAACAGTCAGGGTGAAAGCCAATGTCTGACCCAGCGGCACCACCTTGTCGCCCGTGGCCGGATTGTAGAAATCAACGATGGCCGAAACGATATCGGCCCGAGGGACGCCGCCTTCGGCGATTTCCAAGGTGTTGGTCACCACGGTGCGGTTACCGACCCGGTCGGTGGCCTCAGCGTACACGGTGTAGAGGCCGTCCGGCGGCGGCTCGGCCCCCAAATCGACGCCGCCTTCATAATCATAAGTGTGGAACCCCGGCTCCCCCGGCTTGATGTCCCGCTCCACTTCGGCGATAGGGTAGCGGGTTTCCTCATCCGGCGCGATCAAGTAGACCAATACCTCGGCCTCTTTGGTCAGGTAATAGTTGATATCAACCCGGTCGTTGATGCCGTCCTGATTGGGCGAAAAGATATGAGGGTAAACGCTAAACCCTTGTAATTCCGGCTTTTCCGTATCGGCCTGGCTCACGGCCAGGGTCCCTTCCTCTTTAACGGTCTGGCTGCTGTCATCTACTGCTTCAACCACCCAGGTGTACTGGCCGTCCGGCAGCATGCTGCCCTCAACCACGCCCCCAAAATCGACCTGATAATCCCCCGCTGACCGCCGGCGATTATCTCGAAAATAGTGGCGCTGCCCTGCCTCATTAATAAAATAAATCGATAGATTAGCCGAGCCGTTCAAATGGTAACTGATGCGGGCCACGTCCTCGATGCCATCAGCGTTGGGCGTAATCGCGGTTGGACTAACGCTCACTTCAGTCAGCAGCGGCCCTCCCAGGCAGCCCATCAACAGCAGCGGGCTGGCCATCGAAATAATGAAGAAAATAAACTTCACAGTATGACGAATTTGCATTGACCTTCCTAAATATGGCTACCGAATTGGTGAATTTACCACAAAGCCCACCAGCGGTCAAACCCCAAACGCTAAGGCCATGACAAGGTGACGGTCACTTGGTCCAAAATACCCATCTGATCGACGAAATCAACGGCTTTGTACATTCAAAAGTGACCGTCACCTTTAAGATGAGAATTGCTGCGTTAAGGCTGTACCTCCACCGGCCCCAAACTATGCTGCTCCGCCCCCAACTCGACCACCAACTGGTAAACCCCCGGCGGCGTAACCGGATTGAGATTGACATCCAGATCGTGACGAATAATTTTCTGGCTCGATGCCGTAGCGTTGAACCAGCGGCTGGGCGGATACAGTTTGAAGGCGTCGCCGGGCCGATCGAGGCTAATGCCCCACACACCTTCCGGGCCGATGAGACGCACAACAGGGTAGTCCTGTGCTGCGACCGGCTTTTGGGCCGTCCAATAAAGAATCACATGGACCCACCCCGAAGGCGGGTGAAACAGCGCATCCGTGGCCGAGACATCGGCATCAGCCTCATAGCCCGCCAGGCGCAGGCCGCTGTCAAATGGATAATCAACCGGCGTTGCCGCCGGCGGCAGGGCATCGAGTTGGTAGCCGGGCGCATATCCTTTAAGGGTGATCCCCGGCGGGTAAAGTTCCGTTACCAGCGGATAGCGAGCCGCCAGCCACTGTTCAACCCGCCGTTCGGGGTCCGGCGCGTCGATATGCGATTCGATCAGCCAGATCACCGGATGATCGCCCACGACGCCTTGCAGCGGGCCATCGAGGTCGGTCTGGGCGGTGACGGTGCTAAAGGCGGCGTATGTCTGGCCAGGCCCCTTAAAATAAAATTGAAACGGAAAGCGCACCCAATCAGGGTGAATCAGAATGGCGTGATCGGTGCGGGCGTGTTGGGCCAGATAATCGACGCTTTGCCGCCAGGCCTCCTTACTGGCCGGAATAGTCCACTGGCCGGGCAGGGGTAGGGCAGTCAATATAATGAGGAAGGCAGGGATAAGGTAATATAGATAGGTGGTGGGTTGGCGGGTTGGTGGGTGGGTTGGGTAGTTGGCTGGTTGGGTAGTTGGCAGGTGGGTAGGTGGGTTGGTAGGTGGGTGGATTGGTGGGTGGGTGGGTGGGGTAGCGGGTTGGCTGGATACGTGAATTATTGGTTGGAGCTTGGCCTTAGCCTCAGCCTTAGCCTTCCTTGCTCCCCACTGGCCCAGCTTATCCGCCCCCTGCGCGGCCAGAATCAGCAGCCAGGGAACCATGACGATGAAATAGCGCTCGCCAAAAAAGGCCAGATGGTTGCGAGTCAGAAGTAGGGTGGCGATGGCAAAAGGGGTTAAGCAGACGAGGGTGATCAACAGGGTGGGTAATGGGAAATGGATAATGGATAATGGATAATGGATAATGGGATGGGGAGTGGGCAGGTAGGCCGATAGCACGAATAAGCAGATAAGTCCGGGGATAAGTAGAGTCAGCCAATGGGGCAAGGGAGCTTTCCACAGGATAAAGGCCTGGAGCAGCCCCCAGCCGCGATGCAGGGTGCCGTGGAGAGCGTCGCCGGGCGTCGATTCGGCGGAAAAGCGCCAGATGGCCAGCGCGATCGGCGTGAAAGCGAGGGCGATGATGACCCCACTGGCGGCTAATATCAACCACAGTTGCCACCGGCGCGGATAGGCCACGATCAACCATAGCCCCAAACCGGGCAGCACGAAGCCGGCGTAAAGATGATGGTACAGGCCGGCGATGGCTGCTAGGACAAAGAGAATGAAGAATGAAGAATGAAGAATGAGGAATGATAGGTGATGAGTGATGAATGAGGTTGGTAGTGATGGCTGTAGCCATTGCCTGAGCCATTTGAGAAAAGCCCAGATAGCTAGAGTACTGAAGAAGACGGCCGGGGCGTACATGCGGGCTTCTTGGGAATACCAAATCAGAAAGGGGTTAACGGCAACCAAGGCGGCGCTGATCAAAGCCACCCGCCGGTTGAACAACATCGCGGCCAGGCCGGCGGTAACCGGTACCAGCAGGACCCCATACAGCACCGACAGCGCCCGGACGCCGGTCTCGCTAAAACCAATCAGGCTGCTCCAACCCTTCAGCGTCAAGTAGTAGAGCGGCGGCAGTCGATCCTCAACCAGCGTAAACCCCACTTCCAGAATACGGGGGACGCTCTGTTTGGCCCAATACACGCTTACGGCTTCATCAAACCATAAGCTGTGGTAGGTCAGGTGGGTTAGACGCAGCGCCAGGGCTATAAGGATAACGGTTAGTAAAGCCGGTCGATAGTTGCTCACAACCGGGCATGCTACCACAGCGCCGGTGTCGGAGCAAAACCGTATCTATTCAGCAGGCCAGGTGACCGGCGCTTAATCTGTAACATTACATCGATTGAATTAGACGGCATCAAACCTAAAACTTCCCACACCTCTATAAGCCTATTATGACACAAACCACAGCCATAATCAATAGCACGGCAAAGCCCATAGGCAAACCTGGAGAATGAAGAATGGAGAATGAAGAATGGAGAATGAAGAATGGAGAATGGATCGATTCTGCTCGTACTGACGGATCTTCGGTGCATGGGGCGGCAGACTGGTGAGGGGATGATCGGTGGGGTTTTGTCCCTCGAACCCAGCCGGCGATGCCGGTCAGGGGTGGGACCCGACTCCTTACTGGAGTCGGGTCCCATCATCGCCTTTGATCGGGTGTGATCATCGCCCTTGATCGGGTGTGATCATCGCCCTTGATCGGACCCGATCATCGCCCTTGATCGGGTGTGATCATCGCCCTTGATCGGGTGTGATCATCGCCCTTGATCGGACCCGATCATCGCCCTTGATCGGGTGCGATCATCGCCCTTGATCGGACCCGATCATCGACTGGAAACCTTAAATTTTCATTTTTCGCATAAGGATCAGAGATCGAGCGACCGGCATTTTAACCCCATAGAGCCAGCCGGAGGGTGGACCGCGATAGGATGACCCCACTTAAGGGGCTGATCACCCGGCCACAACGCTCGCCGTAAGCGTTCAGCCCTTAGCAGTCAGCTATCCGCTTTGGGCTTATTTTGGCAAATAGTTGGGTTATGAAAGCCCAGATGGTATCTTTAGCGTTAAAGCTGACGGCTGACGGCTGATAGCTGACCGCTTACTATTATCCTTACCCTTCCCGGCCAATCCGGCTTACGGTTTTTTAGGTGAGCCGGATTAGTTATTAGCCTTGCTATATTGACCAATTTAAGCTACATTGACCAGTAAATCAAAGGTAAGCGTTCAGCCCTTAGCGGTCAGCTATCCGCTTTGGGCTCATCCCGGCCAATGGTTGGGTTGGAGAGCTAGTAATAATGGCCCCAAAGGTATCTTTGGGGTTAAAGCTGACGGCTGATAGCTGAATGCTTACAATGTGAGGAGACGGGCTGAATGAAAAATTTAGAAACGCTGCAATCTTTAATAAACGACCTGCGTCAGGCAGGCGACGCTGAATGTCTGCTGGCCTTTCGGGCCGATGAAATCGAGCGCTGGAGCTGCGCCGATGTCGCGGCGGCGGCGGAGCAGTTAGCCCGCGGTCTGGTTGCCGCCGGGGTGCAGCCGGGCGAGTTTATCCCTGTGCTGGCCCATAATCGCCCCGAATGGGTGGTGGCCATGCTGGCCATTATCGGCGCGGGGGCGGCGGTCTCGCCGCTCGATTCCCAAATCACCAAGGAGGCGCTGGAGCGAGTGCTGCACGACAGCGAGGCGCGTTTCATCTTTACCACCACCGAATATCTCAACCGGCTGGGCCAGCTCAAGGCTAATTTGCGGCCTATTTTGTTCGATGTAGAGCCGGATGATGAGCGAAGTTGGCAGGCGCTGCGCGATAATAGCGACAGGCCGCTGCCTACTGTCGGTCTCGAGGACCCGGCGGCGCTGTTTTACACCTCCGGCACAACCGGCGTGCCTAAAGGCGTGAGGCTGACCCACCACAATTTGCTCTTCCAGCTCAAGGCCATTGAGGCGGCTAATTTGGTTCACCCCACGGATCGAGCGCTGCTGCCGCTGCCGATGTACCACGTTTATCCTTTTACCATCGGCACGCTGACGCCGCTAACCTTCCGGCTGCCGATTATCTTGCCTCACGCGCTGACCGGCCCCCAAATCATCCGGGCTCTGCGCGAGGGCGAGGTGACGATTATCATCGGCGTGCCGCGCGTCTATCGGGCCATTTACGATGGCATCGAGGCCCAGATCGCCGGGCGAGGCCAAGTGGCCGCGACGCTGTTCAACAGCGCTCTGAATACCAGCAACGGTTTGCACCGCCGCTTGGGCTGGCGGGTTGGCCAGAAGCTGTTCAACCCGCTGCGAGCCGTAGCCGGCCCCCACTTGCGCTTGCTGACCTCCGGTGGATCGGCTTTGGCTCCGGACCTGGCCTGGAAGTTAGAAGGGTTGGGCTGGGATATCGCTATCGGCTACGGGCTGACCGAAACGTCGCCCATGCTAACCATGAACCTGCCTAACAGCGAGGTCCCCCGGCTGGGGAGTGTTGGCCGGCCGCTAACCGGCATCGAGATTCGCATCGATGAGACGGTTCAAGCCGAAGGCGAGGCCGCCGCTCAGCGTAATGGCCGTGGCCCGGCCGAAGGGGAGATTTTGGCCCGAGGGCCAAGCGTCTTTACCGGCTATCGCAACTTGCCGGACGAAACAGCCCAGGCCTTTACCGATGACGGCTGGTTTAGAACCGGCGATTTGGGTTACTTTGACGCAGACGGGTATTTATATATCAGCGGGCGGGCCTCAACGCTGATTGTGTTGGAAGGCGGTAAGAAGATTCAGCCGGAGCCGCTGGAGGAGATCTACCAGCAGCACCAATTTATCCGGGAGATCGGCATCTTATATGAAGCCAACCAACTGGTTGCGCTGATTGTGCCGGAAATGGCGGAGGTCAACCAGTACCGCAACGGCGATGTTGAACAAGCCATCCGCGAGGCTATCACCGAGCGCTCCCAGGCGGTCGCTTCGTATCAGCGGCTGACTGATTATGCCACCACAACCGAAGCCATCCCCCGGACCAACCTGGGCAAAATCCGGCGGCATTTGCTGGTCAAGAACTACAAATTAGCCAAACAGGGGGTCCAACCCGAGTCTCACGCGGTTGGACCGCTGCCGATTGCCGATATGTCGGAACGGGATCAGGCGTTGCTCGCCCAACCGGGGGCGCGGCGAGTGTGGGATTGGCTAGCCAGCCGCTACGCCGATAAATCGCTGACCCCCGACACCAGCCCGCAGCTTGATCTGGGCATCGACTCCTTAGAGTGGTTGACCCTGACCCTGCAAGTCAACAATCTGACCGGCGTCGAATTGAGCGACGAGGCTATCCGGCAAATCAGTACGGTGCGAGACCTGCTGCAAGCGGTCCAATCCGCCGCCGAGAAGGAGTCCCTCGGCAGTTCGTCATCTCTCCCGGAGGCCATGACCATGCTGACCGACGAGCAGAAAAAATGGCTGAGACCCCTGAACCGCGGGCAGCAAAGGGCGGCGACGGTCCTGTTTGTTTGGCTGAAGGGGTTGGCCCGCCTCCTGTTCCGGCTGGAAGTTCACGGGCTTGAAAATTTACCGCGTGACCGAAATTTTGTATTGACGCCCAACCACTCCAGCATGCTCGATGCGCCTATGGTGGCCGCGGCCTTACCGCTTGAACATCTGCGGCGCACCACCTGGATTGCCGCCCAGGATGTCATGCTGACGAACCCGTTGATGCGGCTGGTCACCCGGCTGGCTCAAGTGCTGCCCATCGATCGCTTTACGGGCGGTACCGGCGTGAAGGAGATGGCGCTGGCCGTGGCCTCTTTGCGGCAGGATAACCATTTAGTCTGGTTTCCTGAAGGACGGCTGACCCCCAGTGACAAAATGCTGCCCTTTCGAGAGGGTATTGGCGTGGTATTGGAGCAGGCGCCGGTGCTGGTGGTGCCGGTTTACATTCAAGGCACTCGCCAGGCTATGCCGCCGGAGCGAGCGCTACCCCAACCAAAGCCGATTAGTATTACCTTTGGCCCGCCCTGTGAGCCTAACGAATTGGCCGAACAGGGCGAAGGTGAACTGGCCTCGACCCGGCTGGTGAATGCCCTGCAGCAGCGGGTCATGGCGCTGTCCGAGCAGCCGCAACATGCCCAGCCCCGCCAGTTGACTAAAGGGATGGTTATCGCCCCGATCGCGTTGATTGGCGTGGCCTTTACCGCCATAGCGGGGCTGATTTGGTGGTTGGTTAAAGGTGGGGGACGGCGCAAAAGTTAACTCTGAATGTAACGACTCAGGTGACTGGCACTTTGCTCAAATCGAGAACGTTGTGTGGCATATAACGCTATAATTACAGCGATTAAGTGCCAGTCACCTCGTCTGCTGAGTAAATACGTCTGAATGATGGATGCATTTGAGTTTGCCTTGGCTTTATGGCAGCAGCCTGACCCGGTATCGCTGTGGACTATTGTCATGGTGTTCTTTAGCAGCAACGTACAAGCCTTTACCGTGGCCATCCAAAGTCCTAATCGCAACCTTTTGGTGCTGCAAATTGTGACCCTGGCCGGCTTTTCAGAAGCCATTGGCCAGAGTGTAGTGCTGTTTGCCAACCGGGTCAGGCCCCTACGATTCATCTTAAGTTTGGGCGTCTCGGTCATACTTTTTATTTTGGGATACCTGGTTTGGGTTTGTTCGGTGTGGTTCGTGGCGGAGTGGGTTTTTGATCGACGGGTGGCGTTATGGTTGGCCGGCGCTGCGGTGGGCTTAAGTTACATCCCGCTGATCTTTAGCTTTCTGGCGTTGATGCCTTATTTTGGCTTTCCTGTGCTGCGCCTGCTAAATGTGTGGGCGGCGGTGGTGCTGGTTAATATTCTGCGGTTTTCGTTTGATTTCGAGGTTTGGCAGGCTGTTCTCTGCGCCGCGATGGGGTTAGGCATTATTTTTACCCTGCGGTTAACTATCGGCAAACCGGTTTTGTGGGTTATGCTAAGAGTTCGCGACGCGGCGGCCGGTAAGAAATTGCAGCTTGACCTGGCCAAGTTATTCTACTCGAAGGAAGCCAACGACGAGGAGTAGGCGCGATGTTCAGCTTAGACCCCCTCTCTACGATTTTGTTGGTTATCCTGCTCTGGTTTTTATTGTCAGCTATATCGGCTCCATTTGAGGCGCTCGGTTGGTGGGCCGGTTGGTACGGTGGCGAAGTCGCTCCGCCGGCCGATTTGCCGGCCCTCCCGGTGAGAGTCCCCAATCAGCCCGCTGCCAGTCACTATATCGTCTTTTTAACCGGCATCTCTGGGGTGCAGCACGAGATTTATCTGCCTCGGGAACGAGAATTTCTTAAGCGGTTGGCCGACAAAGTGACCGGGGCCGTGATTGTGGATGATATTTTTCCTTACTCGGTGACCAATCGGGCTTTGACTCACCAGCGAATCTTTGCCTGGTTTTGGCGCTATACGCTGCGGCGAAAAGAGCAGGGGGGCTGGGGCGGCTTCTTAATCAACATTCGCAATCTCTTTCAAGTGGCGGTTTCCGCCGACTTTCGCTATGGGCCAATGTATAATCAAGGCAGTACCGAGTTGATTCTCAAAAGCCTGAAGCGATATGGCTACCCTGTGGGCAGTGGCATTCCCGTGGTGCTGATCGGTTACAGCGGCGGGGGGCAAATTGCTCTGGGCTCAGCCACCTACCTCAAACGGCAGTTGAAAGCTCCGATTGTGGTTATCGGTTTAGGCGGGGTTATGTGTTCTGATGTGGGGCTGGAGCACATCGAGCATCTATACTACATTCGCGGCGAAAGGGACTCGGTTCAGCGGATCGGCGCGATTTTTTTCCCCGGCCGCTGGTCGATCTTTTCCGGCTCTTATTGGAATCAGGCTAAAGCCGGCGGCAAAATCAGCTATATCAATTTGGCTAAGATGCAGCACAACGGGCCAGGCGGCTATCTGGATGACGACAGCCGGATGGAGAACGGGCAAACCTACCTGGATACGACCGTGGCCACTATGCTCGAAATTTTGAGACGTTGACTGCTGATTTATTTGAATAAAAAAACGCTACGGAGATTGGTTTCTCGTAGCGTGTTTTTTAGATTTGTTCGGTTGTAGTTGAACTCGTTTAGACGGCCGCTTGCTGCGCTCCAAATGACGAGGCCAGGTTCTTCAACGACTCCGGATCGACGCCGGCCAGCGCATCGAGCAGATCGACTGTCGGTTCAATTTTAGCGTCTTTCAGGGCTTTCTCAGGATTTTCGGCCAGAGACTGAGCAAACCCTTCTTCGGTGAGAATTTTGCCAATTAAAAGCTGTAAATCAGCGCTCATAGTTATTAACCTCTTTCTCATTCTCAACAGATGAAATATTTCGTTGAAAAGATGGTAACACAGTCACCAAGGCAACACAATGTGACTTTTGTCCTTCTCCTTTGAAGATGTTCTATCACCTTTCTCTATACCGTCTCATTGTGAGTGGTGTTGTACATAGCGGCCAAACGCTTGGCCAGCACGCCGGCCATCTGCATCAGGATGGTCGGATGATCGTAGGCCAGCAGTTGCAGATCGGCGTCGGTTAAAACGTAACATTTCGACGGCTCAATGGCGCGAACGGTGGCGTAGCGTGGGTCTTCGGTAAAAAAAGCAATCTCGCCGAAGATTTCATTGGGATGGATTTCGCCGACTTTGGTGGGTTGCCCGGCCTGGTCAACCAAAACCTCCAACTTGCCTTCAATTAAAATGAACACATCATCATTGCGCTCGTTTTGCCAGATGACCGGCTCGCCGGGAGCCAGGCGCACCAGCGAAAAGCAGGTGATCAATTTGAACAGCACTTCAACCGGCAGACCCCGATAAATATCCGTCCGGTCGAGCAGAGCCAGCCGGTGCAGCGTGTTGGCCGCGGCTTCATCTGCTGCCCCACTAACGACGTGCGCCCACAAGCGGCGATCCGGTTCGGTCGGTAAATGATCGAGCGGCAATACTTCTTCGTCGAGGTGAGCGGCGATGAGATGGGGAAAAAGATGGCGCAGTTTGGGCGGCGCCAGTTGAGCCAGGTAATCGAGGGTGTCAGTGGCCTCGCCGCTCCAATTCTCCAGAATGAGGCCGACTTCCCGTTTGAGCCGATCATTCTGGGCGGCTATCGTCAGTTCAAGCGACTGCATCTTGGCCAGCAGCAGCGATCGATAGCGTTTATAAAAGTAACGCCCGGCCGTCTCAGAGTGAGGCTGGCTGAGTTGGAAAGCTTTGAAGCAGGCCTGAATGGCTTTATCGGCGGGAACGTCGTGGGACGGCTCGAGGTCGGGCAGCAGCTCAAATTTAAAGTTGAGGTAGTTGCGGGCAAACTCATCAACGTATTCGGTCTCGCGGCTGGTCAGATCGAGGTATAGCCAGCCGACGTGGTAGTAAATATATTTGATCTGGTCTGAGGTGTATTCGTGATCAATCGACTCGATCAAATCACCACGATGGGCCAGCCGCTGTTCGACCTCGTCGGATAGCTGGCCGCTGCCTTTTAGGAATTCTTCCGATTTAACGCCCAGCGCCGTTTGTAGCAGCTCGATATTTTCAAAATCGGCCACACCGACTTGCCCCGACACATTGAGGGCATGCAGCACACTGTAGTAGGAATCAATGGCGATATTCTTCGCCTCCATTTTAGCGGCGAGGGTCTCGATGGCCTGCCGCAGGAACGATTTGGCGAAAGCCTTCTCCTCCGGCGAGAGGCGATGCTTGACCACCGCGACCGACAGCTTATTGGCAATTTGCTCTTCCTGCCAGGCGCTGTCGCCAAACATGCCGTAACGGTGGCGGTAATGATGGGCCAACTCGTGGGCGATAATATGGGGCAGAAACAGGCCCAAAAAACGAAACAGCGCCTCATCATTGTCGCAGCCTAGCAGCGAACGTAAAATTAGCGCTTGCAGCTTGCCCACCGGCTGGCTAAAATCCGGCACCGATAGGTAAATATGACGATCCTCTAGGCTGTAGTAACACAACACGCCGCTGCCCTGCCGCAGTTCAATGCCCGGATCCGCTTCCAGCCCATAGGTCGCAAATTCTTGCAAAAACCGATCAAAGTAGGTTCGCCCTAAGGCGAACAAATCAATAACACTTTCCTGCTGGTTCATCTTCAGGCTCCTAACGCCCCCTCACCCAAGTTTGGAGCAACAAAGTGCTGCTTTGCCGGTCAAAGTAAACTTTGACGCTCCTCGTCAACAACTCCACAAACTCTACAAACTCCCTAACTCCACAAACTCTATAAACTCCCCAACTCATTCCAGCTTAACCAACTTTGCTAAACTTTGCAACCCGCTGGCCAATTTTTCCTGCTGCGCCAGCAGCATCGATTCGCGAGTGGTCAAATAAGCCAGCAAATCCGGGCTGTTTAACGCTTCGGCTTGTGATTTCAGACGGGACATCCACCCCTGCGCCTGGTCGATGCCCCAGGCGAATCCTTCTCTGGCTACCCAACTAACCACTAACTCATCAGCGTGACGACGGCGCTCCGCTTCGCTCAAGAAATAGGTGGTGGTCTGCCGCGCAAGATCCTTGTGCCAATCAAATAAATCATTTAAGAATTGGTGCCAGCCGCCCAGCAGGTCGACCGCCTCGGTCCAGGGCGCGATCAGATCGGGCCGGTGGCGCCGGTAGCAGATCGCCGCCACCGGAATTTTGGCGGCGCACACCTTCTGCGCCGCGACGCGGGTAAATGCCACTTCATCAATGGTTGCCAGAGCGGCATCTTCCATTGCCGCCTCGCCGGAGCGCAGCCAGATAGCGGTGAAGTCGGGCCAGAAGGGGTGATCGGCGGGAAAATGAGGCAGATAGGTCGATTGAAACTGCGTATGGAAAAAATTGAGCGCGGGCAGCAGTTCACGCTCGACGGTGGCGTGGCCGTCCATCAAATTATCGATGAGGCGGATGTAGTAGTAGCCGTTGATGGTCGAATAGGCCAGATCAGCCTGAAGGGCCAGGTCTGGGCTGGGGCCAAGTGACTGCTCGACCCACCACGGCAGCAGCAGCGCCGGAAAGGCCAGCGGGTGTTTGAAATAATCCTCCGGTTGGGCCGAGCCGGCCAATGTCTTCAGCCAGGGGATCACCTGGGCCGCCATCACCGGCGCGGCCTGGTGGAGATCGGTTTGCAGGCGAACTATCGCCTGAGTAATGATTTGAGAGAGTTGGTGAGGGTACATGATCGGTTAATGGCGCCGAAAAGAAGGGGTGTGCTCAGGAAACTTTAGGCGCGACGGTGTACTCAGGTTCCGTCTTTTTATAAAATACCTGTCCCACCCGGTCTATATGCTCAAGTAGATCTTTATTTTCGATTTGATGATAAATTGATCGGTAATTTTGTTTGTAACTGTAGGAATAAAATGGTTCATGATATTATAAGCCAAAGCTCTGCTTCACCAAAAGCATCTGTCACATCAAGCTTGCTCCTCTATCCAAACATCCCTTTTCAAGAAAACTCAAAAACTCTGCTATTACATTTCCTGTTCCAAAATCGCACAAAATATTTATGAACTTATCATTTATTTAAACGGACCCCTCCATTATCATAAACCGGCAAACGATAATCTCATTATTTAAACAAAACTCGCTTCCAGGAGACCCATGTTGACCTATCTATCCCCCTCAAGTTTTGTCAAAATTGTTATTCTCTCAGTTTCCGTTATAGGCTTTTGTACGCTTCTTTTGCCCATAAATCAACTTAGCTCTCCTGTTCTCGCCGCGCCGGTGGAGCTTTTTTTCTCGGAGTATGTAGAGGGATCAGGTAATAATAAGGCGTTAGAGATTTATAATGGGACGGGCAGTGATGTTGATTTAAGTAGTTACATCATTGAACTTTATTCCAATGGAAGTCCTGACGTGAGCCAATCGATGCGGTTATACGGTACTTTAGAGAACCATAGTGTTATTGTTATTGCTCATGGAAAGGCCGATAATGCTATCCTCAAAAGTGCTACAATTACCAGTAACAGTGTGATCAATTTTAACGGTGACGATGCTATCGTTCTGAAAAATAACGAGCAAATTATCGATGTCATAGGTCAAATCGGTGTTGATCCCGGCAGTAAATGGGGTAGCGACGCCTCAACTCAAGATACAACTTTGAGACGAAAGCCCACCATTGAGAACGGCGACTCAGATGGCTTCAATGAGTTTGATCCTGCCGAGGAGTGGGATAACTATGACCTGAATGATTTCAGCAATCTCGGTTCTCACCTACTGACCACGCCAACTCCCATCCCCACCGTCACTCCTACTGAACCCGTAACCTTCACCTCAACAGTCACAGCTACTGCCACACCGACAGCAACTAACTCCCCCACCGCAACAACCACTTCAACGCCGATCACCCCCCCTACTTCCACAATAACCGCCACCCTTACCCCGATGGTCACCATCTCGGCCACCATAGTAGTGACCACCCCCACCGAGACCGCTACCCCAGTCCCCAGCCCAACCTTCACTCCCACAGCAACCGCGACGCCTGTACCGGCCAGCCCTGGTGCAGTCGTTATCAATGAAATTGTGACTGATCCGCAACAGGATTGGAGCAGCGATAATTTTAGTGGCGTGGCAGGCGAAGGATCTATTACAGACCTTGATGAATTCATTGAACTATATATCGAAGAAGATGGCCTTGACCTCTCCGGTTGGACGATTGAATTAACTGATAGTCAAACAGCGATAGGAGACTTAACATCTGGAGGTGCATTTAAAGTTAGCAATTACATCAGTAATAACGGTGGTCTTTTTACATTCACGGCTGCAGGAGATTACTTGGTACTCGGTGATGTCAAAAAGGCAGGTGATGCTATGAACAATAATATTTTTATTGTTCTTAGAGATAAAACGGGCGCAGTTATTGATAAAGTTGAACTTGGCAACGACTCCGAAGTGGACGGCCCTAATGATGGCGCACCGGACGGCTCAAATCGGGGCGGCAATGCCGACGGTGTGGATGACGAAGCCGTCTTTCGCTACCCCAACGGCCGCGACACCGATGATGATGTGGCCGATTTTATCAGCGGGCCGGTTTCTATCGGCCGAAGCAATGGCGTGGAGGACGATCCCATCTCCACGCCCGCCCCGACTCCCCCCGCCCTACCCATCCTCATCGGTGAATTCCTCTACGACGGCCAAACCTCATCCAGCGAAGGCGACGAATTTGTTGAATTGTGTAACCCCAATACCACCACCGTCGATCTAACCGGCTACAAAGTCGGGGATGAGGAATCGGCCGGCGGCGGCGAGAGTATGTACCGCTTGCCCGACGGGACGCTGTTGGGGGCGAGTAACTGCCTGGTCATCGCTAAAAATGCCCAGGATTTTCAAGACAGATTTGACTTCCCGCCCGATTTTGCTGTCGGCGATCTGGATAAATACACCGCCTGGGGGCGAGGCAGTTGGTCGCTGTCCAACAGCGGCGATGAGTTGGTCGTCCTCGGCCCGGCCGATCAAATTCTGGACAGCGTGGCCTATCGCAATGGCGACTATACCATTCTGGGTCTCGAAGCTGGGGCGACAGCGCCTGAACCCTACAGCCTTCAGCGAGTCTGGCCAACCGACACCAACTCGATGCCCCACGATTTTGTCCGGGCTGCGCCTAATCCCGGCGTGCTGACGGTCCCGCCGTCGCCACCTAACTCGCCGCCTGAGCCGGCCCTTCTAACCGGAGGAATGAAGGCCTACTGGGGTGATCTGCATGCTCACACTACCTATTCTGACGGGGCTGGGCCACCCTATTACGCGTTGGCTAAGGCCCGGGCTGCGGGCTTGCACTTCTTTGCTTTGACTGATCACGCCTGGTGGCTAACTTCGTCTGAGTGGACCAAAACTTTATCCCAAACCCAGGCCGCCACCGTACCTGGTGAGTTCATCGCCCTGCGCGGTTTAGAGTGGACTCACGACACGGTCGGCCACATCAACATCTTCAATACCGAGACTCTGGTCAGCCGCACCAACCCGTTGTTTGCTGATTTATCCGGCCTTTACACCTGGCTGGCCGCCAATCCCCACGTCATCGCCCAGTTCAATCACCCCGATGCCCGTTACGGCGGCACGTTTGCTGATTTTGCTTATCATCCGGCGGCAGCTCAGGTCATGTATTTGCAGGAAATCGGCAACAACGCCCAAAAGTATACGACCTACGAAGCTTCTTTCGTGCAGAGTAACGCAGTCGGTTGGAAAACGGCGCCAACCAACAACAGCGACCACCATGCCGCCGCCTGGGGCAGCGACAACCCGGCGCGAACGGGCATCATCGCGCCTGCTCTGACTACCGAAAATGTACTCGATGCCCTGCGACAGCGGCGCGTTTTCGCCACGGAAGATAGTAACCTGGCTGTCGCATTACGGGTGGGGACGGACTGGATGGGCAGTATCTTACCCCCATCTGGAGTTGTACCACTCACCGTCGAGATCGTTGACCAGGACGTAGAGGCCGCAAGACTATTTTTGTATGACCGTAATTTGCTGGTAGCGACCCATCGTCTCCAGTCTAATGGGCAGTGGTCAGTCCCTATCGAGGCGCGGCCCGGTCACTACTTTTGGGTCAAAGTCATTCAGGCGGATGGGGATACGGCCTACAGCGCTCCCATCTGGATCGCGGGGCAAGCCGCGCCGGAAACGGTCTATATCAATGAGATCCTACCTGCGCCGGGTGATGTCGATTGGGATGGCGATGGTAAAGGAGATTATTTAGATGAGTGGGTCGAGGTCTTTAATCCGATGGATCACGCTGTTGGTTTGGGTGGCTGGCGGCTAACCGACTCGTCCGGCGCGGCTTTTTATATGCCACTGTCCTTCACGATTCCCGCACGTGGCTATTTAACCATTTACAACAGTCAAATGGGTTTTGCCCTTAATAACAGCGCTGATACCCTGACCCTGATTCGGCCTGACGGCTCGGTGGCCGACACGTTTAGTTATAGTCGTTCGCCCGGCTATGATGAGAGTTGGTGTCGGGTCGAGGATGGCGGCGATGAATGGAGCGACGATTGCATCGCTTCACCCGATGGGGCGAATTGGCGGCAGGGACCGGCTCAACCCTTAAAGATGCACGTTTTCGAGGCTAAAAAGCTGGCCTATGACGCCTGGGTGCGAGTAACGGGGCGGGTAACGGCGCCGCCTGGTGTTTTGGGACCACGAGCAATGTATATTCAAGACGACTCTGCCGGGATTTTGGTTTACCTGCCCAAAGAGCATGGCCTTACTTTCAATTTAGGCGATAAAGTAGCGGTCGAAGGCAACCTCAGGCAGTTTGGCGGTGAGTTTGAAATCGCCGTTCGCCATCGCAGCAAAGTGACGTGGCTCGAGCCGGGCAGCCCGCCGCCGCCCTTGCCGTTGGAAAGTACGATGATGCTGGAACCGTTTGAAGGCCGGTTGGTGATGCTGCACGGGCAGGCTGTTCGTTTCAAAGGGGTGACGACCTTTTGGGTGGATGATGGCACCGACCCGGCTAAAGTTTATATTCGGAGCACTACCGGCATCAAAAAACCGTTTATTGAACCCGGTACGATAGTAACCGTAGTCGGCATTGTCAGCCAATACTCTGACCCCGATAACCCCACCCGCTACGATTATCGCTTACTCCCGCGCTTCCAGGCGGACCTGGGCTTACCGTCCCCAGTAGAGCCGGCTGAGCCGGTGGTGGCGCTATCACCGGATAAGTTGCCTTCATTATTACCTGAAACAGGCAGCAAATAAGCCGCTTAGGATTATCCGCTCTAACTTTAATTTTTCTCTTGAAACTGTTATGTTGTATAATACCGCCTGTTGTTACTGGTAGGTATCATCATGGGGTAGCTCAGCTAATATCATGATAAAATGTCCTTTCTGTCAGGCCGAGCAGGTGGAAAATACCATATATTGCGGCGAATGTGGTCATTATCTGCTTGGCGAAGATGATAAAAGAAGAACCGAGCATTATGATCGAGATGAAATTCATGTCAATCTCGATCCTCCCACCCAACCCAAAATTATTTTACCGCTTGATTTGGCTGGGCCAATTGTCATTCAGTTAACCATTGTTTCTAACCAACGAGAGCTACTGATGACGCTTGATAAACGGCTGCTGCTTGGCCGGATCGACCCGGCCCTAAATGTGTTTCCAGATGTCGATTTAACTCATGATGGCCCGCCGGCCAAAAGCGTTTCCCGGCGTCACGCCACTATCTCAAGACAAAATGAAAAAGTCGTCGTTGAAGATTTGGGCAGTGTCAATGGAACCTACCTCAACAGTCAACGGTTAGACCCCTACGTGCCTAATACCCTCAGTGATGGAGACATCCTGCAACTGGGCAAGCTCCGCATCGAAGTCAAAATTCGCAAACGCTAGCGCCTCATTCTAACCATTTTCATATATCGCTCTCATAGCCCTCATATTTGATTACAGGATAATAATAGTACCAAAATGGGAGGATACCTGGGAGGGTATTTATGAACTACAAAGATAATGAATTGGGGTTGACACAACTTTTGCAGGGACTCGAATTTGTCCCGCAAACCTCACCGCCGGTCTACATCCTTAACAATATTTTAATTGGCTATGATAGATCGGAACGTATAAAAATCATTGCCGGTCGGCGTGAACCGTCACCAGTTCGGTCAGATTGGGTGCACCCGTTCGACGAGTGGAAAAGCAGATTTGTGAGGTAAACTATGTGTACAGTCCCTATCGTAGTCCCGTTAACTATTCGGCTTAGCGTTGGTATGCACGAGCGAAGCATTGTGCTGCCTGTGGATAAGACCATTCACTTGGGCCGCATCGACCCGTCTCTGGGCGTCTTCCCGGAGATTGATTTTACCCCTGATGGCCCCGAAGCCAGAAGCGTGTCACGCCGCCACGCCTCAATTTCAAGAACCGCCAAGGGTATTCTGGTGGAAGATTTGGGCAGTGTGACCGGCACATTTGTCAACAGCGAGCGTTTGGCCCCGTTTCTTCCGGAAATTTTAGATGATGGCGACGAACTCCAATTAGGTAAACTTCGGGTTCGGGTCGGCATCAACGAAAGTATGCTGTCGCCCAAACATTAACCATGTCGGCTGTTGCCGATTTGTGACGGCTCGCCAGTTTTCATGCTATAATATGCCTAAATTTGACGTAACGGCAAGGTAATCATGGAACTGCAAACCGTCACCGGGTTAATCCCCATCGAAGATATTAAATTGGCCGATGCGCATGCTCATGTCTGGATCAATCCCCCTAAGGGCGTCTCGCCCAAATATGCGCTTGAATTAAACCACGCCCAACAGATCGATGCGGAGTTAAAGGATTTTCGTTCGGCCGGCGGTACTAGCCTCATCGACTGCCAGCCGGGCGGCTGCGGCCGCGATGCCCGCATGCTGGTCAAATTTTCAGAAGCGCATGGCTTGCATATTACCGCTACTACCGGCTTTCATCTGGAACGATACTACCCCTCCGGCAGTTGGCTTTGGTCTGCTTCTGAACTGACCGCTCTGGATTACTTTATGGGGGAACTGACTTCCGGGTTGCGCGAAAATGGCGATGTTTTAGCGACCACGATCAAGATTGGCTTTGAGGAAAAAATCGAAGGCCAGACTCGGATCTTAATGGAAGCCGCCGCCGAAGCAGCTCGACGAACCGGGGCTGCCTTGCTGTTTCACACCGAGCAAGGCGTTAACGCGGAGGAACTACCGCTATTTTTTGAGGATCGAGGGGTGCCAGCCAACCGATTATATCTGTGCCATCTCGACAAACGTCCCGATTTTGGTCTTCATCGGGAATTGGCCGAAGCCGGTGTTTTGTTAGGCTACGATACTTTTGTCCGCTCAAACTACAAACCGCGCCAAAATGTTTGGCCGCTGCTGCGGCAAATGGTACAGCGCGGCTTCGAAGATCACATCGCCATTGGCTTAGATTTAGCTCGCAGCAGCTTGTGGCAGCATTATGGCGGCCAGCCGGGATTGGTCTACCTGCCCGATACTATTTTATCAAAGCTTCATAGTGAAGGCTTGAGCGAAACAATTGTCTCAAAACTTACCGCCCAAAATATCGCCCAATTTTTGGTGCGCTGCACCCCAGCTTGAACCCTATTCAACCGGCCCCAGGTCTTCTAACGGCCAGTAGGACAACCAAGCTCGCCCCAAAATATTATCGATCTGAACTGGGCCAAAAAAGCGGGAATCATGCGAAACACCGCGATTGTCGCCCAACACAAATATGTGCGCGGGTGTAATTTTGATGGGACCATAATTATCCTGAACAATGTTATCTAAGTAGGGTTCGTTTAGTACCTGGCCGTCAATAAATACGTGATTATCGCGAATTTTGATCTCTTCACCGGGCAGCCCCACCACTCGTTTGATTAACGGTAGGGGCGAACTATCGATATGGATCACCACGATATCCCCGCGCTGCGGCGTAGAAAATTGATACGTCACCTTCTCAATCATTAAACGCTGCTCAGAATGAAGATTTGGCTCCATGCTTTTACCGTGAACATAGGTCACTTGCATAATAAAAAAGTTAAGAGCCAAAGCAATCACTGTCGCAAAAACAACAATACTCACCACTTCTTTGGCAAAACGCAGCAGAACTAAACCTAAAGGCAAGATAGGACCATTTTCAGTCAAGCTATCTTGGGTTGGTAAATTGGGCTGACAGGGTTTCAGTGGACCGGTTTGATGGAGAGCCATAGTAAATCCCTAAATTTTAAAGCACTTTAAAAAGGCTATATAATTTTCCTGAAAAAGTCCGAGAGGGTTGAAGCCGGGCTTTCTTGGGCGGAAATTTCAATACTGGGTCGATGATGATTAGACCGCGGCCTCCTGAGTAGGTC
Source organism: Anaerolineales bacterium (assembly GCA_020634935.1). GTDB lineage: Bacteria > Chloroflexota > Anaerolineae > 4572-78 > J111 > JAGRBY01. The sequence continues at coordinate 266,482 of JACKAT010000002.1, forward strand.
AAGCCGTAATAATCAGGGGAATACGATCTACTGATTAGGATTGCAACTTGTTTACTTATACGTATTCGGGCCAAAAACCTTCACTATTAACCACCCAAACCGGCTGGAAGAACAAACTTATGCTATCTATCCAAACCACACAACTCAATATCCCCACCGGCATGATCGATCTGGGCATTGGGCAGCCGTCGCCCTCGCTGTTACCGCTGAATATGCTCGATAAAGCCGCTCGTCACCGGTTATCTCAGGCGGACCCCTCTCTGTTGGCCTATGGGGCCGAGCCGGGGGATGGATTTTTTCGGTTGGCGTTGGCTGAATGGCTCACCAAACACTATGGCGCCACCGTCAACGCTGATCATTTATTTGTCACGACAGGGGCTTCACAAGGGCTAGATTTAATTTGCACGCTTTTTACTCAACCCGGAGATACGGTTTTGGTCGAAGAACCATCCTATTTTTTGGCTTTACGTATCTTTGCCGATCACCGCTTAAAGGTGATCAGCTTGCCGATGGATAATGATGGTCTGAACCTTGAGGTGCTTGAGGCAGCGTTGGCTCAGCATCGGCCGGTATTTTTATATACGGTCCCCGTTTTTCACAACCCTTCTGGAATCACCCTGTCTGCCACACGCCGGCGCCGGCTGATTGAACTGAGTGAACAGCACGATTTTCTCATTGTCGCTGATGAGGTCTATCAACTGCTGGCCTATAATACTGCCCCGCCTCCACCTCTCATCAGCTTCGACCGGTTCGGTACGGTCTTATCGTTAGGTTCATTTTCTAAAATCTTGGCTCCTGGGTTGCGGCTGGGCTGGCTTCAAGGTCAGCCAGCGTTACTGGATCGTTTCATTAACAGCGGTTTGCTGGACAGCGGCGGTGGTCTGAATCCCTTTACCTCCGCTATTGTCCGCCGCGTAATCGAGTCAGACTCCCAAGAAAAACATTTGAGCCAGCTCAACCATGTTTATCGCCAACGAGCCGCCGCCTTAAGTTCTGCCCTGCATCGGCTGCTGCCAAAAATCGTGACATTTATGGAACCGAACGGTGGTTTTTTTATTTGGATTCAACTTCCGGAGACAATCGATGTCGAGAGGTTACTGCCGGATTTGCACCGGCGTCATATTAATATTCAGCCCGGAGTGAAGTTCTCCAGCCAGGGCGGTCTGCGTAACTATGCCCGGCTCTGTTTTGCCTATTATGATATTGAAGATTTAGCCGAAGGAGTGGCTCGCCTGGCCAGAGCACTAACCCAGATGGGCCATACTTAGTAAACGGCCGCCTGCATAGCTCAGCCGCCGCTCGGAGCCGCAAACTGCGGTCACTGGCTGTTCATTTTCTTAAAACACCCCACCTTAGTCGTTTACTAATGCTTTGAATTTGATCGTGAACCCGCCAGATAACTAGAGGGAGTTTTTCGGTAGCTATTTCAGTTCGCAGTTGGGCAATAACCTGGTGCAGGTTATGCTGGCAGTGACTGGCCGCCGTAACCGCACGGGTATAGCTTTTTTGATAACGCTCAATTGTTAGGGTTTGAGCTTCAGTCAGCGTTTGCTGAACTGTATCGCTGGCCGTTTTTAACTCGACGGCGCTCATGGCGCAAACTTTGCCAATATCATACAAAGTATCCTTTATATTGCCATCGAAAACTTCAGGGTTGATGACAATGGTTCCCTTAGCCGGCTGCGGAATTTCCGGGGTGGGTCGCCCCAGAATACTGTCAAAACCGGCTTCCAGCCCCCCGATCGAGCGGATGGCTTTTCGTAACGCCGCGTCAGCCTCTCTAAGGCCACGGCGCGCCTCGTTTAATGTATGGGAGGACGAGATGTTGCCTGAGTGAACTTCAGGCTGGCTGATAACTGATTTGGGCGACAATATTTCACTCAAAGACTCAATTAACCCGCCGCATTTCATCAAAGTCTGAAATTGAGAATTAAGTAATTGGCTCAAATAGGTCTTAGGAAAATCGGGCAGCGGCCCGTTCGGATCATCGATAGAAAAGCCCCAATCGGTTTGGTCAATTTCATCTTCAACCACATACTGCCCTGTAACTTTTCCTCGCTGCACTTTTAAGCCCGCATCTATTATAAGCTCTCCGCTTGATCTTAGCCGATAGATGGTTGGGCTAGACCCCTTCGGTAAACTCATTTTAAGCGAAATATCCTGGCTGGCGCTAAACGCCTGCCCACCCTCAAAATGGAGGCTTAAAAGTGAATCTTTAATTTCCATATCGGGTATTTGATACGGCCATAATTTATGCTTAAAAGCCCAAAATTTTCGCCGGAGCGAACCATCAGCTCGGATTGGAGCGGCGGTGGCCCACACCGGATAGCGCCCAACTTCAACCGGGTCGGGATCAATTTGGATGGGTTGTTGCAAATTGAAGATGACTGGGTTTATGTCGCCATGGTCAAGGTCAGCCGGCTCGGTATAATTTTGCAGACGAAGCGGTTCGTTCTCCGCCTTGGTTTGCCCCAAAATTGGCACCTGCCAGCCCGCTTCGAGCAAAATTTGATAATCATGGGCCTGCTTGTCCCTCAACTGTTCGGCCAGAAATAACTTGGCATCCTGTTCAAGCAACGTCGGCGATTCACTCCAGTGGGTTGGGAAATCAGCTTGGCTGACCGTACCATAGTTGGTCCCCAGGATACCATTCATTTTATCGACGCCGCCGTACCGTTTTCGCAGCCAAATAGGCCATCTGACCTGAGCCAGATGCTCGCTGACCGGCAGCGAGAGTTCTTGATCGGTGGCGGCGCTGCTGAAATGCAGGGCGAGTATCGGCCCTTCTGGCCATTGCAGCGCTATCAGCGGCTGGCTAATCGCGGTGTACCAGCCCTTAACCGCTTGCGGCAAAGAGTCTTCGGATAGCCAGGTTGGCAATCCCTGATTGAGCAGGCCATAGTTTTGATGATAAGGACCAACTTTAAGAATACAAGAGAAGTCAAGCTGGTGGCACAGTTTAACCAGGCCCACTAAATTGCGACGATTATTCGTAACGCCTTGCAGATCAATGGTTCCCCCTTCATTTTCATGAAAGGCCCACGGCACGACGATTATAACAGTCGAAAGCCCCATTTGTCTGAGCCGGGTTAGCATCAATTCCCATTTTTCGTAAGGAATACGAAAGTATTCAAAATCGACCGTAAAATAGGGAGGGTTGGTAATTTGGAAGTAATTTTGCATGATAATCTCTATGTAACAACTGGATCACAGACGAATAAAGTTAATACTATTTTACCATTTTGTATGTAAATAAAAAAGACGGCTGTTAAATCAACAGCCGTCCCATAAAATATTCCCTAAATCTATTATTGTCTATGCCACTCATCATCCTGATTAGATGTTAAGTTCCCCGGAATTTTGATGGTATCTTTCTTAAAATGGACATAGCCGAAAATAATTAGCATGACGAGTGCTAGAACTAATCCAAAAAGTTCCATCAACTCTATATCCCCCTTCCTTCAGATAGTAGACTAAGTTGCACAGCTTATTATACTGCCGACAGTTCTATAAAACATTGTCGATGATGCCTAGTTGTGTATTTATTCACTAAGCAATTTGGCTTAGATCTACGGCATTTTATCAACCATCATCGATGCGGTTGGCTCTGTGGCATTGTTAGCAGGCGGGGTAGTAGCGGGTTTTATTTGGGGCAGTGTGGGTTGGCGAGGCACGGTCATTTCCATAATCGTCCCCTGATTAGGGTAGGATTTTATTTTGATAGAGCCGCCAAAGAGCTGAGCCCGTTCTTGTAAACCCATCAAGCCAAAATTACCATTGCTGGTGAAATCTGTAATATCATCAGGTACATCAAAACCGCGCCCATTATCCCTAATCGACAGCCGAATCTGTCGCGGCGTAAATCGCGCTAACACGCTCACTTTGGTGGCATGAGCATGTTTGCGGACATTATTGAGGGCTTCTTGCAGAATACGGTAAATGGCGATCTCCATATCGCTAGGAATATCGGCGACTTCGCCTTGAATTTCAAGCGTCACCTCTATGCCGTCGTTTTGCTCAAGCTGGTTGGTTAAATATTGCATGGCAGCGGCCAGCCCTAAATCTTCCAGCGTCAACGGTCGTAGATCCCGGCTAAATTGCCGAACACTGGCAATCGCGGTGGTGACCATTGTCCGCAGATCACTTAAGCGGGAGCGAACCTCGACCGGGTTGTCGGCAAACCCTTTGATCAACTCAATACGCTGGCCAATAGCAATGAGCGTTTGCACGGTGTCGTCGTGCAGGTCTCTGGCGATACGCTTCCGTTCTTCCTCTTGCGAGTTGGTAATATCGGCGACATACTGCCGTATCCCAGCCCGGTATTTACCGATCTGCTGGACCATTTCATTAAAGGCCGTGCCTAGCTCTTTGATCTCTTTGATACGGCTGAGCGATACCTGGGCGTCATAATCCCCGGCCGCGACCTGACGGGTCTGAGTCACCAGATTTTGGATCGGGTCCGTTACCCGCTGCACCCCCAACGACACCATACTGGCCACCACAATCAGGCCAATAATCAGAATGATGGCCACGGGGGTCAGCGACGTTAAGGCTGGAGATACAGCCTGGCTCCACGGTTCGCCAATAACCAATCCCCAACCGGTGATGGGCACCACCGCATAACCTTCCACGATACTGCTTCCGTTTTCGGCCTGGCTGGTAATGGCCCCTTCTCGATTGCCGGCTTGCAGTTGTTTAACCGCTTCTCGTTGGCTAAAATCAAGGCCAATGAGGCTGTCGATCGGATGGTAGATCAGCCGTCCGTTTCGATCAACCAAATAGGCCACGCCCTGCTCCCCGACTTTTAATTTTTGAACCTCTTGCCCCAATCGTTGAAAGTCAATGTAAAACCTGACCGCGATAGCCCCCACAAACTCATTATTGACTGGCCGAATAATAGGCACAGCAATAACGACGACGTTCTGTCCGGTGCCGGGTTCCTGAATAATATCGGAAAAAGTAAAACTACCCGATTCGGTCACGGCGTGAAAATAGGGCTCTTGAGAAAAATCTTGGTTAATTAAATCGGGCCGAAAAGGGCGGGTAACTTTGACGATGCCTTGTTCGTCAAGCACAATAATGCCGCCGTCGCGATCGGTGAAGTCGATCAATAATTCTCGGCCCCGCTCTCGAATGACCAGGTCTTGAATAGCTGCATCGCCTGTTTGCATTTCCGGCTGATCGACCAGCACCAGCAGCGCTCTGAGCAAACTCTCCATCTGTTCCGATACCCGCTCCGCCCCCACGTTAGCCAACTCCTGATCCCGGCTTTCGGCCAGCGTTTGGGATACCTGTCGGTAGGCGAAAAACACAACACTCACCGCCAAAACCGTCATAACCACAATTAGGGCTAAGGTTAAGGTAATGGCCTGTGAGCGTAATTCAGACAACCAGTTTTGTACGGCTGAATAAAGACGTCCGAGACCGATGGTTTGGAATAATGGTTTCATGGTCTGTCTTCTTGCATGGTCTCTTGCCCAATGGTTTGGGCGGCTTCCAGGGCATCAGCTGGGCTGGCGATATCGTAAAAAGACGTTTTGATAGCGTCGCCAAAGGCTTCTTCTGCTTGGGGGAAAAGATCGAGCCGATAGGGCCGGGCGGCGTTGAGCTGGTTGAAAAAAGGAATGAGCGATAGGTTTTCCGTAAACTCTGGTGAGGTTTGCAGCCAGGTTTTGGCCGGGTAACGTCCTAAAAGGCGTGCCATCGGTACCGCGTAACGGTCACTGGTGGCCCATTTGATAAATTCAAAAGCTACCGCCTGATGCTGTGCCCCTTTCGGAATAAAAAAGCCGCTGCTGCCCAAAACCGAAGCCGCACTTTCTCTGGCCGGGGTTCTGGGGAGTTGAGCTACACCCAACGGAAAATCAGGATTAGTCGATTGAATCAAATGGATATCCTGCGACTCGCCAAAATACATTGAAATTTCACCGTTGAGAAACTGCTGCCGCAGATCTTCGTAATCTCGCGGGCGTGTAGTTGGTCTTGGCCCATACCCGGCTTCGACCATATCCGAAAGAAATCGCAGCGCGTCCGCATTCGTTTGTTGATTAAGCGTTAAAGTAAATCCACCCTCCGGATTGACGGATAAAACATCGCCGCCGGCGCCGGTTACCCAAGCGTATACGTACCAGGGATCGGTGGTAAAGCCCATCCCATAGCGACCCCGGTCGGGCTCGGTTAAAATTTCAGCGGCCCGTCTCAGATAAAATAGATCATAATCCCCTTCAGGATAGGGGAGATGAGCCTCGTCAAAATGTTGGCGATTATAAATGAGAACCAGCGTATAAATATCGAGCGGCACCCCGTACCGCTTATTTTGCCAAGTAACCTCAGCCAAAGCCGAATCGAGAAACTCGTCAGTTATGCCCGGTGCAGCCGCTTCCCATTCCCGCCAGCGGTCATCAAGCGGTTCGGCCAAGTTTCGGCCGGCAATGGCGTAAACATGGCCTTGCACTACATCGGGCGGAATCCCACTTAATACGGCCAGTTCCACTTTTTGGGGAATACTTTCACGCACAAAGGAGAAGATTTTGACTTTTACCTCAGGATAAACTCGCTCGAAATCGCGAGCCACTACTTCAAACAGATCATTATCTCGGGTAAAATCGAGATCGAGCCAGACTTCGAGGGTGATTGGCTCAGGGAGAATGTTGGGATTACGCGGGGGTAGATTACTGGCGGCCAATTCATCGAGGAAACCATTTGGGCTGCTGGTTTGCCCGCAGCCCGCCAAAACCATGAAGCCCAGCATGATCGACAGCAGAGCTTTTAGCGTACGCATCACTCTGACCCTGTCGTAATCCAACCTTTGCGAACCGCGTGCATCACTGCTTCGGTCCGCGAATTGACCCCTAACTTTGAAAAGATGTTGGATAAGTGAGCTTGAACCGTTCGATCACTGATGAATAACTGTTTGCCGATCTGTTTGTTACTCATCCCTTGACCAACCAACTGCAAAATACCCAACTCGCGGTCGGTCAAACCATCATAACTGTCGGTATTTTCGGTAACCACCTCGGGCAAACTTTTGCCGCTGGTAAACTGCTGCATCACCTTGCCGGTGACTTCCGGGGCCAGGGCGGGCTGTCCGGCGGCTACGGTTCGAATAGCTCGTACCAACTCATCAATTTCAGCTGTTTTAAGCAGATAGCCGTTGGCACCGGCTTGCAGTAGTGCGAAGACATATTCGTCGTCATCGTGAGCGGTCAGTACTAAAATACGTATCTCCGGGTGGTCGGCTTTGATGCGGCGGGTCGCCTCGATGCCGTTGACGCGCGGCATGCGGACATCCATAACCAGCACATCAGGCCGCAGTTCTTCAGCCAACTGCACTGCTTCTTCTCCGTCTGAGGCTTCGCCCACAATTTTTAAGTCTGGCTGCTGTTCCAATAATTCGCGCGTCCCCGACCGAACAACTGCATGATCATCAGCTAAAATTAGTCTGATTTCTCTTGACACATTACTCATGGGTACCCTTTTCCATTTTGAACTCATTAATTTTGCCAGCAGATTATACCATTTTCGTAAAAGTAAACCAATACTCGAAAATGAAATATTTTCCCTATCCAAAGATAACTTGATTCAGCGGGTTGCGGCAGGTATAATATAGGTAACTTATTTATTATTATGAGTAGATTAACAGACGGAGGTGGCTTATGCCGCGGTCTATCGCGAACGCTAAAGAAATTCAAGCTAAGAGCCGTCGCCACACCGTCAGGCAAATAGGACCGAACTGGTATAAGGTTAAGAGTGGAGAAACCCGGCGCGTTTATGATGTGGTTTTGGCTGTCAATGGGGGAACGTGTACGTGTGACTGGGGCCGGCAGCGCCCCGATGAAGATCATCGTTCTGCTTGCAGTCACGTAGTGGCCGCCCTGAACTATCGGGCAGCCAAAAAAGGCCGCCGTATCTCTGCCTGGGACAGCGAAGAAGCCGCTCAACGCCAGCACCGGCCCATGCTGAAGATTGGCGATGGCTTGATTTTGACAAGCCGTTCTGGCTAAATACAAAGGCCGCGTCACCTGACGCGGCCTTTTTTATACCAACAGTTATAGTACGCCGAATTTCAAAATAAGCGCTTATCTTTTACCGCCGCAGCCGATTCAAACCTTTGGGTCTTTGGCCGGCTATTACAACCCGGCCAAAATTATGGGCAGATAAACCACCGGGCCGAGCGGCGTGGTTCCCGTCGAGCCATACTCATAAGCCCCAATATCAAAACCGAGCCCGGCCGGCCGGTTGTGACCGTCGAGGTCGGTTGGCACATCGGGTAAGGTCGTGCCGGCATCGATGGCCGGCCCCCCTTCTTTCAAGCGATAATCGTGCGCAGCCGCATCGACAAAGACATCATCCGCCGTGGCGATGATCGAGTGGGTGTCGTAGCCGAGGGCCTGCCAGCCGGTTAAACTCAATCCATTGGTATTGTCGGCATCATTACCGTGAGTATTGAAGCGATTGACCACAATATTGTAGTCGCTCTCAAAGCTGGCCTGATCCGGCTCAGCAATAAGGATGCTGCCCTTCCAACTATGCTGATTGAGCAAGATATTATTGAAAATTTGGTTGCCGGTATCAACCGTGTCGGGAATGTTGATCGCCCAGCGAGCATCACTGGGCATGATGATCGTATTGTTCAAGATGCGATTATTTTGAGAACCGCTGCCGCCATCGATCTGGTAAATAGAAATACCGCTGGCATGATTATCATACAGCAGGTTGTTGCGGACAGTTGAGTCGGTTACGCCGTCCATGTTGATCCCGGACCCGCCGCCCGTTCCGTTTTCATAAATGACATTGCCCTCGACCAGCGCGCCGGAAATAATGCCGTCCCCGCCCTGGCTGATATCCCCATTCATGTGGAGCCCATTCGCATGATTGTGGTGTAATCGGTTGTTACGAATGGTCGGGTAGTCGCTGCTATTACTAATATAGATGCCGTGTTCGATTGCTGCGCCGGACGACTCACTATTTTCGACGAGGGTGTAATCACTAAAATCGGTGAAGATACCCCACCTGACGTTGTCAATAAAGGTACAGTTACGGATAGTCACATGGTCCGAAAGCGAGATACGCAGCCCGGCGCGGTCGGCGTGCTGAATGGTCAGCCCGTCAACAATGACATAATCGGCTTCAGTAATGAAAAAGGCGTCTCGCTCACCGCCGCTGCCTTCGATGATAACGCCGGAACCGGTACTTTTGAAGGTGATTGGGGCCGTTTGAGTCCCGGCTGTATCCACGGTGATGCCGCCGTCGTAGCTGCCGGGGTTGATCAGCACGGTATCGCCGGGGTCGATCTGGTTAGCGGCGTACCGAATTGACTGCCAGGGCTTGCCGGCGCTGCCGTCGCCGGTTATGTCGGAGCCGGTATTAGCGTCGACGTAAAATAGGCCCATTTGGGCTGATGTGGTTTGTAAAGTGATGATTAACAATATGCTTACACTAAAGGCCAGACTGGTGATTCGATCGATCCACTGCATATAGTTTCTCCTCGAAATAAAATGAGGTCATTATATTGGGCCATAGCGGCCGATGAATTTAGAAAAGTGGTCAGTGTTGAATCTCCATGCATTAGTATAACCCGAAGTAAAGGGTTGCTAAAGCGTACAAAATTCTTGTTTTTTGAGAAAAACGGGTAGAAATTACGGGAGCGAGGATCAAAATTTACGTTCGATTCGGATATGAGTTACGCAGTTCAAAAGGTGACAGTCACTTTTTGCCAAAAATAAACGTCCGGTTAGCCCAAATAAGTCGATTTATCACGTCTAAGTGACTGTCACCTGGTTCGTTACACCCAACTGCATAAGTCATATCGGATTTGTTCAGGTAACGGAAATAGGGCTAATTTCAAAGCAACAAAAAGAGGCAGACATCAGTCTGCCTCCGATAGCTACTTTACATCAAAATTCTATTCGATTGAGGGAAAGGCCAGTATCCCAAACGCAGCCCCCTGCGGGTCCTGAAGGAGACTAAAACGTCCCACCTCAGGAATATCGGTCGGAGGCACCATTACACTGGCCCCCATTGACTGCGCGCGTTCAGCGCTGGTGTCGCAGTTGTCCACGGTAAAATAGACCGTCCAATTTGACGGCATGTCGCCCCATTCTTCATTAATCTGCATCATGCCGGCGTTATTTCGACCATCATTGAGAAAACTGGTATAGGTTATACCGTTAGGCATGTTCTGATCATCAGCCTCCCAGCCGAACAACTGCGTGTAGAATGCCCTCGCCTTTTGGGCGTCTTTAGTGGCTAACTCATTCCAGCAAAAAGCGCCGGGTTCGTTCGCCAGTTGAGCGCCGATGTGCTTTTTCGGCTGCCAAGCCGCCACTTGAGCGCCGGTGGGGTCTTGGAACATGACCATCCGCCCCTCTTCCATCACATCGAACGGTCCGGCCAAAATCTGCGCCCCTAAAGCGGTCGCCTTTTCGGCAATCTCATCAGCGTTTTTAACCGAGACGTAAGACATCCAATGGGGCGGCACCCTTTGGCTTTGTTGATCTTCGCCCATAGGATACAGCGCCGCTACATCTTTGCCTCGTATCTGAAACATGGTGTAGGACCCATCTGGGATCGGCAGTTCAACAATCTGCCACCCGAACAACTCTGAATAAAATACCTTGGCGGCTTCAGCGTCGGTTGTTCCCAAATCGACCCAGCAAAATGTTCCTGGTTTATATTCAGTGAATTCAGCCATTTAATTCTCTCCTGTCGGCTAAAAATGAAAAAAATATTAAAACGGAAGAAATAGGGGTAGAAATATGTTCGAGGTGGGGCCCAAATATTCTCTAATAATAGAACATTTGTTTCGATTTGTCAACCCTGAAAACCTAAATCGTCAGAAACCTTCTAAAACACATTGCTTTAATGTTAAAAGTATGCTACTATGAGGGTACGGCTTGTCATAATTACGATAGCTATTTAACAGATTGATGTAACGTGTAATCTCTCGGCGAGAGGGGCTGCGCGTTTTTTGTTTTATTGACCAATCACTCAACTCCAAGCCCTACCCTCGACTAGCCAATTTAAAAAGGTATGAGGAGATCATTGTCGTGAAAACGACCCGTCTAGGAACTTTTTCTAATACCTGGGTGACGCTATCTGTGCTGCTCCTGCCGGTCACGATGGCCATTTGCGGTCGAGGCGGAGCCGCCGGTAATGTTGAGGCCACCGTCGCGGCCGGGATTGCCGCCACCCAGCAAGCCCAAATAAATTTGCAAGCTACCGTCGATGCCGCCGTGCTGGCTACCCAGGCCGCCGGCCAGCCGCCGAGCGTTCCCCTTCCCGCATCGACCTCCGTCGCGGTGGCTAATATCCCGGCTTCCGCCTCCGATCTGGAGGCAGTACGTAACGTGATTTTAAATGAAGTCAACGCCGCTGTCTCTCAAGATTTAGCCCAACTGCAAACCCTTTTTGCGCCCAATGCTATGGTGATTGATCGAGCCGGGACGCCCAATGACCCTAGCGACGATACCGTCTGGCAGGGTTGGGCCAATATCGAGCGCCGTTACCAGGCGTTTTTCTCCTCCGGCGTAACGTCCTTGACCCTGGTTGATCTGGCCATTCAACTGAACGGCAATCAGGCTATCGCCACCCACCAGGGCGTGGTTCAGAACGGCGTCCTTTATGCCGATCAGGGTAGTTATATCCTGGAAAACATGGACGGAAAATGGCTCATTACTCAGCTCGAGTATGGCAACGCCGGCCAATCGCTCGACCAGCCGCCCGCTGCTCCTGCCCCGGCCAATGGCTCGACCGATCTGACCACCCATGACGACGGCCTGTATGCCCTCGCGGTTGGCAGCCAGCATCGCTACGAAGAACCTTGGGGTTGGGATCGCGGCGACCCGTGCGAAGCCTGGGCCACCAATAATTTTGACGACACTAAACCCAACTATCGCGGCTTCAACGTCGAGCTTCTACTCACAAACAATTCCGATAGCAAAGTGCCTGATAATTGGCCGATCAGCTTTACCACGGCCAATGGCAAGAGTGTCAAGCCTTGTTTCTATGGCTATCACGGTTCAGGGCCTGAACCGGGGGTAACCCGTTCCGTGACCTTTTTTACGGTGGTTGAGCAAGGTGATTATGTGGCAAAAATCACTTTCAGCTTGAACGATCAAACCCTTATCCTTTGCCTTGATGGCAAGGGGGGATGGCAGCAGTGCAATGGATAAATGCCACAAAAAACAAATAATTTTCCAATAATGGTGAGGAGAAGGCAATGGCAGAGGAAGTAACAGTAACTACAGACCCCCAGGAAGGTCGGATGGGCTCCTGTTTATTGTGGTTTATCTGGGGCGTCTCACTCAGTTTTACCACGATTTTGGCGTTGGTGATGATGGCCCTTTTGTCCGTCTCAGTGGCCTTAAATGTCTACCTGAGCTGGCAGTTGGCCGGCTTAGAAGTATCGATCACCCGGCGTGGTGATAATCAATTAGAGATGCCAGTCTCGATCCCCACCACATTTTTAGTAGGAGTTCCCACCCAAACCCCGGCGTCTGCGCCAATCAGCTCGGCTAGTACCCCGGCCCCGCTTTCAACTGGAGCGCCGGTAGCCGCTGCCCCGGCTAACTCGGAATTGATGGCCCAATATGCCACGCTGGCGGCCATAGCTACTCAATCTGCTGCCTCTGCGCCGCTGAACAATTCGGCCGCTCCGGTGCAAATAAATCCGCCGATAGCGCAGCCGGTAGCCTCGAGCCCAACCCCACAAGTGCTGCCGCCTAGCGGCTCTGCCGCCGCGCCGATCCCCGTTATTTCACCAACCGCCATTCCGCCGGCGGTCGCTATTGGCGAACCGGCAATTGAGCGCGAGGCCGCCATTCAAGAAGCCGGCGGCGCCCAATCGGACTCCGAAGCGCCGGCCGAAGCCGCCGCCGCCGGGTCGCGTGAAGGCTCATCAACCGACGTCCAGGCGGAAGCTTTGTCCGCCCCGGCCAGTTCATCTAATTCCTATGAACTCGTTCCCCTGGCCGGTGAGAAGGACAAGCGCCCGGCCGCCGAACACGGCGACCTTAATCTGGCCTTGCGCGAACCAGAGGTTATCGACGAAGAGCCGGTTTTGAAAGATGTCGGGGCCGGCGTCGATCCGGGCGCGCCTAACCTGGGTGCTGTATTTTCAGGAGAGATTGTCCATACCTATGCCGTCCACAATTGGGATTGGGGCTGCAACTGCAAAGGTGATCTCATCAAAGACGGCCATGCGATTTTAGTCGGCTTAAAGACTACCCCAGGTGAACCTGTTTTCATCCCCCCCACCGGATCCCCCATTTTCGGCGGCAATATATATGCGGTGGTGCTGTACGCCTCAGAGGATAGTTTAACCTTTGCCTATACCAGAGATGGCACGGTGGCTCAAGGCTACGCCATCCATTATCAAGGGCTGCATGTCGATCCGAATTTACTGGCCAAATATAATGAAGCGAAAGGGAATGATGTCGTCGGTTTGACCCTTGATACACCGGTGGGGGTAGCCGCTTCCGATGAGCTGCTTGTGGCCGTTAGAGACAAGGGTACTTTTATGGATAGTCGCTCGATTAATGATTGGTGGAAATAATGTATCCTTTTTGGAACAGCAGCTTTGGCAAGATCATCATCGGCGGCTGCGGGGCGCAGCTGGGCTTGCTGTTGGCCACTGCCGGCGTTCTGATGATAACGATGGTCTGTGGTTTGTGCGCCTTCGCTAGCTTGCTGACGCTTAACCTCACCCAAGAGTTGGCCGGCCAGTCGGCTTCGGCCCCGGTTGCACAAGTTTCATTCCAACCGTCGCCACCTAACCCGGAGGTCCAATCGCTGCTTGCCCAGATCGATGCGCTGACGGGTGAGTTGGATGCCGTCCAGGCCAAAGGGTCAACCCTGCCTTTCCTTCCGCCGCAGGCTGCCGGCCAACCGCTGGCGATTGCCGCCCAGCAGCCGGTCGTTTTATACGACGGGCCGGGCGCGGATTTCGGCCAGGTCGGCATTTTACCGGTGGGGCAGCGGCTAACCATTACCGGCCGCAGTAGCGACTCAACCTGGTGGCTGGTCGCTCTGCCTGACGGCCGCTTTGCCTGGCTGTCTAATCAAACGGCCACTATTCTGAACGCCAGCACCGCCATCCCGGTCGCTTCGGTGCCGTCGCAGTTGGGCCAGCCCGCTGCGGTGAGCGGTTCGGCGGCAGTAGCCGCCACCGCCCTGCCGGTCGGCCCGATTGCCACGCCGACGCCGGCGCTGCCGTCCGGCACCCCAACTCCCGGCGCCGAGGCCAGCCGTGAATTTGTTGAAGATACGCCCGCCTACCAAACCATCAAATGGCAGCTTATGATCCCGCCGCGCAGCGCCAGCTTCTCCCCCGACGGCGATCAAGTCGCGCTGACTGAAGGGATCAAACTGTATACTTTTCGCGCGGCTGGCTCCTACCCCACCATCTGGCTGTCCGACACGGACGAACTGCGGCCGCTGGGCGGGGCCGTCTGGTCGCCGGATGGGCAGTACTTAGCCTTTGTAACCGAAATCAAACCCCCCCAATGTAACTTGTGTCACTCCGTCGGCGTGGTCAATCTGGCCACCGGCGAGCTGTTTTATTTGGAAGGTCCGGACGGCCTGCAAACCGACGCCCCCCGCTGGACCCAGGACGGGCGCATTTTGGTCAACGTCCATCCCGGCGAGCCGGCCGACGGCACTACTTACGTTTACAACGTCTTTGGCGAAGGTCAGCCGGCCACCGGCATCTATACCTTGAGCGCCAGCCACGACGGCCAAAAATGGTATCCCTGGCTGCCGGGCCGCGTCTGGCAGGCCGGCGTGTCTGAACGGCCGGATAGCTATTATGCAAATTAGCGATTGAGCAGGCTTGATATGATTCATCCTTTTTGGCGAAGCAAAACCGGCCAAATCATCATTGGCAGTTGCGGCACCCAGGTCGGTATGGTGATGACTTTTGGCACGCTGTTTGTGATCCTGGCCTTCTGCGCCATCTGCGCCTCGACTAACCTGGCCAGCCTCAGCCTGATGCAGCAGATCGAGGCCGAAGCCACACCGCAGGATGCGGCTCAGCCGCCGTCAACCTCGCCGGAAGAGATTGACCTGCTGCGAGTCAAACTGGGCTCTTTAGCGGAAAAAGTCAACGCGGTCCAGTACACCACCATCGTCGTGACCCCGACCCCGACCCCGCCGCGACCGATGATAACGGCCCAAACGGACGCGATCAATTTGCGCAGCGGGCCCGACACGATTTATCCCAAGATTGGCCGGCTGCCTCGCGGCGAAAGCTTGCAAATTGTCGGCCGCAGCGGCGACGGCGGCTGGTGGCTGGTTTCCGCCCCTAACGGCCAATTTGCCTGGGCCGCCAACGATGCGGTGGTGACCGCTCATCTCGATAACTCCATTCCGGTCGTAACCATTCCGGCCCTGCTGGTTCAAGCCTCGGCCAATAGCCCCTCGACGGGCGTAAGTACGGGCGCTGTAGTCGCCGATTTTGTCCCTCCGGCCGAGGCGGCGTTACCGGCCAGCTCGCTGCCGCAGCCGGCCGGCTCGCCGACCGCCGCAGCCAACGCCAGCCGTCGTTATGTGCAGGATACGCTGGGCTACAAACAGTTTGTACGACGCCTATTGCTGCCCACCGTCAGCGAGAGCTATTCGCCCGATGGCCAACAAATCGCCATTACCGAACGGATCAAACTGTACACCATCACTGCCGACGGCGGCACGGTGCGCACCCTGCTGGCCGATGATGACACAATTACTTTAATTGGCGGCGTGGTCTGGTCGCCGGATGGCCAATACCTGGCCTTTGTGGCCGATAAAGTGGCCGACTGCCAATACTGCCGCCAGGTCGGTCTGGTCCGGCTGTCCAACGGCGACATCTCTTACTTGGAGCCGCCGCCCAGTTCCAGCGTTGACCGCCCGCGTTGGACGCAAGACGGGCGCTTGCTGGTTACCTCTTTTTCAGATGATTTAGCCGAAGGCGCGGCCTATATCTACGACACCACCGGCCAGGGCCAGCCGGCGACCGGAACGTACATCCTGAGCGCCAGCCACGACGGGCAAAAGTGGTTTCCCTGGCTGCCGGGCGCCGTTTGGCAAGTCGGCAGTGCCGCCCCACCTGATAGTTATTATGAGGAGTAGCGACCATTCAGTCGGTGTAATTATCCAGCCATATATAACGTCATCAATAGGCTAAGGTTGAGGCTGAGCATTGATAAATTCAGCGTAACTACTGAGGCATGTCATTTCGTAGCCGCAGGCGAAGAAATCCCTATAGCATCCGGTTGTCAATACACTTCTAGGGGATTTCTCGCTCCTTCGTCGCTCGAAATGACAGGATGGCTGAGTAGTTACAATTCAGCTTAAACAGCCTTAGCCTTATTCTGCGCTAGACAAACCTAAGGCTGAATTGTTACCTAAACTTTAAAATCCATATCATGACATCGACTCCAAACCAAAAAATCTACCTTACGCTTTTGCTTTTGGCTTTAGCCCTGTGGGCCTGTGTTCGCGTCGATTTATCCGCGCCGCCCGTCTCCGCTGTCATTGTTCCCACGCCAGCTCCGCCAGCGGCCACCGTAACGCCTTGGCCAACCCCCACCCCGATTGTGATTCAGATGGTCGCTGGGCCCATCATCGAACCGGCTTGCCTGCTACCCGATGTTGGCTCCGGCCAGAGCATCACCGCCAGCGGCAGCTACACTGAAACCGAACGTTCGGCCTCAACGCCGATGGTCTGCCACATCACCCGCGACAGTTGCGCCTACAACCAACTGGTTGGCATTTTAGATCCATCGATTGTCTTCAAAGAGGAAGAAGAAGCGCCTTATAATACCGAAGATATTTTGATGCACCCGGCCATGCTCGGCCCGTTGACCCGCTTGAACGAACTGGTCAAGGCTGAATGGGGCGGCGAGTATCAACTCCGCGTCACCGACGCCTATGACTCGCTGCTGGAACACGACCCGCCGGAGTCGAACCCCAGCACGCGCTACTCGCTCCATTACGACGGCCGGGCCATCGATGTGACCACCTGGCCGGTTAATTGGAACCTGTACGGCCGCCTGTGCGCCCTGGCTCACTGCGCCGGTTTTGATTACGTGGAAAATGAAGTCACCCACTGCCACGCCTCGATCAACGCCAGCAGTTTGTGTACCCAGTGTGGGCAGTAAGCCAGCACGGGCCGGGCCTGAAGACCCGTGCTGAAAGAGTAAAGCCCTGCGGGCTAAGCCATTCGCCATTTGAGGGCGCTTTAGCGTCCTTCGCTCTTTCAACGCGATGGCTTCAGCCTCGCGCGCTTTGGACTTGCCCTGACCTTGTCGAAGGGGTAGCTGTGCGTATTTGTTTACTGAAGATTAAACGGCAGCGGGCTCTTCCCCCGCTCGAGCCGGGTTAGCGTGTCCATCGTCCGCTCGCGAGCCTTCCGCTGAACGATTTTTTGCAGCGACGGCAGGTCGGTCATTAACTTTTCAAACCGCTCGCGTTCCAGCGTCAAAAATAGGCTGGGCAAGATGGTTTGCACCGAGGCCCGTCGAGTGCCGCCCTCGATCAACGCGATTTCCCCAAAGTAATCGCCGTCCTCCAATTGAGCCAGGGTGACTCGCTGCCCGTCAGGTTCGGTAACGAACGACACCGCCACTTTACCCCGCACAATGATATAAAATTTATCGCCGGGGCTGCCCTGGGTGAACAAGATCTGCTCCGCGTCGAAATATTCGGACACAAACTGATCGGCGATGGCGCTGAGGGTTGGCTCATCGAGCTGGGCGAAGAGGGGGATGAAGCGCAGCCGCGCGCCTCTGACTTCGGCGTACTGGCCGTCGGCGCTGATGATGAAGCCGCTTTGTAACTGCCACAGGCGGCGATAAAACTGCTTATTTTTTAGCAGTTCCCAATGCGTGCCTTGTTCGATGACTTGCCCGTTGTCGACCACCACAATCTGATCGGCCTCGACTACCGACGACAGCCGGTGGGTGACGGTGACTACAGTCCGCTCGCGGGCCAGCTTTTTGAGGGTTTGGTTGATGGCGGCCTCGGTTTCCAAATCCAAAGCGGCCGTAATCTCATCGAGCAGCAGCAGCGACGGATTGTGCAGCAGGGCGCGGGCCAGGGCCACTCGCTGGCGCTGCCCCGGCGACAGCCGTTTGCCGCCTTCGCCCACTGGGGTGTGGTATCCTTGCGGCAGGCCGGCAATGGTATTGTGGATTTCGGCCAGCCGGGCCGCGGCGATGACCTCTTCATCCGTGGCGTCGGGTTTGACCAGGCAAATGTTCTCGCGGACGGTCGTATTGAGCAGCGGCGCTTCTTGCAGCACCACGCCGATTTGCCCGCGAAACGAATGCTGGTCAACCTGGCCCAGGTCATAACCGTCGATCAAAATCTGCCCCTCCGTCGGATCGTAAAAGCGCAGCAGCAGTTTGAGCAGCGTGCTTTTACCGGCGCCGCTGCGACCGACAAAGGCAATCGACTTGCGGGCCGGGACCGCGAACGACACCTGCTTGAGCTGCAAGCTTTGTCCCGGATAACCGAAGCTGACGCCGGCAAAGCGAATCTGCTCCGAGATGGGCGGCAGCGCCACCGCCGCGCCGCTATCGACGTGGTCGAGCGGCGTGTCCAGCACCTGTTCGATGCGCTCCAGAGCCGACGCCCCGGCAATCAGGTTGCGGACATACATCGACAGCGCGGTAATGGCCCGCCCGGCCTGCGACAGCAGCACGATAAACGCCGAGAAGGTCCCGATAGTCAACTGGCCGCGCCAGGCCAAATACGCCCCGGCGGTGATAGTGATGCCCAGAATGGCCATCTGCTGGATATCGGTCCAAACCACAACCATACTGCGTTGAAAATGAGGCACCCGCAGCCCTTTTTTGAGTTGGGCCAGGCGCGAGGTCGGGCTGTCCGGCTGCTGCCCAATCAGGCTGGCAAACTTATCGATGGCCAGGTCGTGCAGCCCAAACGCCCGCAGCAGCGATTGGGCGGCCACGTTATCTTGCACCGCGTGGGCCACCGCCGCGTCGTGCCGGCGCTCGCCGTAATCGGCGGCGGTCGATTTTTTGAGAATCCAGCGGGGAATCACCGTCATTAGCGGCAGGATGAGCGCCACCATCAGGCTCAACCGCCAATTGAGGAAAATCATCGCGCCCACGGTAACAACCACCAACAGCACCGCTCGCAGCCCTTCCACCGTCAGGTCGCGGAGCGTGGCCCGCAGAGTGATGATCTCCTGCGCAAACAGCGTGGTAATCTCACCGGGTTGGACGTTATCAAAGAAGCTGACGGGCAGGTGCTGCAAGTGGGTAAACAGTTTTAGCCACAAATCTTGCTTAATTTTAGCGCCGATTTGCGCCTGAACATACGCCTGAACAATATCGCTTACGGCGTACAGGACAAACAGCCCGCCGATACCGCCGAGGATGAGGATCAGCATATGCTCGTTGCGCGGGATGATGGCTGAGTCGATTAAGAATTTAAGCGTCAGGGGCAGGCTGGCCTGGAGGAGAACCGTGACTATCACAGTCAAGGTGAGCCCAATTTGCGCCGCCCAATACGGCCGGAGATACACTCCCCAGGCGCGTCTGAGCAGTTTGATGATACTCCCGGACAATCGCGCCGTCGGCTCGGTTTTGGCGAGCAGCGGTGGTTCGGTTGGAGCCGTATCCATTTCTTAGTTGGCCTTTGTTGTTAATGACGGTACTTAAAAGGATTATAGCGGAAGTGAGTCATTGAGCCAAAGCGAAAGTTAGCTTTGGCCATTAAGCCGGCGGCTGACCGTCGATAGCTGACAGTGTACGCCTGGCTAAAACCTGGCCGGTCTACCTATCCATAAACCCCTCACTTGACCAGTAGTTTTTGTCTCACTTTTCACCTAAACTAACTATCAACATAATTTAACCTCATTGTCAGCTTGCCGATCAATGATCAGACAACCCACATACTCATTGCCGGTGATTGAGGAATTAGGGGGAAAAGCGTAAGCGGTAAGAGATTTTGCCCTTAATTCCTACTTCTTACCCCCTACCCCCGATAGTTTAATCAGGAGATTTAAAATGAATAGGAAACAACGTTTCTCAACGACCGACCCTCATCAAGCCGCCCCGACCAGGTCAGGAACCCCCTCAGTCCTCGATACCGTCAACGCGGCGGCCAGAGACCATTTGGCCGTGCAGCGGCAGCACGATCAGTGGCTCAACCAGGCCAGAAAGGCGCAGGTCAAAAACCGCCGGCTGCTGGCGCTGCTCGCTCGTCTGGAGAGTATCGTCCTGGATCGAGACGCCACCTTGGCCAGCCTGATCGACCGCATCGAGACCCACGAAGCTCAAACCAAGTGGGCCGCCGTAGACCCAACCGACCGGCCCAGCAGCTCGGCCACGGCGCACCGCTCCTATCGCGCCGAACACGCCGCCGTCAGCGAAATTTTCAATTATTTTGAAGCCGATGAGGGAAAATTTAATGGTCAAATTCAGGGCGTAGTTGAGGCCCTCCTACGCGCCCTGTAAATTTGAATGATGAATAATTGTCCGGGATACAAAAGCCCAACGGATGAACTTAAAGTTCTCTTAAGGTTGCCTTGATGTTTACTTAAAGACACTTGGCCCCGGCTTACGATATGCTATAACCATCTTTAACAACCATTCGGGATTATGGAGTTTGATGAGTTTATAGATTAGATGAGTTAATTTAAGCCATCAGGTTTAATTTATTAGAGGAGAGGCTTCGGTAATTCCTGGTCTGTCGCCATCCGGCCTATCGCCACCGGATGAATTCGGTCGCTGCTAAAGCAAACCGCTTGAAACAGGTTATTGGGTTCCCCCTTAACGTGTTTGCAACACGTTTCTTTGAGCAGGCTGCGAATTCATTCGCAGCTATTAAAATACTTTGTTGCTGTGCCGCAGGTTCTGTCTCACTCCCCTGAAAATAAAGCTCTGGAGCGTCAAAGTTTACTTTGACCCCAACGTGGGGGTGACAAAGCAAGCTTTGTCGCTCCCGTAAATTTTCATTGTCGTTGCTGTACCGAGGTTCTGTCTCACTCCTCTGAAAATAGCCATCTAGAGCGTCAAAGTTTACTTTGACTCCAACGCGGGTGACACAGCCGGCTTTGTCGCTCCCATAAATTTTCATTCTTCGTTGTCGTCCCAACTGGAACCGTCACACATCGGTGTAAATAGCCCTAACTGAAGGGATTCTGTAGGGGTCAAATTGATGTTGCCCCGATCAAACAACAACGGATTGGGGAAATAAACGGATAAGACCAGTAAAACCCGCTCCTTTCGTCAATCCGTTGTTGTCTATTTTTTGCAATATGTCGTTGACCACTACATAACTGAAGGAATTCCCTCCAGTTTTGTTCTTGCTGCCATGCCATAGGCTGCGTCAATCTCCAAAGCAAATAAAAACCCCGAAAGGATATAAAGGAATGATTTAATGCAGATTCAATTACAAGATTTACCCATACAAGATTTACCCAAAACCAATCCTGTATTCGAAGGTATAAAGGTAGTGCCTTTTTACCTGTCGCGCCCGGTACGAATTATTAAAGCCTGGCAGCCCCGTTTTCTTATGCCCGATTTAATAGCCGGGGTGACCGTGGGGCTAATTGCGCTACCTCAAGCAATTGCCTTTGCCTTGATTGCCGACTTACCACCAGAAATGGGGCTGTATGCGACCATTGTGGCGGCAATTGTGGGGGCTTTATGGGGTTCTACAGACCAAATTCAAACCGGGTCGGTCAACTCTATTTCAATTTTAACGTTTTCATCGCTGGCCCTGGTGGCGGTACCCGGTTCCCCGGAATATATTCTGGCTGCCGGGATGCTGGCTGTGATGGCCGGCGTCTTACAATTAATCATCGGCCTAACCCGGCTGGGGGTGCTGGTAAACTTTGTGACCCATTCTGTCATTGTAGGATTTGCCAGCGGAGCCGCCGTTTTAATTGCCGTTAATCAGGTTAAACCACTACTGGGTTTACAATTTAACAACGCCAATCTGGTTGGAACGCTGAATGGCATTGTTAGCAACCTGCCTCAAACACACTGGCCCACAGCTATAATTGGCTTAGGCGCAATGGTGGTCTTGCTGATACTGCGCAAGTTCACCCCCAAATTACCCGGCCCGCTCATTTCGATGATCCTGGCTTCGATTGTGGTATTTGCCTTGGGGCTTAATAAGCAGGGAGTGGATGTAATAGGACAATTGCCCCGCGGGTTGCCGCCGCTGGCTAAACTGCCATTGTTCAATCTGGAACTCATTGCCCAATTGTCAATGGCGGCCCTGGCTATTGCCGCCATTGGGTTGATCCAAACCACCGCCATTGCCCGCTCAATTGCCGGCCAAACCGGTCAAAACGTTGACAATAATCAGGAATTTGTGGGGCAGGGCATTGCCAATATTGCGGTTGGCTTTTTTTCCGGGTATCCGGCGACGGCATCGTTTGCCCGTACTGCGGTAAATTTTAAGGCCGGCGCGAAAACGGCTGGCAGTAGCATATTTGCCGGGATATTTGTGTTATTAGCTATGGTAGTTTTAGCGCCACTGGCCGTCTATCTGCCCAAAAGCGCTCTGGCCGGCGTGCTCATTATTATCGCTTACGGCTTGATCGACCGTCCGGAAATCATCCGCATTTTTCATAGCACCCGCAGCGATGCCATCATTATGGTGGTTACTTTTTTGGGAACCTTGTTTTTGCGAATGGAATTTGCCGTGCTGGCCGGCATTCTATTTTCATTTGCATTTTACATTCTAAAAACCGGTCTACCCCGGGTATTTACCGTGGTGCCTAACAAAAAATTCAATCACTTTGTGGAACGAATGCCGGGGATACCCTCTTGCCCGCAACTGGGCATTGTAAAAATTTCGGGTGATTTGTATTTTGGCGCGGTTAACCACGTTGAAGAAATCCTGCGGCAACATCTGGCCGATAACCCCCGGCAGCGCTTTTTGCTTTTGCGTATGAGCGGGGTTAACCACTGTGATATGAGCGGCATTTTAATGTTAGAATCCATTCGAGAAGCCTACCTTGTTCGTGGGGGCGACCTGTTCTTTCTGAAGGTGCAAGATACGGTCAGATCAATTATGAATTCTACCGGATTTTATGAAAGATTGGGGGCCGATCATTTTATGGAGAAAGACAAAGCCATCGGTTACCTGTTTAACCACAGGCTAGACCCGGCCATATGTATTTACGAATGTGAGGCGAGAGTGTTTTCGGAATGCCAAAACTTGCCCAAATATCCCTTTACGGAGTCCATTCAATCCCCATCAAGGTGGCAAATGGCCGACGTTCCCCAAATTTCGACCCAGCAACTCTGGCGCCGTATCACCAATGGGCGACCACTGCCGACCATTGTGGATGTGCGCGAAGTGAGGGAATTTGAACGGGGGCATATCCCCACGGCCATTAACCGGCCGCTGTCCGTTTTGCTCACCAACCCCGATCTCCTATCCGGCATCGCGGCGGATAAAGAATTGATTTTTGTATGCCGGAGCGGGTGCCGTAGCCAGCGCGCTGCCAATTTGATTAAACAAATTGAGGGATTACAGGTGCAAATTTTGCAGGGGGGTATGCTGGCCTGGGAAACGGCCAATCGATTAGAGACCATTGATCAAGCTAGATATCTTCAAATGACGAATCTTTTATAAACAGTCTCGCTGACCGTTCTCTTAGAAGCTGTTTTAAAAGTAGAGGTTTACGAACTTGTCCACAGATTTACCCGGATAGTCACAGATTTTTATCTCAATTTTGATATTATCAGTGACCATCTGTGTCTATCTGTGGACCTTTGAAAGCTTTTAAAACAGTCTCTTAGAAATGATGAATGATGAAGGGTTATGGGGCGAAGGCTTCATCATTCATCATTCATCCCTCATAATTCCATCAGTTGCCGTTGGTGCTGGTCTGCACGGCTGTTTTGGTCAAGCCGGTCAGGCTAACCTCGCCGTTGGTCGAGACGGTGCCGGACGAACTCGCCTCTGGCTTGCCGCCGAGAATGATGACCTCTTCGTACTCCGTCTCGTCCGGTTTGGACGACGAGCGTTCGATCACCTCAAAGCCCCACTTCTGCAAATCGGGCGTAATAGTATGGTCAAACTGAAGAATAATAATGTTGCCGGCGGCCATGCGCAGCGTTTCCCGCAAGCGGCGAAACGCCTCATCGCGCGCTATACGGCTGGATTTACGTTGTTTGCGATTGGCCGACGTTAATTTGCGATTGGCCAGCAGTTGCTCGCGCACCTCAATCAGCCGGGCCAGATCGGGCGTGGCAAACCGCTCTTCTTCCGGGCGGCTTTGCTCTTTGCTGATGTAACGGTTCAACACCCGCATGCGTTCGCTTTTAGTGCCGGGAAAGATGATATTGCCGGTGGTTTGTTTGACTTCAAAGCCCCAGGCTTCCGCTTCGGCCGGGGTTTGCCAATAACGGGCGGTCAGATTGTGTTGGGCTTGCTTGAGATGCTGGGTGATTTCTTCTTCGAAGCGTTTGGTATTGTCTGAGGCGATACTGCGTTGGGCTTCACTGCTGTAGAACTGCTCGTGATGAGGGACGCATTGTTCCCGTAAATCAATCAGGTGCCGGGTAAAAACCGACCGGTCTTCCGGGGGCAGCGTGGCGTCGTAAGTCAAAAACTCATCGTTCTGGGTCAGCAGGCCATCCTCATCAGAAATATCCGGTAAAACAACATGGAAACGACTAATGGTATCAACAATAATCTTGAGCATAAATCTAGTTCCTTTCTAAATTGAAAATGAGGTTTTTACAGGTTACAAATGGATTATGTAATTGTTAAATGCCATTATAACTATTTTCTAATTTATTGTCTACCTCGGCTTTTATTTTTTGAAAACGGGTAACTACCCAGCCATCATGTCATTTCGTAGCCGCAGGCGGAGAAATCCCTACAGCGTTCGGTTGCAAACGGTCATCTCAGGGATTTCTCGCTCCTTCGTCGCTCGAAATGACATACCTGAGTGGTTACTTCTACTTTAATATGGGACACATCCGCTAAATTATAGCGCGGGCGTGAGCGATTTCTCGCCGGCCAATCGTTCGCAGTTGGCCGGCTGCCAGGGAAACAACCGCCACCGTGTCGCCGGCCAGAGTAATAAATTCAACTTCATAACCTTGGCCCTGCCGGTGAACCAGCACCACCGTCCCGATATCACCTTGCTGAAGACCGTGTTCGGGTAAATCGGTCGTCAACACCACTTGATCAAGTTCTTTAATCATTGTCAGTCCTCGCTAATGGATAGGCCGTTACCAACCGGGGGATTTGTTCTCCGGTTTCAATAAACCAGATGGTTCGCACGCGTGGCGTTCGATCATCCGGTGTACCCATTATTCGCCCACCAAAAGACAAGGTTTCCGGCTCAACCAACCTACTCTTGCGGCGGATGCCAACCAACGCTAACCCAGCGACGGCGCACCGCCACAATCAGCGGATTATTCATATTCAAAGCAACAATAGTCGCTCGTCCTGTCGCAGTTAAACCAACCAATTCAGCCCCGGAAGGATTCCAGACAAAATGATCACGCCAGACATTATGGCGTGGGTGAAATAGAGGAATGGTTTCGTCGGTCAGCGGGTCTTGCGCCGTGACCTGGCTTCCTTTGAACTCATTACAGCGACGGCAGGCAAAACAAAGATTTTCAAACACCGTTTCACCGCCTTGGGTTTGAGGTATAATGTGGTCAATGGTCATCGGCTGACCGGTATTGGCCTGGCTGGTGTGGCAATAGGCGCAGTGACGGTTATCGGCTTCGAGTAAACGATGGCGCAGCTCAGTTGATAGATAGGTACTCATGGAAGCGCGTGAAGTTGGTCAGGGGGCGGTACTTGGTGTCCTCGCCAGCGTAACAAAGCCAAAGCCTGAGCTTTACGCAGCATGTGGCGGTCAAACGCCATTCTGAGCTGGTCTAATTCATCCTGTTCAGTCGAGGTGATGGTGCGGTTAGCATTGTTGTCCAGCAGCGTTTGATAGCGTGTCATTTCTGCTTCGGATTGTTGGGCGCGAGCCACTTGCCACAAGGCCGCATCATCGAGCCGATCCAGGGCGGCCAGGTCTGTTTGAAATTCAGCCGGAACGTCATCCCAACCCGGCGGGCTGCCCACCTGAACCGCCCGCAGCAATATCGCATCAAACGACTGTTGGGTGGCTTGGGCCGCTTGCTGCAACCGCACATATAAATTTTCCGGTAAATCCAAGGTAATGGTTCGTGAAGTCATCGATTTAACTCCGTCTCTGCAATGATGATACTTTACCTCAAGGTAATTTGATTAGCAAAGTTCTTGAGAAGAAGGCTTCGACTGGGATTAGAGACGGATGAATTTACTGTTGCTTATTCATTCGAAGATGACAACTGTACCGTTCTCTCACCTTTTTGTCCTAACCTCTTGACGAGTTTTGCGCTGTTGCGCTTTACTAAATCTCACACCAAGCCATCGATGCGCCAATATATTTGAGTGGGAGAGGTTACCATTAATTACGATGCCTGCTCGATAAAATCCTCTCAATTAAACGAATAACTGGATGCATGATCAGCATCCCAATAATCCCCATCCCAAGCGTTATGATCCGGTTTCGATGGGTTAAAAAGTGCCAGTTGTATCTCGCCTCAACCACTCCATTATAAATCCAACCCGCATACATTCCCGGTAAAGCCCCTACAATTGCCCCAAGCGTCAACGTTCTAATCGTTTCCTCACTGGAAGGTCGCGTTGAACCTTTCTTGTAGAGAGTTCCGCCAATGGTAAAAGCCCCTGCTGCTGCCCCAACAACCGCACCGAACCTAATCGGTGGCGCGTTGCGTGTATCCGCCGTATGAATTTGTTTGAGCTTTAAAATGGCTTCCCGCTCTCGTTGGGAGGCAACATCAATGTTTTCATCGTGGCGGGTAAAGACAGTATGTTTGCTGAAGCTACTTTTAGACGTAACGAGGTCGCGGGTTGTTTCATGCAAATGAGGTGTAGGCCAGATAGTAATAACCAGCAGACGGTTGCCCTCAAACTCAACCGATTCGCATTCGATATCTTGCAAGGAAGGGTGACAAGCAGTATTAACTATCTGTAGGATACGCTTTTTAGTTAACGAATTGGGATCAACGTCAAATAGCTCCCGGTTGCCGTCTGGCTGGAGTTCATCATCCGCACCGATGATAAGATATGCTTTGTCGCCAACAGTAAGAGGGCTGCCGTTGGCCAGCGAGAGAATGTCTTTAATCAGTTCATCTTTCTGCCGTTTCTTGGTTTCGGCTTTAACACCATCAAGTTTGTACAGTTCGCGCTTGAATTCTAGGGTAGCGGTTTCGGGTTGGGTTAGCAACTCTCGAAGTATTTCAGTTTCCATTTAATCTCCTAGCCTATTTGCATGATGTCACCATACCGGTTTAAGCATCGTATCAAAACATTCTTCACCCATAACATCAGCCTCTTCTCACTTCCTCAATAAACCAGTCAAACACGGCCAATATCTGATTGCCTTGTTGTTCATTTTCGAAAAGCTTGAGCGGAAAACTTGGGCGGCGAGTGATGGCATCTGGGGGAAAGTTTATGCCTTTAATAGCGTTGAGCTTATCAAGTAACTCGCGTCGTTTTGCCTCAGCGTCAAAAGGAGGCTTATATTGATACCACTGAAAGTATACTTCCATCCGGCCATACGTAGCTACGGCGAAGAGTTGATAGCCTTGACCGTTGTGATCGAACACGGGAACAAAAGAGCCGGTGCGCGCGCCTTCACCCCACCAAATTCGCAGCCCTCGGTCTCTCGCCCAGGTAAGAATTTTTTTGGCAGCGACAACTTCACCCAGCCCTTGGCGCCGTGCCAAATCCTCAAAAAAGGCAGGCTCGTCCCACTTGTTACTTGTTCGCTGCACCGTCTTGCGCTTCTGTGCTTCACTGGTTTGGCCAATCACCCGAGGCACTGGAGTTTTGAGGCCGCGGCCAACATACTGCTTAATTTCCACCGCCAACACTTCCGCCGGGTCCATTTGTTCATTCAGAAATTCAACGGCGCGACGCAGCGGTACGGGGATTTCGTCAGCCACAAAGACCATCCGCACGCGACCGGCTTGTAGGTTCGTTTTGACACTTTGCCAAAACTTCTCGGCGTCATGGTCAGACCCAAGTAACTGGATGAGTTGATCAGCCGGATCGATGTTTCGTTCCTGGCACGTCGCTTCAAAGCGAGCGATGATTTTCTCTATAGGCCAATAAACAACAGCGTTGGCCGCATAATCAATCATTTGCCCGATAACTTCACGCCGAATGCGCGTATCGGAGCTACGTTTTACTTCAACCAAAGTGGGAACGGCATCTTGATCGAGAAACAAGTGATCCACCGAGGCCCAGACCGAGTCGTTTTCCCCCAACGGCACTGCCATCTCGCGGCTAATCAGCAGCCACTTTCGCGGCGCTTCGGGGTTCATTTGCTTGCCGGCTAACAGATCAGGATATTGGGCTAGAAACCGTTGAAGCAGTGCTTCCGTTTCGTAAGCGGCCTCGTTTAATTCCACCAGTTCGCCGTCATCTTGAAGGAGGAAAATATCACCGGACATGGTTAATTTTTCTCAATCCAATCCCTGCCTAAGTATATTGATAGTTCTGTGTTCTTTCGTTTCAGGATGTTGGTAATACCAAAACGTCCAGCCGTTACACGATTTCCAACCGCTTGCTACTTGGCCCGCCCCGGATGGTGATTGGTACTCGACGCCGTTGTAGCACGTTCGCCCATTAATATCCAGCAGTTCGGCTTGAAAATGGGCTTTTTTGGTTTTGGCCCAGATGGGCAATGGGTAAGTTACAGGGGATGTTTCTACAATAGTCTGTGGCATTGGCTCCGGCAGTGATTCATCCGCGCCGGCCACATCATCCCACCACGCTTCGTCCAACGTATGGAGTGTGTGGCGCTCATTTACCACGCCAATTTCGTGCCGGATTAAAAGTGTGACCAACTTGTCACCATCAATTAAGCTGACCGGCGTTTTGCCCGGCGCTTCGGCCTCGGCAATAGCCCCTTTAGAGAATTTGCTGGTCGTGATAAAGATTCCCTGCTCATGAACGGTGAGCGAACCGCGCAGCGCCTGGATAGCCGGGGCCTGGATATTTCGTTTCCAACGCTTGGCCTGCACTGCGGCATTTATTTTGGTGATACCGGCTGCATTCAATATACCGCGTACATCAATACCACCATCATTGCTGTAAGACGTCACTTCAATGGTTTCTTCTTCAAAGCCGAGGGCGGTTAAGAGTTGGCTGATCAGCACTTCAAAGCGGTCGGGCGGCATTTTGAATAGCCTCTGGCGCAAATCGCTGCGGGTTTGCTCGTTGAGGGTCGTAATTCTTTGAGCAATACCCGGTGATTGCGTTTCCACTAGACCAAAAACACCGCGCTTAACCCGTCGAAAACGAGAATTAGGCTGCTTGGTGTCGGTGTACAACCGCGACCCCATCGTGGCCTCTGGGGTTTGGCCTTTCGTATCCAAGATATTAGCCGCCAGAGCGCGGTTGGTAATCTCGGTATAATGGAGGGGCGTATCTGATTTCTTAAGGATCTCGTAGGCGCAATCAAGGAAATTAATCTTAACGGCTCCTTTGCTGTTCAGCACCCGAACAGCAATCTGGATCGATTCTGTCGGGGGTTCAACATTATACTAGATCGAAGCGCTCGAATGGAGTAAATGACTCGGTTCCCTTTCGAAAGCGAATATTACGGTGTATTTCTCGCTCATTCTTCACTCGAAATGATATAGGGGGAGTCATTCACTATAAATCGTTTAACTTATTCTCAATTCTAACATAATTATGAGCTAAGTACAATGTCCCTTAAGTATTACAACAGAAAATAGGACCTGATAGAACCAACCGAGGCCTGAACTTACGCCAAGGGGGAAACAGTCAACTTTTTTGATGTCTTATTTATAAAGAGACCGTTCAATTTACAATTTTACAGATCACTATTTTAATAAGAAGGTCCGCCGGCTAACTTTTACAACGTCATTTCATAAAAAAAGGTCCGCCGGCTAACTTTTACAACGTCATTTCATAAAAAAAGGTCCGCCGGCTAACTTTTTCGATGTCATTTCTAAAAAAAAGGTCCGCCGGCTAACTTTTTCGATGTCATTTCTAAAAAAAAGGTCCGCCGGCTAACTTTTACGACGTCATTTCTAAAAAGAAGGTCCGCTGGCTAACTTTTACGACGTCTTTTTATAAAAGAAGGTCTGCCGGCTAACTTTTTCGACCTCTTTTCTAGAAAGTTAGATTGTAACTTTTCGGACCGTTTTTCTAAAAAGTTAGAGTGATTTACAATTTTTCAGACCTCTTTTTTAGAAAGAAGGTCTGATTGGTAACTTTTCAGACCTCTTTTTTAGAAAAGGGGTCTTATTTGTAACTTTTTCGATGTCTTTTTTAGAAATGACGTCTTATTTGTAACTTTTCGGATGTCTTTTTTAGAAATGACGTCGCGCGGGCGTGCTCGTTGATAGGTTTTTTTAAAGATGAACCATCGCGTCGAAAATTTCCTCACTGATTTGTCAATTTGGGGTTGGTCGGGTGTACAATACAGGATACAACCAAGTCTATTCAGTCCTATCCGAGACGGAGCAAAAATAGACAGGATTGACCCGATTAACCGGATAAAATAAACCAGATATTTTGTAAATCCGGTTAATTTTGTCTAAAAAAAGAAGCGTTTGGTGTGGTTACGTCTTGGAACTGACCCCCTCTGGGGTACAGTTAAAGCGACAGGTGATTTATGGCGTCTCCCCTATTTCAGCGGTTTATCAAGCGGTTTGTGGTCCAGGTGCGGCGGTCGGAGTTGGGGGCGTGGCAAGAGGATCAGGCGTTTGGCACGTATGGCGCGGCCGAGGCCTATGTACGGCAGGCGCTGCGCACTCATCCGCGCCTGCAAGCCGGCCGCGTGGTCGATCGGGTGACCGGCCAGGCCGGGGCGGTAATTGAGGCTTCGGCCGGCTAGGCGTTAGCCGAGCGCGTCAAAATCCAGGCCCAGATCGGCGCAGGCGTCTTTAATGCGGGCAATTTTGCCGCGCATCTTGAGTTGCAGCGCTTGGGCCTTGGCTTCGGCCAGCCGGGCCAGGCCGGCCTCTCGCTGGCCGGTGCGGTATAAAAAGCGGCCGTACTCATATAAAGCCGGAATGAGCGTCATCGGGTAGGGCCGGCTGCCGGTTTGGGCGGCGGCAATGGCCTGCTGAAAATAGGCGTTGGGGTTGAGCGGCAGGCCAGTCAGTTGGCCAATGGCCTTGAGGTCAGCGCACAGGGCGGCCCGGTCGGCCGGCCGGCCAGGTGAGGCGTCCGGCGGGTTGGCCGGTTGGCGGTTGATGATCAGCTGGCTCAACACCATGCCCACGGCCACGTGGGCGCGGCCCTGTTCCACATCGCGCTGCCCGCCGGCCAGCTTTTCAAAGTAGTGGCGGGCGGCGCTCAGGGCGGCGGCGGGCCGGCCCAGGCTGGCGTAGGCCGTGGCCAGGTACGGCTCGGTCTGGCTAATCAGCCCATCTTCGCCGGTTTCGGCCCGCTTTTGCAGCGCCTCTAAAAAGAAGGGGATGGCCTGCTGGTGCCGGCCGGCCGAGTGGTGGATGTGGCCGATGAAATGGAGCGCCAGCCACACCCCCACCCGGTCGCCAATCTCGGCCGCTTCCTCAATCACCTGGTGAAAATAACTCAGGGCCTGATCATAATCGCCGCTGGTATGATAAACCACCCCGGTGTTGAACAGCGGGTGAATCATCTCCCGCTTGTCGCCCAACTTCTTGAAAATGGGGATCGACGCCAGCAAATTGGGTAACGCCTGGTCGGCCTCGTCGCGCATAGCGTGAACCGCGCCCATACCGGCCATAGCCATAGCCGCGCCGTACTCGTCGCCTAACGCCTGGGCCAGCGCCAGCGCCTGTTGGTTCATCGCCAAAGCCCGTTCAGGCTCAAGTTTGTACATATAGTTGCGGGCCAGCGTAATCAATGTTTTGAACAGAATTTCCGGGTCCTGAACCGTCTCGGCTATCTCCTGGGCCATCTCCAAGTGGGCCAGGGCGGTATCGTGAGCCCCTTTGGTCAGCAGCACATCGGCCAGCACCACCCGCAGTTGGGCCTCGTGCCGGGTGTTCTCCAAACCTTGCAGTTGGGCCAGCCCTTGCTGCAATTTAGCCAGGGCCAAATCCCATTCCCCTTGCAAATTGAGAATCTCGCCCTGCTTGCTGTAAATCATCATCTGTTTGGCCCGATCCAGCCGGTATTGCAGCAGCCGGTCGAAAAAAGTCAGGGCGTTTTCGTTTTGGTAATTGGCCTTGGCCTGGTCGCCGGCCCGCTCCAGATAAATGATCGATTTTTCGGCCAGCTCGGCCCGTTCATAATGGTAGGCCAGGGCGGTATAGTGGCGCGGCAGATCATGGGCGTACAGCGTTTCCAGGGCCTCGGCGCCGCGGCGGTGCAGGCTGCGCAGTTGGCTGCTGACCTGCATCGAGTAGGCTGAATCGCGCAGCAGAGCGTGCTTGAACAAATAGCGGTCGCCGTTCAAGCCCACCCAAACCTGTTCGGTTTCGGCGTAGCGCAAATGCTGGTTCAACTGCTGGTTGCCCGGCAAAATTTGGGCCAGCACCGGCACCTCAAATTCCGGGCCTAAAACCGAAGCCACCTGGACCACGTGCTTAACCGGCCAGGGCAGCCGGTCCAGCCGGGAAATCAGAATGGTTCGGATATCGGCCGGCACCTCTTCCGTGCGCAGCGGATTCAAAACGTAGTTGACCCGGCCGCCCCGCTCCCGCCGGATCAACGCCCCGCGCTCCTTCAGGTCCAAAATCAACTGTTTGATAAAAAACGGGTTGCCCCGGCTCTTATCCACCAGAAACTGGCCAAAGTGATCGGATATCTGGCCGTCCAGCAGCTCCTGGGCCAGCTGCTGGCTGTCGGCCACATTAAAATAGGTCAGGTCGATGGCCTGGCGGCGGACGTCGTCATCCAGCGGCAGTTGCAGTTGGCTGCCGTCGTCGCCGTAGCGGGCGGCGCAGATCACAACCAGCGGCAAGCGCTCGATGTTGCGGGTGAGCAGCGTCACCAGCTCTTGCGACTGCCGGTCTAGCCAATGGGCGTCTTCCAGTTCCAGCACCACCGGCTGCCGGCTCGCTTCGGCCTTGATCAGGTTTTTGATGGCCCGCAGCGTGTTTTCAAAGCGCAGCTTCGGGTCAGACTGCTCGTAGGGCGAATCGGGCCAGTGCAAATCCACCAGGCCGCCCAGATAGACGGCAAATTGATCCAGCTCGGCCCGCAGCGCCGTATCGCTGACCTGTTCAAGCAGTTGGTCTAAGATGCGCCGGAAGCGGGCTTTGTTGTCGGCCTCGCTGTGACCGTCGGCCTGCTGAAAATAGTGGCGCAGCCAGTAGCGGAAGGGATTGAGCGGCCGGCGTAAAATCTCATCGGCCGGGCAGTAAAACCAGCGCACCGGCGGGGGTAATGGTCTTGAGTTCGGGACGGACTCTGGCCCCCCTAACTCCCCAGAGGCGGGAATTTGGCCTTTTTCTCCTCCGTCCGGGGGTTCAAGGGCGGACAGGTGGGGTTGGCCCCTATTCTCGCCCCCGCTGTCCCCCCCGCTGGGGGGGAAGTCTTGGCTCCTCCCCCTAGCCGGGGGAGGCTGGGAGGGGGTAGCCGGGTCGCCGGCCGCGCCGGTCAACGAGCGGTGCAGTTCGTCCAGCAGCCGGCTCTTGCCGATGCCTGCCTCGCCGTGGACGGTAATTACGCCGGCAAAGCGGCCGGCAAAAATCGGGGCAATCGCCGCCAGCAGCCGGTCCAGTTCGGTCTCGCGCCCGATGATCGGCTCGTCAGACAGCCGGGCGTCGCCGGCCGCCCGCCGGCCCAGCAGTTGGTAGACCGCCATCGGATCGGCAAAGCCTTTAAACGACATATTATCGATAAATTGGCTGGCAAAGTCCGGGTCGGCCCGCTGGACCATCTCCTCATCCAGCCAAATCTGGCCCCACGGCGCGTGGGTCATCAGCCGGGCGGCCAGGTTGATGCCGCGCCCATAGCAGGTGTACTCTTCGCGCAGTTTCGAGCCGATGAACCCGGCGTGGGAGATGCGGTAAGTCACCCCGGCCCGCAGCGGCGTGGTCAGGGCCGCCTGTAAATCCAGCAGGAAGGTCAAGGCCCGCTCGATATCGGTTTCATAGGCCACGGGCGCGCCCCAAAAGAGCAGCAGGTGGCAGCCTTTATCGCCAAAATCGATCCGGTTCAAATAGCCGCCGTACTGCTGCTGGAGGGTAAAAACCACCTGCATCGTTTGGGCCAGTTGGTCGTGGCTGTTCAGATCGGCCAGATTAACAAACACGTTCAGGGCGTGGCGAAATTCGCCGGAGGCCCTTTGTTGGATCAACGCCAGCGGATGAAACGCCGCCGCCTGCTCCGGCGTAATCTCCGGCAGGGTGATGGCCCCCGGCTCCGGCAGGGCGGCCTCAACGATTTTGAGTTTGACAAAGTCAGGGGTCCCGGCCAGCGGATCGACCTCAACCGCCGGGCGCAGTTGGTGGTAAACGTCCCGGCTGAGGATGATATCGCCGCCAATGGCGTAATGTTCAGCCTGGGCGCAGCTTTCCACGGCCGGCCCTTTGAAATAACAAGCATTTTGATGGGCGGTGGGGCCGGTAATAATGCCCCACTCCACCCGGCCGCCGCCCAGGCCGGTTTTGGCCGTAAAATGAAATGTCCCGTACCGGGATTTTTGAGTGGCGGTCCGCAAGTGTTCCCGGATAGCCCAGGCCGCGGCCAGCGCCCGCTGGTAGGCCCGGACCGGCTGCTCCGGCTCGATGGGGAAGAGGGCGGTAATGGCGTCGCCGGCGCAGGTGCCAATAAAGCCGCCGTGGTGGTAAATACTGGCCGCCAGCGGGTCGAAGATGGCCCGCATAATCCGGGCCAGGGCCTCAACGCCATACTGCTGGTGGGCCATTAACGCTTCGGTCACCTCGGTAAAACCGGAGATATCGATAAACAAACTGGCCGCGAGAAATTGGCCCTGGTGTAGCCCGTGTTTAAACTTTTCGATAATAAAGTGCGGCGTTAAATGATGCATCAGTCCCCCGTGTATTGTGTTGAGGTAACTCTTAAGTAGTTTTCAACTCTAAGTTGTTACATTAATTTAGACAGAATTAACAGGATTAATATGATTTTTCCTTATTTTAATCTTGGAAATCCTGTAAATCCTGTCTATTCATCCTGGTCTCAAACTCACAAGTTAGTTATGAAAATTACTTAAGGTGGCTGGCACTTATACTCAAAATCAAGAAAGCTGAATGGAATATAACCTTGCCGTTATCGGGATTAAGTGCCAGTCACCTGATCTCAGTCTCCCGTGTATTTGTTTCGAGCTTGATTGTACACCCATAGACTCTGGTTGTCTTGCCGGGCCAAAGCGGGTGAGGGGCAAACTGGGGGCTGGATTGAATCGGTGCGGGAGATAGCGGGAAGCAAGCAGCGGTTGGGTGTTCATCGTCAGGCCGGCTGGCAAGCAGCGAATGAAACCCAACGTCGGGTTTTTCCATCGGTTTGAGGCTGGCCGGTGGCAGCGGCCAGGTGCAGATTAAGTATCTCTAAGGGTATTTACTCAGCCGCCGCAGATCGCGAAAATTTCTAGCGGAGATTAGGAGATTTGGGGATTTTTCCAAAAAATTTAGCCCCTAATCCCCAAATCCCCGCCAAAAAAACGGTCGGTTGCTGGTCTGCCGAGTAAGTTACCTCTAAGGAAAATAATTACCCTACACGCCTATAGTGTAGTACGTCACGTGGCCAAGCCACAACCAAAATTGGAACACGGATTAAACGAATCATACGGATCAACACGCATAAAAAATCCAGATCAGTGAAAATCCGGGCAATCCGGGTCCTATTATTTTCGCAGATGACGCCAATTTGCAGCGCCAACAACGTCGTGCGTAGCTGCTGGTGATACGGAATACATACTACGCGCTTGGACCACATCGGGCAGGTGCTTGAGCTATTTCGTTGTCAATGGGTACTGGATAGGAAGTTATGATTATCGCCGTAAAGTATCTTAACAAAAAGCCGTAACGGTTCAGGTGACTGGCACTTTGGCTTAAAATAGTGAATTCTTAGGCGGAATATGAACCCACTTTTACCAAGTCTAAGTGCCAGTCACCTGACATGTAAAGTATCTTAACAAAAGTCTACTCTACTTTAGGGGGAAATGTAAATAGGATCAAAGTTTTAACATGTTAATCAATCCGTAGCCCCAGCGGGGGTCAAAGGCCCCGGCCGGCCGGTTGGGGATGGCGCTTTGGGCTTTGAGCAGGGCTTTGAATTGAGCGTAGGTCAAATTTGGATCGCGCTGAAGCAGCAGCGCGGCAATACCGGCCATCAGCGCCGACGACATACTGGTGCCGTATTGGATGACGTGCTGATCATCAATGATCAGGTGGCGCGGATGCGGCGACCCGGCGGCCATAGTCGAGATGATCCATTCGCCGGGGGCGGTCACGTCCGGTTTGGCCGCGCCGGTGCGCAGCGGCCCGGCGCTGCTCGACGGTGAAATATCGCCAATTATACCGGGGTGCTCCTCAATCTGGCCGTCAATGGCGGTCCACTGCACTTTGGAAATCGCCCCGGCCACCGTTACCGCGCTGGCCGCCGACCCCGGCGCGCCGATTTTGACCTGGTGGTCAACAAAATCCAAAAAACTAACCACCAGCTTGCGGTTGTTATCCACCGACCAGATATCGACCAACCCCTGCTGGATCATCCGGCCGCGCAGCAGCAGCCGCCAAATCCCCGGCGGCAGCGGCTGGTTGGCCGTTTTAGGCTCCAGCATGACCACAAAGTTATGGTCGCGGTTGACAAAATCGGGGCCGGGGGTAAAAACCGTAATCCGGCCGTCGGGCATATCGTAGCGCTGCATGCTGTTCCCGGCCCGGATCACCGGCTGGTAGGCCGTGCGTGAACCGCTGGGCGATTCGACCGAAATCTCAATTTCATCCTGGCCGGCGTACCAGCCGTTGATCAGCGCCACGGTAATGGCTTGCGGCTGGTCCCCGGCCGGTTGAGACGGCGGCACTTCAAAGCGCACCGCCTGTTCCTGGTTTTGGCGCAGCGTCAGGCGGGCGTGGATGGCCTGCTCGCCTTCGTTGCCGGCGGCGCAGGTAATCAGGCGGCCCGGCCGCGGCCGGCCGTGGTCGTGCAGCAGCTCATCGATCAGCAGGCACAAATCATCCGTGCCGTCGTGCGGGCCGTCGTGCCCGCCCAGGCTAATATTGACTACGGCCGGACGTTTCAGTTCGTCGGCCACGTCAAAAATGTAGCGGACGGCGTCGCCGATGTGGCCGCCGCCGAAATCGCTCTTGACCACGACAAACTCGGCCTCCGGGGCCAGGCCCATATACACCGGGTCGCTGCCGGCGGCAATCCCGGCCATATGCGAGCCGTGGCCATAATCGTCTTTTGAAGCGGACAGCGGGCTAAGTTCCCGGCCATACGCCACCCGGCTGCGCGGCAGGGTTTGGTCCCAGATGCGCAAAATACGTCCGGCAAAGGCCGGGTGGGCCGTGTCGATGCCGCTGTCGATCAGGCCGATGATCACGCCCTGGCCGGTTAAGCCGGTCCGGCTTCTAAACTGCGGCAGGTGGATGCGCTCAACCGCCGCGTCCAGCATCGGTTTCAGCCGGCTGGACGGGGTAAGGCGCTGCACGGCCGGCTCGTTGGCCAGGAGATCGAGCTTGTCGATGGGCAAGATGGCCGTCCGGCGCTGGCCCGTGGTCTGGTTGACCTCGATGCCGTGGGGCAACAGATGATCGAACGTGGCTGTGTCGGTGCAGGTGATGAAAACCACAATCCGGGCCGGTTTGGGGCTGTCTGCGGGGGCCACCACGGTCAGGCTGGATCGATGTTTGGCCAGCCCGGTCTGCTGGTGGGCGCGAAAATCTTCGTAAAGGGCTAATAGGGTGGGCGCGATTTTTTGGTATTGCATCGGTGGGTCGCTTTCTGCCGCCGCCGCACCGGGTTCACCGGCCAGCCGCCGCACCGCCGTCAGCGACGGGGTAAAGAAATAGCCGCCGCCGGTCGGGATAATCCAATTAATGTCGTCAACGTCAAATGCTTTGGCCGTGGCCGTCGCTGTGCGCAGGCGAAACATGGCCGGCCGGTTGGGCCGGTGATTCTGGCCCACCAACATATCCAGGCCGGCGTCTTCCGGCCCGGCTTCGCTGTTGATCCAGCGGTTGTGCAGCACCTCAAATTGATCTTTGATGGAAGCCTGGTAGGCAATGAAAATCAGGCCGCGCTCGGTCTGGTTGGTCGGGCTGTCGGGCGGTTCGGCGGGATTATAGGCCGGGCCAAAAGGAATGCCCCGCCGTATTATGCTGCACGTCAGGGTTTGGGCGGCCGGTCCCTGGTCGGTGGACAGGTCGCGGGGATTGACCTGGCGGATGTGGGCGAAGCGGGGACAGGCCAGGCCCCAGTAATCGCCCTGCGGCAGGCCGCTGACCGGGGGATTATCGACCAAGGGCATGTCATCGACCGGGTCGCTAAAGCCGAAGTGATTGTTGGCAAAGCGATCCGCGCCCAGGGCGGGGTCATCCTGCTTCGGGGAGCGGACCAAGGGCGCGCCGCTGGGCCAGCGGCCGACAAAGGCGGCTTCTACGCGGGCCTGGTCGTAATGGGCAAAATCGGGGTCGGCTTGCAGCCGCTCGGCGATGTCCCGGCTGGCGGCCCTAAATTTAGCCACGTCCTGCCGCAGCCGGCGATAAACCAGAAACGAGCCGTTGCGGGCCAGGGGCGGCAGGTTAGCCGGCACAGGCAGCGGCTCGCGATAATTGGTACTCGATTGGGGGGCGTAGCCCAAAATAAACTGGCCGGGCCAGATGAGCGGCTGACCGGGCTTGGCGAACTCCGGGCCGGTCGCCGGCTGAGTAACGAGGTAGCGCGTGGTCAACGCTTCCGGCGGATCGGTCGGCACCAAGCCGCGCGGGCCGGGCTGAGAGATGCCGTCTTTAAAGCCGAAATGTTCTTTATCGTCCGCCAGGCGCTGGCCAAAATCGGTGTGGATCAGCGTCAGGCCGGGGTCGGCGTCGATGAGATCGGTGAGCCAGGCTTGCTGCTCGGCCAGCCGGGCGGGCGTGTCCGCGCCGATGATGATCAACAGGTCGGCCTCGTTGTCCGGGCCGCCAACCAGCCAGCGGCGCTTGTGGCCGGGCTGATCGGGCTGGTGGGGGTCGCCCAAAGCGCCGGATAGGGCGGCCATACCCTTAGCAAACGAGGGATCGAGCGCCTCGATCTCCGGGTGGTTGAACCGGCGCAGCCCGGCGGCGCTCAAGGCCACATTCAGCCAGACGGTTTGCTCATCGGCGGGGGGTGTTTCGCCCCGCGTCAGATAGCCCTTGCGCTGCTGGAGATAATCGTACACCTCGGCCATCGAGGTCAGGCCGGGCAGCAGCGCTTGCAACAGCGACCGGCCGGACTCGGCCTGATGAAGCTTGAGGGTGATAAACAGTTGGTGCGGTTTGCTAAAACCGGGGGCGATGTTGCCCTGAATGTCGTTGGCGGCTAGGATGGGTTCGTTCATTATAAATAATAGACCAAGCTGCTACTTTGGGGGTAGGGGGTAAGGAGTAGGAAGTAGGGGGTCTCTTAATCCCTACTCCAGCCCTCTTTGAGTCCAATTTTCCACTTGATGATATGGCGTAAGCAGTAGAAAGGTTTTTTTCCCTTACTCCTTACTCCCTACTTCCTACCCCCCGATTTGTACAGATAGACGGCAACCGGAGCTATAACACTAGGTAAGTTCCGACGCAATAGCGGTTACCTTTTTCAGATCAAAGTTTCCCTGGTCGGCGCAGCAGCGGTAAGAGCAGAAATGGGGGCGGGGCGGCGGCTGGCCGAAGTCGAAGCCTTTGCCTTGCAGGAACATTTTGATTTTGGCGGCGAGCTGGCCGCCGTGCCGCAGCGGTTCGGCATCGACGCGAATGTCTTCCAGGCGGTAGGGGCGGCCGGGCGGCACGCGGAATTCGGCCCGGAGGATCATGCCCTCC
The DNA here is from genome assembly GCA_020634935.1 of Anaerolineales bacterium. Classification (GTDB taxonomy): domain Bacteria; phylum Chloroflexota; class Anaerolineae; order 4572-78; family J111; genus JAGRBY01. The sequence continues at coordinate 306,462 of JACKAT010000002.1, forward strand.
CGGCCGCGGATGATCTGCCAGCAGTCGTCTACCCGTTCGCCATTGGGGCCTTCGAGGCCGTTGGTATCCAACTGGTAGAT